>NZ_CP040396.1:777500-1417500 GCF_005577435.1 Paenibacillus algicola | reverse complement strand
ATGGCAGCCGCAGTCTTTTTGCGGGCCGTGTAGCGGGAGGGGACTCATATCGGCTCCATATGTTGACCATGGCTGGCACGGCTGAGATGGCATTCCCATGACCATTCCTTGCTGTTGACCGTGCATCGGTTGATGATACATGGAACCAGCGCCCGCAATCGCCTGACCTCCCCACATCATTTGTCCGTAGGGTACCCCGCCGTAATAATCTGGTGATATAGCCATCGGTGAAGACTGCATCTTGTGCTGGGCCGCTTCATGAGGCTGTGGATATACACTGCCTGATGCTGTTGGATATTCAGACACTCCAGCATACATCATCTCATGCCCCCCTGCATTCATGCTCATTGGAGAGCCATAAGGCATAGGATAGGCCGCTGGATGACCCATGCCCCCATCAAACCACATCGGATATGGAGACAATGGCGATCCCTCATTGCAGCCACAAGGCATTTCAGGCAGCATGCTATAGGATGCTGTGGGCGCCCATGGTGCCGGCATCCCTCCGTACATCGGATTTACCATAGACTGGGAGAAGTCTCCTGGAGCACAAGGCATAGGAAAATGAGGCATAGCCTCACTGGCTTCCGTATACGGTTCAGGGCAGGCTGGCATGGACGGATGCATGTCAGGCAGGCATTCTTTCTCAATGATCACAGTCTTCTCTACAACCTCTGGGCTTACGGTAATCTCTGGCTTTACCACGATTTCAGGTGCAATCTCCACTTCGATCTCCAGTTCTTCCGGCATATCAGGGGCTTCTGGCATGTCAGGAACCAAGGGGAGTGAAGGCGCCGTCATCTGTTCTTTGGGACCTGTGTAGGTTTTGCTCCCAGGTGCGGTTTTGCCAAGGAGGTCCGGTGCTGCCTCCATTTCCTTCTTCTCGACAGCTCCTGCTGGTGAAGGTGCCGGTATATTAACGATTTCTCCGACCAAAAGAGCATTGGGATTCTTCAGCTGCGGATTAGCCTCAATCATGTTCTTAAGGGGAACTCCCCATGCTTTGGACAGCTTCCACAGTGAATCTCCCTGCTTCACCGTATGCTTATGGATAGACGTGCTTGAGCCGTCCGGCACGGTAACGGGTTCTGCCGGAATTTTAATTTTGGCACCGATGTCCAGCTGATCAGGGTCCACCAGCTGCGGATTGGCATCCATAATCTTGGCCAATGAAACCCCATACTTTTGTGACAACTCATATAAGGTGTCGCCCTGTTTGACGATGTGGATTTTCACGCTGTACAAACCTCCTATACTCCTCTTTTAGGCCACCGTTAGGTTATCGCCCGCATTGAATAATACATCCTATGCAGGCAATGGGCGATTGACCTCCCTAAAAGCAAAAAAAATCCCTGTCGCAGTAGCGACGGGATCTTTTCAAGCTATGTTGCTGCCGGGGATTGCTGTTTATTGTAAGCAAAGCCGGGATAGGAGCCGAGCACTCGAACCTGACAGCCCAGCGCTTCGATCTCTCCAATAGCTGCTGTCAGCAGCACAGATTCAGCCGATTCCATAACATCAATGTAGAAGTAGTAGTTACCCAGCTTTTTTTTGGTTGGACGAGACTCAATTCGGGACAGGTTCAGCCGGCGCCATGCAAAAGCGGAAAGCACCTGATGCAGGGCTCCTGGCACATCCTCCGGGAGCGTAACCAGAACACTTGTCTTGACATACACCGATGTACGCGGAATGGATATCGAATGGCTTCCAACCAGCACAAATCGGGTGTAGTTGTTGTCGTGATCCGTAATTGACGGGGACAGGATATCCAGCCCATGCGTCTCAGCACCCAGCGAGGTACCGATGGCCGCCCAGCCTTTCCCCGGGTTCTGCTTCACAATGTGTACTCCTTCAGAAGTGCTGCCTACCGGCTCCAGCTCCGCACCAGGTACATTGCGTGAGAGAAACTGCCGACATTGAGCAGTCGCTACAGGATGAGAGTAAATTTTCGTAATCCGTTGAAAATCAATGCTCCCGTCTGCCCGCTCAAACTCAGCTCGGCTGCCGATCAGATTCTGTTTCGAAGGGTACACCCACTCCGCCTGCATCGGGATCTCAACTTCATTCACAAGCCAATCCATATGAAGACTGACCGAGCCCTCAATCGTGTTCTCAATCGGAATGACGCTGTAATCGGTTCTGCCTTCTACGGTAGACATGAACACATCAGAAATCAGCTTATGGTGAACCAATTCTGCCGGCTCGCCGTTCAACAGATACAACAGTGCTTCATGCGATACAGATCCTGAGGGTAGAAGTGCGATTCGGTTCATATTGTAACTTCCCCTTTAACGATATCCATCAGGGTAGTGCCCCGGTTCATGCCCAGAACAGTAACACCCTCTTTATCGGGCTTCAGCAGCTGGGCTGACGCCTGAATTCCCTGCTCCTTCATCGTCTCCAAAAGATAGCTCTTCAGCATCTCGGTTCCCTCATCACCGCGGCGCACGAATGCAATCATCGTCGGCCCAGCTCCGCTTAAAGCAATGCCCAAAGCCCCTCGCCCTGTAGCTTCCTTCAGGATGCGGTCCATTCCAGGCACGAGACTCGCCCGGTAAGGCTGATGCAGGCGGTCCTGCATCGCGGCAGAAATCAGGTCCAGCTGCCCCGAGGAGAGCGCTGCGGTGAGAAGTGAAGACCGGCTAATATTAAATACGGCATCTGTTAATGACACATGCTGCGGCAATACGTCCCGAGCCTTGGTCGTGGCCAGCTGAAAGTCTGGTATGACCACTAGCGTCTCCAGCTCTTCGGGAGGCTCAATCCGCACGTAGTCCGCATGCTGGCCGTCCCAGGCAGACGCAATAATTCCCCCGAACATGGAAGCTCCTACATTGTCAGGATGACGCTCCAAGTCTGTGGCCATGTCAAATAGCTTATGATCCGGCAGCGGCGAGCCTGCAACAGCATTGGCTGCCGCCAGCGCACCAACGATGGCTGAAGCACTGCTTCCCAAGCCGCGCGTCAGCGGGATGTCTGAATACATTCCGATGTGGAGCTCCGGAATTGAAATCCCGGCCTCCTGAAATACCAGCTGCGCTACCTTGTACAGCAGATTATCCTTATTTTGCGGAAGGCCCTTCATTTCGTCACCGTGCAGCTCGAATACGGTCCGATCATGCGGTCTCATTTCAATCCAGGCGTACAGCGATAGCGCCATGCCCAAGGTGTCAAAGCCGGGTCCCAGGTTTGCCGTACTGGCAGGAACCCTGATCCGTACGCCGTCGTTCAAGATCATACCTGCGCAGCCCCTTCAAGGGTAGCAATCGCATCCATAACGGCAGCTTCGTTGTCCGAGACTACGAGCGGCTCGGCGTTGACCGTTTTGATCGCAATGTTCGGATCCTTCAAGCCGTGGCCTGTCAGCACACAGACTACCGATTCTCCGCCCTTGAAATATCCTTCGCGCTTCATTTTGTAGACACCAGCGATCGATGCGGCAGAGCCCGGCTCAGCGAATACTCCTTCCCGGGAAGCAATCGTACGATAGGCCTCCAGAATCTCATCATCGGTTACATAGTTAATCTGACCTTGAGATTCTTCAGCAGCTATTACCGCCGTCTTCCAGCTGGCTGGATTACCGATACGAATCGCCGTCGCAACGGTTTCAGGATTAGCAATCGGCTCACCTTTTACGATCGCCATTGCACCCTCAGCCTCAAAGCCGAGCATACGAGGCAAGGTCGAGGACTTACCCGCTTCCTTATATTCCTTGAAGCCCTTCCAGTATGCGGAGATGTTTCCGGCATTACCAACAGGAATTGCCAATACATCCGGAGCTTTGCCCAGCTGATCCACCACCTCAAAGGCTGCAGTCTTCTGTCCTTCGATACGATACGGATTCACAGAGTTCACCAGCGTAATCGGATGCTTCGCTGTAATTTCACGGACGATTTCAAGCGCACGGTCAAAGTTGCCGTCAATCGCAATGACTTTGGCTCCATAAATGATCGCTTGTGCCAGCTTGCCGAGGGCAATATTGTTGTTTGGAATCAACACAATACAGTTCAGCCCCCCACGTGCAGCATACGCTGCTGCCGCGGCGGAGGTGTTCCCGGTGGACGCGCACATAATCGTCTTGCTTCCTTCTTCCATCGCTTTCGCTACAGCCATGACCATACCGCGGTCCTTAAAGGAACCGGTTGGATTCAAGCCTTCAAACTTGAAATACAAATCAAGATCCAGATCCTTGGACAGATTCTCCGCACGGATCAGAGGGGTATTCCCTTCCTTCAGCGTCAACAATGGTGTGTTCTCATTTACAGGCAGATAATTTTTATAAGTTTGGATTAAGCCTTCGTATGGCATAGCAATACTCTCCTCGTATTCATTCAAATAAGTGATATTTAACTAGCATGACTCCAACGGACACCTGGCCTGATTAGCCTTCGACCCGATACACGCTTTTAATCTCGCGGATAACTTCCAAGCCTTCAAAATGATCCAGCACCTTATCCATACTCGCTTTGCTGGCATTGTGGGTTACAATAATGATTTCTGCCTGAGGTGTCTGATCATTCGGCTGCTGAACAACCGACTCCAGGCTCACCCCGTATTCTGCAAACACCTGTGTAATCTGTGCCAATACCCCAGCCTTGTCATCTACGTGAAGCAAAATGAAATTCTTAAACATAATCTGATCATCGGTCTTCAGCACCTTCGCCTTATAAGGAGCGATCGCCTGAAGCCCGTTGACTCCGAGCTTAAGATTCTTAACCACAGCTACCAGATCGGCAACCACTGACGTAGCTGTAGGCATCTCACCTGCCCCTGGTCCGTAAAACATGGTCTCGCCCACAGCTTCTCCATACACATAAACCGCGTTGAACACACCGTTTACGGCGGCCATCGGGTGACTGGTGCGGACCATTGTTGGCTGCACACTAATGCTGACCTGCTCCTGCTCCCGATCCGCGATGCCGAGCAGCTTCATTTCATAGCCGAGACGTTTAGCGTACTGGATATCCTCTTTCGTTACCTGGGAGATCCCCTTCACACTTACATCCTGCAGCTCCACGTTCGTACGGAAGCCGAGCGTTCCCATAATGGCCATTTTGCGTGCCGCATCCAGACCTTCTACATCCGAGGTGGGATCTGCTTCTGCATATCCGAGCTCCTGAGCTTCAGCCAAAACATCCTCGTAGGATGCTCCTTCCTGGCTCATTTTGGTCAAAATATAGTTCGTTGTTCCGTTCACAATGCCCATGATCTTCGTAATCCGGTCCGAGGAGAAGCCCTCGATCAGCGTCCGTATAATCGGAATGCCGCCGGCCACACTCGCTTCATAAAACACATCGCACTGCTTCTCTTGAGCTTTAGCCAAAATTTCCGCCCCATGCAAAGCCATCAAATCCTTGTTGGCTGTTACAATATGCTTGCCCTGATATGCTTGCAATATGCTTGCCCTGCTCAAGCGCCTCCAGGATATACTCCTTCGTCTGCTCAATCCCGCCCATCACCTCTACAATGACGTCGATCTCCGGGTCACGGATAACTTCCCATGGGTCAGATGTCATCTTGCTGCTGTCAACCGAAATACTGCGTTCTTTCTCTGTATTCTTAACAGCAATCTTGCCGATCGTAATCGGTGAGCCCACCTGACTGCTCAAATCCTCCTGATGTCCTTCCACAATCCGAACCACACCTGTTCCTACAGTCCCTAATCCCAACAAACCTACCTTAACCGGCTTCATCTATACATTCCCTCCTGTATTCTAGCATCAATCTCTTCTTTCCCTATGTGAATCCATCCTGTTATCCCTGTCCAATCATCTGGACCCGCCGGACTCCCTGGATGCGCCGAATGCCGACCAATAAATCGTCCAGCTCCTCATTCAGCCTTGAAACCTCTACGGAAATAACGACGTTGGCAATGCCTTGCAGCGGGATGCTCTGATGAATGGTCAGCACGTTTCCGCCTTCCCCAGCGACCAGTCCCAGAACTCCTGACAGCATGCCCGAGCGATGTTCCATATCAATGGAGATGGTTACAATTTCGTCCCGCTCCAGCTGGTTAATGGGATGAATACCGTCTTTGTATTTGTAAAAAGCGCTCCGGCTTAATCCCACCTGCTCCACAGCATCGTGCACGGTCTTGGCCTCTCCGGCCGCCAGCAGTCTCTTGACCTGCATCGTCTTGACGACAGCTTCCGGTAAAATATCCTCTCGGACCAAATAATAACGTTCTTTCACAAAACGTCCTCTCCCCAAAGACTACTGTATTCATATAGTGGACATTATAAGGGATATTGAACAGGAGGGCAATACATTCACGTCTATTTTTTGTAATGCGTGTTGCTGCCTTTCCCCACTATACCTTAAAACGGCTATGAATTGAGGCTTTGCAGCAATAAAAAAAACGCCGATTTCATAACATGAAATCTGGCGTTCTTCATAGTGGCTCTGTTGCAGGGCACTAGTAATAGCTGCTTCCCTCAACAAACTCAAACTCAAAATCCGCAATACGTACAATCGTTCCGTCCACAGCCCCCCGGCGGCGAAGCTCATCGTCAATGCCCATATGTCTCATCGTCCGCGCAAGCTTCAGAATCGCATCATGGGAATTCATCTGCATCCGCTTGAGCATGCGCTCAATGCGCTCACTGTGCACCACGTACGCCTCATTGTCCCGGGTAATTGTAAAGGAATTGTCCTCCTGCTGCTCGAATCGGTACACCTTGCGCTCTGCTACCTCCGGCACTTCTTCTACTGCAACCTCCTCCGGAATTTCATCCAGTACAGCAGCGGCTTTGTACAGAAGCTCTTTAATGCCTTGGCGCGTCAAGGATGAGATCGGCAGAATCTCAAGATCCGGCCGGACTGCTGCAGTCTTCTCACGGAACACGCTTAGATTCTCCTCCGACTCCGGCATGTCCATTTTATTAGCTGCTACGATCTGAGGGCGCTCGGCCAAAACCGGATTGTACAGCCTGAGCTCTTCGTTAATTTTTACCCAGTCTTCAAACGGGTCCCGGCCCTCAGAGCCCGACATGTCCACCACGTGAATAATGACACGCGTACGCTCAACATGACGCAGGAATTCGTGTCCCAGTCCGATTCCCTCATGAGCACCTTCAATCAGACCCGGCAGGTCTGCCATTACAAAGCTACGGTCATCTCCTACTTCCACCATCCCCAGGTTCGGAGTTATCGTTGTGAAATGATACGCCCCGATCTTCGGCTGGGCAGCAGATACTACGGAGAGCAGCGTTGATTTGCCGACACTTGGAAAGCCGACAAGACCGACATCTGCCATCACCTTGAGCTCCATCGTAATGTACCGCTCCTGCCCCTCTTCTCCGTTCTCTGCAAGCTCCGGAGCAGGATTATTCGGTGTTGCAAAACGGATATTTCCCCGTCCGCCCCGTCCGCCGCGAGCGACGACAACCTGCTGGCCGTTACGTGTCAAATCGGCAATGATCTCGCCGGAATCATCATCAATAAGCACTGTTCCCGGAGGAATCCGAACAATCATATCCTCGGCGCCGGCACCGTGCTGACTTTTATTTCTGCCCTTTTCGCCACGCTTGGCTTTAAAATGGCGCTGGTAACGGAAATCCATCAAGGTTCTCAAGCCTTCATCTACCCGAAAAATAACGTCTCCGCCTCTTCCGCCATCCCCGCCGGCAGGTCCGCCGTTAGGAACGTATTTCTCCCGCCGGAACGAAATCAAGCCGTCTCCGCCGTCTCCGCCTTTTACAAACACTTTCGCTTTATCTACGAACATCGGTTATCTTCACCTTCCTCAAGTCACATACGGGATATACAGACGGTAGGTCATATGATCCGTATCGACCTGCTCTACCCGTAATTCTGTATGCTCCGTCACGCGCTTCAATTGCTGCTCCAAAGCACGGCGGTCTCCAAAAGCTCCTTCTCCTTCAAGCTCGGCTATGCAGTGATCCTCCTGATCCCAGAAGGTAATAATCAGCTGTCTTTCTTCCTCTGGCGAACCGCCTTCTCCCGCCTTCTCATAGATGTCTACAGCAGCAATAATGACTTCCGTCAAAGCCTCCTGCCGCAGCGGGGACAGCTTCTCATTCAAGTGCAGCTGGTCCACGACTTCGATCTCAAGCTGCAGCGGCACATTAAAGGTTCGATACGCCTGAAAGTAAAACACGAGTGAAGGAATGCCCAGCTTCGACACTTTGCTTTCCTGAAGCATCCGTTCTTTTATTCTTTCCACACATTGCACCGATTTATCATGCTTGCCCAACTGGATATAGCCGTACATAATTTGCAGCTCGTTCATCCAATCATGACGGTGATGATTCAGTGCCTGCACCGCCCGCTCCTTCAGCTGCTCCTCGGACATTCTTTGCTGCTCAGCCATAGATCTCTCCTGCTCCCGCAGCACCATCCTTACCGCGAACAGCGTTGCGGCAACAGACCAGATTACTGTCCCAAGAGCTGCCAGAAGGCCAGGCATCCACAGCAGCCAGATGACAGGAAGCAGTATTGATCCCCCGGCCCCAGCCGCAATCCATTTCCAGGACTTCATGAACTCTCCCCGTTCCCTATACTGGTTAGTTTCACCAAAACCAAGTATACCATAGACGTTATTCGGGATTCATCCGTGATCCATAAATAGTTCTGCCTTGATCCCTAAAAAAAGAAGCCCCCGGCATACTGCCGGAGACCTCTTCATCTGTATGCCGGATTGAGGACAATTAAGCCTCAACTGCTGCCGCTACAGGAGCGACCTCAACCGGGTAGACGCTCACTTTCTTGCGATCACGACCCCAACGTTCAAATTTCACAACGCCATCGACTTTCGCAAACAGAGTGTCGTCTTTACCAATGCCCACGTTCGTGCCTGGGTGAATCTTGGTTCCGCGTTGGCGAACCAGAATGCTTCCGCCCGTAACGGTTTGACCGTCTGCACGCTTCGTGCCGAGACGCTTGGAAATACTGTCACGACCGTTCTTCGTGGAGCCTACACCTTTTTTGGATGCGAATAACTGAAGATCCAATTTCAACATGTTAGCCTACCTCCTTCTTTTAATAATCTTAACCTGTATTTGAATATACTCATCGTATGAATCTGCAATACTCTGCAGCATCAGCACCATCGATTCCAGGAGCAGCTGAACTTGTTCCGAGGAGGCGTTATGTCCTTCATGCGGCAGCACCGCACTCAGAAATCCACCTTTCATCTCGGCCTCCATGACTGTGCCGGTTAACGCCTCGATCGAGTTGACCGTGCCAACAGTGACAGCGGAAACCCCAGCGCAAACGATATCCTGTCCCGGATCTGCATAACCTGCATGACCCTTGACTTCAAAGCCATGAATTCTTCCGTCGTCCCGGCGGGAGATCTGTACAGTAATCAATTACCGCACCCTCTTACGCCTGAATCTTCTCGATTGTTACTTTCGTGAAAGGCTGACGATGACCTTGCTTCTTGTGGTAGTTCTTCTTCGGCTTGTATTTGTATACAACGACCTTGCGGCCTTTACCGTGCTTCTCTACCTTTGCAGTTACAGAAGCTCCGGATACTACCGGTGTTCCTGCTACCAGGCCTTCACCATTGGATACGGCCAGTACACGGTCGAAAGTCACGCTTTCGCCGTCACCTGCATTCAGCTTCTCGATGAACAACACATCGCCCTCTTGGACTTTGTATTGCTTACCACCTGTTTCGATAATAGCGTACATTTGCTTGCACCTCCTCATGTCTCAGACTCGCCTGATTCAGGTGTCCAGCCGAGCAGTCTCGACCGTCCTTGTCAACCTGACCGGAGCGGTTACAGCATGTGCAGCAAATTGTTCGCTGAACACATACCAAGAGATGATAACACAGAATAAAAGTGTCGTCAATCCATCAACTCGTAATTCCTTTGCCGGAGCAGGCTTTGCAGATTCTGCGATAGGGGTTAGCCGCAGGATCCCGTTCCATCTTCCGTGTAATTTCGAGCAGTCCCAGACGCGTCCAGCCCAGCACAACGCATTTGGTGCGGTCCTTGCTAATAATCTCCTCCATGGCAGACAGCACCAGCTCCCGGCTATGCTCTTCCTCCATATCAATAAAGTCAACAATAATGATGCCGCCCATATCCCTCAAACGGAGCAGGCGTGCAATCTCCCTGGCAGCACTGACATTGGTGCGCGTGACCGTTTCCTCCAGACTGCTGCCCCCCGTATAACTGGCCGTATTGACATCAATCACCGTCAGGGCCTCCGTCTCATCAATGACAATCGTACCGCCGTCTGCAAGCTGGATCTGTCTCGAAAAAGCCTGCTTTAGCTGCTCCTCTACGCCATATGCCTCAAAAAGAGTTCGGTCCCCTTCGTAAACCTTGATGCAGGGCTTGCTCCCAGGAAGCAGCTCCTGCAAATAAGCACGGATTTCCTTCGCTTCAGTCGGCCTTGCTACAATCAATTCATCCTGCTCCGGGCTAAATACATCGCGAATAAATCGGTGGACCATGCCCCGCTCCCGGTGCAGCAGTGCCGGTGGCCTTTGCTTGATCGCCTGCTCCAGAATACGCGACCAAAGAAATCGCAGCCACTCCAGATCGCTGCGCACAGCTGCTTCTTGTTCCCCCTCTGACACAGTCCTGATAATCAGGCCCTCTTCCTTACCTATCAGGCCTTCTCCCAGCTGCTTCAGACGCGATCGTTCATTCTCCCGGGAAATTTTCTTGGATACAGCGACATATCCGGCCTTAGGCATATAGACCATAAACCGCCCGGGGAGAGAATAATGAGTCGTCACCCGAGCGCCTTTTCCGCCCATCGGCTCCTTCACGACTTGTACAATCAACTCCTGGCCTGCACTTAGCAATGCTTCAATAGACGGCTTGGTGTCGGGCTGCTTCTCCAGATGGGGAGAGAGCACATCATCCACGTACAAAAAGGCATTCTTCCTCAGTCCGATGTCAACAAAGGCGGCCTGCATGCCTGGAATGACATTAACGACCCTGCCTTTATAAAAATTGCCGGCCGCACCGGGATGCTCACCCCGTTCGGAGGCATATTCCAGAAGGATACGGTTGTCCAGAAGAGCGAGCTGAACAATGTCTGCTTCGCTCTGAACGATAAGCTGCTTCATGGCCTCACCTCTTTAAGCGGATACTGTCTGTTGATTATACCATTTCAACAGCTCACGCTGGGCCGATTTGGAGCACATTGCTCCTCTGCTGAAATGATAGATATGCTAGTCACGCACCGGGGGTTCTTTGACTGCAAAGTAGGAAGAGATCACCTGCTGTTCAGGAAGAACAGCCATGACGCCCCCGCCCCGATTCATGACATAAATCAGATGAACCTTTTCTCTCCTAAATAAACGCACAATCTCATCTAAAGGTTTCGAAGCATCTGCTACAATAGCTTGAGCTTCTCCACTCTGCTCTCCTGCATAGCTGCTTCGCTGGACTAGAAAACGTACGAAGCGGTAAGGCACATTCCGATAATCCTCGAAATTGGAATATGCCAGAAACAAGCCGATCATCATGATATTCAGCTGCAGCGTCTCTCCGGTGAACAATGGCTGGACGCCGATCGCGAGCATGACGAGGCTGCAGAAGCATCCCGCCCGCGAGGTCCAGATCAGTGTAGCGTGATAAGGAGCGAACAGACTGATCAGCGCCTGCAGCAATTTTCCACCATCCAGCGGCAGAATCGGCAGCAAATTGAACAGGGCAATCATCAGATTAGCCTGGATCAGGTATTCCAGAAAGCTGGCGTCTCCCCAGCCAATGTACAGCAGCAGCTTTGCCATGCCAATCATAATTACATTCTGCAGCGGCCCTGCAAGCGCAATGACGATCTCCTTGTATGCATTCATCCTTCCCTGCTCTTCAATGACCGCCACGCCTCCAAACGGCAGCAGCTGGATGGACCTAACCTTGAAGCCCATAGCAGCAGCTGCAGCAGCATGGCCTAATTCATGGATGAACACAATAATGAAGAGCGTCAGCAGCTCCAGAAAGCCACCAGTGATCACCGAAGCCAGCATAATCATGACAAATAGCGGGTGTAAAGACAGGACTGTGCCCCGAATGGTAATCAAAACGGAATCACATCCGCCGGATCGACAGGCATGCTCCCTTCTTTCAGCATAAAGTAAAGCACAGGCTCTTCACCGGAAGAAAGCGATAACGGAACCACTCCCAGCACATCCCCGCCCTGCACCCAGTCCTCGGCCCTCAGTGTGACATGGCTTAATCCGCTGTACTGCGCGTAGCGGCCGTTTCTGTGCTGCACCTCAAGCGTATACAGTCCATCCGGGAGCGGACGCACCTTCATAACTCTGCCAGCCTCAATACTGTGTACCTCCCGAGAGGATTGCTGCTCGCTCTGAGGAACGATTTTGATCCCCTTCATATCTACAACAAACGGCTGCAGTACCGTCCCGCTAAGGGGCGGTACGAGCATTTCTCCGTTCACCTTGGTAGATTCCTGTGGATCCTGTCCAAAAATCGGGATAAAGGATGGCGCACCGCCAAAATGCTCTTCATACCAGGCCTGGGCTGCTGCAAAATCCATCTCTCGACTTAGCCCGTCCAGCACAAACCATTGCACACGGGCTGCCCAAGGCTGATCGGTAGAAAAAACGCCCCAAACCGCTCCGAACAAAAGCGCACTGATAACAATTCTCCGAAGCAGGCCTGTCATCAGCCGCGGCGGACCTGAAGCGGGCGGAGTCGGCACCGGCTCCTCCCAGCCTCTATAGCCCTGCTTCCAGAGCTTTTCCGGGTCACGCTCCGACACAGGGTCTTGCAGCGGTGAAGCTAAAGAGCCTGTGAAGTGCTTCTTATTGAACTCCGCAGCCTGCAGCAGAGCTTCAGATTCCTGCCTCGTTGCTGATGCCGGATTTGCCTTTTCCTCCAGCAGCTCCCGAATTCGAGCTTCTCTTCTATTTCTGACCGATGTGCGGATGTCCATACGAATTCTCCCCCAGAGCTTGTTTTACCTTATCCTATGTGCCATAAAAAGCGGTTTAGAACAAGCCTTACGAGAGCGAACATCCACACAACGAAAAAAAAGCACCTTCTGAGCCAAAGCGTCTCAGAGGTGCCGGGTTGCTGCGGGGCCTAATCATGTCGGGCTTTCCTGCTAGCCCATGCCAAAAAATTTCTTAAAGCGGGTAAACATGCCTTTTTTCTGATGGATTTGCATTAAAGGCACGGTATCTCCCAGAATCCGCCGGGCGATATTGCGGTAAGCAATTGCCGCTTGGGAGTCCGGGTTCATTACCGTCGGCTCGCCGATGTTCGCTGCTTTAATGACCATTTCGTCATCCGGTACAATTCCGATCAGGTCAATGTTCAGCACCTGAAGAACGTCCTCAATTTCCAGCATGTCTCCCGACTTGACCATATTCGGCCGAATCCGGTTTACGACCAGCTTCGGTGACTCCACTTCCGAATTCTCCAGGAGCCCGATAATCCGATCGGCGTCACGGACTGCCGCATGCTCAGGAGTCGTCACTACAATTGCTTTATCCGCACCTGCAATCGCGTTCTTGAAGCCCTGCTCAATACCTGCCGGACAGTCGATAATAACGTATTCGTATTCCTTCTTCAGTTCCAGAACAATATCCCTCACCTGTTCCGGTGAAACAGCGTTCTTGTCCTTAGTCTGGGCGGCAGGCAGCATATACAGCTCGTCAAAGCGCTTATCCTTGATTAGCGCTTGATTAAGGCGGCATCGTCCTTCCGCAACGTCGCAAAGATCATATATGATCCGGTTCTCCAGACCCATAACGACATCCAGATTTCGCAGGCCGATATCGGTATCTACCAGGCATACCTTCTTGCCCAGCAGTGCCAGGGCCGTTCCGATGTTGGCCGAGGTCGTCGTTTTGCCGACTCCGCCTTTGCCTGATGTGACGACAATTGCCTCTCCCATGTTCTACACTCCTTTAAACACATTAAAATCCCGGCCCAAACGAGCAATGTTGCTAATCTTGTCAATCTTCATGACATCATCCTGCAGATAGGCAAACTCCATCACCGTCTCCCGGGTTTCCCATTCGTCCGGCGGCCTGCTAATCTTCTCCGAGATTCGAAGCTGCGTTGGAGCCAGGTAGGATGCAGCAATAATCGCGTCCTGATTCCCTTCAGAACCAGCGTGCGCCGTTCCCCTCAGCGCCCCTACAATGTAAATATCTCCGGTGGCCACGATGGTACCGCCGGGATTCACATCGCCCAGGAAGAGCAGGTCCCCGCGATGATGCAGCACCTGTCCGGAACGCACCATGCCTGCTTTCACTGACGGTCCCTTCTCAGGCTCACTCTCCGGGCTGACCGGAGGAGATTCCACGGAACGGATCAGCAGATTCCCCTTCTGCTTCAAAATATCTAGAATACTCTGCTTCTCATCATCATTAATTCTCCGGGAGCCCAGCTTCACATCCACGTGAATAATCGGCCCGGTCAGTATATTCTGATGGCTATGCTCCAGCTTGTAACGAAGCTCGCTGAGCAGCTCTTCAAAATCACATTGATCATCAAGCAGGAAAACCAGGCCATCTTTGATGCCCTTAATCGTAACGTGATTGGATTTTACAGCCATAAGCCTGTCCCTCCCATCTACATACATTTCGCGGTCACAGCCTGTAGTTCCTGCCGGCCTCTCACCAAAATGTCGAAATTAGATTCAAGAAGCCTTGCTTCGCCGTGGCGCCTTCACAACCAGATCGAGCTGTTTGCGGACAGGCACATAAATGATCAGGGCAAACGCGAAATGAATCAGAAGATCGGGCAGCATTTGATGCAGCAAAGCCCAATTGTACGAATCCGGATTAATCCGGAACAGCTTGTAGATGCCGAACAGCATACTGTCCAGCAGCAGGCTCCCCAGGATGACAGCGGTCAGCATGACCGGCAGAGGAGATCGCGGCTTGTTAAATATCATTCCCATGATATATGCCGAGACCCCCATCCCAAAGGAGTAGGTACCGATCATTTCGCCGTAATAGATAATGTCATGTACAATTCCGAAAATAAGTCCCAGCACAAGCCCGGTATGGCGGTGATGATAAATTGTCGCAAATAAAATAGCAACAAACACGAGATTTGGAGAAATGATTCCCTGCAGTGCAGGCGGTGTCAGCCAAAATCCAATGGTTCCCTGAAATATAAACAGCAGAAACAGCAGCAGGATCAGCAATTGATAACGCTTCATTCCTGAGGCTCCTCCGGCGTAAATACGACCAGGAGTGTCTTCCAATCCTGGAAGTTTGCCGCGGGTTCAATGGTGGCGGTTCGGGTCAGGCCAAATTCCCCGGTCTCTACCTCTACCACTTTACCGATAATCATGCCGCGAGGAATAACGCCTCCGTTACCAGAGGATACAATGAGATCCTGAGGAGCAACCGGATCGTCTTCCGGAATGCGCGTCATTTTCAGCATCCTGGTTTTCTTGTCATAGCTCTCAATGATGCCAAAGGTGTCCTTATTCGAGACCGTGGCCGCGATCTGCTGCCGCTTGGCATCCTGCGGGTCCAGGGTGGTAAGCAACTTCACGGTCGAGGTGAAGTTGCCGACCTGGCTGATCACACCGACCATCCCTTCTACCGAGATGACCGTCATGTTCTGCCTTACGCCATCCTTTTCTCCCAGGTCAATGACGAGCGTATGATTATTGGGATCCTGATTCACGCTGAGCACATTGGCCGGCCGGTAATCATAATCGTATTTGTTCTTCTGGGCCTCTGTGAACTTGAGCATGTTCATGTAGTCTTCATTCTCTGCTTTAATCCGGTGATACTCCGCACTTTCACGGGCATACTGGGCCACGGCCATCTTCAGGCGCTCATTCTCGCTGTAGACTTCTTTCATATTCCTAACATCTTCAAAGAAGCCCGCTATATAAGAAGCGGGCTTATAAAATACGCCTTGCACAAATCCAACGGTGTCTCTCATGAACTTTTCGGGCCAGGTCAGTCCCACACGAGGTCCCAGTGTAAAGCCCATGAGTGCTATAAACGTGACAAGTCCGATCAGCATAATAAACAGTCGTTTGTTGCCTAGCAGCTTAAACAGTTTCTAACACCTTCTAACGTTACTGTTATATTCCCGAATCCTTTGTTCAATCAGGGTCTGCTCTCCAGACTACCGCTTGGAACGGCTGGCTGAGCTGCTGCGGGATTTGAACAGATGAATATTGTCAAGCGCTTTGCCTGTGCCAATAGCTACGCAATCCAGCGGATTCTCGGCCACAATGACCGGCATTCCGGTTTCTTCTGCAAGCAGCTTATCGAGGTTACGGAGCAGCGCACCGCCACCGGTAAGCACAATGCCGCGGTCCATAATATCTGCTGCGAGCTCCGGCGGACATTTCTCCAGCGTAACCTTTACAGCTTCAACGATGGCATTGATCGTATCTGCCAGCGCTTCACTGATCTCATCGGACGTAATCGAGATCGTCTTCGGCAGTCCGGTCACGAGATCCCGGCCGCGAATTTCCATGGTTTCTACGGATTCCAGCGGCATGGCGGAGCCTACTTCCATCTTCAGCTGTTCTGCCGTCCGCTCTCCGATCATTAAATTATACTGGCGTTTGATATAAGAGATGATGGATTCATCCATTTCATCGCCGGCAACGCGAACCGAGCGGCTTGTTACGATTCCGCCCAACGAAATAACAGCTACCTCTGTCGTTCCTCCGCCGATATCTACTACCATGCTGCCCGTCGGCTCCCATACCGGTAGATCCGCTCCGATTGCCGCTGCGAACGGCTCCTCAATCGTGTAGGCTTCACGTGCACCGGCTTGCTTCGTTGCGTCCTCTACAGCGCGCTGTTCTACCGCTGTAATACCGGAAGGCACACACACCATGACATTCGGATGACGCTGAAAGAACGAGCGCTGCTTCTGCGCCTGACGAATGAAATATTTAATCATCGTCGCCGTAGTGTCAAAATCGGCGATGACGCCGTCCTTCATTGGCCGGATTGCCCGGATGTTGCCGGGGGTGCGTCCAATCATTTTCTTGGCAGATTCACCGACCGCCTCAATGCTCTTCGTATCTGTACGCAGGGCAACCACCGAGGGCTCCCGAACGACAATACCTTTACCACGGACATAAACGAGTGTATTCGCTGTCCCCAAATCAATTCCTAAATCCTTCGTGAATCCACCAAACATGCTGTAAACTCCCTTTCTTCCTCAATCTGGACTATTATATTACATCAAACCGCGTTCCTTCAAACTGACAAAGCTTCCATCTCCAATAATGATGTGATCCAGTACGTCAATCCCGATAATGCTCCCCGCCTCGACCAGGCGTGTTGTAAGCGCAATATCCTCCGGGCTTGGTGTAGGATCCCCGCTGGGATGATTGTGCGCACAGACGAGCGAAGCGCAGCTGCTCTTGATGGCAGCCCGGAAGACCTCTCTGGGATGCACGACCGCTGCGTTCAAGCTGCCAATGGACAGCGTCTCCTGAGCAATCACATGATTCTTGGTATTTAAAAAAAGACAAACAAAGTGTTCTTTATGCAGAGAGCGCAGCTCCTCGCTAAGCAGATCTGCAGCATCGCGCGGACTCCGGATAATGACCGGCTCGCCTCGCTTAAAACCGGACATTCTTCGTCCCAGCTCAATCCCGGCCTTTAGCTGAACCGCCTTGGCTGGCCCGATCCCTTTAATCTGCGTCAATTCGGTAATGCTTAAATCTGACAGCTCCCGAATGCTGCCTGCCTGTTGCAATATCCGCTGGGCTACGTGCACCGCCGATTCCTGGCGGGTTCCGGTCCGCAGCAGTATCGCGAGCAGCTCAGCATGACTCAAAGCGCTTGCCCCATAAGCCATCATGCGCTCTCTAGGTCGTTCATCATGGGGGATATCGCGCAGCATAAATGCGTGCGACTCCATGCCTTCCCCTACTTTCTATAAGTTCAACGCGTCATGTTCCTGCCGCCCTGGCTGCTGCTCTGCAAGCATCCGTCGAGCACGGAAATCCCCAGCTCCAGCAGCATATCGGACAGCATAGAGATCGAGAGGCCCACGACATTGAAGTAATCGCCCTCGATGCTCTCCACCAGAACAGCACCCAATCCTTGAATGCCATATGCCCCTGCCTTGTCCATCGGCTCGCCGGTTCTTACATAGCTCTCAATCTGAGTCTCCAGAAGCGGCTTCATCGCTACAGTTGTGACGCGATGCCGGAGCAGGCTTGTCCCTGTGGATAGATCCACGCAGGCAATGCCAGTATATACGGCATGTCTTCTTCCCTGAAGCCGGGAGAGCATTGAAACAGCCTCCTCCGGGTTCCGGGGCTTGCCCAGAATCTCCCCATCCAGCACGACTACCGTATCACTCCCGACAATAACAGCTGCCGGTGCAGCAAGTCTACAGCGCTCTAACACAGCCTCAGCCTTGCGGAGAGCCAGACTCTCCACAACCTGCTCAGGCTTCCATCCTGCAGGCGTGTCTTCGTCAGCGCCGCTAGGCATAACTTCAACCGGAAGACCAAGCATTTGAATCAGCTCCTGTCTTCGAGGAGAGGTTGAGGCAAGCACAATCTGCCGCCGAGATCTGTTGTCCGTCACGGGCTGTTCTCCTTGTCTAGAGCCTGCGATACAGCCAGACCGCTGTAATAATACCGATCAGTCCGAGCAGGCTAAGCTTGATTTCAATGTTTATATTATAATTGATAATATCCAATTGTGCCTCCGGCCTCCAGCCGATATAGGTCGAGGTTGTTAAAAAAGAAAGGGCCTTGACGGACATCAGCGCTTTGGCAAGCCAGGTTCCTGTCAGCCACCCCAGCAGTATGAACAAAATCAGCACTCCTGCGTTTTTCTTCATCTCTCATCGTCCCTCGCCATTTTTTGACACCTACATTATTATACGGTGTAACAGTTAGCAATACAAATACAAAAACAGCAGGGACAACTGGAAATAGTTGCCCCTGCTGTGAGGTATTTCTGACCCGGGAAATAAGGGCTATAGCAGTGAAATGAGCTTTTTTTGACCCATGATATAGTTCATCATGCCTGATTGGATTTCCCACAAATGCCCCTTGGCCTGGTTTTTGTTATATTCTGCGAGTGCCGTAACCGCGCTGTTCATCTGCTGCGCCATCCCCTTTAGCTGAGACTCCGCCTCGGGACTCATACCCTGAAGCAGCTCCAGCGCCTCCGTCCATTGTAAATGCAGCCCGGTTATACGGTTCATCGTTTCTGCATCGGCAGCAGTCCCGGTCTCCCGCCCCAGCATAAGGGCAGAAAACGCGCTGAGCTCTGAAGCCAGTCCTCCGCCCGTTTCTATGAACAGGCTCCATGGCAATCCAGAGACAGCCAGAACCGTCGTCTGTGGTCCCGCAGACACCACCTCTTTTACATAGAGCTCGATTCCGCTATGCTTCAGCTGACTGCTGAGCAGCTTCGCTCCCTCCCGGTCAGGAGATATTCCGGCATAGACACGGTAAGCCCCATCCATGTCCCCGTAGGCGGCCAGCCCTGACTGCAGCAGCTCCTTCTCTGCTTGCTTGGCCCCTTCCTCCGAGCTGAACATGCCGTATTGAAGCAAATAGTAGGTTTTTTCAGGAACAAGGACCGTCTCGCTTCCAGGCTGCACTCCCGCTGCATCATGCTGCTGTGACTGGGCCGCTTCCGGTACAGGTGCGGAATCGACAGGCGTAGTATGTTCAGATGCACGAGGCTCCCCGCCAAATGAATTCAAGACCGCAAAGCCGAACAGCAGACCGGTCAGCACAGCGGCTGTGATGGAGCCGATCAGCTTCCAGAGTGAAGCTTTCGGCGCGCGCGGGCGATAATAGCTGCCAAGATCCACTTCAATATTGTGATCCTCTGTCTTCGGAACTCCGGATAGCCGCACACTTCGCTCTTCTATCGTCCCCCGCGGCGGCTCTTGATCCAGACGAATCGTCATTCGGGATTTGCTCATGGACTCCCCTCCTTGGTTGTCACCTCTCGTACTACCCATATTTATGAGGATGTCCATCTCGTTATGTCCCGCTGCCGTGCCAGATGTAAATGAAAAAAAGAGCCATGCCCTGAAGGAAAGCCTCCTTCATAACATGACCCTGGTATTCACCTTATTTACTCTTCAGCACTTCTGCCAGAGCAGCTCCAACCTTCCAAATGTCACCTGCACCCATCGTAAGCACCAGATCTCCGGGAGCCACGCGTCCCTTCAAATCCTCCAGCACCTCATCCTTCGTCGAAAGGTACCTTGCTCCTGCATTGCTGTTCTGTACGATCAGCTCCGCGAGCTTCGCTGAGGTAATGCCTTCGATTTGCTTCTCGCCGGCCGGTGCGTAAATGTCGGTAATAATGACCTCATCGGCATCGCCGAAAGCGCGGCTAAACGCGTCCAGCAGGAAGAAGGTACGCGAGTAGCGCTGCGGCTGAAATACGGCTACAATTCTTTTTCCGGTTGCCTTTGCGGCGCTGATGGTCGCTTCAATCTCGGTCGGATGATGTGCATAATCGTCAATGACCAGAATATCATTGATTTCACCAAGCACCTGGAAGCGCCTTTTGGCTCCGTTAAATTTGATGATAGACTGGGCAATCTCTTCGAACGGGACGCCTGCCTTCATGCAGGTAATGACGGTAGCCATGGCGTTGTATACATTATGCTTGCCGGGAACCGAGAGCCGGATGGTACCCATGACCTCTTCACCGTGCAGCATCGTAAAGCTAACCTGCCGGTCTCCGAGCACAAGATCCCGCGCTGAGTATTCAGCATCATGGTGAATTCCATATGTGGTAGCCTGGTATTTCAGCTCCGGCAAAATAGCTCTGATATTCTCGTCATCCGCACACACAACGGCTGTTCCGTCCTCACGGATCTGGCTCAAAAATTGCACATAAGCCGCCTTGAGCTGGTTAAAATCTCCGTCATAATTCTCAAGATGATCAGCCTCAATGTTAAGCACTACCCCGAGCCACGGGTAGTACTGCAGGAACGAGCCGTCGCTTTCATCTGCTTCAGCTACGACATACTCCCCCTGTCCGGCCTTCGCATTCGTACCGACATTCATAATCTCTCCGCCGATAATAAAGGTCGGGTCTACGCCGCAATCCTCCAGCACCGTTGAGATCATGGATGAGGTCGTCGTCTTGCCGTGCGCCCCTGCTACCGCAATGCCCTTGCGCTCATTCAGCAGTCTCGCCAGCATTTGGGCACGGTGCAGCACGGGAATGTTCTGCTCCTCTGCCGCTACCCGCTCCACATTATCGCGAGAAAGCGCAGTCGAATAAACGACCAGGTCCGCTCCTTGAATCTGCTCGGCCGTATGGCCGATATATATTTGGGCGCCTTTGGCTGCCAGCTTTTCAGTCAGCTCCTGGGAGGCTACATCCGAGCCCGTAACCTTGTATCCCATCTCCAGCATCACTCTTGCAATGGCACTCATGCCATAACCGCCAATTCCTATAAAATGAACATGTTCCGAAGTATTCAACAATTTTCACCAACCTTTTTCAGCATCGGAAAGGCCAAGGAGGTCTGAACGCACGTCGGCAATCAGGTACAACGTGCCTGACACGACCCCGAGATCCTCCGCTTCCGTCCGTGACTTCAATGCTTCAAGCGCTTTTCTCCAGTCTGGTTCTATGATGATTTGAAGGGATGGTTTAGCGTATGACTCCCTGATCCGTTCAGCAACGTCTGCCAAGGCGTTGGCGTCCATTTTTCTCCGGAAATCCGGTTCAGTGATGATCAATGTATCCACTATAGGAAGTATATGCTTCAAATAGTCTTCATGATGCTTATTTGAGAGCATTCCCATCATCAGGTTCAGCTTTCGGTAGCGGTAGGTTCCAGGAAGGCTCTTCGCGAGCGATTCGGCTCCTTCCGGATTATGAGCTCCGTCGAGAATCAGTCGTGGCATTTGACTCACCTGTTCAAGGCGTCCAGCCCAGCGAGTGCTTGTAAAGCCCTTCTGCAAGTCATCAGGCTCAATAACAAACGCCATGTAATGGCGGAGAATGTCTATCGCCATCATGGCACAGGCCGCATTCTGGCATTGATGCTCGCCCTGCATGCCAATCTCCAGTTCCAGTTCCCGGAAAGGCCCCGAGAAGCGAAGCTTCTGGCTGTTTTCGTCCCCGGACAACCGCTCGTAGCTGAACTGCTCTCCTGCTGCATACAGTGTTGCGCGCTTGGAGGCTGCCGTCTGGCGGATAACCTCCAGAGCCTCCGGCTGGGAAACCGCCGTGACCACAGGTACCCCCGGCTTGATAATACCGGCTTTTTCCGCAGCAATCTCCTGAATGGTCTCCCCAAGAATATCGGTATGATCCATTCCTATGTTCGTAATCACCGATACGACAGGGTGAACGACGTTCGTCACATCCATTCTGCCGCCAAGCCCTGTCTCCCACACGACCACATCCGGTACCCGTTCCCGGGAATAGAACAGGATCGCCAGCGCTGTGGACACCTCAAACATGGTCGGAGAGCCAAGCTCACTGTCTGCAATCTCCTGTACAAGCGGATACAGCTGGTTTGCAAGCTTCAGCAATACCTCTTCCTCAATATCCTCACCGTCAATCTGAAAGCGATTCGTGAACTTCGTAATATAGGGCGAGGTAAAGGTCCCGACGGAATATCCGCCCTGCAGCAGCACGCGTGTCAAGAACGCACAGGTGGAGCCTTTACCGTTCGTGCCCGCCACATGAACGAACTTCAGCCGGCGTTCAGGATGACCCAGGCGCTCAAGCAGCAGCTCAATCCGCTCTAGACCGGGCCTGATCCCGAATGGGATCAAGCCGTTAATCCAGTTCACCGCTTCTGTATACGTCTCAAAGGGGGCTGCCGGGACCTTATTCATCATATCTTCACCTACGGATCCGGTTTGTCCCATATCAGCCTCTCAGCTCCGCGATACGGGCAATCACTTTATCCCGCTTGTCGCTGTAATCAGCCTGCTTGGCCTTCTCTTCCTCGATCACCTTCGCCGGCGCTTTGGCCACAAATCCCTCATTACCCAGCTTCTTGTCTACCCGGGATACCTCGCTATTGAGATGCTGCAGCTCCTTCTCCAGGCGGGCAATCTCCTGATCGATATCGATCAGGCCGGCAAGCGGAAGGTACAGCTCCGCCCCTGTTACAATTGCAGTCATCGCTTTATCCGGCGTGGACAGGCTCAGACCCGCTTCGTATTGGGAAGTGTTGCAGAAGCGGCGGATGTACACTTCGTTGCGCTGAACAATGCTTAAGCCTTTGGCGTCCGAAGCTTGAAGGAGCAGCTCGATTTTCTTGCTCATCGGTACGTTCACCTCGGCCCGGATGTTCCGGACTGCACGGATCACGTCCATAAGCATATCCATTTCAGCAACAGCCTCCGGGTTCTCCAGAGCGGCATCATAGGTCGGCCATTCTGCCAGCATAACGGTATCCCCGTCATGAGGAAGATGCTGCCAGATTTCCTCGGAAATAAACGGCATGAACGGGTGAATCAAACGCATCGTGCGATCCAGGACATAGACGAGCACGGACTGGGTGTTCTTTTTGGCAGCCTCATCCTCGCCGTACAGTGTCAGCTTCGCAAACTCAATATACCAGTCACACAGATCATCCCAGATGAAGTTATAGAGCAATCGGCCTGTTTCGCCGAACTCGTAGCTGTCTATTAGACGCGTAATGTCGCGTGAAGTTTCGTTCAGGCGATGCAGAATCCAGCGGTCGGCTGTACCCAGATCCCCGCTGATGTCGATATCGCTGTATTGTACGCCCTCCAGATTCATCAAGGCAAAGCGGGAGGCGTTCCAGATCTTGTTGGCGAAGTTCCGCGCCTGCTCTACCTTCTCCCAGCGGAAGCGCAGATCCTGTCCCGGCGTAATTCCTGTAGAGATCATATAGCGCATGGCATCTGTGCCATACTTCTCGATGACTTCCAGCGGATCCACGCCGTTGCCGAGCGACTTGGACATTTTCTTGCCGTCCGCATCCCGCACCAGTCCGTGCATCAGCACATCCTTAAACGGCTTCTCGCCGGTAAACTCCAGCGCAGTGAAGATCATCCGGGCTACCCAGAAATAAATAATGTCATAGCCGGTCACGAGAACATTCGTTGGGTAGTAACGCTTGAAGTCCTCACTGTCCTCCGGCCAGCCTAGTGTCGAGAACGGCCAGAGCGCGGAGCTGAACCAAGTGTCCAGAACGTCCTCATCCTGCTTCAGCTGATGACTTCCGCACGCGCTGCACACGTCCAGCTCGTCATGCGATACATGCACTTCGCCGCACTGCTCACAGTACCAGGCTGGAATCCGGTGTCCCCACCACAGCTGCCGGGAAATGCACCAGTCCCGCACATTCTCGATCCAGTGAAGATAGGTTTTCTCAAAGCGTTCCGGCACGAAGTTTACACCGTCTCCGGATTTTTGCGCCTCGATGGCGGCATCGGCGAGCGGCTTCATTTTGACAAACCACTGTGTCGACAAATACGGCTCAACGACCGCGCCGCTGCGCTCACTGTGCCCGACCTGATGAACATGGTCCTCGATACGGATCAGGACGCCGGCTTCCTGCAGATCGCTGACAATCTGCTTGCGGCATTCGCTGCGGTCAAGCCCTTCATATTTGCCGGCGAAGCCATTCATGGTGCCGGACTCATCCATCACCGTGATCTGCGGAAGATCGTGGCGCAGGCCCATCTCAAAATCGTTCGGGTCATGGGAAGGGGTGATCTTCACCGCACCGCTGCCGAAGTCCTTCTCTACATACTCGTCTGCGATGACCGGAATTTCCCGGCCTACAACCGGAAGCACCAGCATTTTGCCGATCATATCCTGATAACGCTCATCTTCCGGATGCACCGCTACCGCTGTATCTCCCAGCATCGTTTCCGGACGGGTCGTCGCGACCGTAATAAACCCGCTGCCATCCTTTAACGGATATTTCAGATGATACAGATGGCCCTGTACCTCTTTATATTCCACCTCAATATCAGACAGGGCTGTCCGCGCTGCCGGGTCCCAGTTAATAATTCGCTTACCGCGATAAATGAGACCCTTGTTGTACAAGTTCACGAACACTTCCCGTACTGCACGGGACAGTCCCTCATCCAGTGTGAAGCGCTCGCGGGAATAATCCAGGGAAAGCCCCATCTTCGCCCACTGCTCGCGGATGGTATTCGCGTATTGCTCTTTCCACTCCCACACCTTCTCCAGAAACTTCTCGCGCCCCAGATCATAACGGGTCACACCCTGCTCGCGCAGCTTCTGCTCGACCTTGGTCTGTGTAGCAATGCCGGCATGGTCCGAGCCCGGTAGCCATAAGGCATCATAGCCCTGCATGCGCTTGACCCGGATAATGATGTCCTGAAGGGTAAAATCCAGAGTATGGCCGATGTGCAGCATACCGGTCACATTCGGCGGCGGAATGACGATCGTAAAAGGCTCTGCCTCCGGTCGCTTCCCGGCGTTAAAAAAGCCTCCGTCCTTCCAGTAGCTGTACCATTTCTGTTCTGCAGCTTTGGGATCATAGGTGGTCGGCATCTGAGCCGAGCCTGTCGTTTCTTTGGATTCCATATTCATTTACCTCCGTTACTTAGTCAGCATTTCCATACTATAGGGTTTTAGCCGTACCGCTGCGGGAGGGCCGCGCAGTCCGGAACAACAAAAAAAGCCCCTCGTCCTCAAAGGACGAAAGACTTTGGTTCTCTCGCGGTACCACCTTTGTTTCGCAATCCACCAGGAGCACTTCTACGCTCACGGCAATCCTGATCACACTGCGACACTCTGCACAGATAACGGCTGCAGCCGGCCTGCTCTAACTGGGTCCTCACATCGGTGTGTGTCACAGCTCAAGCAAGCAACTCACGGGCGACTTTGGGAATGCTGGTTCCTGCGGAATCTCTCAGCGCTGCAACTCCGCTCTCTTTAGGCCACACATCCTACTCTTCCCGCTCCTCGTTGATGATGGTATGGGGTTACTGCTTTTTGAATTTGGCTATAGATACTATAACCTTTTTAAGGCATGACCGTCAATCTTTGCAGGTACCGCCGCTGTGAGAAAACGGCAGGGCCGCTTTATGACGAAGCAGCACCGAATTAAACCGTCCTAACACAGCAAAAAGCTGTTCCCCACCAGGCATAAAAATCCCCAGGGAAACAGCTTTTAATAAGCAACTGCCGCATAAGCATTCCATCAACGGTTCAGGCCAGCTACGGGATGTACAAAATTTGCCCCTCTTCGACACTCTGCTCCGACAAGCGGTTATATAGCAGCAGCTCGCGCGGACTCAGCTGGTAGCGCTCTGCAATGCCCTCCAGCGTCTCTTCCCTCTGCACAATGCATAAGCGAACCTTTCGGAACGGCGTTTCTTCCTGCCGTGCTCCCAGGAACAAGGACTTCCATTGCACGTCCTCTCCTGCTTGCCGCTCAGGCTCATTCGCTGCTGGCTCTTCCGCAGGAATGGAAGCCGCTTCTCCTTCCGAAGTCAGACGGCCGGGATGCAGCAATGAGGAGAAGCCTGCACTGCCAGTGCTGCTAACCGTACTGTTTTTGCTGCTGAAGGCCACCTTAAGCTCCGGCTTCGCGGGCACTTCTTCCTCCTGCAGCTCTGCGCTTTCCTGAATGCCTCCCTCCAGCGCGATCGTTTCCGGCTGTTCAGCCTCGGTTTCCAAGGTATCTGGAGTATGTTCTACAGTCTCCGCAGCCTGCTCCGGCTCGGCAGTTTCTTTCTCATCCTGCCTTTCTTCGTCCTGAAGCTCCTCCGGCCAGCCGGATTGCTGACGCTCAAAGCTCCATACACTCGGCACCGGCGCTGCAGCGTCAGCTTGAGTGCTCTCTGCCGTCAGGGGAGTGGAGTCCGCCTTTGATTCGTTTGTGGTCTCTGCCGCCCCTCTCGGGACAGCCTCAAGCTCAGGCTCCGCTGCTGCAGGCTCGTTCACTGCCTCAAAAGAATTGGCCGTATACACCTCCTGTGAGGCTTCGCGGCGTGCTTCTTCCTCCTGCTGTTGCGAATCTGCAGGAGCATGTACGACCGAAATTTCTTCATCTTGCCAGGCTTGGTCGCTGCCGTAGCCCTGCACCCCGCCTTGGATTCCTTTTAAGGACAACACACCGGTAATGTTTAACCCTCGCTTGGACAGCACATCAACATCAAAATTCTCAATCTCGACGGCAATGTCCTCCAGCGAGGAAACCCGATTCATCGGAACCGTGATCTCAACGGGAATCCAATGCTCCAGCGGCTCGGTTTCCTGCTCCGGGGTGTCCCCCTTGTACAGTCCGGCTAACAGCAGATGACCCCGCAGGGCAGCTTGCTCTCCCTGGTGAATCACCTGGATATGAGGAATCAGCTCAGCCTCCTCCAGCTCTTCAATTCCCGGCAGATCTTCCGCTAAAATGATGCGCTCGTAAATATCAAACCGCAATCCGTAGGACTGGTCGAACACGGGAATGTCCTCCTTTTTGGCGTATACTATCCGCGGCAATTCCGCGGCATGAGCCCGTTATGGTCACTCCCTTAATCTATATGCCGTGAACGGGCGGGCATGCCTGTTTTGAGCGAGATGGAAGCCAGAACATAAAAAAAGACCGCCGCAGCGGTCTCAAATCATCATTCATCTCTCCTGCTGAACAAGCTCCTTCAGCTCCATTAAATCCTGCGGCCAGGGTGCCTCCAGAAGCAGCTCTTCTCCGGTTAACGGATGCCTGAAGGAAAGCTCCGCTCCATGAAGCGCCTGACGCTGGAAGCTGCCAAACGAGGCACCATACAGCGGATCGCCCAAAATAGGATGTCCCATATGGCTGAGATGCACCCGAAGCTGGTGGGTCCGCCCCGTCTCCAGACTCAAGAACAGGAGGCTTGCTTGCCGATACGGCTCTACCGAGAGGATTCGCGTCACGGCATGCTGTCCGGTCAGTGATACTCTGCGCCGCTTAGGATGATGCCGGTCTTTGCCGATAGGCAGATCAATAACCTTCAGCTTGTGAGACACGACTCCCTGCACCAGTGCAGCATATCTGCGTACGATTTCTTTGTTCCGCATCGCCTCATCCAGCTTCAGGAGAGCAAATTCATTCTTGCCGTACAGCACCGGCCCCGTGGTATCCTTATCCAGTCGATGGACATGACGGACAGCGGCCTTGGTGCCATGGGTATGAAAATGCCAGGCTACCGCGTGATTCAAGGTCAGCTCCGAGCTCGAGGAGTCCGGATGGACTGCCATCCCGGCCGGCTTGTTGACCACCAGGCAGAAATCATCCTCATACAAAATGTCGAGCTCTGCGCACCGCGGCTCAATCCCGGCCGCAACGGCAGGAAACAGCTGCAGACGGAGACGGTCTCCGCGCCACTGAAGCGCACCCTCACTTCTCAGGCAGCGTATCAGCTTCTCAGGCATCCCGAGCTGCTCCTTGAGCCAAGCCTCCGTTGCCGATTCACGGTCACTTGCAGCCGTTAGCACCTTGCCGGGTGTCAGCTCCAGCCATTCGCCCCGGCGCAGCCAGGCACCTTGGTAGAGGCTCACAGGCTTTGCAGCGCGCGGTAGTTGGCTTCAATAGTAGCGTCAATATCCTCCACGCTGTGCGCAGCCGAAATGAACATGCCTTCAAACTGGGAAGGAGGTACACTGATGCCCTCATGCACCATACCGGCAAAGTATGAGGTGAATCTCGACAAGTCGCTTGTCTTCGCGGTGTCGAAATTTACGACCTCCTTCTCCGTAAAGAACGGACATACCATCGAACCTACCCGGTTAATCGTCAATGGAATGCCAAGCTCCCGGCTATTGCGCTCGAAGCCAGCTTGCAGACGTGCTCCCCGCTCTTCAAGCTGGGCATATACTTCAGGGGTAAGCAGCGACAGTGTCGTATACCCGGCTGCCATAGCCAGCGGATTGCCGCTCAACGTTCCGGCCTGATAGATCGGCCCCGCCGGTGCGATCTGCTCCATAATCTCTCTGCGGCCGCCGTACGCGCCTACAGGCAGTCCACCGCCAATGACCTTGCCAAGGCAGGTCAGGTCCGGTGTGACTCCGTAACGCCCCTGCGCACAGTGAAGGTCTACCCGGAAGCCGGTCATCACTTCATCGAATATGAGCAGGCTGCCGTACTGGGAGGTCACCCTTCTCAAGCCTTCCAGAAAGCCTACCGCCGGCGGAACGACACCCATGTTGCCCGCCACCGGCTCCACAATAATAGCGGCAATTTCTTCTCCAAACCGCTCAAACGCCAGCTCGATAGACTCCAGATCGTTGTAAGGGACGGCGATCGTGTTCGTAGCTACCGATTCCGGAACGCCCGGACTGTCCGGCAGCCCCAGAGTTGCAATGCCAGAGCCGGCCTTGATCAGAAGACTGTCGGCATGACCATGGTAGGAGCCTTCGAATTTGATAATTTTGGTACGTCCGGTATAGCCTCTCGCCAAGCGAATTGCGCTCATGGTCGCTTCCGTCCCGGAATTGACCATTCGAACTACCTCAATCGACGGTACCCGCTCACAGACGAGCTTCGCCATCTCGGTTTCCAGAAGCGTCGGCGCACCAAAGCTCGTGCCTTTTACTGCCGTATCCCGCAGGACATCGACAACGGCAGGATGCGCGTGCCCCATAATGAGCGGACCCCATGAGCCTACATAATCAATAAAAGAGTTGCCATCAATGTCATACACCCGGCTGCCTTCGCCGCGATCCATATAGATGGGCGTCAAGCCTACCGATTTAAAAGCCCGGACCGGACTGTTCACACCACCTGGGATGTATTGCTTCGCTTCCTCAAAAGCATTACGCGATGCTTCTTCCTTGCGTTGGTGTTGATTCATTTCAATTCACTCCTAACTGTCTGGAAGACGATTTGTGCCATTCATGCCAAGCCTCTTAACGCTGACGGAGCCAGCCTGCTGCCTGCTTGGAAAAATACGTAATGATCATATCCGCACCCGCGCGCTTCATGCCGGTTAGCTTTTCCATAACGATCGCCTTCTCATCAATCCAGCCCTGCATCGAGGCTGCCTTGACCATGGAATATTCTCCGCTTACATTGTACACCACCAGCGGCAGGTCGAATTGATCCCGAAGCTGGCGAACGATGTCCAGATAGGCGAGGCCCGGCTTCACCATCAGCATATCTGCACCTTCAAGCACATCGGTCTCTGCTTCCCGCAGTGCTTCACGGCTATTAGCCGGATCCATCTGATACGTCTTTCGATCGCCAAACTGCGGAGCTGAATCCGCCGCCTCCCGGAACGGGCCGTAAAACGCAGAGGCATACTTGACCGAATACGACATGATTGGAATATGCTCAAAGCCCTCTTCATCCAGTGCCGATCGGATGGCCTGAACAAAGCCGTCCATCATATTGGATGGAGCAATAATGTCCGCCCCTGCCTTCGCCTGGGAGACGGCCGTTCGCGCAAGCAGCTCCAGCGATTCATCATTCATGACATCTCCGCACAGCTGTCCCTCACGTTCATAGGTGTGCACCATGCCGCAGTGACCGTGATCCGTAAACTCACACAGACAGGTGTCGGCAATGACCATCAGATCCGGATACCACGACTTGATCAGACGAGTCGCCTCCTGGACAATGCCCTGCTCGTCAAAGCCGGAGCTGCCCACCTCGTCCTTGCTCTCCGGAATGCCGAACAGCAACACTGCCGGGATTCCCAGCGCCGCAATCTCATCCACCTCTGGCTTCAAGGTGTCCAGTGAAAAGTGATACACGCCCGGCATGGAAGATATTTCATTCTTGATTCCGCTGCCGTGTGCAACGAATATCGGCTGGATCAAATCCTCCACATGAAGTACGTTCTCGCGGACCATACTGCGAATCGCAGCAGTCCGGCGCAAACGGCGATGCCTTACTATCGGAAAACTCATGTCCAATCCCTCCATAGCTGTATGTTAATCCCGAAATCGTCTCGGTTCATCTTTATTCCACTCACAGAGTGCCTCTACCAGGCTCTCGATGGTCGCTTCCTTAGCGAGAATCAACCCTTTCAGTCCCGCTTGCTGAGCCGTATCGGCCGTAATCGGTCCAATACAGGCGGCAGCTGCGCCCTCTAACAGCTGAACCGGGCTTTGGACACCCATGCGCTCCAGCATCGCCAGCAGATGAGTCACCGTGGATGAGCTGGTGAAGGTCACCGCATGAATACCGCCTTCCTGCAGCAGCCGCAGCAGCTCCTCATCTTCCTCTTCGGGCATGACTGTCTCATAAATCGGAAGATCCGTCACCTGGAGCCCCATGTCTCGCAATTGGCCGGGAAGCCAGTCTCGGGCCAGATCACCCCGGGGGAGCAGCACCGCCTGTCCAGGCTGCAATTCCCCGGCAAAGGCGTCAATCAGTCCCTCAGCCTGGAAGCGGCTTTCCAGCACCTCTGCAGCAATGCCCCGCTCGCGAAGCGCGGCTCCCGTTGCCGGGCCGACTGCGGCAATCCGTGCTTCCGCGAGAGACCTGATATCTTGCCCGGAAGCATTAAGATGGCGGAAGAAATACTCTACTCCATTCACGCTTGTGAAAAACACCCAAGCATACGTCTGAAGCTGCTCCAAAGCGCGACTGATTTCCTGCAGCTTGCCGGGTGAAGGCATGACCATCTCAATGACCGGAAATTCATACGGCTCTCCGCCCAGCTCTTCAATCCGCTTCACAAGCAGACTTTCCTGCTTCCGGGAACGGGTTACCAGAATGCGCTTGCCGAACAACGGAAGCTGCTCTGACCATTTCAAACGAGAGCGCTGGTGTACAACTTCTCCGACTACAATAACAGCAGGAGGCTCAAACCGCAGTGCGTTCACCTTCTCTTCAATATCCTGAAGCGTTCCGACCAGGGTATCCTGCTCTGCCCTCGTTCCCCAGCGGATCAAGGCTACGGGTGTTTCCGGCGGCTTGCCATGAAGCATCAGCTGACGACTGATGTAACCGATCTTGGCAACGCCCATCATAAAGATGAGCGTTCCGGTTGCATGAGTCACCTTGTCCCATTGAATCATTCGGTCCAGCTTATCCGGGCTTTCATGGCCGGTAATAATCGATAAAGATGAGGCCAGGTCCCGATGGGTTACGGGAATCCCGGCATATGCAGGAACACTGATCGAAGAAGTAATGCCGGGTACAATCTCGAAAGGGATTCCGTGCTTATATAACAGCTCGGCTTCTTCCCCCACGCGTCCGAAGATCGTGGGATCTCCTCCCTTGAGCCTCACCACCGTCTTCCCCTCCAGAGCCAAATCCACCAGCAGCTGGTTGATTTCCTCCTGCTTCATGGTATGGCGATCCGGAAGCTTGCCGACATAAATCTTTTGTACCCCCGGCTGCAGCCACCGTAACAACCGCGGAGAAGCTAACCGGTCATAGACAACGGCATCGGCCTGTTCCAGACAGTCCTTCCCTTTCACCGTAATCAAACGCGCATCGCCCGGTCCAGCTCCGACCAGATAAACCTTCCCCGTCATGCTTCTTCATCCCCTAACCTGTGACAATATCTCCTCGGCACCGCCAGATTTCAACAAATCTGCAACCTGGATGCCCAAGCTATCCGGCTCCACTCCCATAGAGCTTTCTTTCAAGATGCGCTCCCCGTCCGGCGAGCCGACCATTCCAGTCAATTGAATGATTCTTTGTCCCTCCTGCGCATGTCCCTCCGGGGCGTCCATCCAGACCGCATGCGCGCCAATCGGCACCTGGCATCCGCCGTTCAGCTCATACAAATATCTGCGCTCCGCTGCGACCGTTTGCGCTGTATCGTCATCATTGTAGAGCTTCAGCAATGCCAGTAGGTCTTCATCCTCTGTCCGGCATTCAATGCCGAGCGCGCCTTGGCCTACCGCAGGCAGGCAAATATCAGAGGGAAGATAAGCTGTAATGACATCCTCCCAGCCCATGCGCTGCAGACCGGCTGCCGCCAGAATAATCGCTTGGAACTCTCCGTTCTGGAGCTTCCGCAGGCGTGAATCAATATTCCCCCTGATCCATTCAATCTGCAGATCCGGGCGATACGCCTTCAGCTGGCTCGATCTTCTCAAGCTGCTTGTCCCTACCTTTGCGCCTTCAGGAAGCTCATCCAGGCTGCCCGCAATATGAGAAATCAGGCAGTCCCGAGGGTCCTTGCGTTTCGGGACCGCCCCTGTCGTTAAGCCCTCCGGAAGCACGGACGGCATGTCCTTCATGCTGTGCACTGCCATATCAATGCTGCCATCGATCAACGCCTGCTCGATTTCCTTAACGAACAGACCCTTCCCTCCAACCTTGGACAGCGTCACATCCAGGATGCGGTCGCCTTTGGTCACGATTTTCTGTACCTCAAATGTATATTCAAGCCCATGCTCCTTACACAGCCGGGTCAAATCGTCGATCACCTGTCCCGTTTGCGTAAGTGCCAGAGCACTCTGTCTGCTTCCCACTACGATGGTTCTCATCATTCCGCCTCCTGATTGTCTGTAATCCAGTTTTGTATTTGCGCCGGAGTCCAGGGAATAAAATCTCCACGCTCAATGTCAAGCCATAGATCCTGCTCATGTATAGCCCGCATCAGGCGATGCCGCTCTGAAGGGGTCTTCACCTGCTTCTTGATTCCCTGACGAAGCTCATATAGAAACTCCAGATAAAGATCAAAGGAGCTCCCGAGCTCACTCTCTAAATGCCTGCATAGCTGAACAGAAGCGAGCGGGCCCGCCCCTGCTGTAGTTACGGCAAGCGTCAGCCGCCCCCGCCGGAGCACCGCCGGGCTGATGAAATCACCGGCCTCTCCATGATGGGCTATGTTTACCAGCGTTCCGAGGCTTCTTGCCTCCTCCGCAATCAGGTGGTTGACCTCTTCATGCTCTGTAGCCGCATATACCAGAAATGCGCCTTCCAGATCTCCGGGCTGATAAGCCCGCTCACTCCACCTCACGCTGCCTTCATCAGCCATTGCTGCCAGACGGGGCGTGACATCAGGACTAATAATATGTACGGAGGCACCGGCCTGCAGAAGGCTGCTAGCCTTTCGTTCCGCAACCGCTCCTCCACCTGCAATGACGCAGGACTTTCCTTCACAATTCAGCATTACCGGAACGTATCGGACCAAACCCCATTACACCCCCGACCATCCATGAAATCCCGACCAGGCATTCAGCAGAAAGTTAATAACGATAAAGACAAGGCCGATCAAGGCCCATCTCGCTGTTTCCAGCCCCGATCTGCGCTGAATGGTCCTCCTTACGAAATAATTCAGATATACGCAGAGCACAATAAAGGTCGTTATCACTTTCAAATCCCAGAGCAATGACAGCTGCCCTTCCTGAATCAACGAGATGACCGCAATTGTTAGAGACAGCACGAGCAGTAAAATCCCGAACAGAATAGCCGCATAGGAATAGCGGTCGAGCATTTCCAGACTCGGGAGCCTGCGAATGAGGCTGTTCCATTTCTTCGTTTTGAGCCTGCTGTGCAAAAAGAGATACATCCCCGCAAAGGCCGCCCCCACCATAAGGGCAGTGAAGCTGACACTTGCCAGTGTAATATGCAGCACCAGCAGGCCCTTCACCGAGCTCCACATGTCCCACATTTCCATCGGCTTGAAGCCTGTCGTAATGATCATGCGGTTAAACACGGTGACACAAAAGCCTGCTATGCCGAGTATGACAGGAGCCAGGTCTGCCCTTTTCATAAACGTAATGACCAGCGAGGTCAATGTCAGACTTAACGAACAGAATAGCAAAAAGTCGAAGGTTGTCAGCACCGGCAGCGCTGAATCCCCGAACAGCCTCACGCCCGTCACCAGCAGCTGCACGGCAAAAGCAACGGCAAGAAGCCCCGCGCCGGTCCGCTTTGCTGTCCGATTGCGATGGACGCAATCCGAAATGTAAAACAGTAGGCTCAGGGCATAGATATAAATGCCAATATCATACATATAATTGAGCGGCATATGTCTTCACCGCCTTACAGAACAGCTGGAGCAAAAGGAGCCTGAATACTCTTGCGCTCCTTCACCAGCGGATCGTCCTTACGGACAACAGTGTCATTTTCCTTCACCTGTGCCTGAACCGGAGTCTTCCGCTTTGCCCCCTGCTCCTGCTCGTGAACCAGATCCTCCAGGGCAAAAATCTGGGTGAAATACTCCAGTGCCTCCGGAGCTTGCTTACCGCCTGTCATCTCTTTAATCCGGTTGATGGGATCATGCATCATCTGATTCACGATGCTCTTCGTCAGGCGCCGGATGACCTTACGCTGACGGTCGTCCAGCTCGGGAAGCTTGTTAAACAAGCTTTCCAGCGTCTCTTCATAGATGCCGGTAGACTTGTCTTGAAGAGCGCGGATCGCAGGTCTTACCCCAAGCGTCTTCAGCCATTGATAGAAATTGGCCATCTCTTCCTCAATCATCCGCTCGATCTTCACGGCTTCCGAACGCCGCATTTCGAGGTTGCTCTCCACGATTCCCTCCAGATCGTCAATGTCGTACAGAAATACGTTCTCTACGTCTCCGACAGAAGGATCAATGTCACGCGGTACCGCAATGTCGATCATAAACAAGGGCTTGGACTTCCGCTTCATCATGCTCTGCTTGACAAGCGATGGACCCAGCACATAATCATTGGCTCCAGTAGAGCTGATGATAATATCCACTTCACCCAGACGGCTCATGGCCTCCGTCATCGTGCATGGAGTGCCCTTGAAGCGATCAGCCAGCTCTTCAGCGCGAGCCAAAGTCCGGTTTGCTACAATCACCTCGGCAGCACCATTGGCATAAAGATGCTTTACCGTCAGCTCACTCATTTTGCCGGCGCCAAGAATCATGACCTTCTTATGGTGAAACGTGCCGAAAATCCGCTTGCCCAGCTCCACCGCTGCATAGCTGACCGAAACAGCACTCTCTCCGATGGAGGTTTCTGCGTGGGCTTTCTTGGCAAGCGTGATCGCCTGCTTGAACAGCATATTGAACCAAGTGCCTGTCGCCTTCTCCTCTTGAGCTTTCAGGAAGGCATTGCGGACCTGACCGAGAATCTGAGTTTCGCCGATCACCATGGAATCCAGGCCGGAGGTTACTTTAAACAAGTGCGAGATCGCCTGTTCTTCTTCGTATATATATAAGTGTTTCGTAAATTCCTCACGCGGGATGCCAAACCACTTCTCCATAAAGCTGCGAATAAAATATCCGCACATATGAAGACGGTCAACCACCACATAGATTTCTGTCCGGTTGCAGGTGGCGACAACGACGCCCTCCAGTACGCTCTTGGTCGATTTCAGCTGTGCAAGCGCCTCAGGGAGATCCTGCTCCGCGAAGGCAAAACGTTCTCTGACCGCAACAGGCGCCGTGCGGTAATTCAACCCAACAACGACGATGTGCATGGATGTTCACCTGCCTAATAAATGATGTGTTCCAGATCTTTTATAGCCATAAATAATTATATCATAGTATGTCGAATAGGCTTGTTGCTTTTATGAAATGTTTATGAAATCGCCATCTTCTTCATCTGCTGCCTAAATGCACTGACCTTCCTGTACTATTGTGGTAAGTTTCAAGCCAAGATATGCAAGGTCAGGGAAATGGTCAGATCTGCTGCAGATTCCATAAAATAAATAACCATGGAATATTCCATGGTTATTTCTATACACATTTGGATGGTGATTTACACCAGTTCAGCCTGCTTCATATCAGGAGTTTCGACCTTCATCTCGCCCAGTCCGCGTACAAGCTTCTTGGCGTAGCATTTCTCAGGTTTCAGTGCGGATACCAGGTAATCAATGGCCAATTGCGGATCCACTGTTTCTCCGCAGGTATAACAGTCAATCGCAGCAAAACCTCTCTCAGGGTAAGTATGAATAGAGAGATGGCTTTCCGACAACAGCACAAGCACCGTTGCACCTTGTGGTTCAAATTGCTTGGACTGTACGGACAGTACCGTTGCTCCGCAGGCTTCAGCAGCTTCCACCATCTGAGACTGCAGGTATTCCGCATTGTTCAGTAGTTCGAAGTCAACTCCCCAAGTATCAACAGCAACGTGTCTTCCGAAAGTAGAGTATTCCATCTTCCGGTTTCCCCCTTCCTAGGAATAAAATGTTTGAAAAATTTCATCCGCTAGGACCTACGTCATTCACTTCCCGAGGGAATAATCTCTCGCAACATTACATGTCCTGAGTGAATCCTGGTTCCTATATTCTTTTCAACGAGATTAAAAATAACATCTATGACGGCGAATTGCAACACATTTCTTAAAAAAAGAAGAGATAATTATTTTACAGACCAGCATATGAATATTCCCGGTTCCTTGCTACACCGTCCATTAAAATTAACAAACCGCGTCAGAAAGTCAGAAATGTCTTTACATGGTCAAAGAAAATGCCCTGCGGTAAGCCGCAAGGCATAGTAAGTGTTAGGCTTCTAATATGAATAAGCGATGATTATAAAGGCGTAGCTGCTCATCAATGTTCCGGGTATGTGTCATGGATGTAGACTTCAGCCGCTCATCCAACAGGGCATTCACCCGGTCCTGGATGACCTTGATCTCGACTTCTGCTGCGTGACTCTGAAACAGACGCTCCAGCTCTCCGGCTGTATCCTTGTGCTCATACACCAGGCTGCATTCTCCGTCTGCCAATTGGGCGATCCGTTGTACCGTGCCTTCATGGTAGTCATAGCTCATCGTAAATCCTCGGTAAATCCGGTTAACCCGTCCGCTGCCCTTGAATGCCGCAAACAGCTTGCGGACCTCGTTGGTCAGTTTAGGGGTTACCAGTCGGCACGATAACTCACAGACATACATGCCATTTCTGCGCTCAAAAGGCAAATGAACTTCTTCCCCGCTTTCATCTTCGAGCATGATTGCATGCCCTCCGCCTTCTAAGACCCCGACCCGCATTTGCAGGGTGGAACCTCTCTTTCCTTGGAGGAATTGATCCATTTGAACATCCGTCATTTGCATGGTGGCGTTAACATATTCTGTGGCTATCTTATGAGCCATAAAAATCTCCTCAATTCTTTTAACAATCCTTAGGTCCATTATACAGCAGACGCCAAAGATTTTCTTGTGATTGAACGGAGATTATTCATCATATTTCATAAAAAAACGCTTTTAGGTTCGTTTTACGCAGGAATTTCAGCGACATCCTTCAAATCCTACTGAAAATTCACCGTATCCCTGCCCTATTCGTGAATATGGGACTGAATAATACTCCATAATTCATCTTTACCCATCCCCGTCTCCGATGAAAACATGACCAGCTGATGATCCTTTCGAAAGCCCAGCGTTTCTTTCACAACCTTGATATGCTTCTGCCACCGGCTGCGCGGAATTTTATCCGCCTTGGTCGCTACCACACAGATCGGGCGGTCATAATGCTGCAGCCAATCATACATACTGACATCATCCTTGGAAGGCGGATGGCGGAGATCCACGACCAGCAGCACCAGCTTGAGCACATCGCGCTCCAGCATGTAACGCTCAATCATGGCTCCCCAGGCGGCACGCTGGGTCTTGGACACTTTGGCGTAGCCATAGCCCGGAACGTCGACGAAATAAAGGCCATTTTCAATCCGGTAGTAGTTCAGATGCTGGGTTTTGCCTGGCGTTGAGCTTGTCCGGGCCAGGTTCTTTCTCGTGATCAAGGTGTTGATCAAGGAAGACTTCCCCACATTGGAACGCCCTGCCAGAGCAATCTCTGGCAAGGCGTCATCAGGATACTGTTCAGGTCGGACAGCGCTGATTACAAATTCGGCTTGATTAACTTTCATATGCAGTAAATTCCTCTCTAGTGCAGTCCCGCCTGTTCAACAAGCGCATGCTGCAGCACTTGATCCATGTGAGATACCGGAACAAACTCCACATCATTCTTTACACTGTCCGGTATTTCACGCAGATCGCGTTCATTGTCTTTGGGGAGCAGAATCTTCTTGTAGCCTGCACGATGAGCTGCCAGGGATTTCTCCTTCAGCCCTCCGATCGGCAATACCCGTCCGCGCAGGGTGATTTCTCCCGTCATCGCCACAGCGCGGTTGACGTGGCGCTTCGTTAAAGCGGAGATGAGTGCAGTCGCTATTGTAATGCCGGCTGAAGGTCCATCCTTCGGGATCGCTCCCTCCGGAATATGAATATGGACGTCCAGCTTCTCATGGAAATCATCTTGAATCCCGAGCTCTCCGGCCTTCGAGCGCGTATAGCTGAAGGCCGCTTGAGCAGATTCCTTCATAACGTCTCCCAGCTTGCCGGTCAGGGTCAGCTTCCCGGAGCCCGGTACGACTGTAACCTCAATGGTTAGAGTGTCTCCGCCGACCTCGGTCCAGGCCAGCCCCGTTACGCTGCCGATCTGATCCTCCAGCTCAGCCATGCCATAGCGGAATTTCGGTACACCGAGGTATTCCTTGATGTCTTCTGCTGTAATTGTAATGACACCCGGCTCACTTGTCACGATCTTCTTGGCTGTTTTGCGGCACAGCGCTGCGATCTGCTGCTCCAGGTTACGCACGCCCGATTCCCGGGTATACTCCCGGATCACCTTCAGCAGCGCGTCTTCCTCCAGGTGCAGCTGGTCCGGCTCCAGGCCATGATCCCGCTTCTGCTTCGGCAGCAGGTAGCGCGTGGCGATTTGCTGCTTCTCAAGCTCAGTATAGCCCGGGATATACAGCACCTCCATCCGGTCCAGCAACGGACGCGGAATCGTATGCAGGGCATTGGCTGTCGTGACAAACATCACCTGGGACAGATCGAAAGGAAGCTCAACAAAATGGTCACTAAAGGTGTTGTTCTGCTCCGGATCCAGCACCTCCAGCAAAGCTGAAGCCGGATCTCCCCGGAAATCGCTGGCCATCTTATCAATCTCATCCAGCAGGAACACCGGATTTCTGGAGCCTGCCGTCTTCATGCCTTGGACAATACGTCCCGGCATGGCTCCTACATAAGTCCGGCGGTGACCGCGAATTTCGGCCTCGTCCCGTACGCCGCCCAGGGAAATACGAACAAACTTCCGCTCCAGTGAACGGGCGATGGAGCGCGCGAGGGACGTTTTACCTACGCCGGGAGGTCCGACCAGACAAAGAATGGGACCCTTCAGCTTTTTGACGAGCTTCTGCACGGCCAAATACTCCAGCACCCGCTCCTTCGGCTTCTCCAGTCCGTAGTGATCCTCATCCAGCACCTGCTCCGCCTTCTTGATGTCAAGGTCATCCTCGGTTTCGGACGTCCACGGCAATGCCAGCAGCCAGTCCACATAGTTGCGGATTACTCCACCTTCTGCGGAGCTGGCAGGCATTTTTTCCAGACGGTCGATTTCCTTCTCCACCTTCTCGCGGACAGCCTCCGGCAGCTCCAGGTCCTGCAGCTGGCTGCGCAGCTCCTCAACCTCACCGGTGCGGCCTTCCTTGTCTCCAAGCTCCTTCTGGATCGCTTTCATCTGCTCCCGAAGGTAGTACTCCTTCTGCGTCTTCTCCATCTGCTTCTTAACGCGCTGGTTAATCTTCCGCTCGAGCTCCAGCACTTCCCGCTCATTATTGAGAATATCCAGCAGCTTCTCCAGCCGCTTACGTACATCAATCGTCTCCAGGATCTCCTGCTTATCCTTGATCTTCAAAGACAAATGGCTCGTAATGACATCGGCCAGACGTCCAGGCTCATCAATGTCCGATACCGCGGCGAGCGTCTCCGGCGTCACCTTTTTGGAAAGATTGATATAATTCTCAAACTGGCTCAGCACCGTCCGCATGAGAGCGGAAACCTCGAAATCATCATTCTCTTCCTCCGGCAGCTCCCGTGCCAGAACCTCATAGAACTCCTCGTTGTCCGTATATTCTATAATTTCCGCGCGCTCCATACCTTCAACCAGAACTCGTATGGTCCCGTTCGGAAGCTTCAGCATCTGCCTTACGTTGGCGATCGTGCCGATTCTGAATATGTCTTCCTGCGTAGGCTCTTCAATGTTCACTTCGGATTGAGAACAGAGGAGAATCAGATTATCTTCCACCATCGCCTTCTCCAGGGCCTTTACCGATTTCTCCCGCCCTACATCCAAATGAAGCACCATGCTTGGATAAACCAGCAGTCCTCGTAAAGGCAGCAAAGGAAAACGACGATCTTTCGACTTATGGGGTCCCATCGCTTTCACACCTCCAATGGCTCTCAATGTTGACACGAATCTTATTTTATCAAATGTTCATATAAAAAACCAACGGCGCGTCGCCTAACAGCCTCCTGCGTCTGTCACCTGGTTTGGACGCTGTACCGATGCCTGAAGCAGGGATGCAGCAGACGGAGGAAAGACCTCCACTGCCGGCTGATGGAGCAGCTCCCGCGCCGCCTCTACGCCAAAAATGTGTGCAAACACTTCATCCACCGTCTCCACCGGAATGACCCGCAGTCCGTCCAAATCCTCAAACAGGCTCTGCCAGTTATCCTTCGGAATAATGACCGTAGTGGCACCAGCCTGAAAAGCCGCCTCCACTTTGGCAATGACGCCGCCAATCGGCTTGACACTGCCATGAATACTGATTTCTCCCGTCATAGCGGTTTTGTTGTCTACCGGAATTCCTTTGATCGCAGATACGATGGCTGTAGCCATTGCAATGCCTGCCGAGGGGCCGTCAATCGGCGTGCCGCCCGGAAAATTAATATGCAGCTCATACGCTTTAGGCTGAAAGCCCATATAGCCCAAAACGGTCAGCACGTTCTCGATGGAGCCCTTCGCCATACTCTTGCGGCGCAGCTTCCGTGAGCCTCCTCCGAGCTCCTCTTCATCCACGACGCCTGTAATATTATATGTTCCGGCGCCTTTTTCGGCACGTACAGCAGACACCTCAATCTCCAGCAGCGCCCCCATATTGGGACCGTACACCGCAAGCCCGTTGACCAGCCCGATCTGCGGACGCTCCGGCACCTTGCGGTCCGGACGCGGCTGCAGCTGGCTGCTGCCGGCCACCCACTCGACGTCGGCAGCGCGAAGCGCATCCCTTTTTTCGGACATCGCAATGCCGCCTGCCATCTGAATCATATTCACAGCTTCCCGGCCGTTCGTGCAGTACCGCTTGACCACTTCCACCGCTTCCGGCGATGGCTGCAGTCCAATCTTCTGAATGGCATCCTCGCCGATCCGCCCGATCTCCTCCGGCAGCAGCGGACGGAAAAATATTTCCATACAGCGGGAGCGCAGCGCCGGCGCAATCTCCTCCGGAGAGCGGGTCGTCGCCCCAACAAGACGGAAGTCCGCCGGAAGTCCGTTCTGAAAAATATCGTGGATGTACGCCGGAGTGTTGACATCCTCCGAGTTGTAGTATGCGCTCTCCAGCAGCACTTTACGATCCTCGAGTACTTTTAACAGCTTATTCATCTGGATCGGGTGCAATTCGCCAATTTCATCCACAAATAAAATACCGCCGTGCGCCTTCGTCACCGCACCCGGCTTGGGCTGCGGAATGCCTGCTACTCCCATTGCCCCGGCGCCTTGGTAAATCGGGTCATGCACCGAGCCGATCAACGGGTCGGCAATACCCCTTTCATCGAATCGGGCTGTGGTAGCATCAATCTCTGTAAACTTGGCATCAAATTTAAAGGGTGACTGTGGATTTTTTTTGGCCTCCTCCAAAATTACCCGTGCTGCCGCCGTTTTACCCACCCCCGGTGGACCATAAACAATGACATGCTGAGGATTACCGCTGCACAAAGCAGCCTTTAAGGCGCGCAGCCCGTCCTTCTGACCCACAATATCGTCCATACTTTGCGGACGCGTCTTCTCTGCCAACGGCTTGGTCAGCGAAATGGAACGCAGCTTGCGGAGCTTATCCAGCTCCTTGCGCGATTCCCGGTCTACTGCCGTTTTACTGTTTTTTTGGCCTCGCAAAAGATTCCAGAAATAGACTCCGATGATCACAGCAAAAAACAATTGAATCATCATAATGATGATATTCAGATTCATGAGCACTTCCTCCTTTGTACTTTCAAAACAACAGCTTTTTATATGGTAGTATTGCCTGAATATTTGAAAGTAAAAGTAAACCACTTCATCAAATCTGTGAAAACATAAAAACCGCCTGAACCGGCGACTCCCGATTCAGGCGGCTATAGTGGCTGCTTACACACCCAATTTATGCTTGCGTCCCGGAATTTCTCCGGTTTGTTCATATACGGTAACGATATGGTCAATTTCCTTCTTCAGTTCCTCAACCATCGTCTCTTCCGGTACTTTGCGAATCATTTCTCCATAGCGGAACAGCAGGCCTTCGCCCCGTGCTCCGGCAATACCGATATCGGCTTCTCTTGCTTCGCCCGGGCCGTTTACGGCACAGCCCAAGACAGACACCTTAATCGGAACCTTCAGCTTGGAAATATACTCCTCCACCTCTGCGGCGATCGAGAACAGATCAATATCCAGCCTTCCGCAGGTTGGACAAGAGATCAGTGTTGGCGCATCAGAAATGAGACCGAAGGTCTTGAGCAGTTCCCGCCCTACTTTGATTTCTTCTACAGGATCTGCGCTGAGCGAGATGCGCACCGTGTTCCCGATGCCCATAGCCAGCAGCGCCCCCAATCCGGCCGCACTCTTCACGGTGCCGGAGAACAGCGTACCTGCTTCGGTAATTCCCAGGTGAAGCGGATAAGGAATGACCTCCGCAGCCTTGGTGTAAGCCGCAATAGCCATCGGAACGTCTGAAGCCTTCAAAGAAACAATAATGTCGTGGAAATCCAGCTCCTCCAAAATACCGATATGGTACAGGGCGCTCTCCACCATTGCTTCCGGAGTCGGATAGCCGTACTTCTCCAGCAAATGGTTCTCCAGAGAGCCGGCATTAACACCGATTCGAATAGGAATACCCTTGGCTTTGCAGGCTTTGACTACCTCTTCCACCTTGGAGCGCTTACCGATATTACCCGGGTTAATCCGAACCTTATCAATCCCGTTCTCAATTGCCAGAAGGGCGAGCTTGTAATTAAAATGAATATCTGCCACTAACGGAATATGAATGCGCTTCTTGATCTCCTTGATCGCTTCCGCCGCTTCCTCATTGTTAACGGTGACCCGGACTACCTGACAGCCCGCTTCCTCCAGACGAAGAATTTCGGCAACGGTTGCTTCGACGTCCGCAGTTTTGGTCGTGCACATGCTTTGGATAACGACTTCGTTACTCCCGCCAATTGTGAGATTCCCCACTTTTACGGGCCTGGTGTCCTGTCTCAAAAACATGGATCAATCTCTCCCATAGAACGGCAAAGCTCCACTCCTCAACTCGGCGTAGTAATCGGTGCCAAGAGTGGAAGTGGAGAATTGTCGTTTAATTGATTGTCAAGTGAGGGGCACCCGAATTAGGCGCTCTCTTCCTGCTTCTTGTCACTGCTGCTTTGCAGCTCCGGCACAACCTTGTCCTTCACGACCTGCTCTGTAATGACACAGTCAGCAATATCGTCACGGGACGGCACCTCGTACATAACCTCCAGCATAATGCCTTCAATAATGGAACGCAGGCCGCGGGCTCCGGTATTACGCTTGATCGCTTCACGGGCAATGGCCTCCAGCGCTTCCTGCTCGAACTTCAGATTGACGTTATCCAGCTCCAGAAGCTTCTGGTACTGCTTCGTCAACGCATTCTTCGGCTCCGAGAGGATACGAACCAGAGTCTGCTCATCCAACGGCTCTAGGGTAGAGATTACTGGAAGACGACCGACAAACTCCGGAATCAGGCCAAATTTCAGAAGATCCTCCGGCAATGCCATCGTCAGGTACTCGCCAGCCTTGAGCTCCTTCTGACCTTCCGTCGTAGTGGCATTGAAGCCAATGACCTTCTTGCCGATCCGGCGCTTGATGTACTGCTCCAGGCCATCAAAGGCACCGCCGCAAATAAACAGAATGTTCGTAGTATCAATCTGAATAAATTCCTGATGCGGATGCTTGCGGCCACCTTGAGGCGGAACCGATGCGACCGTGCCCTCCAGAATCTTCAGCAGTGCCTGCTGTACACCTTCCCCGGAAACGTCCCGGGTAATGGAAGGATTCTCGGATTTACGGGCCACTTTATCAATCTCATCAATATAGATGATGCCGCGCTCCGCCTTCTCTACATCAAAGTCCGCAGCCTGAATCAGCTTCAGGAGGATGTTCTCTACATCTTCCCCTACATAACCCGCTTCAGTTAGCGAGGTAGCATCCGCAATAGCAAAAGGTACATTCAGAATCTTCGCCATCGTTTGAGCAAGCAGAGTCTTACCAGAGCCTGTAGGTCCCAGCAAGAGAATGTTACTCTTCTGCAATTCTACGTCCTCAATCTTGCTCTGGGTGTTGATGCGCTTGTAATGGTTATATACAGCAACAGCAAGAGATTTCTTGGCTGCTTCCTGTCCAATTACATATTGATCCAGAATTCCGCGGATTTCCCGCGGCTTCGGAATATCCTTCAGATCTACTTCTTCTTCATGCCCCAGCTCTTCCTCTACGATCTCGGAGCACAGGTCGATACACTCGTCACATATATAAACGCCGGGCCCAGCTACCAGCTTGCGCACCTGCTCCTGCGACTTCCCGCAGAAGGAGCATTTCAGCTGCCCTTTGTCATCATTGAATTTAAACATCTTATTACCACCTCTTAAGATTTGATCGGCGAAGACAATACATCATCAATAATCCCGTAGGATTTGGCTTCTTCCGCACTCATGAAAAAGTCACGGTCTGTATCGCGTTCAATTTTTTCAAGGGGCTGTCCTGTCCGCTCCACATAGATCTGGTTCAGCTTCTGTCTCGTCTTGATGATCCAGTCAGCGTGAATTTGAATATCGGAGGCCTGGCCTTGAATGCCGCCCAGCGGCTGGTGAATCATGACCTCACTGTTCTGAAGCGCATAGCGTTTGCCCGGCGCTCCCGCCGTTAACAGAAGTGAGCCCATGCTTGCTGCCATACCTACACAAATCGTAGACACGTCAGGCTTGATAAATTGCATTGTATCATATATACCCATACCGGCTGTCACAGAACCACCGGGTGAATTGATGTACAGATGAATGTCTTTCTCCGGATCCTCGGCAGCCAGAAAGAGCAGCTGAGCCATCACCAGATTCGCTACATCATCATCGATCGCATTGCTGAGGAAGATGATACGATCCTTTAGCAGCCGGGAGTATATGTCATACGAACGCTCTCCCCGACTGGTTTGTTCCACAACCATAGGCACAAGACTCATGCGACCAACCTCATTTCCTTGAAAAATTATACTTCAGCGTTACAAAAGATATTCTAACATGTTCAACGTCTCATGTCATTTTTTAACCATGTATACATTGTATGAACATGCCGCTCAAAATATCCTGATCGAAAACTTGCAATATGTATGGAGCTGCTGTTGTCAATTGATGACCAATTGATGTCATATTTAGTATGTTTTTGGATGTTAAAGGGTAGAAATAAGGCACGTCTTTATACAAAGCACGTGCCTCATCGTATCCTTAACTGCGATAAGCAGTTTCTATTCTTCTGTGGACTCTTCTTCTTTCGGTGCTGGAGGACCCTCAACGCTGTTCTCAATCAGGAAATCAATCGTCTTGCGGAGAACCAGCTCTTCACGCAGGTTGTCCAGGGAACCGTTCGCGGAAAGGATGCTGCGGATTTCTTCAACCGGACGCTTGTAGGTTTCAGCCATATTGCCAAGCTCCTCGTTGATTTCTTCTTCGCTCACTTCCAGGTTCTCTTCCTTCGCGATTTGCTCCAGAACCAGGTTGTTACGAACGCGCTTCTCAGCATCGTCCTTCATTTGACCTTCCAGATCGGACTTGGATTGTCCGGAGAAGCTCAGGAACATATCCAGGTTCATACCCTGCTGACGCAGACGGTTGTCGAAGTCACGCATCATGTTCTGTACTTCGGACTGAATCATCGCTTCTGGAATTTCGATCTCTGCATTAGCAGACGCCTTCTCCACAGCTTCGTTCTCGCGAACGCCTTGAGCATCTTGCTCTTTACGCTTCATCAGCTGGGATTTCAGGTCAGCCTGGTATTCTTCCAGCGTGTCAAACTCGCTGACGTCTTTAGCGAATTCGTCGTCCAGCTCTGGCAGCTGCTTGCGCTTGATTTCATGTACCTTCACCTTGAAGACAGCAACTTTACCTGCAAGCTCTTCAGCATGATACTCTTCTGGGAAGGTCACCTCTACGTCCTTGAAATCGCCAGTCGCCATGCCGATGACCTGCTCTTCGAAGCCAGGGATAAAGCTGTTGCTTCCAAGCTCCAAGGAGTAACGCTCAGCTTGTCCACCTTCGAAAGGAACACCGTCAACCGATCCGTCGAAATCAATAACCGCGATGTCGCCGGACTCTGCTTGTCCTTCTTCAAGAACAGCCAGCTCCGCATGACGCTCCTGCATACGCTTCAGCTCTTCGTTCAGCTCGTCCTCTGTAACCTCTACAGGTACAGCGGCAACCTCGATCCCTTTGTAGTCGCCCAGCTTCACTTCAGGCTTCACAATTACTCTCGCCTTGAATTTGAACGACTCACCTTTGGAGAATTGCTCAATATCGATTTCAGGACGGTCTACAGGGAAGATGTCTGCTTGCTCTACAGCTTCGCCGTACACTTCAGGAAGAAGGATATCGATAGCATCCTGATACAGGCTTTCCACACCGTAACGCGCTTCAAAAATCGGCCGTGGCACTTTACCTTTACGGAAACCAGGTACGTTCGCTTTCTTTGACACTTTATTAAAAGCCTTGTCAAGCGCAGCCGCGACGCGGTCCGCTTCTACCTCAACGTCTAGAACGCCGAGGTTCTTCTCTATTTTTTCCCAAGTTGCTTTCATTTATGCTTTCCCCTCCAAAATTCACGTGGTCGGCGCAGATCAAATCTCACGTCCCGAATAACCACTATAGTATAAACAACATTAATTCCTTTTTCAAGGGTAAACCCTTGCAGACGGTAAGAGGAAGCGTTCCCTCTGCCCTAATTCTCCATTCCTGCGGATACAAACTGGCGGATCGCCCGGCATGCCTGCTCGTAGCGGAAGCGCATCGTGTCTGTCACTCCATACGCGGAGCGGATGCTCTCTTCGTCCCGAACGCCCTTCAGGCTCACCGATACCGTATCTTGAAGGGCGGCCGCCCAGATGTCAAGGGTCGATTCCTCATTATCCAGCATGGAATAATAATCCTTGGTCCCGTATACCGCCATAATAAACTGCGACCACAGCTCCTGCGCAAAATAATACAGCGTCGGCTCATGCACTTCTGTCTTCTCCGCAACCCGCTCCAGCACCTGCTGGATGACCTCCGGATATTCACCGGGGCCCAATGGAATATGCTCTACTTCCACGCTCACGGTCTCGCTGCCACGGATCAGAGACACCGTTCCGGTCGCGCCTCTTCGTCTCATGGTCTGCAGCACCCTGAACTGCAGCAGCGGATGCAGCGGCCGTTCCTTCATCCACGCCGCCAGGGCATCATCCACTTCCGGCCGGTCCAGATAAGCCAGCTGCTCCAGCGCCAGCACGGTCTGTTCCGTCAGCGGACCATTCATCACTGTATCCAGGAGCTTATCTGCGTATCCTGCATCCTGCGCCATTTTGTCCTGGACCATGCGCCTGGTCATCTCCGCTTCATCTCCATCTTCTTCGGGGTCATCACTGCTGCCTGCATCTGAGGATGGAAAAGCCGCCTCCAGCCACTCCAGCAAGGCCTGCCACTCTTCATAGTGGCGTTGATCCTGCCCCTCGCAGCGAAGAAGAAAGGCGAGCAGCTCCTTGGCTTCCCCGTACCGCTCGTTCTCAAGCATCACGGTCAGCTGGATCTGGTAGTAATCGAGGGTTTTGGGGAACAGAATAACATTTCTTGCGTCTTGGTCTGTGGAGTTGGAGTCCTTTATAAGGACACCTCCTTTCGCACCGATTTCATATTTGTTGATTATAGCATAACCCTGATCGCTAAAAAAATAAGGCCTGCGAGGTGAGCAGCCCGATGTCATGATCTCAAATTATAACGGCGATCCGCATGCCTATTTCCAGTTACAACTACCACAAAGCTGAAATAAAGGTTGAACTCACTTTCTGTTTATGATATTATAATTTTTGCTTGAAAAAATACGTGTCCCAGTAGCTCAGCTGGATAGAGCAACGGCCTTCTAAGCCGTCGGTCAGGGGTTCGAATCCCTTCTGGGACGTACATAGAGAAACCGCCCTCGGGCGGTTTTTCGCGTTCCAGAGGGATAAGAACCCCGTTGGTTCGTCGAAGCTGACGCTTCGGGAGCATATTCTTCGCAGTCCGCCCAAACGGGCGGCATCCCTTCTGGGACGTACATAGAAAAACCGCCCTCGGGCGGTTTTTCGCGTTCCAGAGGGATGAGAACCCCGTTGGTTCGTCGAAGCTGACGCTTCGAAAGCATATTCTTCGCAGTCCGCCTGCAACATGCTGTTGTGTTCGGTTTTTCGCATTCATTCGCCTCTTATGCCATTTACTGCACCATCGTGTTCGGTTTTTCGCACACATTCGTCTCTTACACCATTTACTGCACCATTGTGTTCGGTTTTTCGCATTCATTCGCCTTTTGCGCCATTTACTGCACCATCGTGTTCGGTTTTTCGCATTCATTCGGCTCTTACGCCATTTACTGCACCATTGTGTTCGGTTTTTCGCATTCATTCGCCTTTTGCGCCACCACTGCACCATCGTGTTCGGTTTTTCGCATTCATTCGCCTCTTATGCCATTTACTGCACCATCGTGTTCGGTTTTTCGCACACATTCGCCCCTTACGCCGCTCTCGACACCTATCGTATTCGGTTTTTCATACACATCTCACTACTTCACTCACGCGAAGTTTGCTAGATCTAATGACACGATTGATGGTCAAACTCAAAAGTTTCGCATGGTCTCAGAGCTGTGGATGGTCGAAGCCGCTGTGCGATTTTTTTTTCATCCGAAGGGGGTAAGAGGATTCTGGTTCCAATGCTTTTCCAGGATTTTATAGATTTAACCTATAAGTTGGATAGTTATTTAGTATTTCTATTTATAACACTCTAAGAGTAATAATAAGTCCAACATTACAAGTCTTTTGTTGGGAGGAATTGTCCATGGCAGATTCTCAGAGATGGAGTCCAGAAGAATATGACCGCTCTATGAGTTTTGTATCCGGATTCGGCAAGGGTCTGATCGACTGGCTATCTCCGCAGGAAGGTGAATCGATTTTGGATTGGGGCTGTGGAACCGGCGATCTGGCTTACAGCATTTCACGCTCCGGTGCTGAAGTAACGGGAATGGATTTCTCGCACGATATGGTCCGGGCTGCATCCGTCAAATACCCCGAACTTCACTTTATACAAGGCAACGGAGAAAATTACACCTCCGATATTTCGTATGATGCCATATTCTCTAATGCTGCACTGCACTGGATGAAAGACGCAAAAAGCGCCGCATTGTCGATCCACCGCTGCTTGAAGCCTGGAGGACGATTCATTGCTGAATTTGGCGGGCAGGGCAATATTGAGATGATCCTGAAGGCTGCATTGGACACGTTAAAAACAGATTACGGGATCGAAGCCGCAGGTCGAAATCCATGGTATTTTCCAACCCTTGGCCAGTACACTTTATTGCTGGAGGAAGCAGGCTTTCGGGTTACACAGGCGCTGCATTATGAGCGCCCCACTCCTCTTCCAGATGGGGAAAAGGGAGTACAGCATTGGCTCTCTCACTTTGGACAAATGCTTTTCTCGGGAATGAACCCGCAGGACAAGAAGGATGCCTACCATAAAATAAGTGAGCGAGTAAAACCCGCCTTATGGAACGGGGAATGGTACAGCGCTGACTATACGCGCCTTCGTATCGCTGCTATAAAATGTAGTTGATTTTCACATAATATTGGTTATAATATGAAAAACATTATGTACATATCAATGCAATTCAATGATCGGGAGAGTAATGAACGTATATCTATGTCCAAGCGAGCCGGAAGAGTGGGAGCCGGTACAGATTCGTTTACGAAACGGGCCCGGGAGATGGATCTCCGAAATTATAGTAGGAGTCCCGGCTTACACCGTTAACGTATAAAGTGGCTGAGTGTGTTTACATCAGCAACAAGAGTGGTACCGCGAGCCAAATCCTCGTCTCTTATAAGAGACGAGGATTTTTTTATTTTATCCTAGGAGGAAAGCATAATGCTGAGCCAGTTTATTAAATCATCCGTTCTAACCGCAGTTCAGGAAATCTTATCCTTATCGGGACAACCGGCGTCAGATGAAGCAAGCCTGCGGATCCAGATTCAGCAGCCTGCCAACATGAAGCATGGAGACTATTCAACCAATGCCGCCATGCAGCTGGCCAAGACACTGCGCAAACCGCCACTCTCTATCGCTCAAATGATTACAGAGGTACTCCAGCAAAACCCGAAATTTAGCGAGCTATTTCCGCAAATAGACATCGTTGCTCCCGGCTTCATCAATTTCAAAATCCATTGGACGGCCTGGGCCAAGATGAATACTGAAAAATCAGAGCCTGCAGGACAAAAAGTGGTAATCGAGCACACCTCCATTAATCCGAATAAATCAGCACATATCGGTCACTTGAGAAACTCCTGTATCGGGGACACTCTCGTTCGGCTGCTCAGGAAAAATGGATATCATGTAGAGGTCCACAATTATATCGATGATTTGGGGAATCAGCTGGCGGATACACTGGTTGGCCTGCTCCAGCAGCCTATAAATGGCAGCCACAAACGATTCGGCGATTTCTGCTGGGATGTTTACGCTGCGGTGAACCGGGCTTACAAGGAAAAACCTGATTTGCTGCAAAAAAGAACCGAAGTCCTTCATGCACTTGAAAAAGGCGATCAAAACATAGCCTGGATCGGCCTCATTACTGCAGAACGTATTGTGCGCGAGCATCTGGAAGAGATGCAGCAGTTTGGCATTGAATATGACCTGCTGGTTTGGGAGAGCAGCATTGTTAAAGAAGGTTTCTGGAACACCGCATTTCATCTGCTACAGCAAACACCTCTTTTTGTTCAAGAAACTCAAGGCAAGCTTGCGGGCTGCTGGGTGTTAAAACAAAACCATTCGGATGATGAAAGTTCGGGGGGCATGAGGACCCTAGAGCAGGATCACAGCTTGGATAAGGTGCTCGTGCGCTCTAACGGCATTTTGACCTATACGGCAAAAGACATTGCCTACCACTTGTGGAAATACGGGCTGCTGCAAAACGATTTTTCATATACAGGCTTTACTGAAGGGGTATGGACCACCGCGCCCAACAACACCGGTCAGATCAAGACGTTTGGACGGGCGGATGCCGTCATCAACGTAATTGACTATAGGCAGCAGTATCCACAAGCCATGGTAAAACAAGCGTTGGAGGTGCTTGGGTTTCAAGAAGAAGCGCAAAAGCTCCGCCATGTCAGCTACGGTGTCGTGTCTTTAAGTCCTGCCGCCGCTGAAGAATTGGGAGTGGATACATCGGAAAGAAAAGCTTCCTACGCCATGTCCGGGCGTCAGGGAATCGGAATCAAAGTCGCTGAGCTGATCGAACGCGTGGAAGCTTTTATAGAGGACCACCGCTCGGATAAAAACGGGCTGGCAAGCCGTGACATCGCTATCGCCTCGATCCGTTATTACCTGCTTCGGTTTGCTCTGCAAACTGAGGTGGTATTTGACTTGAAGCAGGCAACAGAGATTTCCGGGAACACCGGTGTCTATCTGCTGTATTCATACGCCCGGTCGCTGAGTGTGCTGAATAAAGCCGGCTTGAAGAATCAGCTGCCAGAGGCGCCCGAGCACATTGAGGCACTTGAGGTTCAGGAGCATGCCTTACTGCGACATATCAGCATGTGGAATGAAACACTCGCTGAGGCCGCGCAGGAGCTTTCACCGAGCACCATTTGTAACTATGCATACGAATTAGCTTCGCTCTTCAATCATTTTTATGCGGCTTGCCCTATTTTGAAATCAGAAGGTCCCCTGCATCAGCTTCGGGTCTGGTTGACCTTGTTATTCAGGGATACCCTTAAGGAAGCGTTGGATGTACTAGGCTTGCCCGCACCTGAAAGGATGTAACGCTGAGATATTGCCCTCTTTAATCGCCTGCTGGAGCATCTCGCCAAAGCTTAGGACGACTGAAGGCCGCGGAGCATGAGCCGGACGATTACGGCGGTGCCCTCAACCTTAACGTCTGCAATCATCCAGTTGACGGCCAGGCGCTGCTCCAGCAGCTTTAGCTGAGACTCTGACAGGGTCAGCCCCTCGATCATTCCTTCGCCAACCGTAAAGTCGGTTTCGGAATTCAGGCCGAACGTCTGCTCCAGCCATATTTTGAGACCGTTGCGGGTATTGAAGGTGATCCGGTAGCCCTCTTGAATGGCTTTTTGCAGATCCTCTCCATGCTCTTCGGCATAGCTGAACCATTCTTCGTAGCGGTAATGCTCATGCTGAGCCGGTGCAAACACCTGGAGTGACTGCTCTCTTACCCCCTGCAGCAGCTCTTCGGCAGACAGGCCGCAGCGACGGGCACGCTCCAGAAGAATGGCGGAATGCTGAGATATTTTTGGAATAGATACGGACATCTTGGAACCCCCCTTTGGGTTATAAAAAAACCGCCAAATCGGCGGTTTCATCTTTACTAATACGTCCCAGAAGGGATTCGAACCCCTGACCGACGGCTTAGAAGGCCGTTGCTCTATCCAGCTGAGCTACTGGGACATGAGCTATGTAATGGTATATCCATCAAAACAGTGACGAAGATTATTATAACGTAAGTTTATTCTTTTTCAAAGTATTTTTTTGCATTAGCTTCATGCTCTCCATAGCAATGCACCTCCACCCAGGGTAATAAAAAGAGTAAACCGCACCATATCATCCACATGGGAGGGATTTGCATGCGCCAGCTGTTGTCTTCGCTATCGTATTTCAGCATTTTTTTTGCTCCATTTCTGTTACCGATTGCCGTCTGGATTATCGCCGGGGACCGCTTTGTAAGGGAGCATGCCAAAAGAGCACTCCTCTCGCATCTGTTTCCTGTAGCCGCAGGCATTCTGCTGCTGATTATGGCCTTTAGTGCCGGGTCCTTCGGCGCAGTCATAGGATATGTCATTTTGTTCGCGATCATTTACTTCGGCACCTTCGTGTACAACATCATTCAAGGCATCCAGGTTCTCAGGGATTAAGGAAAAGCCGGACTGCTCACGCAGCCGGCTTTTTTTTTCGCTGCACTTACTCTCTTTCGAAAAGATAAACTTGGTGTTCATAACCAGCTGCTTCGCTCCCTGGCCTACATCCTATTGCCGCCGCCAAAAAACCGCTCATTCAGCTGCTGCTGAAGCGAGCCTGTGGACAGCAGCTGCTGCCTGAAGCTGTCGCGTTCCTCCTCCGCTGTCGCCATCAGGCTGCTTTCAAAAGCCGTATCTGTCGCATCCACAAACGCTTCGTGAAAGCTGTTGTCGTACCAGTCATACTCTAATGAGGCGTCGCTGCGGACGAGCTTGACCAGCTCGTAGCCTCCAACGGGTGCAGATGGAGACAGGTACGCCAGCACCGTAACGTCTCCGCTGCTTGCAGGGTACACTTCAATCTCCGCGCAAGGAGCTCCGTTGACCTCTGTCATTCTGCGAATCTTGGCATCCTTGATCTGATACATAATCCATCTCTCCTTCTTCTTTATAGATCCACCATAGGCTAGGCTGTTTTGTCATAACGGTCTTCCTAGTCATCCCTATTCCCGCTCCGGGGCATGAGCCTGTATTCTTCAATCAGGGCGCGTGTCTGTGCTGATCCCAATCGGTGAATACTCCGGTATACTTCATCCAAAGTGCCCTGAAAGCGAGCATTGGTCTCTGCTTCCGGCGTATCCGGCCAGGGGAAGACGAAGCCGGTAAAGTCCTCCTCTTCCTGCTCCTGCAGCAGCTCCAGCTGCATTCTTAGCTGCTCTGCTTCCTCTGAAGTCGCTTGAATCTCCCACTCATAGGCGCTCGCACCCTGTTCATTCAGGACCGAGCGGCCGTGAACGGACACATAGTATGTGGATTTATTCAACAGTCATCCCACTCCTTCGCTGGCGTGCTCCTCTTGTAGTTTTCGTTTAAGGACAGACATTTTATGCCTCCCTTCGGCATATATCTTTATCACTTTGGCGATTTTAGTCCCATGGAGAAGGTCAGCGGAGATCACATACAAAGAGAGGATGAACTACATGTGCGGAATAACCGGCTTTATACAATGGAATGGCGACCTGACCCAGGATTCCAGACTGCTGGTCAAAATGACAGAAACGTTAGCGCATCGCGGACCTGACGGCTCGGGAACCTGGATATCGGGCCCTTGTGCCTTTGGACATCGGCGCCTCAGTGTCATCGATCCCGAGAACGGAGCGCAGCCGATGATTATTCATCGGGAAGAAGAGGTTTATGCCATTGTGTATAACGGAGAACTATATAATGCAGGCGAATTAAAAAAAGAGCTGTCCAGCCGCGGTCACTCCTTCAGGACCACATGCGATACAGAGGTGCTGCTAGTGTCCTACATGGAGTGGGGGCCGGACTGTCTGGAGCGGCTTAACGGCATCTTTGCCTTTGCGATCTGGGACAGCGTTCAGGAGCAGGTATTTCTTGCGCGGGATCGCGTCGGGGTAAAGCCGCTATTCTACAGCTATGTGGATGGGACGCTTGTGTTCGGCTCCGAGCCGAAAGCGATTTTGCAGCATCCTAAAGTGGAGCCTGTCGTAGGTCCGGAAGGCTTGGCCGAGGTCTTCATCGTAGGCCCCGCGCGGACACCGGGCCACGGTGTATTCCGCGATCTGGCCGAGCTTCGTCCCGGACGCGCCATGATCTTCAATCGGGAAGGGCTGCGCACCTACACATACTGGAAGCTTGAAAGCCGGCCTCACGAGGATGACGAAGCCCGGACAGCGGCTTATTTGAGAGAGCTGATTCAGGATACGGTCGAGCGTCAGCTTGTTTCGGACGTCCCGGTATGCTCCCTGCTCTCCGGTGGTCTGGATTCCAGTGCCCTGTCCGCCCTAGCGGTGCAGTACTATACCCGCACAGGACAAGGGCAGGTCCATACGTATTCTGTCGATTATGTCGATAACGACAAGCATTTCAAATCCCACGCCTTTCAGCCGGGTGCCGATGCGCCCTGGATTCAGCGAATGCAGGAAGAGCTCAAATCCAAGCATCACTGGATTGAATTTGACACACCGGAGCTTGTCAATACACTGGAGCTGTCAACCGAGAAACGGGATTTGCCGGGAATGGCGGATGTGGATGCTTCTCTGCTGCTCTTCTGCCAGGAAATCAAGAAGGGCGCAACGGTTGCGATTTCTGGCGAGGCCGCAGATGAAATTTTTGGCGGCTACCCTTGGTTCCACCGCGAGGAGGCTCTTCAATCCGGAACGTTCCCCTGGTCTGTTGCTCCCCAGCTGCGCAGTGAGCTGCTATCTCCGGAAATCCGGGAATGGATCTCACCGCTTGAATATCTTGCTGACCGGTACAGCGATGCGGTGGCGGAGGTGCCGCTGCTGGAAGGCGAGGATGCCGGGCAGGCCAGAATGCGCGTCATGTCGTATCTGAACATTACACGCTTCATGCCTACTCTGCTGGACCGGAAGGACCGTATGAGCATGGGGGCGGGGCTGGAGGTCCGCGTACCGTACACGGATCATCGCCTGATCGATTACGTGTTTAATATTCCGTGGAGCATCAAGACCGCAGGCGGACGGGAAAAGGGTATTCTCCGCAAGGCGCTGGAAGGCGTGCTGCCCCAGGATGTCCTGTACCGCAAGAAAAGCCCTTATCCAAAGACCCATAATCCGAATTATCTTTCCGCTGTCAAGCAGCGCATGCTCCATGTGCTGGAGGATTCTTCTTCGCCGATTCTTCCGCTCATTGATGCCGCTAAAATAAGGGAGCTCGCCGCTTCGTCAGAAGCCTCGTCTAATCTCCCCTGGTTTGGCCAGCTGATGTCCGGCCCTCAGCTGTTTGCCTACTTAACTCAAGTGAATCATTGGCTCAAAGCCTACAAAATTTCTATTAAATAAGAAGTCTGCAGCCATAGGTAACATAAAAAGCCCGCGCCCCGGAGTATCTTGATCCCGGGGCGCGGGCCTTCATGCTTATGACTGAAATTCCCGAAGTCTGTCTGTCAACGCCCGCAGGGCGTGACCCCGGTGGCTGATTTCCTGCTTCTCCGCAAGCGTCAGCTCCGCCATCGTCTTGCCGTAAGGCTTCAGATAGAACAGGGGATCGTAGCCGAAGCCGCCCTCTCCATGAGGCTTGGCGGTAATCCAGCCGTCTATCGTGCCTCGGGTCTCTATATGCTCGCCGCTGTGCGGATCATACAGGACCAGGACACATACAAACTGAGCTTGGCTTAACAAAGGCTCTCCGGCATCGTCTGCCGTGCGCAGACGCTCCAGCTCGGTCAGCAGCTTGCGGTTGTTTGCTTCATCGTCCCCATGGGTTCCTGCATAACGTGCCGAATATACCCCGGGATCTCCGCCCAGCGCATCCACACACAAGCCCGAGTCATCCGCGAGCACAGGCAGATTCAGGGCATCTCCGATGATTTTTGCTTTCTTGATAGCATTATCGGCGAAGGTCGTTCCATCCTCAATGACATCCGGCAGATCCGGATAATCGAACATGCTCTGTACAGACCACCCGAAGGCCGCAAAAGCATGGGCAAACTCCTTCACCTTTCCCGGGTTCCGCGTTGCGACAATAATACTATTTCCGGTCAGCTTCATATCTTACACCCCGCTTCTGGAGCCCGCTGTGCCAATCCTATCTGCAATCGGCCCCAGAATTTCCCGCTGGCGGGCAATCAGCTCCGAAATCCCTTTCTCGCCCAGCTCCAGCATGTCATTCAGCTCGGAGCGCGAATACGGAGCTTCTTCCCCGGTGCCCTGAACCTCCACGAATTTGCCGCTGCCGGTCATCACAAGGTTCATATCCACCTTCGCCTTGGAATCCTCTTCATAGTTCAAATCCAGCAGCGCCCGGCCTCCTGCAATGCCGACGCTGACCGAGGCCAGATAGTCGGTAATGGGGAATACATTCAGCTTGTGCTGCTCAGCGATCTTGTTGACTGCAATGCTGAGCGCTATAAAGGCCCCCGTGATGGAGGTAGTCCGCGTACCGCCGTCCGCCTGGATGACATCACAATCCAACGTAATGGTACGCTCGCCTAAAGCATGCAGATTCACAACAGAGCGCAATGCCCGACCGATCAGCCGCTGAATTTCCATCGTCCGGCCGCTGAGCTTGCCGCGGTTGGCTTCACGCTGGTTACGGGAATGTGTCGCCCGAGGCAGCATGGAGTACTCGGCAGTGACCCAGCCTTTTCCTTGTCCTTTCAGAAACGGAGGAACCTTCTCGTCCACCGTTGCGGTGACCAGCACTTTGGTTTCTCCCATTTCGATGTACACGGAGCCTTCTGCATATTTATTGACATGAGTTGATAAATTCAAGGGCCGAAGCTCGTCGTTCTTGCGTCCGTTAGATCTCATCTTTTTGCCTCCTACTTTATCGCAATACTGGTTAGCTTCCTTTATTTTAACAAAGGTGACGCATAAAAGCACCCTGCCGGAATCAGATTGGAATCTCGTTGATATGCTCCGGACGGCTGACCGGCTGGCTATAGCTCACACTGTCCGTACCGGTTACCTCAGCCAGATCATTCATTTTGATCTTTACTTTAGTGGCTCCGGCATTCTCTGTCACCGTCAGGACGACAGCCTGCAGCAGCTCCGCCGGGATGTGATCACCCTGCTGGAACATGCTGTCGCTTAAAGCCACGGTCAGCGATCCGTCTTCTCCCTGCTCTACGCCTGTCAGTGTCGTTCCTCCCGTCATCACCATCGCGAGCCCGTCACCAAACTGCGGTCCGCGGATCAGCTCATGCACAGCCGCCTGAACAGCATCCTGTCCGGCAGGCACCAGGCGCGTTACCGGAACATAATACTGTACTCCTCCTGGCGTCACTCCAGAAAAGTACACCGTCACCGGTGAGGACTGACTGTACTGGGTATCATCCGCTTTCTGCAGATTAATGCCCATGGTGCGGGACAATGGGCGATCCAGCGGGGTGCGGTTTAGCGGCATCTCGGTCAGCTTCTCCCCCGCTACCCACAGCTCCGCCTTCTCGACTCCCTTTTGCCCTGTGAGCGTCCAGGTCAGGGCTTCCAGAATCCGCCGTTCCTCCTTGTGATCGTACTTCTTGAATACTTCGTTAAACTCTACCATGGCGAGCTTGCGTTCTGCGTCTACAGTCACATTCGTCACTTCTGTGCCTGCCGGCAGCACACCGCTGAAGCCTTCAGGGATGTAGCCGGCGTACGGGCTGTTCTTCACCAGCACCATGATTGCACTGGAAATCGGGTCTTTGGCACTGTCTTTGGGTAAAGCAAGAGTAACGGGGGCAAGCATACCCTTCGAGTCCGAGAGGTATACTGTATTCTGGACTGCATCATCTGCCAGAACGGGAATGACGCTGGCGCTGCTGTTCGCCGCGCCGATCATTTGGGCCTCGAGCTGCGCTGGCGGCGGATCCACGGCCTCCGACTCTTTCCCCCCGAAGGGACCGCAGCCCGCCAGCAGAATAGGTACCGCCAGCAAGCCAGCGGCTGAAAGTCCGCGAATGGAGTGCTTCTGTGTCATGTATAGTTCCTCCCTACATTTTGTACAGGTTGTACTCCTATGTATACGAGCTCTTTTCCAAAACATGACCGTCATTTACCCTTTCTGGACAAAGCACCTGCCGGACAAGTACAATCAATACCAACCCTACTTACACCAGAACGGAGGATGAGTATGACAGAAGCTAACATTCCTTACAGCCTGAACAGCAAGAAGGTTGCCGAAGCGACCACCCGCCTGCTTCATGAACGCGGGGTCACCATGGAAGAGATCGCCGAGCTGGTCATGTTTCTGCAGAAGAAATATTATCCCGACCTGACCATGCAGGAGTGCATCGAGAACGTCGAAAGCGTGCTCGCCAAGCGGGAAATTCAGAACGCCGTCCTGACCGGCATTCAGCTGGATATTTTGGCAGAGCAGGGTCAGCTGATGTCCCCGCTGCAGGAAATGCTCTCCAATGACGAAAGCTTATACGGTGTCGATGAGGTCCTCGCCTTCTCGATCGTCAATGTGTATGGAAGCATCGGCTTCACCAACTATGGTTATGTAGACAAGCTGAAGCCGGGCGTTCTGCAGCGGCTCAATGATAAATCGGATCATACGATACACACCTTCCTCGATGATATTGTCGGAGCCGTAGCCGCGGCTGCCAGCAGCCGGATCGCGCATCGCAAGCAGGGCGAGCGGGAGATCGAGCTGACGGGAGATACCGAGGAGAATCATAACCTCTAGCCTGCAGCAAAGCCGGTTTGGGAAGCTCCCAGCCGGCTTTATTGTGCTCCATATGCTTTAAAGCTTCAGGCATTGCTCAGCCCGAGCCCGAATCTCGGCGCTCATGCTTGCATGTACGGGATAGATGCTTTCCAGGAAATCCAGAATGATCAGCGCAGCTTGCGGTGTGTTCTCATAGCCCTGAAGCATGGAGCCCAGCTTCTTGGAGAAGACCGGAAAGCGGATTTCCAGCCTGCGCTCCTGGCCGAAGGGATCCGGAAACCCTTCCGACTCGTTTTCCAACAGATGAAGAATGGACATGAGGCCATCCAGAGGATAGCCCTGCACAAATTTAAAGGCCGACATTTTCTCTCCACGCAAATAGCGCCCCAGGCCCACATACAGATTCGTTACGGCTTCACCAACGACATGATCCAGAGACTTTGCTCGCCGTGATGGAATACAGCCGCGTCCTGCTGCAAGATCATCGGGAATCAGAGCCGAGCTTTTCCATATCATCCGTCCCCCGGTGTATAGTGCACGCTCCAGCTCATCCTGCTCAAATACGGCAAATTCTCCGTAAATCCCATCCTGGAACAAAAATTTATAGCCGATCTCACAATTCATAAACCGGTACGCCAGCGGACAAACGACCTCAAGCCAATCCAGAGAATCAATCAGCTCCTGCTTGCGTCCAGGCCTTGCAATGACAAAAAAATCAAGATCCGAATATTCATCCAGCCGTGCAGTCTCCACTCCCACAGAGCCCAGGCCAAACAAGGCCAGCGCCTCTTCCTTCTTCGACAAAGCTCTCCCGATTGCGTCCAGCCGCTCCAGCAAGGGGTTCGTATGCATAAGCATTCTCCTTCTCATATCTCTTATTTTACAGGGTGTAACAGTGAGTATACGGACGCTCATAACATCAAAAAAAGGGTTCAACCTCTTCAGATCGAGAGGTTGAACCCTTGGGGGTTACATAGCCTTTAGGTTAGAAACAATGGATGATGCCTTCAGCTCTCACGGCGCACGGGAGCAATATCCCAAATATCTGCAGCATAACGCTCAATCGTACAGTCACTTGAAAAATGCCCGCTGTTCGCGATGTTCACGATGGACTTGCTTGCCCAAGAGACGGAATCGCGGTAAGCCTGCTCTACCTGCTTCTGAGCAGCCGCATAATCATCAAAATCCCGCAGGACGAAGAACTCATCATTATGGTCGAGCAACGCCTGACGAATGATTTCAAACTCCCGTTCGTGGCAGCAGAACGGCCCTTCTGTCACGAGAGAATCCAGCACGCGCCGCAGGCGGGCATCCTGATGATAAAGTTCCCGAGCGACATACCCTCCATGACGATAGTAGTTCAGCACCTCTTGCGAGCGGAGCCCGAACAGGAACATATTCTCCTCGCCAAGCAGATCGAACATTTCCACATTCGCGCCGTCCAGCGTGCCAATGGTCAGCGCCCCGTTCATCATAAACTTCATATTTCCGGTACCGGACGCTTCCTTCCCCGCTGTCGAGATTTGTTCACTGACGTTAGCCGCCGGAATAATCTTCTCTGCCAGAGATACCGAGTAGTTCTCCAGAAAGACCACCTTCAGCTGCTGTGACACCTGAGGATCCCGGTTAATGACATCTGCGGCCACATTAATCAGCTTGATAATGCTCTTCGCCAAGTAGTAGCCCGGCGCGGCTTTAGCGCCGAAGATGAAGGTTCTTGGGACACGCTCGACATTCGGCTGATCCTTGATTTCGTGATACAGGTGGATCACATGCAAAATGTTCATCAGCTGCCGCTTGTAGCCATGCAATCGTTTTACCTGAACGTCAAAAATAGACTCCGGATCCACCATAACTCCCTGCTTGTCTTGGATATAAGCTGCCAGGCGCCGCTTATTGTCCAGCTTGATGCCCATCAGGACATCCTGTATGTGCCGGTCATCCTTGAACTTCGCAAGCTCCTTCAGCTGCAGAGGAGAGGTGGTCCAGCCGCTGCCGATGGCTTCGCTAATCAGGCTGCTGAGCTTCGGATTGGCATGCATGAGCCAGCGGCGATGTGTTATGCCGTTCGTTTTATTATTGAACCGATCCGGATACAGCTCATAGAAGGGCTGCATGACATCGGTTTTTAGCAGCTCGGTATGCAGACCGGCTACGCCATTAATGCTGTTGCTGCCTGCTATGGCAAGATGCGCCATTTTGACCTGGCCGCTCTCCAGAATGGCCACCTGGGACACAAACTCCTGAGACCGTCCCTCCTCCAGTAGCTGGCCGCAGAAACGTTTGTTGATTTCCTCAATAATCATATAGATGCGTGGCAGCAGCTCCCGAATCATATTCTCAGGCCACTTCTCCAGCGCTTCGCTGAGCAGTGTATGATTCGTATAGGATACGGTTCGAACGGTAATGTCCCACGCTTCGTCCCAGCCAAAGCCCTGCTCATCCATCAGAATCCGCATCAGCTCCGGAATGACCAGGGTGGGGTGCGTATCATTAATATGCACAGATACCTTCTCCGGCAGCTCCGTGTAAGGAAGCTTCAGCTTCTCAAAGGTTCGAAGCAGGCTTTGCAAGCCGGCGGAGCACAGGAAGTACTGCTGCTTGAGCCGGAGCAGCTTGCCTTCATAGCCGGAGTCATCGGGATACAGAAATTCCGAGATTGACTGCACGGAACGGCTGTAATTCAAGAAGGAATAATAGCTGTTTTGGCCATCCTGCGCCATCTTGATAGGATCTACGGCGGATTCCGCACTCCACAGACGCAGCGTGTTCACTCTGCCTTCGCCATGGCCAATGACCGGCACATCATAAGGAACGGCCCATACCTTCTCGTACCCGGTAGTCTCAAACACTGTGCGTCCGTCCCGCTCACTCATCTCGACACGGCCCCAGAAACGGACCTCTACCTTCTTGTCGGGACGGCGCTCTTCCCACACATTGCCCCGCTGAAGCCAGTCATCCGGCAGCTCCACCTGATGGCCGTCGATAATCTTTTGTTCAAACAGACCGTATTTATAGCGGATGCCGCAGCCGTGTCCGGCATATTGGAGCGAAGCAAGAGAATCCAGAAAGCAGGCGGCCAGGCGGCCTAAGCCGCCGTTGCCAAGCCCTGCATCCGGCTCCTGGGACTCGATCTCATCAAGATCCCAGCCGAGCTCCTTCAAGCCGTCCCGGACGGTCTCCAGCATGCCGATATTCAGCAGATTGTTGCCGAGCAGGCGCCCGATCAGAAACTCCATGGAGAAGTAGTATACCTGCTTCTCTTCCTGTACCTTCGCGATCCGGTTGCTTTCCGCCCAATCCCGGCCAATATTTTCACGGATTAAGGATCCTAAAATTTTGTACACATCGCCGGCTGTTGCTTCTTCCATACTCTTGCCGAGCCGACTAACGAGCTGCTCCTGAAATGACGCCTTGAACAATTCTTTATTGTTAAACAAAAGATGAAGCCTCCTGACCATAGTAAAAATTTAAATCACCGTATCCTTGGCAACGACGTACGGCTTGCGTACATCTCCCTGCAGCTTGATTCCTGCGGTAATTCTGACGTCTTTGTCCAGTATGACATTCTCCAGCACCACACCCTCTTCAATGACGCATTTCTGCATAATGATCGAGTTATGGATGCGCGCCCCTTCCTTGACCTTCACGCCGCGGAACAGAATGCTGTTCTCCACCTGGCCATCAATCTGACAGCCATTTGCCACCAGAGAATGGTTAACCTGCGCTCCCTCCAGATATTTGGCCGGAACCTCATACTTGATCTTGGTCAGCACCGGCTGCGGATCAAACAGAGCGTGGAAGGTATCCGGATTAAGCAGCTCCAGACTGTTGCGGTAATAGCTTTCCAGTGAGTTAATGACCGCATGATAGCCGGTATGCTGATAAGCGGCAATCTTGAGCTTATGCCGATTCTTTTGGATGGCATCCCGGAAAACATGGCTTTCCTGGTGGGCAATGCATTGGTTGACGAGCTGCAGAAACAGATTTTTTTCCATAATAAACATTTCCATATAAATGTTCCGGTTGTCCTGCTCATGATGAATATCCGTGACCCGTCCATCCTCTGCAACGTCCAGGCGAACACAAGGGCGGTGCTCCGGGAGCAGCTCCTCGGGAGTGCTGTAAATCAGAGTCACGTCAGCCCCCTGCTGGATATGATATTCATAGGCGGCGCTGAAATCCACACTGCCTAAATGCTGACTGCCGGAGTACACAATATGCGGTGCCGGACCGCGCTCGAAAAAATCCAGATTATTATAAATGTGCTGCATTTCTCCGATAGATACATCTGACGGATCGTTCCAGTCCGGAGGGAGAATAAATAATCCGCCCCGCTTCCGGTCCAGATCCCAGGGACCGCCTTCTCCCAGATGATCCAGCAGGGAGCGGTATTTGCGGCGCACGAACAGCGCGATATCCTCCACCCCGGAGTGCATCATATTCGACATTACAAAATCGATCAGCCGGTAGCGTCCGGCAAAAGGCACAGCCGCACCGCAGCGGAAATAGGTCAGCTCACTCAGTACATCCAGCTCGTGGTCCAAATTAATTACGCCGATCATGGATTTCATCGTCTACACCGTCCCTCATTATAATAGCTATGCTGCAGGCTCATCAGCGCTGGGTACTTTAATGACTCCCGGTCGCTTCCGGCGACACGTCCGCCTCCTCCTCGCTGATCAGCCTGATTTCGGAATCGTCTTCTCCCTGCGGACCAATGACGCTCCCGTCCGGGATGACCATGTTCTCCGTCACAATGGCGCGATGGATGGTGACATTCCGCCCGATCTTCACCTTCGGCATAATGACCGAATCGGTAATCACGCTGCCCTCACCAACCTCTACGCCGTAGAACAACACGGATTGGCGGACCTCGCCGTATACCCGGCAGCCCTCATTAATCATACAGTTGCTGACCTTGGCCAGTGGAGCGATGTACTGAGCCGGCTGATTGGGGTTTCGGGTATAGATGCGCCAGTCGGGATCGTTCAGATCCAGCTTGGGATGCTCGGAGAGCAGATCCATATTACCTTCCCACAGGCTCTGGACGGTTCCGACGTCTTTCCAGTAGCCCTCAAACGGATACGCATACAGGGTACGGTTCTCCTCCAGCATTAATGGAATAATGTCTTTGCCAAAATCGTGAGTCGTATCGGGATTGCGGACGTTCATCAGCAGATACTCACGCAGCATTTCCCAGCGGAAAATATAGACTCCCATGGAAGCCAGCGTACTCTTGGGCTGCGCGGGCTTCTCTTCGAATTCGTAGATCCGCAGGTCATCCTCGGTGTTCAGAATTCCGAACCGGGTCGCCTCCTCCATGGATACATTCACGACGGAAATGGTGCAGTCGGCATTTTTTTCTTTATGGTATTGAAGCATCCGGTCATAGTTCATCTTGTAGATGTGATCCCCGGAAAGAATCAGCACATGCTCCGGATTGTATTGCTCAATAAATTTCAGGTTTCTGAAAATCGCATCCGCTGTTCCCCGGTACCAGGTTGTCCCGTCCTCCCGTTCGTAGGGAGGGAGCACGAAAACACCACCGTTCTTCCGGTCCAGATCCCAGTCGCTGCCTACCCCGATATAGGAGTGGAGCACGAGCGGCTCATACTGTGTCAGCACCCCGACAGTGTCGATGCCTGAATTTGCGCAGTTGGACAATGGAAAATCAATAATACGGTAAGTCCCGCCGAAATATACGGCCGGCTTTGCCAGATTGCGGGTAAGGCTTTTCAGCCGTTTGCCCTGGCCTCCGGCAAGCAGCATCGCTACCATTTCTTTTCTTTTCATGGCAGATTCTCCTTTGCGTATGGTATGAGGGGTGCGGCCTTGCCTTCATAAATGGAAAACGGCCGTACCGGTAATGCGAGTGTACTCTGGGCGGCTGGCGCCTATGCCTGAGAGATGCGGCCAAAGGAGAAATCCGGGGAAAGCCCTTATGTACAAAGCCAAGCGGCTCAGGCGGCGAAAAAAACAGCCATTACACATCATTAAACGTTTATCCGGACTCATAATCCGGCTATCTCTACCATATTCGAAAATGCGTTGTCCATAAACCTTTATGTCAGCAGGGTGTGAGGATTAGTTTAAGGAAAGCCGTGATTTATTCTGGCACGGCAAACGAAATCCATCCATCCGGGTGCTCCCGGGGCACGGCTCGGGAGCGCCGGGACAGCTCGGCGAGATGGGCCAGCGCTTCGCACATGGCGAAGCGCATCTGGTGGATGCCGAGCCGGCCGCCGAAGAGGGCGGTGCACACCTCGAAGGCGCTTTGGGGGCCGGCCGTCTGCAGAAGGTCGGCCGCGGTGTCCAGCCGCTCCTCGTGATGGGCGAGGAGCGCGTCAATCCGTTCACGGTAATGCGTGAACGGGTTTCGGTGTCCGGGATACGCAGTCCGGACCGGGAGCTCCCGGAGGCGGCGCAGCCCCTCCAGGAAGCTGTGCAGCGGCTGGGCGTCGCTGCCCGGCAGCAGGCTGACGTTCGGCGAGATTTGCGGCAGCACGGCATCGCCGCAAATCAGGTCGCCGCTCTCTGCATGCCAGAAGGACAAGTGTCCCGGTGCATGTCCATGGGTCTGTACCGCTTGCCACAAACGTCCGCCAAGCGGCACAACATCACCATCTCGCAGAAAGCGCGCCTGCGGAGCCGGCTTGACCTGCGGCAGGAAGGAGTCCAGATGCCCCGGCAGCTGCTCCAGCCACGCTGCAGGCATGCCATGAATGCGAAAGAACGCCGGCAGGTCTGCACTCATGCTGCTGTGCTTGCCCCACATGAGCTTCGCTTCCTGATGAGCACGCTCCGACATCCATACCGCAGCCCCGCTGAGCTCCTGAAAAAAGCCTGCCAAGCCGTAATGATCCGGATGATGGTGAGTCAACACGATCGAGGTGATCTCTTGCACCTGCATTCCAAGCTTCTGCAATACCAGCTCCCATTCCCGCTCTGCCCGCGCCGTGCGAGGCCCGGGATCAATAACGGCAAGCTCCCTACCGTGCTGCAGCACATAGCTGTTTACCCAGCGCAGCGGATTATCCAGCGGGATTTTAATCTGAATCAGGCCGCTGCTGTACTGGAGGATTTCCGGCTCATGGGATAAGATGTTCAGCTCCATCATCATTTCCTTTCCGGGGCCATGGCGGCGAGACCCTTTACGGCCAGAACAGCCCGTTCCAAGGCTTCTATTGAAGTGATACTCTCCTTCACGCCCTCTCTTCCTAACCACTCCACCTCTTGATCTCCCGCTCCTCTCCCCACAATAATGACCATCGGGGCTCCTGCGAGATCGGCATCTTTGAACTTTACGCCAGCCCGCTCCTCCCGGTCATCCAGCAGCACGTCTATTCCTGCTTGTGTCATCTGGACGTACAGCTGCTCAGACAGCTCTCGCTGAGCATCATCCTTCATGGATATTGGAATAATATGCACATGGAATGGAGCGATGGACAGCGGCCAAATCAAGCGTTCTTCTGTAATGCTCTGTTCTGCAACGGCTGCCATGACCCGGGATACCCCAATGCCGTAGCATCCCATGACGAACGGCTTCTGCTGCCCATCCTGATCAACAAACGTTGCATCCAGTGCAGCACTATATTTGGTACCCAGTTTGAATACATGCCCAAGCTCAATTCCGCGGTGAAATTCCAGCTCTGAGCCGCAAAGCAGACATTTGTCTCCCGGCTCCGCATTCCGAAAATCGCCCGTCTGCTCTAAAGAAAAGTGAATGCCTGGAACGATGCCTCGCACATGGGTATCTAAGAGGTTTGCACCTGCCACTGCTGCTGTCATCTCTGCCACCTCCTTATCCGCAAGGATTGGAAGTACAAGTCCAGCCGGACCAGCGAATCCCATTTCAGCTCCTGTTACGGCAAGCACAGTCTCGGGGGATGCCAAGGCAACATGCTCTGCTTGCAAATCATTTTTCACTTTCACTTCATTCACTTCGCGGTCTCCGCGTACGAGAACTGCAACAAGCTGTCCGTCCGCTTCATAGATCAGCGTTTTGATGATTTTTACCGGCGGCACAACCAGAAAATCGGCCAGCTCTGTTATCGTTTTGATCCCAGGGGTATAGACTTGCTCCGGCTCTAAAGCGGCTTCCTCTGCATGCTGTTCAGGATCAGCCTTAGCATCACTTGCACAGGCTTTAACCCTGAAGCCAGCCCGCTCTAGGTTCGCGGCATAGCTGCAAGCGCTGCAGGATACAACGGTATCCTCTCCAATCTCGGCCAGCGCCATGAACTCATGCGTTTCACCCTGTCCGCCAATTGCGCCGCTGTCTGCTTCCACAGCCCGGAATTCGAGACCCATGCGCTGAAAGATCCGCTCATACGCAGCAAACATTTGACGATAAACCACATCCAGCCCTTCCCAGTCCCGATCAAAGGAGTAAGCATCTTTCATGAGAAACTCACGGCCACGAAGCAAGCCGAAGCGCGGTCTGCGTTCGTCACGGAATTTGGTCTGAATCTGATACACATTAACTGGAAGCTGGCGATAAGATGAGATTTCCTGACGGGCAATGCTGACCACTACTTCTTCGTGGGTAGGTCCTAATGCAAATTCCCGTTCGTGACGGTCATGCATCCGCATTAACTCCGGACCATACAGCTCGTAACGACCGGAAGCCTTCCATAGCTCTGCCGGCTGCATGGCCGGCATATGCAGTTCCTGAGCGCCGGCTGCATCCATTTCTTCACGGATGATGCATTCAATTTTTCGTAATACCTTGTAACCTAGCGGAAGAAAGGAGTAAATACCGGATGCCGCCTGACGAATATATCCGCCTCTCAGCATCCATTGGTGGCTCCGTGCTTCTGCCTCGGCAGGCACTTCCCTTAAGGTAGACATCAATAACTTGCTTTGACGCATGGACTCCCAGCTCCTTTTGAATAATGGACATCGTTTAAATGATGAATAACGCAAAAAAAGCACGCTCGTCTGAAGGGACGAATGTGCTCGCGGTACCACCCTGTTTCGATCTGTCCTGCTCAGGCAGGCAACAGATCCTCTCATCGGCAATAACGGGCCGGGCCGGTCTATTGGCCGTTTCACCCGCTAGGCTCAAGAGACAACTCCAAGGGAAGGAAGACTACAGTCGTGCGCGAGAAGCCTCTCAGCCTGGGGCTTCCTCTCTGACGCGCCGTCATCTGTATCTTATAATCCTTGATCAACGTTATTATGCGAAATGGATTTGCCCATACCTTACCTTGTCCCTGCCGATAAAGTCAAGCGAAAACAGAGCTATACCGGATACAGCTCCTCGTAACGCTCGGCCTTTCCCTTGCAATCCCGGCAAAATCCACGGACAACGCCCGCTTCATTCGCATAAAAAATGAGTGTGCTGCGCTGTTTGCATCTGCTGCAGGCTTGTGCCTTATGCTGGCGTTTCTTTCTTGCCTCTTCAAGGGAGATTACATTTCTGCTGGTTCTGGGGGCAGGTTTACGAAGGAAGTAGAACAGTCCAATAACGGCAATGACTGTAATCGGAAGCAGGTAGATCAGGAGTTTGTCCATGCCAAGCCCTCCCACAATAAGTTCTTTTTTGTTAAATACCCATTTGGCATTTGACTCACTCAGCGAAGCTGAACTTTTTTTATTGTGCCTAAATTCATTATACACAAAAGAGCTCCCTTTTCCCGATGGAAAAGAGAGCTTTCGCGCAAAGGTGTGTATGCGGCAGGACGTCAGATTTTCAGCTCTCCCAGCTTGATCAGTTCAACGACGGCTTGCGAACGGCCTTTGACGTTCAGCTTTTGCATAACATTGGAGATGGGGTTTGAAGCACACCGAGAAGATATAAAAGGAGGATTAATCAGTTTACTGCATTTTACGGCGTAACAATTACAGGTGTTTTTTCATAATCATCAAAGTACCATGTTTGATAATTATCTATTGATCGATCTGTGGCATTCACTCCCTCGACCCCGGGGCCATAATAGGAGGACATATATTCGTAATCTGCCTTGCCTTTTGGATTACTGTGAAATCGAATAATAATGTGTGGGTAGGGCTGGTCATCACCTTCAGCATAATGTTTAAAATAGATCTCTTCTATTGTAGTCTCTTTAAACTCCTCGGTAAGGATCAGTTCTCTTGTCTCAACAAAAATGTTCTCGCTGACCTCTTTATCTGTATTTTCTTTGAGATGGTAATTAAAGGTTACTTGGGTCGGTGCCATCTGGATTTTCAGATCAGCTATTTCTTTATATTCGGTGCGAACACTCTTCTTAAAATCGGTCAGTTGTTCTGTTTTGACATTTGTAGAGGTAGTACAACCGATTAAAAACAATATAAAAATTAATAAAAGTGAAATACTTCTCTTTACCATAAAGCCACCTCCTTCTAACAAAACAGAAACTCGATTGATTTCGTCAATATTATATGCAGATAATGTCGACTGGTAAACTCCGAAAATACGAAGTTCTAGTCAAACATATTAGTTTATTTTGCGGCCTATACAATGCAGAAAAAAGCAGGGCTTTTTCACTCCTAATTCTATACACTCAATCGCATATTTTCTTTATCCGTTTCTTTTTAATATGCGATTAGTTCAATACGAGCTGTCTGAGCCGTTATAGTCTGCGGGTCTCATATGATGAATCTGTACTTCGGCTAAGTAAAGCTAAAGATGCGTGCTTGGCTGGGCACGCTACCACAAAAAAGCTCTCTTTTCCCGATGGAAAAGAGAGCTTCGCGCAAAGGTGTGTATGCGGCAGGACGTCAGATTTTCAGCTCTCCCAGCTTGATCAGTTCAACGACGGCTTGCGAACGGCCTTTGACGTTCAGCTTTTGCATAACATTGGAAATATGGTTTGAAGCACACCTCTGTGGCATTCACTGCCTCGACTCCAGGGCTATAGGCCATAATAGGAGGACATATATTCGTAATCCACCTTGTCTGATGACTCTGAACCTTTAGGCATGAATATTCTCCTCTCGGTGCAGATCTCATTCATACCCATGCGGGCCAGGACTCAAAAATTACCAAACGATCGTCCTTATCGTTCCGAGGAGACCTTCCGCCATCCTCTGGAAGCCCAGGTCGGTCGGATGTTTGCCGTCCACCGTGCATTCATCATAATCAACACTGCCCAGGAGAATGGAACCGTCAAAGAAAAAGATATGCCGATCCCCTTCCTCACGAAGTCTGCGGACAAGCTTATGCTGAAAAGCTGCTTGCTCCTCTCTCTCGCGGATCCATGCAGGATCATGAGTCTCTAGACTGTAACGGAGCCGAGAAACGACAAGAATGGGAGTTACAGGATGAGCAGTGCGGTACACTGTGATAAACTCTGGAAGTGTGATCTGGAACTCCTCTGGATCGCCATCAGCTTCATAATCAAGAATGAGGCAAGCCGGGCAGGAAATGGTAGAGATAAGCTGGGCAGCTTCCGGCGCAGCCCTCCCGCTGCCCGCAAAGCTTAGATTGATAATCTCTAGCGGCATGCTTCGGCTCAGAATATTGGGATATGCCATTGCAGGACGGGAGGCATAGCCACCCTGGGTGATGGAGGTTCCGTAAAGCAGGATCTTCTGATTTGAAGCAAACGGTGGCGGAGCTGATAGCGAGGCTCCCTGATCTACTCCTATCCATAGCTCGTCTATACCTTGAAAGAGAGGCAAATACAGCGTAACTGTCTCCATGCTACTTGGCCTATTCTGATACAGTACGGATTCATATTCAGATTGCATCCAGTCATACTTGGTCGTCGCCATATACCACATACGGTCAACATCCCCAATGTAGCAGTCCACCCCGCATTGCCCTGTCGCAGGCATATACACCATATCCGCCTTCCCTTTCAGTCTGACCCGAATCGATAGAGAGGCAGAGTCTGTGCGAAAACGGATCTGAGCGCCAGACAGATGGTTAGCGCTGTCACCAACAGCCTCCTCCAGTTTCTTGTCCAATACAACAGGGAGCCTTCGATATTGACGTTCCTCAGTAAACCAGGCCAAGCCTATCACCTGAAATGGCTCCTCTAACGGTGACAGCCAGTCAACATCATCATGAGCTCTGCTGCTCCCTTTCATAGCAGGGTCATATCGTGTAATATCATTGTCGCTCCGGGACATATAAAAATGATCGCTCCCTTCGTTACATCGTTAAAGCCTGTTCGCTATAGCAGCAGCGCTCTTAAAACTGGCTCATAGCCTTTAGCCAAATGCCAATAACCAAGATCGGTGGGATGGGCTCCATCCACCGTACATTCCTGGTAGTACTGCCCGAGCAGATCAGATCCATCGAAGAAATAGACATGAAAGTCACCTTCCTGACGCAGCTTTCGAACCAGTTCCTGCTCCAGTTCCTTTCGCTCCAGCCTCGTATTGCGCAGTTCTTTCCGCTCTGCTTCACGAGCGTACTTCATACGAGAAGAGATGAGAATTGGGACAGATGGATGCCGGGCCCTGCAAATAGCAATACTTTCCGGCAGAGTTTGACGAAATAGTTCAGTAGATTTGCAGTTCCCCTCATAATCGAGAATGATACAGCCCGGGTTCTTTATACCTGCAATCAGCTCAATTACCTCCGGCTCTCCTCTCCCGCTTCCTGAGAAACCCAGATTCAGAAATTCTAGCGGGATGTGCCGGCTTAACATATTCGTGTGCAGCATACCAGGACGGGACGCACAACCGCCTTGGGTTACAGAGGTTCCATAAAATATCACCTTCTGATTGCTCTGATATGCCGCAGGAGGCAGAACCAAGGCCTCTTCTTCCAGACCGATCCAGATCTCCTCAACCCCTTGATAGAGCGGCAGGTTCAGCACGACACTGCGCATTTCCCTCTTCCATCCTATGTATAGAGTGCTTTCATATTCATCTTGGGTAACTTCAAATTGCGCCGTGCTTACAAATCTAAGAGCACCGTTCTCCCCAACATAGCAGTCCACGCCGCACTGACCCGAGGACGCCATATGTGGCAGATGCGCCTTGCCTGTCAGCCTTACTCTAACTACGAATTGAGAAGAATCCGTACGGAACCGGATCTGCCCGCCCGCGGTATGGTTAGCTAGCCTGTCGACCGCCTCCGGTACAACGCCATCTGCAAGGACAGGAAGCCTGCGATACTTCTGCTCCGAGATGAACCATCCCAGCCCGGCTACATAAAAAGGCTCCTGCAGCGGAGAGTACCAACGAACCTTGCCTGCAGTACAATCCCTAAGTCTCTGACTCTGTTCTCTCGCCATGTTGTTGTATGAATGGTGCATGTAATTTGACCCCTTTCTTCTTGTTGTGATTACGGATGCATAAGCTAGGTAAGTTGTATACTAAACAAACTCTGATTTCTTACAAAATAAAGCGTGTCTCGCGCTTCATCTACCGCTAAAAGCTTGGCGTCCCGGTATATTACGGCAGCTTCAAGACTATCCTTATTCAGGCGGTATATGGTACGGTCTACATTAACAATAAGATCCCCATCACTGAGCACCCGAAGAAATGGACCTCTCCAAAAATGCCCCTGCCACACCTTTTCCACCAACACTTTACTTCTCAGCAGTATGCCACTTGAGGGATCGATCTGGAACAATGTTCCACGTGTGACGCCCCATAGACCTCCTTCACTGTCAAACGCTAAGCACCCGATTCCGTCCTCACCCTGCAGCGGAACCCAAGAGTGCTCTACCTTTTTCTTTACCGTATCCCAAATAAAAAGCTTTCCATCCGACTCCACCGGCGTCTGACCGAGACCTCCCCAGACCGTTGTTCCACCGTACAGATACCGGGGAGCCTCAGGTGATATCGCTAATGCCGAAATGCTTTGAGCTTCTATCAGATGCCGATAGGTTACGCGCTTCTTGCCGACAGTATCATATTCGGTCAACGCGCCCCCGCTTTTCCCATAATCCGGAATCGTGCCCACGAAGAGATACTCTGCATGTGCTGCCATTGCAAAAGGACGGTCTTGGTGCTCGCCGACACGAAACAGCAGCCTTGGCATGGCTTCAGGATCTTTTTCATCACTGTAATCCCACTCGTAAATGCAGGCTCCTGGATAAGCGCCAAAATAAGCTTTGTCAGGTGTAAACACCATTCCATCAATCTGTTCAATGCCCTTGTGCTCCGCAGTTCTGCCAGTAACCGGATCATAGATTGAGAGTCCCCCGCACTGGTAGCCGCTCATATAAATACAGCCGGTCGGGGCTTCCTGGATCGTCTGAATCAAGGCAGGGGCTGTTGGCAGCGGGAGTTGCAGCATTTCTTTTGCCCCGGTAGATAAAGAAAGTATACTAAGCTCTCCGTGACGGGTTATGCCAGTCAGCTTATGCTCCTCATCCATCCTCGCCGCTCTCATTACCTTCCATCCTGCAGTGAAGCTTCCGGACATGTGTGTCAGCTGATCTTCTTCCTCCTGATAGTAGTATGTCCCTTCCGCATTAAACAGAAATAGCTTCTCGTTCACAACGATAAATTGCGAGAAGTTTCTGAACACGCGTATCAGTCTGTTAGAGCTGCGGTCACACAGAATGACCATATCCAGCGCTTCAATACTAGCTGCGATGCTGTTTCTATATATCCTGAGATTCGTTACAAACCCGGGGCTTCCTTCGATCTCTTCCCCTAATTCCAAAGCGATACAGGACTTCTCTGCGGGCTGGTAGCGATATAATCGGACGTGAGCCCCGCAGCCGATAAAAAGCTCCCCGTCGACCTCCAGCATAGATCGCAGATACATCTCTCTAGAATCTATCTCTGCAGCTTTACTTACAATACCTGTAGACAGATGAATCCGGTACAATATACAGCCCGGGTAGCCTCCAAAATACAAGTCATCTCCCACGATGCAGACGGCATATACAAAGCTCAGACCGGCACTGTGCACCGTTAGCCGCTGAATCTCATCCTGTTCCAGATGCAGGATATAAAGCTCCCCATTAGGGAAAGAGCCGGCGATAACCCGGTCTTCTCCTGCTGCCTCCAGCACCATAGCCCCATCTGCGCCTTCCAAAGGATAGCTTCCTCGTAGCTTTGACTGGCGCACATCGACTACACATAGCCGAGCAGGATTTCCGTTTGTTACAGTGACGAGGGTCTCGTCTCCTTCACGGGAAGGGATAAAGTCATACTGGTACAGATACGTATGGTTTACCGGGAAACCCAAATTCCGAGTGCTCTCCATAGCCCCAAATCACTCCTGTTTATGACTCTAGGGTCCCTCGAGAGGACCCTAGAAGTAAGTCTTATTTACTTTCATACCATGCGGTTGCTTCTTCAATCAGCTTGTCGCCTCCACGCTTCATCCAGTCCTCGACAAAAGCATCGAATTCATCAAGGCTTCCCTCACCTGTCATAATCCGGGCTGCCGTCTCCAGAAAGAGACCGTTCCTTCCGAGTTCCGGCCGTTCGGTCAAGGTGGTCATGTTCGGCATGCCGTTACCATCGTCGACAATCCCCTCGGCATCGGCTACTGCCAGTGCATCAAGAACCAGCTGTCCGTTGGGCTTCTCCTTCATAAATGCTTCATCTCCGATTGGGTCCGGCCCGATCAGGCGAAGCCAGTATTGCCTCATCGACTGCAAATAGGTTTCTTCCTGCGTTACAGGATACTTATATTTGATCTGTCCGTTCTCTACCGTATAATCCTGTCCCTCAATGCCGAACGAGAAGAACGTCAAGGCTTCGTCACTGTAGAACCAATCCAGGAATTTTATCGCTGCAACGGGGTCCTTGCTGCCCTGTGGAATCATATAAACCATACCGCCGACCGGATCTGTGCCGTAGGCAGCACCGCCTTGACCGTTCGATCCTTTAGGAGCAGGTATAATGACGATCTCGGCGTTGGGATCTCCCTGCTGCACTTCCGTGAGCCATTTATCCGGGTAATGCGGCTGATGTGTCCACATGCCTACATTCGCCTGTCCCTTAATTTTTGCATCCCAATCCTTTCCCTGCTGTACGAAAAATTCATTGTCGATCAGCTTTTCTTGATACAGCTCGCGGTACAACTCCAGTGCTTCCTTCATTTCCGGTCTTACATAATTCGGCAGAAGCTTGCCATCGGTATAACGCCATCCTCCAATCGGGACATCAAAAGCTCCGAAGAATGCTTCGCCGAACGTGAAATTGGCTCTCGCCGTGTACGGGATTTCATCCTTTCTTCCATTGCCGTTTGGATCTCCATCGCGAAAGGCCTTCAGTACCTCGATATACTCCTCTACCGTCTCCGGTGCTTCCAGTTTCATCTTATCCAGCCAATCCTTACGCATGAAGGTGACATTATTAATGTTGCTGACCTTAATAGAAGGCACTGCATAGATGACGCCGTTTTTGCTGACACGCACGGAATCCCATGCTTCTTGTGGTATATGCTTCTTTAAATTGGGAGCATGCTCATCAATAAGATCATTCAGCGGCATAAAGACGTCTGCTTCGAAGGCAGGGGCAATCTCCGGCGCGGTGGCTCCAGCGGTTTGCAGCAGATCCGGCATGTCGCCGCCTGCAAACAGCAGCGTCATATTCTGCTTGTAATCGTTGTATGGAATCAGCTCTAGCTGCACATCTACGCCCGACATCTCTCTCAGCTTCTCAACATGTACATCCTCATTCATATTGGCTGAGCCTTCGACATACTGGGAGCCTGCCGTAGTAACCCCCAGTGTAATGGTCGGAGCTGCTTCCGGCGTCTGGATTTGGGTGTTGCCTTGACCTTCAGTGTTAGGCGGCGCACCAGTACCGCTTTGTGTTCCGCTCGTACACGCGCTTGTGATCAACAGCATAGACAGTGCAGCGGCACTGGCAATTTTTGAAATTTTCACAAAGAACCCTCTCCTTTTCATCTTGTGCTTGTATGCATCAAACCAGGCCTTACTCCTTTATAGAGCCCAGCATACTGCCTTTAATAAAATGCTTCTGGATAAACGGGTACACAAACAAAATCGGAAGCGTAGCGACGATAATCGTAGCCATCTTGATCCCCTCCAGCGAGGATAAGTTCACCTCAACCGCCTGCATCATTTGCTCTGCATCATTCTCCACCAGCAGCTGCCTCAGCTTAACCTGCAGCGGATACAGCTTGGGATCCCGGATATAAATGATCGCTGCAAAATAGGAGTTCCAATGTGTGACTGCATAAAACAGGCCGATGGTTGTGATAGAAGGCAGGGACAAAGGAATTGCGATGCTCAGCCAGGTCCGGTATTCCCCGGCCCCATCGATTCGAGCCGATTCAAGAAGGCCTTCAGGCAAGCTGCGGAAAAAAGAAATCATAATAATCAGGTTAAATGCACTGATGGCAGATGGAACAATGAGAGCCTGCAGTGTGTTCAGCATACCAAGCGACTTAACCAACAAATACGAAGGAATAAGCGGCGCTGGAAATATCATCGTGAAAATAATACAGAGCATGATCAAGGTGCGTCCCCTCAGTTCCTTGCGGGCAAGCCCGTAAGCCATGAGCGAGGTCAGCAGCAGGTTAAAAAAGGTGCCGACAACCGTAATGAAGGCGGTTACCACAAAGGAATTCCAGATGGCTGCATTCCGAAACACAGCTTGGTAATTCACCCATGTCCATTCCACAGGAAATATAGATACCCGGCCTTGAAGAATGGCTGTACCACTGCTCAGGGAGCCTGCGGCGATGTACAGGAACGGAAACAGCATGCTGGCTGACAGCAATATCATAAATAGCCCATTGATCCGGTCAAATGCACTGCCTGAGTGCCTGGATTTCTTCAAGGTGAATCGCCTCCTTTTCTTAGAGAATCATGATCAATAAATGGAGTGGCCCGTGTAACGCTTGCTAAATTCATTGGCACCAACAATCAGGATTAAGCCGACGACGGACTTGAAGATCCCGATAGCCGTCGTGTAGCTGAATTGGGCTCCAAGCAGACCGACCTCATAAATATAGGTATCAATGATCTCTCCTGTTGATTTTACTAGCGGGTTGAGCAGCATATATACCTGTTCAAAGCCTAGATCCAGAAAGTCTCCAATTCTCAGCAGGAGCAGCACTACCACGGTAGGCATAATCGCAGGCAGTGTTACGCTAATGGCTTTGCGAAGGCGTCCCGCACCATCCATTTCAGCGGCTTCGTACAGATCCGGATTCACGCCGGCCAGGGCAGCAAGGAAAATAATAGTACTCCATCCAACTTCCTTCCAAATACCTGAGAGAACAATGATTGAGCGAAAATATTCCGGCTCCTGCAGGAAAAAAATCGGTTCAAGTCCAAAATAACGTAGCAGTTCATTTACAATTCCGTAATTAGGGGACAGCAGATTAATGACCAGTCCACCTACGATAACCCAAGACAGAAAGTGCGGCAGATAGATGACCGTTTGGATTGTACGTTTAAAAGCCATTTTGCGGATTTCGTTCAATAGTAGCGCCAGAATAATCGGAGCCGGAAACCCGAATATAATTTTGTACAGACTGATCAGTATCGTATTTTTCAATACCCTATAAAATTCGGGATAGGCAAATAGGTTCTGGAAGTGCTTGAAGCCTACGAAGGCACTCTCCCGGATTCCTTTAAACACGTTATAGTCCTGAAATGCAATAACACTCCCCAGAAGGGGGATGTATTTGAAGACCACAAAATACAACACACCAGGCAAAATCATTGAATAAAGAGCCCAATGTCTGAGAATATAACTTTTCTGCATGTCTGCTCCTCCTCCCCCGCAAAATCTTATTTTTAGAAAGTCATGCAACCATATTACCTTCACTTCTGTTACCTGAATATGATGATAATTGTCCGACTTGTCGTATTTTATTCGAATCGTAAGCGCTTCGAGTTTTTGATCTATACTCCTTTATCCCCTGTGATAAAATGACAATTACAGTGATCCAGGCAGTCATTTCTTATTTGGGGTTGAGTGAACCATGAAAATTATAGTACCGCTCACGATCCGCAGGAAGCTTCTTTCCATGATTCTCTTTTTCATCTGCGTTCCTTTTCTAATCCTTGGGAAGCTCTGGTACGATCAGTCCATGAGGCTGATGGAGCAAAATGCCGTCAATACCGGGATGCAGGCTGTGCGTCAAATCAGCGGTGGTCTAGACTCATATATGGAAGGCCTTGAAAACCTGACTCTGCCTTTTCTTACCCACCACCTAACTCAGAAATTTATAAAGCTTACTCCCTTGGACGAATATTACCGCTTCAGCGTGACCCGGCAGATTCAAGAGGATCTCTTCCCTGCTTTAAATGCCGGACGCAAGGATATACATAATACAATCATGACAAACACTCATCAGATTTCGGCAAGTAATCTGGGTGCAGCCTACTCGTTGGAGCGCTCGCAAGCCTACCTCCAGCTATCTCCAGCCCATGGCCGTTTCGGTATTGAAGGCATTAGCCGGGTTCATGGAGTCCCGGTCATCTCGGTATATCGACTGATTGCCAGTACTCTTAATTTTCAACCTGCGGGAGTTCTGATGCTCGATCTAAATCTGTCCGAGATTACCCGGATCGTCAGCAATTTCAAGTACGAAGAGGATGACGCTTCAGCACCGGTATCAATTGTGGATACCTCACATCGTTATGTTTACCATCCTGATCAGCAGCAGTGGGGGGAGCCGATTCCAGCTACACTTTCGCAGCGACTTGATGGCAGTTACGAAGGATATTTTTTTGAAGAGATTCGGGGAGTTCAGACGCTTACGGTGTATTACCGCTCGACCGCAACCGGCTGGACGACACTTTCCTACTATCCAATTCGAGAAATGACCGCACTTCTGATTCAGCAGCGTAACATTTCCGTCATCGTCGGGCTCTCTTTAATTGGGCTCGCCCTGCTTCTTGTGGGAGGATATTCTATGACCTTGACCCGGGCGCTCCTGCGCCTGAAGAATCATATGAACCGGGCGGAGAACGGTGACCTTACCTCCCGCGCAGATGATCGGCGCAATGACGAGCTCGGCAGCCTCAATCGCAGCTTTAATAAAATGCTCACTCGGATACAACAGCAGAACGAGGTGATCTACATGAAGCAGCTTCAGGAGAAGGAACTGCAAATTCAACAAAAGGACTCCCGGCTGCTCGCGATGCAGTCACAGATTAATCCGCACTTTTTATATAATTCGCTAGAGATCATTAACTCTTATGCGATTCTGGAAGGCAACACCTCCATTAGCAAAATGACAGCTTCACTGGCCCGGTTATTTCGCTATAACAGCCAGGATGGCACGGCCGTCGTATCTTTGGAGGAAGAGCTCCAACATATAACCACATACCTTTCTATTCAAAAGGAGCGCTATTCCGAGCTGAAAACGGTTCTTGAAGCGGAACCCAATGACCTTATGCAGGTCAAGGTTCCCCGATTCACACTGCAGCCTTTAGTCGAAAATGCATTCAAGCATGGATATGACAAGCCTATGCTTCCGCCTAGCTACCTGGCTATTACTGGCCGTGTCGTAGAGAATCACTATTGCGTTCACATTACTGATCATGGGCATGGGATGTCTCCGGAAAAAATGGATTCACTTAATCAACAATTCGAGAAGGCCTCATCATCCGATTCAAGCCGACTCGCTCACGCTTCCATCGGGTTGTGGAATGTGCATTCCCGGATTGTACTTCACTTTGGCTCGCCTTACGGACTGCGCTTCATTCAATCTTCGAAGGAGGGAACCACCGTTGAACTCCGCCTCCCTATGAATAAACAACTATATTACGTTCCGGAGGGATGCTAATGTATTCTGTCATTGTGGTAGATGATGAACGTATGATCAAGCTCAGCCTGACCAAGCTGGTGAATGACCATCCTCATTTCTATATTGTCGGCATCGCCAGCAATGGCCGGGAGGCTTTAGATCTGCAGGGGCAGCATCAGGCCGCGCTTATGATTACAGATATCCGCATGCCGGTTATAGATGGACTCCAGCTCATTAAGGCACTGAAGGATAACAGCGATCCGGCAGAAATCATTCTGCTGACGGGCTATGCTGAATTTGAATATGCCAGACAGTCCTTGCAGCTGGGCGCCGTTGATTATTTGCTGAAGCCGGTAGAAGTGGAATCGCTTTATGATGCGCTGGATCGTACATATGCCAAGCTGGAAGCCCGGCGGCCTGCTCCTTTAAGCCCGAGGCCTGATTGGGTGTGGCAGTGCAAAGAGCATGGCTTGCGGCTATGCGATTTATTGTGGAGTACGGATGAAGAGGGACTTCAAGAGGAATTGGTTCGGATTCGTGCCCTGACGTGGGCGGAAGAAGCACATCAGCCCGGAATCTCCCCCGCCCTGTATTCGGAGCTGCTTCATTTCGTGAAGCAGGAAATATCCCGAAAAAGCTCGCGTAAAATCCAGGACACGGAGAATGATACTGACCTTCAGGAAGGATCTAAGCATCCATTCATGTTTGAGCAGCGTGTAATGGCTCTGTTGGAGGAGATTCGCGGCTCCAGAAGCTGGAGCAGCCGCCATGTGGTAGACAAGGCCGTAGCGCATTTGGAAGCCTGTTACCCGGATGAAAGCCTGTCGCTTAAAAGCGTGGCTGCCAAGCTGGGGGTGTCTGTCTCCTATCTGAGCCGGAGCTTCAGTGAAGAAATGGGGGTTCCATTCATTCAATATTTAACCCGATACCGAATGGAGCGCGCCATGAAGTACTTACAGCAGTCTCACTTCAAAACCTATGAAATTTCGCAGAAGGTCGGTTATGCCGATTACCCTCATTTTGCGAGGACGTTCAAGAAGCACTGCGGCCTGTCAGCCAGTGCCTATCGCAAGACATACGGTTCTCTTGAACAGGAATAACCTCTTGCTTCAAACCCCATCTCCCGGGAGATGGGGTTTGAAGCACACGGAGAAGGGCCGGTCATCACCTTCAGCATAATGTTACTTCTTCTCGCCTTCCGGTTCTTGTAACGAAAGCCCGAATGTCATAACGACCTGAATTTCACCATCACGGCTAACTTTAATTTGAGACAGTAACTTTTTCAGAATCAACTGCATCTCATCGAATGAATCAAAATCCAAATCCAGCAGCTCATCCAACATATCCATGACTTGCTCATATAGTTCGGTTAAATCAGATTTCTTACGTTGTTCTTCTGTCAATTCCGCAAGTCTTTTTTCGCACTGTACAATTTCCTTTTCATATATCGCTTTTTCTATATTGTATTGTTCCTCATCGTGGAACTGACCTGACATTTTCTCACGTCGCAGTTCAAATAGGCATTTGCGATTGTCAGCCATTCGCTTCTGCAGCTTTTTCATTTCACTTTCCAAGTCTGATTGATTAATTTGAATGAGTCCTTTGTGTTTCTCCAGCAATTCCTCCGCCGAGGTTATGTTCCTAAGCATAATAGATAAAGTGTCGATTAGTTCATCTCGAAATGGATGATAGGGAAGCCAAAAATCATTGCTGCATCCCGTATCACCTAGTCGTCGTCGTCTGGAACAGATTAGATATCGGTATTCTCTTTCATCACGGTCTGTCTTTTTACTTTTGGATTTCATGCTGACCACAGATGATCCACAATGCGCACATTTCATAATCCCTGCAAAGACATTGATTTTTTGCCTTACGCCGCCTCGCTCACCGCCACCTCGTTCAAGCCGCAAAGCTTGCGCTAACTGAAACGTATCCTCGTCAATAATCGCTTGGTGTGTGACAACCTTGTTAGCATACCGCCATTCACTCTTCGGTCGCTGTACCAATACTTTTTTTCTTTCTGATGTATCGTTCACGTTGGTGTAGACCTTCTTGGTTTCATACTTTGAAGAACGGTTCTTCCCAATGTACGCCTCATTCTGAAGGATTCGTTGTATAGTTGTAGTGCCCCACAATCCATCCTTGGGCGAAGGAATACCCTTATCGTTCAGATACTCGACAATCGCTTTTTCGCCCATCTTATTCGCCGTATAGAGCTGAAATATGGTACGCACAACTCCGGTTTGCTGATCATCAGGTACAAGCACCTTTAATCCGTTTCTATTTTCCCTATAATATCCGTAAGGAGCGCGGCTGCCTGTAAAGTTTCCTTTTAGCGCTGATTCCCGTTTGCCGCGGCGTGAGCTGCGACTAATTTGTTCACTCACCGATTGGTTGACGCTGGAAATAATCGAAAATAACATTTCATCGTCTCGGTCTGAATCATAATGGTCATCTATAGAAATAAGCCTGATATTTAAGGCATTGACCATCTTCCGTTTTAAGCTGATGGAATCCCCGATGTCACGCGCGAAACGAGATAGTGCGGCGAATATGATAACCTGAAACGCACCACGCTGTGCATCTCTAACGACCTGCTGAATCGCTTGTCTGTCGGTAATGTTTGCTCCTGACTCTCTGTCTTCATAAATGATGTCCTCGCCTGTCTCCCAGCCCATATCCTCTGCGTAGTGCTTGCATGCGGAAATCTGGTGTTCTGGGCTATCCTTCTGACTGTCCTTCGTCGTACTGACACGAACGTATATCGCTGCTTTTGTCATACTGAATCATTCCCCTTACATAAAAGCAATCCCTCTGACGAATCAAGCTCAAGCCAAAGGGATTGCTGAATGTTCCAATATATAAACAGCTACTTTCTAAACGGCACGTCCCAAAGCTGTGATTTTTTTTGCACGGTAATTGTTTGCTTGAAATTCATCTATATTTTTACGAACAACCTGTCTGGCAAGTTCATCAATCATTTCATTGAGATTCCCTTGTCCAGATTGAAGATGAATACGATATGCTTTATTTAAAACCCTTGACATCGGGCATTCTCCTCTCGTCATGTATATCGTTTATTTATTTTATGTAGCATCTATCTTGTACAATAACCGATTAAATATAAAGAGCTAATGCCACCGCTGAGGTCAGAGGACTAAAAGAACACTGCGATTTTAGCCTTGCAAAGATTTAACTGTGAAGAGACAGAAAGAGAGTTAGCTTATAAAAAGGCACTAAAAAAGCTGGAGGAAAGGCTGTTTGATGTCCTTTCCTCCCACTATAAATTAATGTTTTCTATGCAATCGATTCTGCTTCACAAAGTCATCAAAATCATCGTTCACTTCAATAGTCAGCCTCTGCTGATTGAACTTTTCATACTCAGCCGCAGCCAATTTCTCTGCAACCTCTTGCGAAATTTTTCCTGCATTAGTCAAAATCTCACGCTCATTAAACTTTAAGAACGAATTCAACTTTTCAATCCAATCCTTCATAAACATTGGATTTTGTCGTTCCGCTTGATCTTCTGCATAGTCCAGATACATGGTTACAATACGATTCAAGGACTGCATTTCCTTGTCCGACAAGTAATTTTTTGCGATAGTAACATCGGACTTTCTTACTTTATCGCCCTTCCAATTTGTTAGCCCCATATTGTCTTTCTCCGCATCGGCACGGTCTGCGATTAATTCAGCTGCTGTATGTCCATGAATAGCAAAATGCAGTTTATTCTGAACGGTAGCGAAAAAATCTTTGGACAAGTCTGCTTGTGAATCGTAATCGATGGACGTAGCATAGATATCCGTGATTTTACGGTAAAATCTTTTCTCCGATGCACGAATGTCACGAATGCGACCAAGTAATTCATCAAAATAATCTTGACCGAAATTACGCATATCCTTCAACCGTTCATCGTCCATTGTAAATCCTTTGACAAGGTATTCGTTTAGCCGCTCTGTTGCCCAACGTCTGAATTGCGTACCTCTATGAGAACGAACACGATAGCCAATGGCGATTATCATTTCAAGATTATAATGTTTTGCACGGCGTTCAACTTTTCTTGACCCTTCAATTTGAACTTGTAAGTATTCCTTACAAGTTGACTCAAAATACAATTCCTCTTCTTCATATATATTCTTGATATGGAGAGTGATGTTTTGCGAGCTTGTCTGGTACAACTCCGCAATTGCCTTTTGAGTCATCCAGACTGTTCCATTTTCCAACTTCACGTCAATCTTGGTATTCCCGTCTTCAGTCTGATATATCAAAATATCTGTATGGTTAACCATTGTACATTCACCTCTCTAATACTTGTCCCTTTCATACAATCATATGTTCCCATTTTATCACATTTGTATGGTACACGGTGAAAAAAAGCACCTCGTAAGGTCTGTTTCTCCCCTCACTAAGTGCCTAACTGTTTCTCCAATCCATTGAAATTACCTAAAACCCAATGAAGTCAAAGGTTTTAGCCTTTAATGATGGGTGTGTTTCAAACCACATAACATTGGAAATATGGTTTCGCACCGTTTTCTCGCTGATAAACAACTGCCCGGCGATGTCGCGAGTCGTTTTGTCCTGCACCAGCAGCTCAAATACTTCTCGCTCACGGTGGGTTAACAAGAACTTGCTGTGTTGATCATTTCCCTTCAATGGTGTCACCCCTCCTTGCCCGGGTATGTGTGGTCTAACAAGGTTAAGGGATACAGTCAACACATCATATGAGAACCCGGTGGCATTGGTGCGCCGGGGTATTCATTTTGGGCGGGGAGCGCAGGCTATGGGATAGCTGCATATGAAATTGCCCCTTGATTCCTGACATGTAATGGTCTAACATGGACATTATTAAAATTATTTTCTTATTTATATGAGATGTACAATAATTATTTTCACGGCAAAAGCCGTTAAAGAAGAAGGAGGCCTTGCATGGCACCCGTTCTGCACATTATCGCTGTAGAGAAGAACGCTCTGCCCCGGCAGGAGCGGCGGCTGGCTGATTTTATTCTGGAAAACCCGGGAAGCATTGTACATCTGGGAATTAAGGATCTTGCCGAGCAGTGTGAGGTCAGCCCGGCTACGATCACCCGCTTTTGCAAGCATTTTGATTGTAAGGGGTATCCGGATTTCAAGGTCAAGCTGGCGTCCGAAATGGCTCATGCCGAGATCACCTCCCGCTCCGGACAGACAAAGTACCAGGATATTGTCGCGGGCAACCCTCTGGCGGGCATTGTGCAGGCCATGGAGAGCAATCATCTGAAGTCCATTCAGGATACGACCTCTCTGCTGGATTTGGGACAGCTGGAGCGTGCGGTGGATGCACTGTGCAAGGCTAAGCGGATTGACCTTTACGGCATTGCCACCTCGTCCATCGTGGCCCAGGATTTCTACCAGAAGCTCGTCCGGATCGGCAAAAGCTGTACGGCCTTTGCCGATTCCCATATGCAGATCACTTCAGCATCCAACCTGGGTCCGGAGGATGTCGCCATCGCGATCTCCTATTCCGGAGAAACGCCGGAGACTATTGATGCACTCAGCTGCGCCAAGAAGGCCGGCGCCTTTACGATCAGCGTCACCTCTTACCGCAGCAGTGCACTGGCCGCACTGTCTGATATTGCCCTGTACTCCTCCTCACTGGAGGAGGGCATGCGCCGCGGAGATATGGCCTCCCGCATTGCCCAGCTTCATATTATCGATATTTTATTTATGGGCATGGCCAGCCGCGATTTCTCTACTTATGTACCGAGATTAGAGCAGTCTTATCTGAATGTACAAAATTACCGTAAAAGCCGAGGAGGTCTTGAATAGACATGAACATTTACACCCTAGACAGTGAAGAAGCCTTCGTCCAAACCGCTGCCGGTTTGATTACCGCACTGGTCACCAGCCGTCCCCGCGCCAAGCTGGGGCTCGCAACAGGCAGCACCCCGGTCGGTCTGTACGCCAAGCTGGTCGATATGCACAGACAGGGGCTGGTTAGCTTCGCCGGTGTCACTACATACAACCTGGATGAGTATGTCGGTCTCCCGGAGCAGCACTCCGAAAGCTACCGCACCTTTATGAACGAGAAGCTGTTCAAGCATGTGGACATCTCCCTGGACCAGACCCACGTCCCTAACGGCAATGCGGCTGACCTGGAGCAGGAATGCCTGCGCTATGACCGGATGCTTGAGGAGAACGGCCCTGTAGACCTGCAGCTGCTTGGCATTGGCCATAACGGGCATATCGGCTTCAACGAGCCGGGTAATCATCTGATCGGGGGGACTCATGTCGTACCGCTGAAAGAAGAAACGCGAGTAGCGAATGCGAGATTCTTCGATTCTCTGGATGAGGTTCCTACCCACGCCATTACGATGGGTGCAGCTACTATTATGAAGTCACGCCAAATTCTGCTGCTAATCCGGGGAGCGGACAAAGCGGAGATTGCCCGCCAAGCACTGACCGGACCGATCACCACGGATTGCCCTGCTTCCTTGCTTCAATGCCATCCCAATGTCGTCGTGCTTCTGGACGAAGGCGCCGGGAGATACTTCCGATGAGCCGCTCCCCACAGAGTACGCTGTTATACGGCAGCGTCATAACTCCTGGCGGACTGATTCCAGACGGGGCTGTCGCCATGCAAGGAGAGCAGATTGTATATGCCGGTCCCGCATCCGGTCTGCCTTCTGTTCTGGAGCAGGAGGCTGAGCAGGTGATTAGGCGGAAGGAAGGCTATATTATGCCCGGCTTTGTGGATATCCACGTTCACGGCGGCAGCGGCGAAGACTTCATGGAGGCGGATATCGAAGGCCTGAACGCGATCACCTCCTTCCACTGCTCGCAAGGCACGACCTCCATGCTCGCCACGACCATGACAGCTCCTAAACATGCCATTGATGCTGTGCTTCAAAACGTACAGCAATATCGAAGCTCAACGATGCCGTACGCCCGGCTGGAGGGTGTTCATCTGGAGGGACCCTTTATAAGTCCCCAGTGGCCGGGAGCACAGAATCCGGAGCACATTGTTCCCGCCAGCATCCTCTGGCTGGAGGAATGGGAGCAGAGCTTCCCCGGGCTGGTGAAGCTGATGACCCTCGCTCCAGAGCGGGACGGTGCCCTTGAAGCCATATCTTGGCTGAAGGAGCACGGTATTGTGGCTGCGCTGGGTCACACCGACGCCACGTATGAGCAGGTGCAGCGTGCGGTGGATGCCGGTCTTTCCCACGGGGTCCACACCTTTAATGCCATGACCGGACTGCATCACCGCAAGCCGGGTACAGCCGGGGCTCTGCTCGGCGACGATCGCCTCAGCGCTGAAATTATTGCGGACGGTATTCACGTCCATCCGGCAGCCGTCTCCATTCTGGCACGACTGAAGCCGGCAGATGGCCTTATTCTTGTGACCGATGCCGTGTCTGCAGCCGGTATGCCGGATGGCGAATATATGCTGGGCGGCCTGCAGACCATTGTTGAGAAGGGAATCGCGACCTTAAAGTCCAACAGCAACAGTCTGGCCGGAAGCACCCTGACCATGATTCGAGGCTTCCAATATCTCGTAAAAGAGGTCGGCCTCAGCATTCAGCAGGCCTCGGCTGCGGCCAGCTTCAATCCCGCGAAGGTCATCGGCATTGACGATCGAACCGGCTCCCTGGCCAAAGGGCTGCTGGCCGATGTACTGCTCCTGAACGACCAGCTGGACCTGGAAGCGGTATGGGTTCAGGGCAGCCGCAAATATTAACAGGGCTGTGCACAAAAGCTCCTGCCGATTCCTTTCGGCAGGAGCTTTTTTAAGCATAAAGAGATGAAAATAATGACAAGCTAGTACTTATCGGTTCGTGCCGCTGTTGCCTGTGTTATACATGCCGTTTGAGGTACCGTCATTATTCAGAATACCGTTATCCCGACCGTTCATGTTCATCGGGAACAGACGATTGATGAACGCACCCAAATCCTCTGTCATGTTGCCAACGACATTGCCGTCTCCTTGATCTCCGTTACCCATCATTCCGTTGCCGGCATAGCCTTCAGAGCGGTCAAAGAAATCGGCATCATCAGATACGTATACCTGCTCACATTGAGGAGCCGTTTTCTGAACGGTGCTGTTAATCAGGCTCCGGATATTTTGCGGCACTTGATTGTCACCCATACCCATGCCCATATCGTTGTCTGTATTCATGGCTCCATAGCGGCCGCGGTTGCCCATTGTCGCTCCGTTGCTGCCCATCAAATGATTGTCGCCGGAGTTGTCGCCCATGGTGTTCCCACCGCCTGTACCATAGCTGCCATATCCTGCACTGCGCCCGAGACCGGTATTGTTATCCAGCGTGCCGCGCGGATCACTCATGCCTCGCAGCAGACCTGCAGTCCCGGTACCGGATGCCCCGTACAAGCCGTCTGTACGGCCGTTGGTTCCCGTGTTGCTGCGTCCTGTCAAGCTGTCCATGCGATCTGTCATGCCGCTAGTGCCGCCCATGCGGCCGTTCATGCCGTTCATGCCATTGCTGCCAGTGCGGCTGCCATTCATGCCGGACTCGCCATCCAGGGATAAGGAGACATAAGCGTTATTTTTGGTAACGAATACGCGTGCGTCACCCACACCATTGATTTTGGACACCTTCTCGGAGAGCACCTTGCTGTATTTCAGGTTGGAGAGGTCATGCTGCATGCCGTTGCGGCCATTGTTCAAGATGCGGCTGTCCCCGATGCGTCCATTATCGTTCGTGCTGATATTGTGCGTCTTGGTGGAGTTGCCGTCGTTCATGTTGCCACAGCCTGCCAGACCGGCCACGCTTGTGATTAAAGCCGCCGACAAGGTCAGGCTAAGGGCTTTGGATTTCATCATCAATTCATCCTCCATCTCTGTTATAGGTGTGCTGACAAGGTATAGGATGACCGATGGGACCAGGCGGTATGCTGAAAGGTTTTGGATGCACCAAAGACGCATGAGGATGAAAAGCAAGCACCTCCAGCAAAAGGCAAACAGACCGCCGAGGGATCAGCAGTCTGCCGTCTTCCTATTATGGTTAATGTCATGCGACACTGCCCCTCGCAAGGGGGAAGCTTGTTATCGCGAGGATTCCGTGACAGCTCGTGCATAGGCCAAAATATCATCCAGGCTCTTCTCCATTTCAATTCCAGGACGCCAGCCCAGTTCTGACAATGACGGAGAGCGTACAGTCTCACTTTTGGGGGGAGCGGGGGCGTTGTCAGTCTCACTGCCCCACTGCACAGGTACGCTGCCGCGAGCTTTACATAACAGCCGCTCTGCAACCTCGCCCAAAGTCCACTCCTGCTCTCCGGTTACAGGATATACTTCTCCCGGTGCACCGGATAACAGCAGCTTCTCATAAGCTGAAACCGCGTCTCTGACGTCCAGAAATCGACGAACTGCTCCTCTGGAGGAGATGGTAAACGGAGCCTTACCTTCCATAGTACCAAGCTCGCAGCGGGCAATATGCTTTGCCAGCAGCATGCAAAAGCCTGTGGATTCCCCAGGACCGATTAGATTCGAAGGCTCAGCGATCATCACAGGCAGATGATATAAGGCGGACCAGGCCTCTGCGACCCAGCTTCCTACGCTCTTGCTAAGGCTGTAAGGATGCGGCACAGAACGGGCTCCCTGGGCAGGATCCACTCCCAGCCTGGAGCCCGCCAGCAGCAGCCTGCCGTCCGGCCTGAATTCACGCATCGCCTCCATGAGATATACCGGGGCCATCACATTGGCTTCCATATGCGCAGCCGGATCGCGCCAGGAATCCGGCACTGCATTCCTACCGGCTACATGCAGAACATAATGAGGTCTGATCCTGTCAATCAGCTGGCGGACCTGCTCCCGGTCAGTCAGCTCACACTCTGCCGCCTTCACGCCCGGAAGAAGCGAAGCCGGCGGAGTCTTGCGCACTGCCGCTGTAACGGCCCAGCCGAGGTCATGGAAATGCTGACACGCATGCCTGCCGGTAAAGCCTGAAGCCCCGGTCACCAACAGGGCAGGCTTCAACCCCTTTGCTGCCATTGCCGCAGCTCCCTCAGCATGTCAGGATACGAAGGGAGAGCATACTCCACGTCTTCCCGAGTTGAGATCAGCGTTCGATCCTGTACCATGGCATCGTCAGGCTCGATGAGGGTATCTTCTTTGTTCCATAGATCCTTGAACAGCTGCAGCAGCTCATACTTGCTAAGCGGCTCGGGATGAGCCAGGTGGATTAAGCCTCCAAGGTCTGAGCTGATGAAATGGTGAATCGCTTTGGCCAGCTCCAGCGTGGTGACTCCGTTCCACCAGACGTTCCGATATCCGGAAACCTTGCCCTCCTGCCGCATAAACCATTCGAACAGACCAATGCCACCGGAGCGGATTTCCGGTCCAATGATGGAGGTCCGAATCGTGAGGTGCTCCGGATGCGAGACCTCTCCCAGCGCCTTCGTCAGGGCATAGACGGAGGTACCGTCCGGGGTATCCTTTTCCTGGTATCCTCCCCGGCTGCCCGAGAATACACAATCCGTGCTAATATGAATCAGGCGCGCCGAAATGGCATCTGCCATATGACGCAGGCGGTGGGGCAGAAATCCGTTAATATGGTAGGCGTTAATTTTGTCCTGCTCTGCGAACTGGTTCAGTACGCCGACCGCATTGATGATAACCTCCGGCGAGACAGCGCGAACGATGTGCTCCACCGCGCCGATATCTCCCGCATCCAGCAGCAGGCCGTCCTCACTCCTGCGGTCCCGTGTCGTGTAAAACACATGATGGCCGTGCCTGCGGAAATAATCCACAAGCACATGGCCAGCCATGCCATTCCCTCCCAGCACCAGCATTTTCATGACAAAAATCCTCCGCGCTGCAAAATGTCCCGAATTTCCTGCTTGCTCATCAGATTAAATTCCGAGCTAAAGCTCTTGAACGCAACCTTCGGCTTGCTGGCATAATGAGACTGAATGCCGGGAATATCCAGTGTCGGAAGGATGACCAAATACTGATCATCATAGGCTACGGTTGTCAGGCTCTCGAAATCGCTCATCAGTATTTCGTGAATTTTCTCCCCTGGACGCACTCCTGTCTCTACCAGCTTGATGCCCTGCTTCTGGGAATGCTCAATCAGCACCTCGGCTAAATCCGAAATTTTACACGTCGGCATCATCATCACGAAAATTTCTCCGCCAACGCTTTCGATCGAAGCCTTGAACAGCAGGGAGATGGCGTCCTTCAGCGTCAGGAAGAATCTCGTCATCCCAAGATCGGTAATGCGGATCTGCCCCTTCTGGTTAATCTGGTTAATAAACAGATGCACCACACTGCCATTCGTGCCAAGCACATTCCCGCCCCGGACGCATACGAATTTCGTGTCCGGACTGAGCAGGTTGGCATACACGATCAGCTTTTCGCCGATCGCCTTGGTCATACCGTAGAAGTTGGAAGGATTCGCGGCCTTATCTGTCGAGATATAGATGACCTTTTTCACTTTATTCTCAATGGCGGCCTCGATCACGTGCTGCGTGCCGACCACATTCGTCTTCAGCGCCTCATACGGGTGTTCTTCACATACCGGCACATGCTTGAGCGCCGCCAGATGGAACACATAATCGACGCCCTGACAGGCGGCGCTTAACGCCTCCTTATCCCGGATATCTCCAATCCGAAAGGTCAGCCGCTGGTCCTCGAATTCACGGTCCATTGCGACCTGAGTCGCCTCGCTTCTGGAGAATACGATAATCTGCTTCGGATTTTGCGGCAGCAGCTGGCTGATCAATTCATGTCCCCAAGAGCCTGTGCCGCCCGTAACCAGAATACGTTGATTATTAAACATTCACTTTCCCTCCAACCACATATTTTACGACGGTGTGCGACACATGCTCCGTCAAATACCCTTCCGGACAAACCCAATCCGGCTTCAGCTCTGTCATCAGCTTCACCGCATCATGGATACGGTCTGCATCTACACCGGAGACGATGTTGCTGCCGCAGTCTACCGTCTCGGGACGCTCTGTCGTCCGCCTAACCGTTACGGTAGGCACGTGCAGAATGCAGCATTCCTCCTGAACGGTACCGCTGTCGGTAATCGCGCATCTGGCATCCTGCTCCAGACGGACAAAATCGAAAAATCCGAACGGCTCATGAAACTCCACCAGCGGGTGCATGACTGTGCCGGCCGCCTTCAGCCTGGAGGCTGTACGGGGATGAAGGCTGCAAATCAACCGCTGTCCGTACGTCTCGGCTACCCGGTTCAAGCCGGCCAAAATTTCACGCAGCGGCTCGGGGCGGTCCACATTTTCGGACCGGTGCACGGTGACCAGGAAATATTGCTTTGGCGTCAGGGACAGCCTCTGCAGCACCTGGCTCTCCTGAATATGCTTCTCGTAATGCTTCATCACTTCATAGATTGGATTGCCGGTCAAGACGATCCGCTGGCTGGGAACACCCTCGCGCAGCAAATGCTTTCGGCTATACTCGGTGTAAGGCATATTAATTGAAGAAACGGCATCAATAACCTTCCGGTTCTTCTCTTCCGGCACGTTCAAATCGAAGCAGCGATTCCCGGCTTCCATATGCACAACGGGATACCCCATCCGTTCCGCCAGAACGGCGCACAGTGCACTGTTCGTATCTCCCAGTAGCAGCACAGTGTCCGGCTGCTCCGCCTCCAGAATTTCTTCCATTCGGCTGAACATCAGAGACAGCTGACCTCCCAGCGAGGCCTGGCGGTCCTGAAGCACGTAGTCCGGATTTCGAAGACCAAGCTCCGAGAAGAACACCTGGCTCAGACCTGCGGTGAAATTCTGACCGGTATGAACGAGCACATGACGCTCTGCAAAACGGTCCAATAGAGGAATAATCAAGCTCAGCCGGATAATTTCAGGCCGGGTTCCTAGAATCGTTAAGACTTTCATCTGCGGGTGTGCTCCTTATCATCGTAGTCCGGGGCTGACCCATGGACAGCGCCCGGCTTCAGCCGCGCCTTAGCCTGCTTCGCTTGTCTGTCCGCGACAAGCTTTTGTGCCGGCTGCGCGTCCGGCTGGGGGCTGCAGTCAACCGGCGGCGACGGGCTTTGGCACGTACACGAAGCGACCTCCGGCTCCTGCCTCGTTTGACCGGCACCGCTCGCGCGCTGCTTTTTCTTCGTTCGGCCCCCTTCTGGAAGCCTAGAGGTCTCTCCAGCACCCAGCGGCTGATAAGCTCCTGCAGCCGCATGCGGTACATTTGCGGACCGAATATACCCAGGACATTGCCCCGGCTGCTTTCTCCTAAAGCCCGGCACGATGCGGCATCCTCCAGCAGACCTTGCACCGCATCCGCCAGTGCGCCGGGATTTCCCGGCTCGGCCAGCAGCGCCGGGCTCCCTGCCGCCTCCAGCAGCTCCTTTAACCCGCCGTGGGCATAAGCAACGACCGGCTTGCCATGTACCATACCCTCCAGAGCAGTCAGTCCAAAGCCTTCCGGCACCCGGCTTGGCACCACAAGAATATCGAGGGCGCTGTACACCGGCTCTAACTGCTCCTGACTGCCTGTGATCAGAAAACGCTCCGCAGCGCCAGCCTCGGTTATCCGGGCCTGGAGCTGAGCATAGTACTCCTCCTGCAATACGCTGCCGACAATCCAGAACCTGGCTTGCGGGTTACGCTCCTTCAAAGCGATTCCCATCTCGACGAAATCCGCGATCCCTTTATTCGGAACGAGAAAGGAAGAGACGACACCGATCAGCGGCATCCCGGCATCTACGCCGAGTGCAGCGCGCCGTTGCTCCCGAAGCTCAGTCCAGGCTGCAGGCTGCAGCTCCTCTTCATTCCAGGAAGGGTACAGCACGAAGCACTTGGAGCTTCGTACAGGCTCACTAAAGCACTGGACCACGGATTGAGAGATCCCGAGAATCCAGTCGCTAAAGGTATCAATGAGCGCTGCCGATTCCTGCAGAAATCCGTTATCCATCATCACCTCGTTCAGCTTCCAGATGACCGGGATGCCCAGTGCCTTTCCGGCAGCTGCCGGAAGGTAATGAACACAGGTATTGGTCAGAATAAGATCTGGCGCTTCCTTCGCCATCCAGCGGACCAGCCTCCGGTAGACCGGCTTTGTTCTCATCCGCCGGGCCTCCTCTTTCAATTGCGGCGAAGGCGTATACACGCTGTACAGCAGTGGAAGGGGCCAGATTCTAACAGGAACGCCAGACTCCCGGGCCAAGGCGGTGAGACGCCCCTCTCCCGGAGCCACCAGCACACAGTCAAAGTACGGCAGCAATTCCCGGCAAAAAAACAGCAGCAGCTTTTCCGCACCGGTAATGCTGTCAGGATTGGATAAGTGAGAAAACAATAGCAGCTTCGGCTTTGAGCTCATAACCATCCATCACACTCTGCCGCTTGCGATACTCGCGCAGGGTGCGAACTTCACCTCCTCCGGACCCAGTTGGTACAATATATTACGAGGACAGCGGCGGTGTAACGACGCTTGTTCCCCTCCATTCAACCATTTCAGGCGGCGACAGCTTCATGTCGCCGGCTACGCAAAAATCACCGACAGCATCCGTTCCAGCCGGTGGGCGTACGTATGCTCTTTCAGCGTCCGCTCCAGTCCCCGCAGCGCGATTTCTTTGCGAAGCGGCTCGTTGGCCACATAATAGGCGATTTTCTCCAGCAGCTCAGCCGGAGACCGAAAGGTATCCATCTCCACGCCGGGCGTGTAGAAGCTGGCCAGATCCTCCCGCTCATCACAGAGCTGAAGCGTTCCGCAGGCGCCGATTTCAAAGGTTCGCGGATTGGGAGAAGCTGCCTGAATCCGGCTGGTATTCTGGTTGATGGCAGCATCATCAAAAGCCCGGTGCAGATTCACGACGATCTTGGCACTGTTGTAGACGTCTGCGGTCTCCGCCGGTCCCATCCATTTATTCATTTCAATCCTTGTGCCATATCGACTGTAGCCCGGAAGCCGTTCCCACCAGTTCCCGTTAATGTGCATATCAAATTTCATCAGCTCCTCCATAATCGGACTGAAAAATTCAATCCGCTTCGGGTAGGCCGTCCCGATAAAGCTCACCTGCCTGCGGAAGGCAGTCGGCTTTGGAACCGGGCGGTAATGACCGGGATAAGCGGCAAACGGAAGGTAGGCAACCCGCGGGCAGCCCAGATTTTGATAGTAAGCCACACAATTTTTTTCTAAGGTAAATACGTAATCATAATGCATGACCCAGCCTGCCGACATATCTGCATAGTAGGGATCATCCGTCATCCATACGGCGGTAGGGATGCCCATGCTGCGAACCTGGTCTACCTGATCCGTCGGTAAAAACATCCCGTCCAGCACAATCATCACATCCGGCCGGCATCCGGCCGCTGCGGAAGCGACATCCGCTCTGGAATCCGAGAGGGTAACCTGCCGGACCATGCTCTGCAGGGTCGCAAACACTGCTTCATCAATCGGCGAATACGGATAGCCTTTACCGGACGCAACATACAGCACGTGGACGTCCCGCATTGCCGGCGTAAAGTGGCTGCGCTGCGTGTACGCCTGCTGCTTGCCTCGAAAATATCCTTCCTCATAGCCCTCGCGCTGCCCCGCCTCCCGGCCCTGAAGATAGGCTAGAGCTCCCGGAGGCTGCGGGGAAGGCATTTTGTTACGCATGATCACCACTCTCCCTCTTTCCTGAAGGTTTCAACTCATGGCTGCACAGCCTGCGCCAGAATCTCCAGAAGCTGAGGCAGCCTGTGCTTATACGTGTGCCGGGACCAGGTCGTCCGGAGCCCGCGTACTGCAATATCCAGCCGCTCCTGCTCCCGGGATAAATAATGCTCCAGCTTGTGCTGCAGCTCTCTAGCATCGCGGAACGTCTCGATGTCCACGCCCGGCTCGTAATAGTGATACAAATCCTCGCGGATATCGGTGAGCTGCAGTGTTCCACAAGCGCTGATCTCAAAGGTCCGAGGATTAATGGACCTGCCCGGCAGACCCAGGCTGTTCCGGTTATCGTCTCCGATCCCTGCAGGCCGGTGAAGATTGATGACAATTTTCGCGCCATTATAATACTTTGCCGTTTCCGCTGGTGGAATGAATCCGCTTTTTATACAGGGGGACAGCTGTTTGTAACGCGTCAATCGCTCCCAGAACCCGCCGATAATGCGGACTTTTTTGCCGGATAAATACGGGGCCAGCTCATCAAACAGCGCAGCCCGGTTACGAAAGGCATTGCCGATAAAGCAAATATCAGACTGATAGTCCGCCCCTGCCGGGATCGGGGCAAAGATGCCGGGATGCACCGCCAGCGGCATATAGTGCACCCGCTCCGCGCCTAATGAACGATACAGCTCGGCACAGCTCAGCTCGTGGGTGAACACCAGATCATAGTGCCGGCACAGCACAGACGTCTCCTCCGTAAAATAAGGATCATCCACAAACCACACAGCGGTTGTGATGCCAAGAGAGGAGACCTCCTCCAGCTGCATCGTCCAGTCCTTCGGAAACACATGCAGCCCGTTCATGACCAGAATGACGTCCGGTCTTTCCTTGCGGGCAGCCTCCAGCATGCCCTCCGGACTCACCTGAATCCATTCTCTCACCATCGTGCTGAGAGCGGCTTCGATGCCGGCATCAATCGACTCAAAGCCTTGGGGAATGTACATGAGCTTTAGATCCAGCTGAGGCGATGCCGGGTCGGGAATCCGGTCTGTAACCGCCCGGCACAAGCCCAGCCGGTATCCTTCCAGAAAGCCCTCCCTATAATGCTGCTTCCTCCGGTCTGCTTGCTTGAGTCTCTGCTTCATCCGCTTCACCCTGCTTCATTGAATTCCTATACCAAAACGGTTCCATAAACTATATGCCGGCAGGACGGATGCATCATGGACGGATGTCCACAGCCGCCGGAAATTGGCGGATGCCCGCTTCTGCGGAGCCCGCAAGCAGCAAAAAAAGAGCCGGGGAAGACTTTCCGCACAGCTCTTTACGTTCAAAAAAGCAATTTTTATACCTTCAGCCCGTCTTCATAGCCCTTGGCAAATCCGGAGTTAAAGCCTTCATCATAGGCCTGGGCATAGCCGGTTGCATAAGTCGGGTTGAACGTCAGTCGGCTGAGTCTCTGCTTGACCGACTTGCTTCCCGGCCTCCTGCGGGCCTTACGGCGCAGCTTGGCACGGACGATCGACTTTTTAACAGCCAAGGTCCGTCTGACCTTCTTACTGCGCAAGGTCCCTGGTACACTGCGGCGGGACGGGGTTCGCCGTCCCGGCTTTCTCGCCCGGCCCGGACGCGCAGATCGGGATGTCTTCATGCCGTTACCTCCTACCCTGTGGTCTGGTTTCCCGCCCGGCAATGCTGGCCAGCCAGACAGGAGCAGGTGCGCCCTCCTTCACCCGGTTAAAGGAGATCCCTGTCAGCATCTGAGACATGACTTCCTGATATTGGGTCAGCAGGCGAATATTCTCCGCAAGCTTCTTCACCGTCACATCGGAGAAGGAAGCCGATTCGGCAATCTGCTCCAGCATGTGGGCCAGCGCATGCTGACTGCGGGCGATTGAAGCGACGAGCTCCGCCTTGGCCTCCTGCTCCCGACGCGTTGAACGGCTCATTTCTGTGCATCCCCGAAATCAAAGCCTTCAAAGCCGGAGGCCTCCGAATCCTCGTCTCCTGCCTGCAGCACTGCTCTGAGGTTCCGGCACAGACCGGAGCTGATCCGCGTCAGGCCCTCGATCTGCTCTACAATCTGCTCATGGATCGCCAGCGGCTCCTGCAGGGTATCCACATTTCCGCCGTAAGTAATGACCCACTGCTTCACTTTCTCCGCTTCCACCGCTTTGCCCGCCAAAATGAGCGCTGTCTCCCGCTGGATGGACACTGCGGCATCCAGCATCCGCATCAAAGAATCATTTCTGCTCATATACGCCTCCGCTTGACTGCCTTGTGCCTTGGTATGCCTGCCTGGATTATTCCTCGCTGTCCCCGCCCCGCAGCTCCTTCATGACCATCTCCAAATGATCCGCCGCCGCCTGCTGAAAATCAGCCATCACGTTCAAATAGGCTGCAATGCTGCCATTGACCTGCTGGATCTGTTGAATAAAGCCTTCTGCGGCATCATCGCTTTCCCGGCTCCCGGGCTTCCCTTCATTTCCGGCGACTCCAGACCGAGCACTCCAGTCATCCGGCATACCATGTACCACTTGAGCCATCCGCACGGCGGCATGGCGCTGGGCCTCCAGGATCCGCGCCATTTGCTGCTGCGAATGGGACAGATGGTTCATAAGCTCGTCAATCTTCTGCTCCATGCAGGCACCTCCCATCTATGGACAATAGCACCGGTACGGTATGGTACGGGTTTCTCGTTTAACATATGCACGACGGGCAGAACCGGTTCCGAACTCAGTCTTACAGCGTCACATTTTTCATCTTCAACGAAGCCTCCGCCAGGGATTCAAACGTGCCGGCATCACACCACCACTGTGTCAGCACATCATACTCAAGCCTGCCTTCACCCGCATACAGATTGTTCACATCGGTAATTTCCAGCTCTCCGCGCGCCGAGGGATGGATGCGTTCAATCCATTGGAACACCGCATCATCGTACATGTAAATCCCTGTCACGGCATATTGACTTTGCGGCTGCTGCGGCTTCTCTTCAATCCGGTCAATCTTCGAGCTCTGCTCTGCATTGAAGACAGGAACCCCATAACGATGCGGGTCTTTTACCGGACTGAGCAGCACGCGTGCGCTGCCTGCCGGCTGCTTGTTGAAGTTTCGAAGATAGGGCTGCAGATCATCCAGAAACAGGTTATCTCCCAGCAGCATCACAAATTTTTCCCCCGGCAAAATAAAGCCCTTTGCCAGCTCCAGCGCCTCGGCAATGCCGCCGGCCTGCTCCTGAACTCGGTAGGTCAAGCGCACTCCATGCTTGAGTCCATTCTCAAAATATTCAGCGTATAATCCCAGTGATCTAGCGCCTGTAATGAGCAGTACCTCTGTAATGCCTGCAAGGCGGAGTCGGTCGATGCCATAGGCAATCATCGGATACCGGCCTACCGGCAAGAGGTGCTTGTTCATCAGCTTCGTCAAAGGCGCAAGCCGGGTGCCGTTTCCGCCAGCCAGCAGCACTCCCTTCATCTTCACCATCGCCTCCATCAGGTTATGAATGTGCGGGGATCACAGCCCCATTTTTGTATAAACCGCTTCCGGTTCCGGGCAATTAAAGCCCGCATTCCCCGGGGGTAACGCCGCCGAAAGCTGGCGCTTCCCTCATGATGCACGAGAACATCTCCGGCCAGAATCAGGCGGTAGCCCTTCTTTCGCGCTCTGTAGCAGTAATCGTCATCTTCATAATGGCCTGGTGAGAAGCCTTCATCGAGCAGGCCAATGCTCTGTGCAACCTCCCGTTTGAACAAAAAGCATAATCCGACAATCCGCTGCACTTCGCGCCACCGCGCGGGATTACTCCGGTTGTGGCGCTCTGCCTCTACAAGAAAGCCCTCGCGGTTCTTATAGCTTACCTTCACCTGCTGGATGCCGCTCGCATAATTAGTGACCGGACCGGCGATGCCATATTCGGGCCGGCTGTATAAGGCCTGCGTCAGCAGAGACAGCCAGCGCGGGGAGACAAGAACGTCGTTATTGAGCAGCAGCAGCGAGTCGCCCCGGGCAGCGCGCAGCCCATAATTGCAAGCGGCGGGGAAGCCCAGATTCTGCGGCAGTGAGATCAGGAAGAGCCCCTCCTGTAAGCAATATTCACAGGTGCCGTCCCGGGAGCCATTGTCAACCACAATGATCTCATAGGCTGTGTCGGTATATGTCCGAATATGCTCTACACAAGAGCGCAGCAGCTCCAGGCCATTGAAGGTAGGAATAATTATGCTCGTCAAGCGGGTTATACTGCTCATCGGCGGTTCCTCCTGGCGGCGAGCACTTTGCGGGAAGGCGGCGCTAGGGTTAGCGACGGACCGAGTCTTTCCATCATGCTGCCCAGCGCCTCCAGATAGTCACCGATGAGGATCTCCTCTGCAAGGGAGGACTCAGACATGTCCATGTCCATGCCCTTCTCTGATTCTTTTGTGGACTCCGGTGCCAGCGGGGCAGCGCTGACAGCCCTGATCTTCAGTCCCCCGGCCAAAGCCGATCCATGCGCCTTGGCCGGGGTCGCGAGACGGAAGCTTCCCATACACTGAATGGCCCGCCGGCTGAGCGCGTGCGGCAGCTCAGTAAGCGAGCTGGCATTCAGATCCTCCCGACCCATGATCCGGTTCAGAAAGCTTCGGACACGCATTTCCCGGCTTTGATGCTTGAAAGCCGGAAGCCGCCCGGAAAGATCCTGAAGCACAACATCCGTACCTTGGCTGCAGGCCTCTATATAAAGGGCCAGCTCCTCTTCCGTCACGATCCGATCTCCGGGCATGAACATGACAATCTCTCCTGTGCTGACCTCCGCACCCAAGACATGTGCTGCCCCCGCAGACAAGATGTCCGGCTGATTAATCACAATAGCCCCTTTACAGGAACGGGCGTGTTCGAAGGCTTGGGATTGACTTTCGTCCAGCACAATAATGACCTCATGCAGTGACATGGAGAGGAGGCTCTCCACCACTTCCGGTGCGTAAATCATTCCGTTTCCTACGCCCACCACGGCAGAGACCCTGCGGTCCTCCTGCAGCTTTCGCTGCTCTATAGGAAGCTTGAGCGCCTTGCCAGGCGGCCGCCTGCGAGCACAGCTTCTTCTGCTCCTTGCCTCTCTTCCTTTCGAAGGATGCAGCATCTCAGCAGCTCTTTTCAACCTCGATTTACGTTTGTGGCTTCTGGATTTCATGTTCATGTGACCACCTCAGTTCGGGCTTTTTCCTCTCTAGCGGCGGCATCTAAGGAAACTGGAAAGCCTCCCCGGCAGCCCTTGCTCCGAAAGAGTTTCTGTAAGGCTTCCAGATGATCACTCAGCACGAGCGCTTCCAGCGGATCACGGCCCTGAACCCGCCGAGGGTTCATTCTTCCAACCTCAACCCGGTGCACCCGCTGCACCTGAAGCCCGGACATCATGGCAGCAGCCTGGGCACGGGGAGGCACCGAAAGGGCTGGCGCGGTAATGATTTCAAGTGCTTTTCGGCTAAGTGCATGCGGAACCGCCGTCATAGAAGCTCCGGCAAGCTCTGGCCGCCCCAGTGCAATGTTCAGCACGTGCTTTGCCAGAATGACACGGTGCACGGGCTGCCGCTCTACCGGACCCTCATAGTCATTCAGGGCGACATCCACCCCGGTAGTGACAGCCTCTACGAAACGGCGCAGATCCCGGGACGGAATTACCATATCTCCATCGATAAATAACAGGACCTCCCCCCGCGCAGCCCCCGCACCGACGCTTCGCCCTACATCATGCCCCAGCGGGGTTCGAAACGTCAGCACCCTTGCCCCTGACGCCCGGGCGATTCTCGCCGTATGATCACTGCAGCCGTTGGCAACCACAATGATTTCTGTGTCACGGTGCACCTTTGCAGCTTCCCTGATGACTCTCGCAATGGTCGCAGACTCATTCATCGCTGGAATGATGACCGATACATACGGCCTCTGAGCAGCAACCGTGTCGTCTTTCTTATGCCAAAGCTGCAGAGGCGCTTTGCGGCTTCCCCATCGCTTTACCATCTACATCCCTCTTTTTATGATGCGACATTTCATCTATCTTATGGTATGTCAGCAATGCAGCGCGGACACGGCTCCTATACCCGCTGCATCAGCTGCGCCCAGCGTGCGGCCGTCAGATCCCAGCGGAATTGGCGATGGCAACGCGCAAGCCCTGCTGCTCCCATACTTGCCCGCAGTGACTCATCGCCCAGAAGCCGGTTGATTGGAGCTACAAGCCCCCAGGGCAGGCTCTCGGGCGGAACCAGCAGCCCGCTGACGCCGTCCTCTACAACCTCAGGTATACCTCCGGCCGCCGCCGCTACAATCGGGAGAGCTGTTGCCATAGCCTCCACATTAACCAGACCAAAGGCTTCCCGGGTAGAGGAGGGGACCACCATTACGTCACCCAGGGTGTACCAATGAACCAGAGCCGGAAACGGAACATAGGGCTGAAATGTGATCCAGGGAGCCACAGGCCGTGCGATCTGCTTCAGCCTCCGTACATAAGCGGTTTCGCGGTCGGAGCTATAGCCTGCACTGCCGATAATGAGGACATGTACATCCGGATGCACCGCAATAATGCCCGGCAGGGCCTCGATAATATGATGAACGCCCTTCTCCGGAATCAGTCGCCCGACAAAGAGAAGAATCTTCTTTCCCTCCCAGCCCCGCTGCGCCAGCTGCAGACCTCGCAGCGCTTCAACCGCCGGCGTAAACCGCGGCGTGAAGTCCTCTGGCCTGACGCCAAGGTGATTGACTATAATTTCCGGCGGCATTCGCCTAAAACCGGCTTCAATAAACTGTTTGAGATATCGGCTGTTCACGATAATGCAGTCCGCTTGACCCAGTGCAGCCTCGAACTGCCCCGGCTTCAGGCTGGGGGGGCGAATGAAGGTGTTGGAATGGAGATTCAGGACCATCTTGACACCCGGAAGCCTGGCCTTCAGCTTCTGTAGTATAAAGGGGCGATTGTTGACCTCCACCACCTCTGGCCTCCAGGACGTCAGGCCTCGAACCAAGGATTTATGATAGGAAGCAGCCGGCAGCCGGATGCAAGGAACTCCATGCACGTATCCTTTTAAGGAAAGCCCTCTTCCTCCGGTTCCATAGATACGGATGTCCAGGTCCTGACGGGCAAGCGGAACCACCTGTTCAATAACCCGTTCCACCGAGCTGCTTCTTGCTGAAGGAATGACGAAGGAACCCGGTGTAATGACCGCGACTTTTCTCATCCCACAGCCTCCTTTCCTATTGCATATGGTACCGCTCTGCTGCATGTCAAAGTGAAAAGATAGGCCCGTGGAATCCGGCACCCGTCCATCCCGAAGGGGCTTATCTCCCATACAATACAAGGAGAATACACCGAATTGATCAGGAGGGAGGCTGGTCCATGAAGCCGCAATATGTCGGTATACTGCTCAACAGCTCAGCGTATCTCGGAATTCCGGAAGGGTCTACAGGGACGGAATCTATCCCCTGCTACGAAGAAGCGGCCGCAGACCTGGGTCTTATCCCGTGCTTTTTCCGGATTACGGACATTGCGCTGGACACGCGAACCGTACTTGCCTGGACGCCTGGTCATTCAGGCTATGTACAGACAACCGTTCCGCTGCCGAAAGTGATTCACAACCGATCTATACTGCAGCGGCCAACCCATAAAAAAATCATTGAGCACTTGATCACGTCAGGCATCTATGTCTTTAACGCCTATAATCGCTATGGAAAGGATCTTGTGCATCACATGCTGGCAGAGCAGCCGGAAACCCTGTCCTTGCTGCCCCATACAGCCCCTGCCCGCCCTAGCTCCATTGCGCTAATGTTGAAGAAGCACCGCGATGTGATTGTAAAGCCCTGCAGCGGCAGCGTCGGACTTGGCATTATGCGGCTGCAGCGCGGCCGGCAGCATGACCGGTTTACCTATTCCACGTCCTCGCCGTCTGCAGCCGCTTGGCGTAGCGCCCCTGCCCGGCATGGACGCCTTCCAGCCCTGCTGCGCCGCCGAATTTCCCGGCAGCCCTTTCTCGTCCAGGAACGCATTCCGCTGGCAAGGTACGGCGGCAATCCCTATGACATCCGGATTACGGTTCAGCGGGGGGCGCAGGGGACCTGGGAGGTCACCGGCATGTTCGCCAGAACTACACCGCAAGGAACCTTTGTCTCAAACATTGCCCAAGGGGGCATTCCGCTTCCTATAGAAGGAGTGCTTAGAGATTCGTTCCCTGCCATTCCCGCCTGCCAGCTGGTGGAGCGGCTGGAGCACTTCGGTCTCCGGATTGCCGCAGCGCTGTCGCGCCATATGCTATACGCCGCCGATTTTGGCATTGACGCAGGCCTTACGTCCGACGGACGCCTATTCTTTATAGAATGCAACGGCAGGGATCAGCGTTACGGATTTCAAAAAGCCGGAATGACTGAGGTATGGAAGGAGACCTACCGCAAGCCGATGGCCTTTGCCCGCTATCTGCTGAAGCACAGGGCATGGCCGGAAGATGATTTCCGCTAAGTACAAATATGGCCGTATCAGGATCTCTTTCCTGATACGGCCATATTTATAGTCATCTTCGCTCTGCGGACGATTCTGTCTAGATGACGAAAGTGAAACGTCAGCAGTTTATTGATCGGCATCCGGTTCTTCATCCCGTTCTCCGTAGATCTCCATTTTCTCTGTGCTTTGCTTATAAACCGCAGCCAGTACCTTCTCATAAGCAGTTTCAAAAGCCTCCGGCAGCCGAGGCTTCAGCTCATCGAGCAGAGGCAGGCTCTTGAAAAGCGCCTGAGCCTCTTCCTCTGTCAAGCCTATTGGATACATCGCAAAATGCCCGATAAAGGTATATCCCTTTCCCCGTCCCATGTGCATGATCGGTATATGCATACTACTCAGAGCATCCATGTCCCTGTAGATCGTTCTTTCGCTGGTTCCACAGCGTTCAGCAAGCTCCCGGGCCAGTATGCCCGGCCTTGCCTGGACAAGCGTAATGATTTTCATGAGTCGGATCAGTCGGTCTGTCATATCTATTCTCCCTATCTTTCTAGTTAATTAGACTTAGTGAGTAAGTCTTTTGCTCTAGTCAATTCTACCTTTAGTAACCATTTTCCTTCTTCACCGACTATTTTATATAGAACTTTTTACCTGTATAATATAATCTATTTTTAATACAAAAGTCCCTTAATTGCAAACTTTTCCCGTTCAATAGTCCCTAGGCCTGAAGTGAAACCGCATACGTTTCGCTCCATTGCCGGGCAAGCGCATACATCCATTCCGCTTCTTTAAGCAGCTCTGCATCGTTCCAGCGAAGCGCACAGAGCAGCATTTCATCAGCCCGCCTGCAGATCAAATCCTCGCCTTGACGGGCTTTCCCCCGCTCGAACAGCTTGAACGCGCGCTCTAGCAGAAGCGGGTTCTGCAGCATTCGAAGATATTTATCAACCTTTGTATCCATCGCGGGAACCAAGACGGACGTATGGTTGCTGAACTGCAGGTGCAGACGCACCGCAGGCGTCATCACCTGCACCCAATAATCATCACGATAGCTCCAATACAGCTGCAGCACGGAATGCTGGCCGGAAGCCCTGCCCTCCAGCTGCAGCTGGAGGATGGCCTGCCTTTTCAAGTCATTTCGAAGAGAGCCGACCGCCATCACAGCGTAATCACGGTCCACCCATTGCAGCGGAGATCCCAAAGCTGTGATGAGCTGGACACCGCGATCAAGCTTGATATGAAGCTGAAGATTGGTCAGCCCTTTGCCCGCGCCTCTGCTTCTGCTCATGCCTGACTGCTCCTGAAGCCCCCATTCTGCCAGTAAATAAAGCGGATAAAATCCGCCGGCTGCTATATGCTCTCTACTCCATTTATAATCTGTATACAAGCCAGACTGCACTTTCTCCACCTCTTTCCTCTTCTTTTAATACTGTACCAAGACGCATCGACAGCTTTCTGTCACGGAACATTTGTTCCTACGCCACTTTTTACACTAGTGTTCCATTTCTCCCGAATTCTTCCCGTCGTTGACTCCCAATAAAAAAGAATACTGTAGATATATACGCACCCTCTACTCGATCGGATTAGCTTTTGCTTGGTGAAAATCAGGCATTAAAAAGCCCGGGAGAACCTCCCGGGCCGTAATTGCGCTTATTCCGTTGTAAACGGCTTGGTTACATTGCAGCTTTCGGCTGCAGTGCAGCGGTGTAGCTGCTTTTGTCTACCGGAGCATATGTCGTCTTGTCGATCCACAAGCCGCTGCCTACCGGCTTTCCGTTCACGGTAATCATAATTTTCTTTACATTATTGTCATTCATGCCTGTTCATTCTCCTTTATAGGTACGGTTCTATATATTTGGATAGGTTATCTGCTTTCTTCAGAAGGCCTTGCTGGCTTGCACCTAATATACATACCCCTGGGAGCAAACACCGAAACAGGTTGCTGTGATGGTGCTCTGCTATAGAATAGGTTAATATATTGTAGAAACTTGTCGCGCATTTTAAAGGTATAATGTGGCTATCTACTTGAATTTAAGGCGGTGATCCCATGGATAAGCCCCTGTTACAGAAGCTGACCCTGGCGCTCCCACTCCTGCTGGCCGCAGGCACATGGCTCCCGGGAGCTGTCGAGCGTGCAAGCGCCAATTTTTTCACAGATGCCTATCATAATATACAGCAGTTCACCGAGCTGCCCGGCGAAATTGACGAGCTGAAGAGCAGCTATCAGCAGTCGCTTGAAGAACTCGATCAGGTGCGCGCCGACGCGGAGCTGTATCGCCAGCAGAACGAAGCGCTCGCCGAGCAGAACCGGCAGCTCAGCCTGATGGTCCAGCAGCTTCAACAGGCTGAGGACTCCAGACAGCGGGCCGAAGAAGCCCGGCAGCAGTCTGCTGCTCGAATCCGCACGACAGCCTACACCGCGGCAGGCCTGCTGGCCGGCTACTTCATTCTGACCCGGGCGCTCAGATACGGCATGCGCCGGACGAACCGCAGAGCATAAAGGAGGAGGAACGGGCGTGAAGATCCGTTTGGAGGAAACCCCCGGAGGCGGAGCCGGACAAGCCGTTACCTTTTCGCTGCAGGAGGGCGATCTGGTTCATATTTTGCACCCGGAGCAGATCATCGCTTACCGCGGACCCTCCCACGGACGCCATGACCGCCTCATGAATGTAAAGGGCATCTACCGCAAGAAAAAGCTGCTGCGGGCCGACATGAGCGGCCCCTGTCAGTTTACCGCGGCACTCCCGGCAGGCATCGGCATGAGGGAAATTCCTCTGCAGGATCAGGAGGATATGCTGTATGATTTTCGTCATGTGTTTTTCTACACGCAAGGCGTCAGCATGCAGTCCCGCTTCCTGAAGATCAAGAATATGTTCGTCACCCGGGATGCGATCAAGATGAAGTTCAGCGGGGAAGGAAGCATCGGGATTCTGACGCAGGGCCCTGTTTGCCAGGTCAAGCTGCATCCGACAGAGCCGATTTATGTCGATGCCGGCAGCATGATTGCCTATCCCGAGAATGCGCAGCTCGACCTGACCGTTTATGGCAACCATCTCGCCAGCCAGCATATGAATTATCACTGGAAGCTGACCGGGGAGGGATATGTCCTGTTTCAGGCCGGGAGGCAGAACAGCCGCCTGGCTGAAGAGATGAATGACGAGAGCGTCATCCGGAGATTTTTAAGGGAAGTCATTCCATTCGGCGGGGTATTTATCAAATAGGCGAGATCTGCTATAATACCACGAGCAAGGCTGCAATTGTAAAGACTGACCTTGCACCTAATTGAAGACAGTCCATGCCCTGGCATGGGAGAGGTTCGCGAACTCCCTCTATAAAAAACTATACAGCCTTTTTTTCCACTGCATGGAAAGGCTTGTTTTTTAATGGCTACAGTTCAAGAACTTCTCTTTCTTCCGTCCCGCCCTGGTGTTCAAGCCGGAGCTAACCTAGAAGAATGAGAGGTTTTTTTATGTTAAAGCAAGAGAAAGCGTTCGTCGTATTCAGCGGCGGACAGGATAGTACGACCTGCCTGTTCTGGGCCAAGCAGCAATTTGCAGAGGTAGAAGCGGTCACGTTTGATTACGGGCAGCGACACCGTGATGAGATAGAATGCGCCCAGAGCATTGCCCGGGAACAGAATATCAAGCATACGGTGCTTGATATGAGCCTCTTGAACCAGCTGGCTCCCAATGCGCTGACCCGGAGCGAGATCCCGATTGAGGAAGGCGACAATGGACTGCCGACTACGTTCGTGGACGGCCGGAACCACCTGTTTCTGAGCTTTGCCGCTGTGCTGGCCAAACAGAACGGTGCCCGGCACCTGGTCACCGGCGTATGCGAAACGGACTTTAGCGGTTATCCCGACTGCAGAGACAGCTTCATTAAATCGCTGAATGTAACACTCAATTTGGCCATGGATTATCCCTTTGTCATTCATACTCCGCTCATGTGGCTGGATAAGGCCGACACCTGGGGACTGGCAGATGAGATGAACGTGCTGGAATATATCCGCAATAACACCCTGACCTGCTACAACGGCATCATCGGTGATGGCTGCGGAGAGTGTCCGGCCTGCAAGCTCCGCCGCGCCGGCCTGGAGCAGTATTTGAGCCGCAGAGACCCTGGAAATCAGGGGGTGACGTCATGAAGCATCAGCCCGGAACCTTTCGGATTGTAGAGCAGCTGCAGAAATATGGCGAGGACATTGGTGCCGGACAGCTTCGCTATCACCAGAAGCGCGTTCTGGTATCCAAGGAATTCACCTTTGATGCCGCCCATCATCTCCACGCCTATGAAGGCAAGTGCAAAAATTTGCACGGCCACACGTACAAAGTCGTATTCGGCATCTCCGGTACACCGGATCAAGTCGGAATCACCGTTGATTTCGGTCAGATCAAGGATATATGGAAGACGAAGATCGAGCCATACTTGGACCATCAATATTTGAATGAAACATTGCCGCCAATGAATACTACGGCAGAGAATATGGTCGTCTGGCTGTATGAGCAGATGGCTCTTGCACTCTCGTCCCAGGCTGCCTTCCAGCAGCAGGCCATGCGCACGGAATTCGTGCGGCTGTATGAGACGCCTACCAGCTACGCCGAGGTCAGACGGGAGTGGATGGAGGATGAGTAGCATGCTGGAAGCCTATAAGAACCAGACTTCTTCGGAAGCTGTCGTCCGTCCGGTGCCCGTTCTGGAGGTGTTCGGACCTACCGTGCAGGGCGAAGGCATGGTGATCGGCCGCAAAACGATGTTTGTCCGCACCGCAGGCTGCGATTATCGCTGCTCCTGGTGTGACTCCGCCTTCACGTGGGACGGCTCTGCCAAGGACAGCATTGCCTTGTTGTCACCCGAGGATATTTGGGAAGAGCTCTACCGTCTTGGCGGAGAACGGTTCGATCATGTGACCATCTCCGGCGGCAATCCCGCACTGCTGCCGCAGCTCGGTTCCCTGGTGGATCTCCTGCACAGCCGCGGCATTACCGTTGCTTTGGAGACGCAAGGCTCGCGCTGGCAGCCATGGCTATCTGACATCGACGAGATCACCCTGTCTCCTAAGCCTCCCAGCTCTCGAATGGATACCGACTGGAATATTCTGGATGACGTTGTATCCCGATTGTCTGCGCGAGAGCCCGGCCGAAGCTTCAGCCTGAAGGTCGTCGTCTTTGATGACCGGGATTTGTCTTATGCCAAAACCGTGCATGAGCGCTATCCCAACGTCCCCTTCTATATCCAGGCCGGAAATCCGGACGTCAGCACGACGAATCAGACAGCGCATGTCGCAGATTTACTGCTCCGCTATGAACAGCTGATTGAAGCCGTAATGGCTTCTGACCGGCTGAATGATGTACGCGTGCTTCCCCAGCTGCACACGCTGGTATGGAGCAACAAACGCGGCGTATAAATCACATCTATGGGATAGAAAGAGGTAGAATGAACATGGCTGGAAGACAGCATAATGAAATGGAAGACTTGACGCTTCTGGGTAATCAGGGAACCCGGTATACCTTTGAGTACGATCCCGGGATCCTGGAAACCTTCGAGAACAAGCACCCTTACCGGGACTACATGGTTAAATTCAACTGTCCCGAATTTACAAGCCTGTGCCCGATTACAGGACAGCCGGATTTCGCAACCATATATATCAGCTATATTCCGGACATCAAAATGGTCGAGAGCAAAGCATTGAAGCTGTACCTGTTCAGCTTCCGCAACCATGGCGATTTCCATGAGGATTGCGTCAACATTATCATGAATGATCTGATTAAGCTGATGGATCCCCGCTACATTGAGGTATGGGGGAAATTCACGCCACGAGGCGGCATTTCGATCGATCCGTATTGCAACTACGGAAAGCCGGGTACCTCCTTCGAGCAGATGGCTGCCCACCGATTGATGAATCATGACATGTATCCCGAAAAAATAGACAATCGCTAAACCTTGGAAAGCTTTCTCTGGTCCGGAATACTTTCGTCCGGCAATAGACCAACATAAAGACATGGCGGTGCGGGGCTAACCTCCCTGACTCCACCATGTCTTTATGAGTTGCTTCAGATTTCACTCAGGTTGCCTCATTGGATTAACGCCCGGAGAAGGACTCCAGCATCCAGGCCTGCTTCTCTACTTCCGCCTTCATCCCAGTCAGCAGATCACCAGAGGGCTCGTCCCCCTCCTGCCCAGCTTCAACGATCCCCGCGCTCAGCTGGGCTGCAATAGTGCGAAAATCTGATGCCAGGTCTGCTGTCATCTCTTCTGCCGTCATCGGTCCGCTGTACTCCTTGACAGAAGCCAGCTGCAGGTACTGACTCATGGATGCTGCAGGAGTTCCGCCAATCGCCAGCAGCCGTTCTGCCAATTCATCCGTGTATCCAGCTGCCGCACCGTACAGCTCCTCAAACTTCTTATGCAGTGTAAAGAACTGCGGCCCTTTCACAAACCAGTGGTAAGCATGCAGCTTAACACCAAGCACACTCCAGTTCGCGAGCTGGGTGTTCAGCTGATTCTGCAATGCAGCGTTCGTACGATTCTCTTGAGTAGGGTTCATCTTCATCCCGTCCTTTATTTAAATTTAGACTTATTCTAAATCTGTATATTCATCTTAACAGATTTATTTCTATATCGCAAGCCTTTACGGCGCACTTGATATGAGGATGTGATGAAGGAGACTTTTTTATGAATGTTTGTTATACGCAGACGTCCCTACTCCGAGCATATTTCTCATCTGCTGACGCTTCGCTTTGGAGCACATGACATATAGCGTGTCACCCTCCTGAATCACGGTGCTGCCCCTGGGAGTCAGAATCTGATCCCCTCGAATGATCGCGGTAAACAGGATATCGTCCGGCAATGCCAGCTCCTGAATCTCTTTGCCAATCACACTCATATGCTTCTGCACCTGAATATGATTGATTTCAGCCTTCCCCTTGCCCAGAGCGTACAGCTCCAGCTGCGAGGACTGCAGCAGAGGATCCGGATTGACGAGCCGCAGCATCTTCGCTAATGGAGCAATGGTTGTGCCCTGAATGATAGCTGAGGTGAGCACAACGAAAAAGACAACATTAAAGAACATTTGCCCATTCGTAAATCCCGCCAGAATCGGATAGGTAGCAAGCACAATCGGAACTGCACCCCGCAGTCCCGCCCAGGCTACCAGCAGCTTCTCGCTGAAAGGAAAAGAGGTAAACAGCAGACTGGCCATAACTCCGACCGGCCGGGCGACACCAATAAGAAGCAGGGACAACAGCAGCCCTTCCCAGGCAATATCCGATAGCTGATAGGGAAATACGAGGAGGCCCAGCAGCACGAACATGACAATCTGCATCATCCAGGCGAAGCCTTGATTAAAGGCAAGAATCGTGCGGCGGTAGGTCAGCTCGGTATTACCGACAACGAGGGCCATCACATATACTGCCAGAAGTCCGCTGCTCATCACCGTCTCGGCCAGCCCGTAGGTCAGGACAGCAAAGCCCATCGCCATGACAGGATATAAGCCAGAGGAGTCAAAATTAATCCGGTTAATCACGTAGACGGACAGCATGCCAAGCAGCACTCCAACGATCATGCCGAGACCCATTTCCCGGATAAAGGACAGGACCATACCGAGAATGCCGGCCTCTGAGCCTTGAATCCATTCAATCAGAGATACCGTCAAAAATACCGCCATCGGGTCATTGCTGCCCGACTCGGCTTCCAGCGTCGCCTTGATTCTCTGCTTCAAGTTCAGTCCGCCCAGTACGGAGAATACAGCTGCCGCATCTGTAGACCCTACAATCGCGCCGATCAGCAGTCCCTCAGCAAGGGGCAGCCCCAGAATGAAGGACGCGCTGATTCCGATGACGACCGTAGTCAGAAGCACCCCTAGTGTAGCCAAAGACAATGCCGGTCCAATGACCGGCTTAATCTCTCTGAAATCCGTCTGCATCCCGCCCTGAAACAGAATAACGATCAACGCAAACACCCCGACCAGTTGGGTAATCTCCGCATCATCATAGTAGATGTAGCGGCTTAAGACCATGCCGATGACAATAAAAATGACCAGCGCCGGCATGCCGAAGCGTGAAGAAAATTTAGTCGTCAGCACACCGGTCAGCAGCAGCAGTGCCGCTGAAATAATGACGGAATCCACAAAGTTTAGCACCTGACACCCCCTCCGATCGGGTGAGCTCCGTATCTTGTCTTCGACACCCTAAAAAGGCCACCCGGAAGTATAGCTCCGGGTGGCCTTCAGCATAGAACTGGAGATATTTAGCGGCGGTCTCTGTCATTATTCAGATCATCTGCTGCCGCCGCAGCTCCTCTTTGTTCTTCTTCTGCCAGCTTGATATTCTCTGCAGAATTCGGATCCGGATTCGAAGCACCGCCATATCCGGCACCTTGTCCCTGATACAGGTTCGGATCCTGAACCGTATCCTCGGCTGCAGCAGCAACCTCAGGGTCATGGTCAAGGGTCGAGCCGGCACCGCCATATGAGGCATCTCCCAGCGAGCTGTCTCCTCCATCCCCAGCTGTGGAAGAGGCGGAGGCTTCAGCGTCTGCGCGGCCTGGTACAATACCGCTGCCGGTATGTCCAAGACTTGCATCGCGGGAAGGCTCGGGATCATCCATGCCCGTGTTCAGCCCGCCTACACCCGCATAATGATGGGCATTCAGTGTATTATTGCGGCGGAAGGTGTCATACACCCCATCCGAGCGATGATCGTCAGTATCCACAAGGACGAGAATTCGCCCTTCTTCTACGAACTCATCGTACTCCTTCGCTTCTTCTTCCGGAATACCCAGGCCGATCAAGCCGCCTACAAGTCCGCCGGCGCCCGCGCCTACGGCAGCGCCCGTCAGTGTCGCTGCAATCGGCCCTGCCGCTACGATAGGCCCGATACCGGGAATCGCTAACGCACCCAGCCCTGCCAGCAATCCCGTTACACCTCCGACGACACCGCCCGTTGCTGCGCCGGATGCAAGTCCTTCCGGTGCCTTCGTCTCCGTCTCATCGGAGATATGCTGAGCCTCATCGCGATCCTTCGCAATGACTGAAATTTCGTCTGCGCTGTATCCCTGCTGCTTTAAATCCTCAATCGCTTTTGTCGCTTCTTGTTCTGTATGAAATGCTCCAACAATTTTTTTAGACATATCGGATTACCTCCTGATTTGTGGTGCATTATTTTAGTGCTGCATATCTCTTTTATAAACGCGGGGCAAGAAGATCAAACAAAGACCTCCAATGTAAATATTTAACTTTAAAGGGATATATGATATGATCAGAAGTATGTAAAAACACTTCGTAGATAATCGCTGAGCTTCTTATTTCAGGTAAAGTTGGTGACGCTATGAAATGGCTGGAAACCTATGAAAAGGACCTGACGGAAGTGTTTGCAGCATGTGAGAAGACCATATCCCAGTTTCCTTTTCCACTCCATGAGACAGGCCTCCATTATTTGAGCAAATTCAACGTGTTTGAACAGGAAAGCGCCAAGAATTACATTTGTTATCTGCTCCCCTTCTGGCTTCAAGACTCTACCAGGCTTACCCCATCCCTGTACCGCACTTTATCCTCAGCCAACATTTTCGGCATGCTTTATTTCTTCATTCAGGATGATATTATGGACAGCTCTGCCGAGTCCGCTCCTCCTGTAAGCTTTCGTACCCAGCTGCTGCTCGCCAATCTGTTCTACAATGAATTCATGAGACTGTACCGCGGTCTGTTTCCGGCAGAGAGCCCCTTCTGGAGCTACTTTGATCTCTACCTTCGAGAATGGTGTGATGGGGTTGGGTTTGAACAGGAGGGCCGGGAATTTCACATCAATCCGCTGTATATTGCCAAGAAAGCGTCTCCTGTCAAGCTGGGGAGCACAGCCGTGCTGCTGCTGGCCGGTCAGGAGGAACAGATCCCGGAAACCTCTGACATTCTGGATGTCGTTCTGGTCACACTGCAGATGATGGATGACTGGGCTGACTGGGAACAGGATCTGGCCGATGGCAGCTATAATTGCCTGCTCTCCCTGATCCGCTCCGAGCGGCAGCTGCCCCCAGATTCCGCTCTAGGACACACCGAAGTGCAGCAGGCTGTCTATCATCAGCAGGCTCTAACCCGCTATACAGACATTGCGATCGCCAATCATCAGCGCCTGCAGGATATCCCTTCCACCCTTCCACATCTGATTGATTTCCACAGCACGCTGGTCCAGCAGCTTCATGAGGAGTCGGAAAACATCGAATCCGGTCGGCAGCTGCTGCAGCATGGAGGTCTGAATTTTATTTTGTCTACTTTATCCAAAAAGTAATAGATTTTATATCAATACCATGTTATTCTATTAAAGTAATAAATAACCATTTTGAAAGGGTGATTCGTAATGACGACAGAAGCCATCTTTCAAACACAATTGATCCAGAAAGCATGGGAGGATCCAAGCTTTAAGGCGAAGCTGCTGGCAGATCCGAGATCCGCGATCAAGGAAGCGCTTGGTGTCTGGATTCCCGACCACATTCAGGTAAGAACCGTGGAAGAGAACTCTAATGAGTTCTACCTGGTTATTCCGCCGAATCCTTCCGGAGTGATCAAGTCGGAAGCCAAAGAAAAGGCAATGTGGTAACATCTCCTTCCCGCACATGAGTCTGAAGCAACACCATGACATCTAGTGTAAATTACATACAACATAAGAAGGAGTGGGACAAGCCCTCTTCCTGCCGCGAACTAGCTAACCGCGGCAGGAAGAGTAATCAAGGCTTCGGTTCCCACTCCTTTTTTGCTGCTATATTGAATTTGTCCTTCCATCGCTTCAATAATCCGGAAGGTGACCATGAGCCCCAGCCCGGTGCCCTTGCTCTTATTAGAGAAATACGGCTCGCCCAGCCGGACCAGCTCCTCCTCCTTCATCCCCTCGCCATTATCCCGAATGAGAATATATATGACCTGATTCCGGCGATAGGCCTGAATATGAATCATTCCTTCCTCCTGGATCGCCTCAATGCTATTCTTCACAATGTTGATCAGCGCCTGCTTGAATTTGGAGGAATTCCCCCGAATCCACAGATCGGTCGGAATGTCCACGGTAATTTTGCTGCCATGCAGATGGGCCAGCGGGGTTAGAATGCCCTCAATATGAGTGAACTCATCCAGTACACGGAGAACCGAGGTCCGGCCGCTTTCGGGCTTGGCAAAGGTCAGAAAGTCCGTAATAATTCCGGAAGCCCGGTCCAGCTCCACCAGAGCCAGATTCAAATACTCCCGCTCCTCCGGCCGTGACTTACCGCTGATCAGCTGCAGAAAGCCTCTTGTTACTTGAAGCGGGTTGCGGACCTCATGGGCTACCGATGCGGCCAACTCACTAATAATCTCCATTTTCTCCGAACGCTGCAGCTCCTGATTGAACATCTTGAGCTCTCTGGAATACTGAATAACCTGCTCATGGTTCTGCGTAAAAATCCTGCCCAGGATCATGATCAGCACGACCACAAATCCCGCGGCCCCCCACTTCCAATACATCAGTGTATATTCGCCGCCACTCATATAAAAGCGAAACAGCTCTCCCAGGCTGATGCCGGCAAACAGACACAGCCCCACACTGAAAATGACCGCTTCCCGGCTTCCCCGCACCGCAAACATAATAGAGCTGAACACCAGCACGGCGAGCTGAACCATCATCATCATGCCGAGCGCTTTGGCAGTCAGGACATAATACCACTCATCGTACCGGCCTTGAGAGAGCATATTGAGGGACATAAACAGCAGACAGAACAAGGAATAGCCTGTTTGCAGCCGGCGCATGGTCCGCAGCCATCCACGGTAGCCCGAGCCGAACACCGTCTCGAAAAACAAGCTGAAGGAAGGCAGCAGAACTAGCAAAGCCAGATCATAAAGGCGGGTAAAGAGCTCTTCTTTATGCTCAAAGACGGTGTAAAGGAAGGGAGAGTACGTAAAGACCAGCACCCCGGCGGAAAGAATGACTAGAGCGAGGGACAGCACATGAAGCCGGTAACGCCGATTCGTAAAAAAGCTCCAGACGAGCATAATAGCGGACATAAAGAGCAGCGTGCTGCCAAGAATAATGTCGTCCAGACTGCTCCTCAGAAACTCGTTAAACAAATGCTGAAAATCTCCGAACTGCACACGCTCCTCCAGGCGGAGGTTGGGGTTGTCGGTCTCCAGCCACATATACATATATTGGCCGGACAGCGCAGATTGCAGCGGAAAGAGGATTTGATTGAGCTGATAGTTATAGTTCGCTTTGTAAATGATATGATTAGCTGCAAAAATGGTCATTCGCTTGCCCTGAAGATTCTCCAGCAGAATGCCCTGGGGGCTCCCTTGCAGCTCTGGAACCTGAAGCCGGATCCAGACAGCATTCAGCTGTGAGGATTCAGGCGAAGTCAAGCCGTAAGGTCTCCATGCCTCCTCAGGGAGGTCTGTCGGCGGTCTGGAGGGAGGAGTGCCGTCAGAGGTGGTCCACGAGATGCTCCAGGAGGACACGTTTACTTGTGTCGAAGCATGACTCAATGCAATCTCTGCACCAGCCACCATTCCCATTATGAGAAGAAACAGGAGAACAATTACAGCTCTGAGACATTTCAATATACCCACCTCAACCAAAGGAATAATCTGGGGTGTATGTCTATCCATTCCGATGGTTATACATTCGATGGACTTGCTCTCTATCCCTGCTTCTTAAGCCAAATCTGATAATAAATGTTTATTATTCCAATCATTTATTTGAAGCCAGCGGAATCTGAATGACCGCTTCCGTCCCGATGCCTTTATGGCTGGTAAAATGGATTTTTCCCTGCATGGCTTCAATAATGCGGAAGGTCACCATAAGTCCCAGCCCGGTCCCTTTGGTCTTGTTGGAGAAATACGGCTCGCCCAGGCGGGACAGCTCCTGCATATCCATGCCGACCCCATTGTCCCGGATGGAGATGACCGCATACTCCTTATCCTTAAACACCCGGATCTTGATCACGCCCTCGCCCTCCAGAGCCTCAATACTGTTCTTCACGAGATTGATGACCGCCTGCTTCAGCTTGGAGGCATTACCGGCAATGTATACTCCCTTGGAGACCTCCAGTTGAATGACGCCCCCGCTCAAATTAGCGAGCGGATTCAGGATTCCCGTAACATGGCGCAGCTCCTCTGCCAGATTCAGCACGGTCACCTGCTCCAGCTCAGGCTTGGCAAAGGTAAGGAAATCGGTAATAATTCCTGAAGCCCGGTCCAGCTCCTTCAGAGCCAGGTTCAGATACTCTTTTTGCCCTTCTTCCGATTTCTCGGCGAGGAGCTGCATAAAGCCTCGTGTCACCTGCAACGGATTTCTGACCTCATGCGCGACGGAAGCCGCGAGCTCGCTTATAATCTCCATCTTCTCGGATCGCTGCAGCTCATTGTTGAACATCTCCAGCTCCTTGGAATACTGCACCACCTGATCATGTCCACGAATAAATTTACGGCCAAGCATAATCATCAGCGACAGGATGAACGCAAGAACGCCCCACTTCCAGTACACAAATTGATGACCGCGGCCAGAAGCATAAAACAGCAGCAGATCCGTAAGCGCTCCTCCGGCGAGCAGCATAAAGCCCGCGGAGAAAATGTAGGCGTCCTTATTCTTGCGGATGGCAGATAAAATGCTTAGTCCCACCAGGTACAGCACCTGGAGGATCATCATCATGCCCAGCAGGTAGACGGTAAAAAAGTAGTAGATTCCATCATAATCAGTACCGGAAAGCGTCATGATCATCAAAAAAACCGCGCACAGCAAGGAATATAGTGTCTGGAACATGAGCAGGCGGCTGGTAAGCCGGTATGGACCGGGACCGTATATTTTTACGAAATAAAAGGTCATGGAAGGCAGCAGCGTAAACAGTGCCGCATCGAAAGCCGTCACCCACAACCGGGAATACGATTCATAATAGGTGTATAAGAATGGTGAATACGTCATGAGCAGTACACCGCAGGAGCCGACCACCAGGGTTAATGCAAGCCAGCTCGTCCGGGTATGCCTTGGCAGAAACAGCAGGCAAAACAGCATCACGAGTGCAATAAAAGCAAACGAGCTCCCCATTACGAAGTCGCTCAGGTCTTTCAGGGGCACGGCCATCTTTTTGCGACACCTCAGTCCTTCTCTATATATATGAAGCAGCGATAAAATACAGCAATCGACATGATTTGCAACGTCTCTATCAATATATCATGAAATGAAATGGACGCTCGCATTTTTTCTGTTAGAAGCACAAAAACGCACAGGCTCCTCCCACGCCCTGACGCTGCCGCAAATAGATTTGTATTCCGCAGGGACAAGAAGTATTATTATTATTTGATGACCTGATTGCCGCTATTATATGAACCTCTGATGAATAGATGAATGAGATTTGAGAGTACTACTTGATTCCTCCAGCCGGAAAGGGTCTATATACCCAAATGAGGTATGAAATCCATATGCACAGACTGGCTGTGTGGAACTACATATATAGAAAGGGGCTGTATGCCTTGATACTATCCTTCGTCCTTCAGGACTTGGCTTTTGAGCGGATCCAGGGCGACTTGAACCAGGAAGTCAGCAGCGTCGCCTTTGACTCACGTGAAGTGATGCCGGGCGCCATCTTTGTGGCTATATCCGGATTTACTGTCGATGGACACCGATATATTCCAGCAGCGATCGCTCAGGGCGCTTCCGTCATTGTGGCCGAGCAGCCGGTAGAGCTCCCGCTCTCCGCTCCGTCCGCCCTCACGCTGCTGCAGGTACAGGATACGCGGGATGCGCTGGCGCGGATCTCCGCCAACTTCTATGGCCGGCCGACCGAGAAGCTCAATATGGTAGGAATCACCGGCACAAATGGCAAAACCTCGATCAGCTATTTTATCAAATCCATCCTGGATCAAGCCGGTCAATCCTCCGGCATCATCGGGACGATCGGAACGCTGATCGGTGAGGAGCTCCGAAAGAACAAGAATACGACCCCTGAGGCATTGTATTTGCAGCAATCCTTTGCGGAGATGGCCCAGCGCGGCATTGATACCTGTGTCATGGAGGTATCCTCCCACGCCCTGAGCCTGAAACGGGTAGCTTACAGCTCGTTTCACACCGGCATATTTACCAATTTGACGCCGGATCATCTGGAGCTTCACCGCAGTATGGAGGAATATTTCGAAGCGAAGGCCATGCTGTTCGACATGACCTCCCGCTGCAACATTATTAATGCGGATGATCCATACGGCGCCCTTTTAATCCAGAGACTGCGCACTCGGCCTGCAGCCCTGTTGACCTATGGCCTGGAGCAGGACGCTGATATTTACGCCGACAATATTTCCTATGCGATTGACGCCACGCGCTTTACTGCGCACACCCCTGCCGGCTCCATTGAGCTGGAGGTCCGCCTGCCGGGCAGCATTTATGTGCTGAACAGCCTTGCGGCCCTGGCGTGGGCGTATGCCAGCGGAATCCCACTGGAAACGGCCAAGGCGGGAATTCAGGCCGTAGAAGGCATTAAGGGCCGCATGGAGGTCGTCTACCGGGATGACCATAACACCGTGATTGTGGATTTCGCTCATACTGAAGATAGCCTGGAAAAGGTGCTCTCCACGCTTCGCCCCTATGCCAAGAGCCGCATTATCCTCGTCTTCGGTGTTTATGCCGCACCCGGAAAGCTGGGGCTGGACAAGCGCCGCGCAATGGGACGAGTCGCTGCACAGCATGCGGATTTCTCGGTCATTACCTCCGATAATCCGAAGGATCAGGATCCGGATGCCATTATTGCAGACATAGCTGCTGCGATGCAGGAGCATCAGGGCTCCTTTAAAGGGATGGTGGACCGCAAAGAAGCGATTGAATATGCGCTTGCCTTAGCTGAAAAAGACGATATTGTGCTAATTACCGGAAAAGGCCACGAAACCTCCCAGATTATCGGTACGACTGAAATTCCTTTTCACGAGGCACAGATTGTGAATGATTTTAAAAAGAGGCAGCTGTTGAACCATGGACAATAAAAAACTGGGCGTGATCGGCGGCATGGGTCCTCAAGCCACCTCGGTTTTTTTCGAAAAGGTGATTGAGCATACCGCAGCGAATAACGATCAAGAGCATATCGATATGGTCATTCTGAACCATACCGGACTTCCGGACCGAACCCAGGTCATTCAGAAAGGCAACAAGGAGGATTTCCTGGAGGCGATTTCCGGTGATCTCAGGCTGCTGGAAATGGCAGGAGTGCATCATATTGCGATTCCATGCAACACCTCCCATTATTTCTTCGAGGATATGCAGAGGATGACCTCGATCCCGCTCATTCATATGGTTGACGAGACGATGAAGCAGGTGCAGCAGCGGTTCGGGGCAGGCAGCAAAGTCGGCATTCTGGCGACCAATGGCACGATATCCAGTGGAATATACCGCCTTAGCGCGGAGAAATACGGTCTGGAGCTTCATGAGCCGAAGGAAGAGCTGCAGCAGCTGGCCATGGAAATTATTTATGATGACGTTAAGGGAAACAAAGATGTAAGTCCGGCCAAGCTGGAAGCACTCATCCATACACTTGTTTACGAGCAGCAGTGCCGCGCCGTAATTCTTGCCTGTACAGAGCTGTCCTGTATTACGCTCACGGAATTTTACCGGGAATGTGCCATAGATGCCATGGATGTGCTGGTGGAACGTTCCATTATTTTGTCTGGCAAGACGCTGACGCGTTAAACTCATCATTTAAGCGGTAGATTCAGGGGATCATGTCCTGTTGAATCACCGCTTTTGTTTTGCGCTGATGCACCAAAAGGCCGATGGTGACTCCAGCCGCTTTGTGAGAAAAAAGGTGGCGGAGTAATTGCTGCACCCTCATAAGGGCACACTAGGAGCGAAAGCGGGGAAAGCCTGCCCTGCAGGATTCAATCTTCCATCAGCGGGTAATTTCCGTATACAGAAACGAAGCACTGACTATGAATCCTGATAAGGAGATGAATATTATGCGTAATGAATTGAACCGCAACTCATTTTCAGATGTAGTCCGTTTACAATACGAGAGCATGGATCCGCTGGACCCGATGACCGATATTCCGGAGGATGAAACGCGCAATATGCAGACTACCACGAGCCAGAGCCTGAGCAGTGAGGAGGCTGATCACAGCGGCTTCAGCCAGGATGAGGCCGGCCCGGCAGACGGGAATCATGGACGCCAGCTGAACCCGGATGCAAGCGCGATGGAAGCCTGGAGAGTGTCCGGGGCAGAGCCGGAGAACGATTCCCCTTCGGAGGAATCGCGATATGCGGGAGAGACCCCGCGGCAATATGACGAGCCTCTAGGTGAGGACGCCAATAGCACGTATCTGCATGGTGTTCCACAGTACAATCCGGCTTATAGCCAGGAAGCGCCAGAGGAAAATGCTTTTATGGAGGCTGACATGACCGAAGACGCTGCAGGCAGCGACGCGGAAGACGGGCCGCTCGAGGACGTGCCGGATGCCGACACCCTGCAGGCGGACAGCCCGGTTGACCCTGCCTTTCCTACGGATCAGGATCAGCACGGAATCGATCTGCTGAACGGTGCAGGCGGCGTGGACGGCGATGAGGTGCGCAAGCTGCCGGAGGATTTTTAACCGTATAACCGTATATGACTTGGATGATAAGGAGGGCCTGATATGAATTCCAGAAATTCCAGCAATAAGGATAAGAACAGATTAGAGCATTCTTTAGTCAATGAGCGGGACATTAATAAAGAATCCGGCCTGTTTGCGAAAGACTCCTACCCGGATGGCAGCATACTGCCCGAGGGCCTGGAGCACGAATTTCCGGACGGCACCCGAAACCATAAAGAAACCCCGCAGCATGACGACGGTGAGGATGGAGCGGAATAAATCCGTTCGCATGACGATCAAGGATGCCCCGAATCTGGCCAACAGATGCGGGGCATCTTCCGCTTGTGATAAAATCAGGCTAGACTATTGTCAAGGAGGATATTGATTGTCATGAAAAACCGAACTAAAACGATGACGCTCTGGGCTCTGCTGCTCACCGTCATGCTGCTGCTGGGCGCTTGCGGAAATGATCAGTCCCGGGAGAATGCAGACAGTGGAACGACCAGTAATAACGCTAATAACGCCAGCAATGGAAGCTCGACTCAGGAAACGCCAGCGGAGCCGGAAACCGAGCTTAATGTTCCGAATCCCGACGCCAGCCACCCGGTCGTCACGATCGAGATGGAGAACGGAGGCATCATCAAGGCCGAGCTGTACCCTGAAGTCGCCCCGAACACAGTGAATAACTTTATTTCACTCGCTGAAAGCGGCTTTTACAATGGTCTTGGCTTTCACCGCGCCGTTCCCGGCTTCATGATTCAGGGCGGTGACCCAAGCGGAAACGGAACCGGCGGACCGGGCTATGGCATCAAAGGAGAGTTTACGGCCAACGGCTTCCAGAACGATTTGCTGCATACGGAGGGCGTATTATCTATGGCCCGGGCACAGGATCCGAACTCTGCGGGATCGCAGTTTTTCATCATGCACGCGGATTCTGATTTTCTGGACGGCAAGTATGCTGCTTTTGGGAAGGTTATTGAAGGGCTGGACGTCGTCGATGAGATTGCCAATCTGCCAACCCAGGGAGAAACCGTCGTTGATCCGCCGGTGATGAAAAATGTTACTGTAGATACGTTGGGTGAGGAGTATCCGGAGCCGGACAAGCAGTAATTGCGCTTCAGATACTAATCTCCAATCAGCTCCCCTTGCACGGGGTATACTTATATAGAGGGCTAATACTATAAACAATCGGGAGTGGATCAGATGAGCTTGAAGAATAAGACCGCTATTATTACTGGCGCCGGCAAGGGCATCGGGCGCGCTATGGCGATCGCGCTGGCCAGTGAAGGGGTACATGTGGGGCTCATTGCCCGAACCGCCGAGGATTTGCAGTCGCTCAGCAAGCTGATTACAGAGCAATACGGGGTTAAAGCGATCGGCGCTGCCGCAGACATCTCGCTGCAGAGTGAAGTGGAGGCGGCATTTGCCGTCATTAGTCAGGAGCTGGGTGCCATTGACATCCTGATTAATAACGCCGGGATTGCCCAATTTGGCAATCTGCTGGAGATGGAAACCGAGGAATGGAAAAAAATCATTGATGTCAATCTGATGGGAACCTACCATATGCTCCGCACGGTGCTGCCAAGCATGATGGAACGCGGCTCTGGCGATGTCATAAATATTTCTTCCACTGCGGGTGAACGCGGATTCGCCACCGGGTCGGCTTATAATGCCTCTAAATTTGCCGTAATGGGCCTGACCGAGGCTGTGCTGCAGGAGGTTCGCAAGCATAACATCCGGGTGACGGCGCTGACGCCAAGCACGGTAAATACCGAGCTTGCTGTTCATGCCGGGCTGAAAATCGGTGATGAGGACCGGATGATGCAGCCGGAGGATGTTGCGGCCCTGGCTTTGGCAGCCCTGAAGCTGCCTGCCCGCGTGTTTGTCAAAACAGCCGGAATCTGGACGACGAACCCTCAATAACCCCAGCGTGAACGATTTAGCTATGAAGGCCGAGGAGCTCTTTTGGGCAGCAGGATGTACCGTGATCTGAACGTTCCGGTCCTTCCTGTGATGCGCCAGGGACCTCGGCTTTTTTGCGTGACAGAAGCCCATGCCGTGGTATAATGACTGTCAAATGCATTTTTCGGAAAGAAGATGAATATACCGTCATGATTATCGGCATCCTGCTAGAAGTAGTGCTGCCTATCTTTATCCTCATCGGCGCGGGGGTATTGATGCAGCGGGCTTTCCAGCTTGACCTGTACACCTTGGCCAAGATCAATTTCTATTATATTACTCCGGCCGTGGTGTTCATGAGTATGTATGAATCAGAAATGTCCGCCGAGCTGTTTGGCACCATCGTGCTATACTATTCCATATATGTTACCGCGCTTTATCTCATCGGAAGACTCTGCTCTGCCCGGCTGAAATTTACGCGCGGCATGCGGGCTGCATTTACGAATGCACTGATCTTGGACAATTCAGGCAATTACGGACTTCCGGTGAACGAGCTTGCCTTTAAAGGAGATGCGCTGGCGGGGTCACTGCAGGCTCTTATTATGACGATGCAAGCGCTGCTGACCTTTACATACGGTGTATTCTCAATTCAGGGAGCGAAGACTCAAGGGCTATACCGGCAGGCTCTGATCGGATTCTTGAAGCTGCCTGTACCCTATGCGCTCGTTGCCGGTCTGGTGTTCCAGATCGGTTCTATTCCGCTGCCAGAGTTTCTGGCCCGGCCCCTGATCTATGCCGATCAGTCTCTGGTCGCAATTGCGCTCTTAACGCTGGGAGCGCAGATGATTAAATATCCGCTGCGGCTGCACCGCAAGGAAATTTATTTCAGTGTAGCCATCCGGCTGCTCGCCGCTCCTGTCATTGGCATCCTGATCGTACTGTCTCTTGGGCTGAAAGGTATTCCGGCCCAAGCGCTTATTCTCGCCTCCGGAATGCCGGTCGGCGTAAATGCGTCCATTTTGGCCGAAGAATATCAGAACGAGCCGGATTTTACGGCTCAGACGGTTCTGTTCTCGACGCTGCTGAGCGTCTTGACCCTGACCGCCCTGATTCCTTTATCCCGGATCTTAGCAGCATAGGGCATGAGCATGGGCGTGCTGCTGTAGATTAGTTTATTTTTTGTGGGTTGTTGGGTTGCGACTTGGGTTGCTGCTTAGGTTTCTGATTTCGAACTATGAGAAGTCTCTCTCAAACTGACAGACATTAGATAAAGACGATCTTGGAGGAGATAGTTATGAATTTTGATCTGAATATTGACCGCACAGAAACTTCGTCCCTGAAGTGGGATCACGTCCATACGATTTTTGGTGTTACCGATGCCTTGCCGCTATGGGTTGCCGACATGGACTTTGCAGCACCTCCGGCCGTCATCCAGGCGATGCACGACCGTGTGGACCATGGTGTGTTCGGTTACACACTACCAAGCCAGAACTATCTGGAGGCCGTCTGCGGCTGGATGAAATCCCGTCACCAATGGTCCATTAAGCCGGAATGGATTCAATTCTGCCCCGGCGTCGTCCCAGCACTGAGCATGCTTGTCAGCAGCCTGACGGAGCCAGGCGATGGCGTCGTCATCCAGACCCCGGTATACCCTCCTTTTTATCGCGTGGTGAAGGACCAGGGCCGGGAGCTTATCGAGAACGTGCTGGTACAGGATGAGGATGGACGCTACGATATTGATTTCGAGGATTTGGAGCGCTGTCTTGCCGCCGAACGAACAAAGATGATTATTCTGTGCAGTCCTCATAACCCGGTGGGTCGGGTATGGAAACGTGAAGAGCTGAGCCGAATCGCTGAGCTGTGTCAGCAGCATGATGTGCTCGTTGTTTCCGATGAAATCCATGCAGACCTTGTGTTTGAGCCCGGAGCGCATACGCCGTTTGCTGCGTTGTCTGAGGATGCAGCCCAGCGCTCAATCATCTGCACAGCACCGAGCAAAACCTTTAATATCGCAGGACTTAATACAGCTAATCTGATTATTCCTAACGTTTCTCTGAAGCGCAAATTTGCCAAGACGCTCGAAACCTTCGCTTTGGGCGCAATCACTCCTCTGGGTGCCGCCGCTACAGAAGCTGCCTATCGTGAAGGCGGGGAGTGGCTTGACGCGCTACTAACTTACGTTCGGGGTAACATGGAATATGTACGCGACTATATCGCTGAGCATACACCAGAGGTCAAAGTATGGCTGCCGGAAGCTACCTACCTGCTGTGGCTCGACTTCAGAGCATTGGGACTTCCCGATAAGGAGCTGTCCAAGTTCCTCGTAGAGGACGCGAAGCTGGGCCTGAATAACGGCGCTTCCTTCGGAACAGTAGGCGACGGTTTCATGCGAATGAACGTCGCTTGCACTTCTGCTACATTACAGGAAGCCATGCGCCGGCTGGAAGAGGCTTTGTCGCGCCGCCGCATGGAAGCAGCCGGAAGCTAGGGCCACGGTAGGGAGCGCGAGGCTAACGAACGTGAAATTTCACGTTCGTGGCGCATGTTCGCGCCTGGCGCAAACATCCAACGCGAAATTTCGTGTTCGTGGTGCTCGTTTGCGCCTGGCGCGCACATCCAACGCGAAATTTCACGTTCGTGGCGCATGTTTGCGCCTGGCGCGCCCAACCAATGCGAAATTTCGCGTTCGTGGCGCTCGTTGGCGCCTGGCGCGCACATCCAACGCGAAATTTCGCGTTCGTGGCGCATGTTTGCGCCAGGGGCGGCCAACCAACGTGAAATTTCACGTTCGTGGCGTGGTGGCGCGCCCACGCACCATCGCGCCAGGCGCCCGCGCACCGGGCGCAAGCAAAGAGCAGGTGATCCTCCCGATCACCTGCTCTTTGCTCTACCCCCACGCCGCACCAGCTGTCAGCTAAACGGCGGTATCTCAACATCACCGCCAGCATCCACCACCTCTGCTGCTCCGCTGCTGCTTGTCGCCTCATACGCTCGATCCAGCCTGTAACCGGCATCCATCAAGCCTTCGTTCAGCCGCTGAACCTGCCTGCCCACCTGTTTTAATTCCTGATACTGCTGACGCAGCGCGGCCGCTTCCGGCGACTCCCGCATCTGCTCTTCATGACTTAGCTGCTCAAAGGCCGGTTTGCCGTCTCCCAGCACCCGGCGATACTGCTCGGCTGCCTGGTCCTGCTGCTGTGTCAACAGCTCCATGCACCGGGAAAGCTCCACCCGGCACTGGACCAACTCCTGCCGCGTCCCCATGCTTTCACTGGAGCCTGCTGCCCACTCCTCCAGCTGCAGCTCCTGCAGTCGTCCATGAAGCTGCTCTATCTGCTGCATGAGCCCTTTCTTTTCTCCGGAATCTCCTAAACCTGAATGCTGCAGGCCGCTTAAGGCCCCTGTCAGCATACCAATCTGATGACATAATGCAGGCTCTCTGTCCATCCTCTGCCTCCTGTTTTTCATATAGCTTGCGAAGCTCGGTCCTTTATTATACCTGCTCTCGCCCTTGCCTTCCTTCGTTAAAACCAGCCTTAAGCCGAGTAGATGCCCATCCCCGTGACCCGCTATAATAGAAGGACGAGCTTCATAAACTGTTGATTTTGTTTCAGGGAAGGCAGGTTAACCACCCAAGCTATGGCTACCGCACAAGTAAAACCCAAACGTAAAAGTCCCACCCGATGGATCATCGCCGCCATCCTGCTGGTTATTATATATATACAGGTACAGGATCAGCCCTATCATCTCCTCCCCGAGGAGAATACAACGCCCGCCGCCCCGATCACAGAGCTGCACCCCGTCGTATTGGCTCAAAAAAACCGGCTGGTCGCCAAGACCCGCGAGCTTGGCATCAAGATTATTGTGACCGACGGCTACCGCTCTCATGAGGAGCAGGATCGGCTCTACGAGCAGGGAAGATCAGCTCCCGGAGATATCGTTACCCAAGCCCGGGGAGGCCAATCCATGCACAATTACGGTCTGGCTATTGACTTTGCCCTTTGGAATAACGAGGGACAGGTCATTTGGGATCTGGAGTATGACGGGAACCGAAACGGGAAGTCCGACTGGATGGAGGTCGTTGCGATCGCCAAAGACCTTGGCTTTCAGTGGGGAGGCGACTGGGCCAGCTTTCCCGATTATCCGCATCTGCAGATGGATTTCGGCCTGTCGCTCCGCGAGCTGCAGCGCGGGAAACGGCCGCCCATTGAATCCGCCCCATCGCTGGAGGCTCTCAAATAAGAAATTTTTATCATTTTTGTCTCGTATCCTGCAACACTCACGATGAAGCGTTCGTCAATGTATACAGGAGGTGTTAGAAATGATGAAATTCAAAAAATCCATGATCAGCATAGCTGCCGCATCACTGCTTGTGACCGGAACGTCCGCTTTTGCTTTTTCCGATCTGCCTAAGGGTGAGGAGGCCGACCGGGTTGAACGCCTGCAGCAGCAGGGTGTGATTTCAGGAATGACATCGGACACATTTGCACCAAACGCGCAGCTGACATCTGGGCAGGCGGTACAGCTCGTCGTGAAGGCACTGAACTTGAAGGCGTCTGCCGCCGAAGTGCCAGCATGGGCGAAAGCGCTCCCGGAGCAAGCTTGGTACAGCTCTTCGGTCCGGATTGCAGCAGAGAACGGTCTAGCCGTGGATGCCAGCTTTAAAGCGGGAAAGGCGATGAGCCGTATTCAATTCGCAGAGCTGCTTCACAGCGGTATTGAAGCCTTAGGAGATTTCCCAACCGTCAAAATGTATATTAACGTTAAAGACGAAGGAAATATCGACCCCGAGCACCGCCTGGCGCTCCAGTTTCTGCTCCTGACCCAAATTGCCGAGCTTGATGAGAAAGGGTATTTCCATCCTGATGCCCCTGTTACCCGCCTGGAGGCAGCGGTTATGGTATCCAAGGCTGCAGAGTTTGTAGCCAATCAGACCGCAGTGAAAGAGGATCAGGGGGAAGCTGTCCTTGATTTATCCGTTGAACCAGTAAATGACGACGTCAACAAGGTCACCATTACACGCAGCGAGCTGCCAGCCCCCGGCTATGGTGTTCGCATTGACCGGATTGAATTCACCGAGGATGGCAAAGCAAAGATCCACTATTCCCTGACCTTGCCGGATCCGGCCGCCATTTACCCTGCCGATATGAAGGAAGCTGCAGCCTTCACCTATATATCCAGTGATTACACCCCGGAGATGGTCAAGCCGTAACTGTAGACGATCTTTATGCGTAAAAAGTATCAAAAGCCGCCTCTTCAGCGCTTAAAGAGGCGGCTTTATCCATATGTATAAAATGTAATAACATTATGCCATCAAGCCGAGTAAATAAAGCCGCACCACCTCCTGTGCCAGCTCCTCCGGCGGACGTTTGCCCGTGAGCAGCTGTTCCCGGGTGAGGCATTCGATCGTTCCCAGCAGACATTCCGCAGCAATTTCCATATCAGCATCATGCCGGAAATGGCCGTTCTGCTGCTTTGCAGCAAAATCGCTGTGGATGGCCGACATCAGCCTGCGCTTTAGTGCCGCCGACTGCGTTCCCGTAAAAAAACCAATCTGCGTCAAATCCTGATTTTTCCCCAGAAAACCGAACAATCCTGCCAGCTCCCGGTACATCTGCCCCTCGGAAGCCTCCCTGCGATTTCCTTCCTGGCCCACGTTATCCGGGTCATCGGGCTCTTCCCTGCTATGCCTGCCCATTTCCTTGAATTGAATCTCAAACAGCTCCATCAGTTCCTCAAAAATTGCTTCCTTACTCTGAAAATAAAGATAAAAGGACGGCTGGGTTAACCCGGCCCGGGACACGATCGTGCTGATCTTCGTTTCATGATAGCCTGAACGTGCGAATTCTTGAGCTGCTGCTTCCAGCAGTCTGGCTCTGCTTTCCTGTCCGTTAGATCCCTTTTTGCGCAATGATATCGGTCCTTTCGTCTCTACTGAGTTGTCACCTCATTATACCTGATGCCTATTTCAACATCTATAAAATTGGTGTTTTTTTACATTCATAAAAGGAATCTGCTCCGATTCTTATTGCACCAAAGGGACTGCCCTTTACAATTGCACCGGAACGTTATAACGTTATAGACTAAGGTTTTTTATTAATAACACAGCTTGTCCCATAGAGCAGCAGTCAGAAGGAGTGAACGTCATTGTCCCATTATGAAGAGGCATCCATTTTAATTGTTACCGCCGTAGCTCCCGAGCAGGAAGCCATCCTGCGGGGACTGAACGGCGATGACCGGTTTGAGGTCATCGCTGCCGGTGTCGGGCCGGCCGCGGCGGCCGCGGCTACCGCAAGAGTTCTAGCCTCAGGCGGCGGACGCCATCGCCTCGTGATTAGTGCCGGCATCGGCGGCGGATTCGACGGACAAGCGGACCAAGCGGGACTCGTCGTCGCTGACCGCATGATCGCAGCCGATCTCGGCGCGGAGTCCCCTGGCGGCTTTCTCAGCGTCGATGAGCTGGGCTTTGGCTCGTCTGCGATTGCCGCCCCCGAGCCCATCACACGCTCACTGACCGAGGCGCTGAACCGCGCCGGTCTCCAGGCAGTCTGTGGTCCTATTCTGACGGTTTCGACGGCGACAGGCACTGCAGAGACCGCTGCAGCGCGGTCAGCCCGCATCCCGCTCGCGGCGGCTGAAGCCATGGAAGGCTTCGGCGCAGCGCAGGCGGCAGCGGACGTCAAGCTGCCTGTGCTTGAGCTTCGCGCAATATCTAACCGTGTCGGCCTCCGAGACAGAGAAGCCTGGGACATTCCAGGTGCCCTGAAACGTCTGGAGGCGGCCAGTTCCATACTTACGGAGGTTGTATGAGAAATGCTGAAGATTGCTTACTCCCCCTGTCCTAACGACACCTTTGTGTTTCATGCCTGGGCGCATGGACTGATTCCCGGCGCACCGGAGCTCGACATATCCTATGCCGATATTGATGTAACCAATTACTGGGCTGCGGGAGAAGATCCCCGGTCCCATGATATTCTCAAAATATCGTATGCCGCTCTGCCCTGGGTGCTGGAGGAATATGCCCTGCTTCCATGCGGAGGCGCCTTGGGACGCGGCTGTGGTCCGCTCGTGCTAACCTCGGGACGGGAAAGCGCCGCGGCAGAGCCGTCCCAGCTGAGCGGCCGCCGCGTGGCCGTACCGAGCGAACGCTCCACCGCTTATCTGCTGTTCCGCCTGTGGGCAGCCCAGCAGATTCCCGGCGGTCTGGGCGAGATCGTCGTGATGCCTTTTCACGAGATCATGCCTGCCGTTCGCGACGGCCATGTCGACGCCGGACTCGTCATCCATGAAGCCCGCTTCACCTATCCGTCCTATGGCCTGCAGCTGATGACCGATCTCGGAAGCTGGTGGGAGCAGGATACCGGTCTTCCTATCCCGCTGGGCGCCATCATTGCTCGCCGGTCGCTGGATTTGACCCGGATTACGTCCTGGATTCGCGCTTCGGTGGAGCAGGCATGGAACGACCCGTTGGCTTCCCAGGAATATGTCATGCAGCATGCTCAGGAGATGGACCCGGACGTAGCCAAGTCGCATATCCAGCTTTATGTCAATGCATATACTAAGGACCTCGGTCAAGACGGCCATGCCGCCGTAGCTGCCCTGCTCCAGCGCGCCGCCGCAGAAGGACTCGTACCTCCAGTTGCACCGGAGCTGCTGCAATTCCCCGATGGGAACTAACCCACGGCTCCACGCAGCGCGCACAAACAGCAGGCCACCTGGAAGCTCTTCTTCCAGGTGGCCTGTTGTTCGTATTACTCTGATTCTTGTGAATCCTGCGCCAGATTGCTGCCCAGCTGCTTATAAATCTCTACAATGCTCTCCATGCTCATCCGTACCAGCCCGCTGGAAGACGGAGCGACAAATTCTCTGACCTCCGGAATGACCGTCTCCGCCTGAAAGCCCCATTCCGCCCGGGATTTTCGGCTAAACTCCGTGTATACGCCCTTCCCGACAAAGCAAGCGATGCTCGGCTTATACTGCATGAGCTTGTCGTACAGCAGCTTTCGCCCGGCGGCATATTCCTCCCGTGTAATATCGTCGATTCCGCGGGTAGGCCGCGCGACAATATTCGTAAAGCCATACCCCAGCTTCAAGAGCTCCCGATCCTCGGAAAAATGGTATAGCCTTGGAGTAATACCCGATTGCTGCAAAATACGCCAAAAGTGATTACGCGGGTTACCATAATGATGTCCACTTTCACCAGAGCGCAGACTAGGGTTAAAGCCAATAAAAATGACCGAGAGCCCGTAATCCAGATGGTCACTGACTTCATTCATCATCGGTTCCTCCTTCTACTGAGCACTCCCTGCCAGGGTCTTTACGACGCGAACGCAGTGTATTAAGCAGGAGCCATAAAAAGCGGCAGTGCAGAGTTCCCTCCGGCACTGCCGCTTTCTTCATTATAATACATACACACTGACCTGCGGGGCCCTGCACTGCTCACTCTCGCCAGGCTCGTGCTTTAAGGCTTAGGCGGCGTTGTCCATCGTTTTTGCGCTGTCCAGAACCTCCTGCGGCACCTCAATCTTCTCGATTTCATTGTGCTTGCTGTAGTCACTGGTCATGTTCATTTCCAGTGTAATCTTCTGGTCGCCTTCCGCCATTTCCATGACCATATCTACCGTTGATTCCATCGGCAGGTACGTCTCTTTATGGATGCCAAACACGATCTTCATGCTCTTGATATCCATCTGCTCCAGCATCGCCTGCGTCTGCGCATCGCTACCACCAGTCTGGTTCATGTAAGTCTGAGCCAGCTCCTTCAGGCTGTCGCCAGAAACATCGGCTGTCAGCACATAGTGATCGCCATCTTCACTGATCTCCGTGTCCTCGGCAATCGTCTTGAACTGCTCCAGCTGCTGCTCTGGACTCTGTGAGGTCATGGCCATGCTGTCGATAATTTGCTTGGCTTCAGCATCCGGCATTTTGTACCATTCGCCCTCCACTCCGGAGTACACACTATCCTCCAAAATGTACTGCTTCAGCTCCTGGCTGCCCTGCTCTCCCATATCCATCGTCATTTCCTGATACATTTGCATCGGGTCCATCGTTGTATCTACCATCATCTGAATGTTAATGTTCTGCTGCTCTTCACCCAGGCTGATGTTTTGCTCAATATCAGAAGTCATCGAGAAGCTTTTCAAATTCTCGCCGGCTTCGGCGCTTTTTTGAATCAGCTCATCTACGGTCGGTGTCTCTGTCATTTCCTCTGCTGGCGCTTCGGCAGGCTCGGTCACGGTTTCTCCGTTCTCTGCAGGCTGCTCAGTGTTCGCCGGCGGCGTTGCCGTACCTGCTTCCTCAGCCTCATTGTCACTGCTGCATGCAGCCAGTCCAAATGCCAAGATCACGCTTAATAATCCTGTTGTCCATTTTTTCAAAATGATTTCCTCCTGCCTGTCGACTCCATAATTTTTCGCTACCAACCCTATTACCCAATCCTCCCTGTTCTGTAACACATCGGCAGCCATCCGGTCTGCTATGCTATAGTAGAGGCATCAACCCGAAGGAGTGTCACCCTTGAAAAATCTTCTGATCACCGGCTACCGGGCTCACGAGCTCGGCGTATACAGCAACAAGCATAAGGGCATCCCCTATATTATCAAGGCGATCGAATCACGCTTGATCCCTTTTCTGGAAGACGGACTGGAGTGGGTGCTCACTCCCGGCCAATACGGGGTCGATCTCTGGGCCATCGAGGCGGCAATCCGTCTGAAGTCCAGGTATCCCCAGTTGAAGTGCTCCATTGTAACAGCCTACAGCCATCCGGAGGAGCAGTGGAATGAGGAGAAAAAGACCTATTTTCAGGGACTGATCAGGCAAGTCGATTTCTATACCTCAGTCAGCAAAAAGGGGTATGAGGGCAGCTGGCAATTCAAAGCAAGAGACGAGCTCCTGCTGCGGAAAAGCGACGGAATCCTCTTAGTATATGACGAGGAAAACGGCGAAGCAAGCCCGCGGTTCATCAAGGAGCAGGCTATGAGGCAGCATCTGGAATCAGGCTACGGCTACGTAAATATTGGACACGAGGAAATCCAGGCGGCACTGGAGGATGACCAGCCCTGGGAGTAACGAAATTCACTCCTTAACCCGGCACTGCTGTGCTAGCCCTCGATCTCCCTAAACTCCTTGGACCGCGAAGACCGAAACGACAGCGCGAAGACCGCAAAGGTCAGAAGCAGCAGCACCGCACAGAGCAGGAACAGGCTGCGAAAGCCAAGAGCCTGATCTCTGAAGCCGAGCGCCGCTCCACCGGCTGCGGTGCCTAGCATCATGCCCAGATTGCGGGAGAGCGCGATGAGGCTGCTGACAAGCCCCAGCTCGGACTTCCTTGCGCGGCCCAGGATGAGAGAATTATTAGGGGGAGTAATCATGCCCATGGACCCGCCCAGAAGCACAATCAAGGCAAGCACAGCAAGCACTGGATAAGAAGCGGACAAGAAGCTCATCGCTCCTGCCGCCCCAGCCATCAGCAGCAGACCGGCCGACATCAAGGGATACGTCCCCAGCTTGTCTGACAAGCTTCCGAATAACGGAGAAAAAATAACCAGTGACAGCGGATACCCCATCATAATCATCCCTGCGGCAGCCGGTCCCAGCTCCAGTTCACTCCGAAAAAATACCGGAAGAAGAAGCTGCGCGGAGAAGGCCGCCAAATACGTGACCAGCGTCACACCGATACCGGCGGCAATGCCCGGCTCCCGGAACAGCCGCAGCTGGATAAATGGCTCCCGGTTGCCAGGCCACGGGGTTAAGCACCTTGCCGTAAACAGCAGGAAGCCGGCAAGAGACGCGATGATCGGAGCGAGAACCTGCCAGGATACCCAGCCGTAGCTTCCTCCCAGGCTCAGTGATGTGACCAAAACCGTCAGCGAGACGGCGAACAGGGCGGCTCCGGCAAGATCTGGTTTCCCGGCGCCGGAGGGAGCATCTTTGGGAATCAGCCGGTTTGCGAGCAGCCAGGCTGTCAGCGCCAGCGCCGTTAGCAGCCAGAAGCCGGTCCGCCAGCTGAACCATTCCAGCACCAGGCCGCCAAGGCCAGGTCCCGCCAGTGAGCCCGCTGCGACAAATGTACTGATCAATCCCAGTGCCCTGCCGCGCTGATCCTTAGGAAACACACTGATTATAAGCGCCATATTCGTCGCCTGATACATAGCGGCCCCGGCTCCTTGAACAACCCGCGAAGCAATAAGCAGCGGCAAGGAAGGCGACAGTGCACAGCCCAGCGCTCCGGCAAGGAAAATGAAGTAGCCCGCATTGTGCACCTTTGTTCTTCCGATCCGGTCGCCCAGCTTTCCCATAAGGGGCAGCAGCACAGAAATAACAAGCAGGTAGACGGTGACAACCCATTGTGCAGAAGGCAGGCTTGCCTGAAGGGAGTCCGCAATATCTACCAGTGCAATGTTGAACATCCCTGCAGACAAATTAGATAGCAGCGCTCCCAAACAGATCGTATATTGGGTCAGACGAAGGGAATCGCTTGACATGCCTTTCACACGGCCATCAGCTCACTGCCGGCTGCGCCGGCCTTAGCACTTCAGCACTGTGGTGGCCAGACTGCTCCCAGCAACGAATCAGCTCAGGAGTAGTAGCCGCCTTCCCGAAGTAGCCTTCAATATTTTCCACCGTCATGTCATGGGCCTTCTGGGAATACGAAGCGCATGCATCGTGGACGAGCACGATGTTGTAATCCCGCATGAAGCCGTCCCTGGCCGTCGATTCAACACACACATTCGTGCTTACTCCTGTCATGACAAGGGTCTCCACCTTCAGCGTGTGCAGCACGGAGTCAAGCCGCGTATTTACAAATGCGCTGTATCGGTGCTTGTTGACGATCACATCCTCTTTTTCCGGACAGACCTCGTAAAACTGAGCGCCCCAGCTGCCCGTACGGCATACTGCTGATGAACGGCCCGAGGAACGGGTTACCCAGGCTTCGGAATCGGTAGCCTTCTCATGAAAGGTCTGAATGAATATAATCGGAACCGCGTTTGCTCTCGCCTGCGTTAACAGCTCCTGCAAATTCGGCATCATGCTCTTGACTCCACTGAGATCACAGCCGGAAAGGGGCAGAGCCCCATCCGGATGACAGTAATCATTCTGAACATCCACCACAATGACCGCCGTGCGTGTTTCCTTGACCAGCTCTTCCAATGTTCTCATCTTTAATCTCTCCTTTAGTCATTACTCGGGTTAAGAACCCTAGCTTTTTCCTTCATCACGGCTGCGCGTTTCTCACAAACTGCATATCAACCAGCTCGTCATACGCATAATCGCCTGTAAAGATACCGGTTTGAATCATAACCTCCATATCGTTCTTCAACGCTTCTTCGGAAATCATGCCGTCCAGACTCCATAGATGATCTTCATACGCACGGTCCATGGACGCCTGCAGCGCCTCCTCGGAAAGCGTCGGGAATTCCGCCTTAAGGATGCTCGCCGCCAGCTCTTTATCATTCTGCACGGCCTGCAGCGCCTCGATGATTGCATCGGTAAATTTCTGCACCGTTTCCGGATCCTTCTCGATCGTGGACTTCTTTACACTGAGCACCGAGTAAGCAAAATCGCCAAGATCATGGAACTTGTAAAACGGCTCGTCCCAGACCTGCTTTGACATCCCGTCGCTAATCTGCGGCTCGGCGCCATTGGCAATATCAGCCGCTCCCTGCTGTACCATCGTGACCACGGTCGAGCCGTCCGCCGGCTCCAGCAGCTGTACATCCTTGGCCGGGTCAAGACCCAGCTGGACCAGCAGGTAGCGGGTCAACAGGTTCGGTGTACCTCCATGACGGCCAGCGTTAATCTTCTTTCCTTCAAGAAAAGCCTTCAGGTCCTCCGGGGAATTGCTTGCTGGTCCGGTACCACTCTTCGCCATCAGGTACACGTTAGCCCGGTTCACGACATTGACGACAGAAACGATGGGGTCAGAGTTGTTCTTGTTCGCCAGCGCATTGGACTCGGCACCGCCGATCACGCCCCACGCATCTCCGCTGACGACAGCGGTAACATGCGCGCCGCCGGACGCCTGAATGACTTCAACGTCCAGACCTCTCTTCTCAAAATACCCTTCCCGCTGAGCTACATACAGCGGCAAATACCCCGTCAAATGAAGCGGCTCGGCAATGACGATCTTCTTCAGTTCTTCCGTACCGCCAGCGGCCGATACCGTTTCTTCCTCCGTCTTCCCGCCGCAGGCTCCGAGCAGTGAAGTGAGCAATAATCCGGCTAAAAGCAAAGGCAGTCTTTTCATCGTTCTGTGCATGTTCATTCCCCTTTTCATCTATAGTGGTCTTTCATGTAACCCTTTTGTCATGGAAGCGAGAAGACTCTATGGCTCAGACCTTGGCAAGGCCCTTGGACAGCCATTTCTCCAGCAGAACCACGCCCCAGTACATTAGCATCGAGAGGAACGACAGTACGACAACGCCAACCCAAACGAGGTTAATATCGAGAATGGTCCCCGCATACATAATCATGCGTCCGATTCCCTGACTCGAAGCGATGAATTCACCTACTATAGCTCCGGCAAGTGCGAGAGCGATGTTGATGCGAAGGCTGCTGATGATCCAGGGCATCGACCACGGCACCACGACCTTCGCGAACACCTGACGCCGTTTTGCGCCGAGCGAGTACATCAGCTTTTCCATATCCGGATCGACACTTTTCACGCCGCTGTAGGCCGACAGTGCCGCGACAACTACGGTCATAGAGAATGCCAGTGCCACTTTGGAGAAAAATCCGATGCCGAGCAGGATGACCAGGACAGGCGCAAGCGCCAGCTTCGGCATGGCATTGAGAATAATTAAGTACGGCTCACTGACGCCTGCGTACGATTTCGACCACCAAAACGAGAGTCCCAGCAATGCTCCCAAGGCCGTCCCAAACATAAAACCTAGAATGGTTGAGCCCGAGGTGTAAATGACATCGCGCATCAGCGTTCCTTCCGTCAGCTGAATCCAGGTGGTCTCGGCAATGGCGCTGGGGCTGCTCCAATAGTAGGCATCCAGCAGGCCAAGGCGCGTAAACACCTCCCATATCACAAAAATCATGGCAGCCACGGCGGCTCTGCCCCATACGATCCGCCGGCTTCTTTTTCGTTCGATAGCCTCTTCATCCAAAATATAAGGCACCACCTCCGGCCTCTTGGCTCCACTGACAGACAGCTCCGGGGAGGGGATGGCATGTACAACAAAGGCTTCTTTACGTGCAGTTTCCATTCAGATCACTCCTTCACTAGATTCATAAAATGTGAAATACAGTATTTGAGAGACTAGGACGATACGGGCTCTTCATGTCCTGCGGATAACAAGTCCATCAGATGCTGCTTGAGCTCCATAAAGGCCGGAGAGGTCATATCCTCGGTCTTGCGCGGACGCTCCATGGTCACTGTAATCTTGGACTTGATCCGCCCGGGTCTGGAGGAAAACACATAAATGTCATCCGATAAATAAATGGCTTCGTCTATGTCATGGGTAACGAACAGCACCGTCTTGCCGAAATCCTCCCAAATCTGCAGCAGCCAGTTCTGCATCGTCAGCCGGGTCTGGGCATCCAGCGCCCCAAAGGGCTCGTCCAGCAAAATAATATCGCGGTCATACAGCAGCGTTCTCAGTAAAGCTGCTCTTTGCTTCATCCCTCCTGAAAGCTCCTTGGGATAATGCTTGTCAAAGCCCTTCAGTCCGTACTTCTCCATCAACGGCAAGGCGCGCTGAACCGCCTCCTGATGAGGAACGCCCCTTACCTCCATGCCGAGAATAATGTTATCCAGGATAGTCCGCCATGGGAGGAGCATATCCTTCTGCAGCATGTACCCGACATAACCGGTCTTGCCTACGATATTTTCTCCGTCCGCCAGCACCCGTCCCGTGGAGGGCGGCATCAGGCCTGCAATAATATTGAACAAGGTCGATTTCCCGCAGCCGCTGGGGCCGATGATGCTGACAAACCTGCCGGCTTCAATCGAAAGATTCGTCTCCCGCATCGCAGCAATCTCCTCTCCGTTGCGGCGAAACCATTTGCTGACACCATCAATCTCAATTTTGTGCTGACTCATTTTGTTTCCTCCTTTTTCTGAAATTACAGGGGTTATTTTCAAAGCGGGTATAAAAAAATCGCCAGTCCAGGCCCGAACGTGCAGCATTCCTGCACAGTTCGATACTAAACTGACGATCGGCCCGCTCTCTTAACAGAGTTCCGGCTTGTCGTTCAGATAACATTCCACGTCCTTCTCCAGGAAAACGATGGTACCGGAATATTCGGTCTCAGCATCATAATCCTTCAGAATCGTGATAATATTCAATTTCAGCTGTTGTTCAAACTCCTTCTTGATCTCCTGCTTCAGCACCTGAAACAGCAGATGGTCCAGCTGGCGTGTAGACTGGGGATCATGCTCATCCAGCAGCTTTAAGACGGGAACCCGGGTGTTTCTGGAGACGATGATGATCTTGCTGCCGACAAAATCGACCTTCTGCTGCCTGACGCCCACATTAAAAATCCTCTTGTTAATGGCGTTGTAAATTCTCAAAATATCCTGCTTGAGATCGCCGGCCGTAATCATCATGTCAAGCACCCCAATGTGAGTTATAGTAACACCTAATCAAAATTTCTAGGTTGATTCGATGTTTCCTCTGACTCTTTGTGTTTAATTATAGGGGTAAAAAGCCCAAAGTCAATAGAATATGTTAAATAAACTAACAAAAATAGTTTTATGTGTTATATAAACTTACATTATGACCTGGAATTTCAGGATATTGCTTCATCCTCACCTTCAGCCCAGATGCTTCTGCAGAAACACCACCGCTTCCCGCTTCTGATGCTCGCTGACCTCATGACCGGAGAATGGATAGTCGCGGATTTCCTTGGGCGACTGAACCCGGTTGTAGGCGGCATAGATGGTCTCCGGCATACAAACTGTATCCTTCCAGCCTACTGACACCATCACAGGCACCTTGAGCCGGGGAGCGAGATTGAGCATATCAAAATGCGCCAGACTCGACAGAACAGCCTCCAGCCGGTCGGGATAGCGCTTGATGTATTGTGCCACCTCCGTCAAGGAGCTGGTAGAATGCAGCACCCCGTAATCCATACGGCACAGATTGGGAATATCCGCCGCAACGGCTGCGACAAGCGGGCTGAGTGCTCCGCTGATGAATGCGAGTCCCCCGCCCTGACTTCCCCCGGCTGTGGCAATACGCTTGGCGTCGACGCCCGGCAGCCCGGCCGCTACCTTGACGGCTCTCACCGCATCTATAGTAACCGCCATATAATAGGAGCGCTCTGCCTCCATAATGCCTTGTGTAATCCAGCCGCGAGCGATTCCGCTGTCCAGCGGCAGCAGGCTGCCGGTCTCTCCCGACTGCCCCCGGACGTCTACAGCCAGCACATGCCAGCCGAGCAGCAGATAGTGAGCATAGCGCTCCGGAAAGCCGCGGTCCATCGTGTAGCCGGGAAAGGTCACCACACACGGTGCATTCGTCTCGGCTTGTACCGGTGCAATATGCCATGCATGTACAGACGTCTCATCAAAGCCTTTGTAGGTGACTTTGTTCACCTTCATTCCCGGGTAAGGTGTATCCTCCCCGGCTATTGTAACCTCCAGCGGGCGTTCCTCATGCCGGGCCAGCTGCTCATCCCAGAACCGGTTAAGCCGGCTTTCGTCCATGGTCGGGATGGGACTGCAGTTTTCCAATTCGATTTTTCGAAGGCTGATCGTATTCATGATGATTTCATAAGCTCCTTTATGCTGTCGATTGGATGTGGAACAAGAAGCCGCAGCCTTCAAAGCCGCTGAGCCTCGCACATCCCCTAGCATGCTTACTTCTGCATTGGCGAATGAATCCCTTTTATCCTCTCACTTTTCTTTACGCAAAAAAAGCGCCCCTGCATCCAGGGAACAGCCGGATTGTGTTACATCCAGTCTGTCACCTTGAGCAGGGGCGCCTTACCTAGGCTTACTTTAATGAAGAATGAGGATTAATGATTCATGTGGCCCATATGAGCCATTTCCTTCGTGAGCATCAGGTCTTGAGCGGTTCCATGCAGCTTCCACCCAAGCAGCTCAGCGATAAAGCGAACCGGTACATGGGTACGGCCATTCTCGATAAACACCTTCGCGCCTACCTTTTGAGATTTGCCGTTCAGCTCCATAACATCCTGACCGATCCAGAATGCCAGCTTATCGTCACCGGCCATGATCCAGGTTGTCTTGGTGGTATTGTCAAACTTGATCTCCGCTCCCAGGCTTTCAGCAAGGTAGCGAACCGGGATATAGGTTCTGTTGTACTTGATCATTGGAGCCACGTCCATCTTGACCGCTTTTCCGTCTACCATCAGCATTTTGCTGCCAAGACCCAGCGTGATCTTGGATACCATAGGTGCTGCCGGCTTCTCAGGAGTCATGCCTTGCATGAACTTGTCCGGGAATTGCTTCACAATAGCGCCGCTGATGCCTTCACCCGTCATAAACATATGTGTGTAGGCTTCACGGTTCATCATGTATGCTTCTGAATAGTCTTTAGCTACATAGCTGTCGAATGCGTCCACCAGGTGGTTGATATGCATTTTGAGACCTTCCGCGGTCTGCTGCTCATTCATGAACGGATTGGCATCTGCAAAAAATTTAGCCTGCTCCATCCGGTACTTCTCCAGATCATTTACTGCTTTTTGCTTGGCTGCCGCATCGTTAGCGCCTGTAGCCTTCACATAGTCGACGAAGTAGCCGATATGAGAGTTCCAGATCGTCTTGAACGCTGCTCCAGCTTCATTGCCATAGACAGAAGCAATGGCTTTCGTCAGATCCTCGGTGTTCATGTTCAGCCATGCTGCTGCGTTATTGAAATCAGGTGCACCGTCAATGCCCTTTTGCAATGTAACAGCTGCTGCAAAGGCATGCTCGCCAAGCAGCTGCTCCAGAGCGGAGCGCAGATCCGATGCCGGACTCATGGCATCCCCCGGGAATTGCTTCGGAAATTGCTTGATGATCGCTCCGGCAATGCCGTCACCTGTCATAAACATATGCATGTAAGCTTCACGCTGATAGCTGTAAGCCTCGTCATATTTGCCTGCGGTATAGCTGTTGAAAGCATCCAGCAGGTGATTAATGTGCATTTTGAGGCCTTCTGCCGTCTGCTGCTCATTCATGTACGGATTCGCATCGGCAAAAAACTTGGCTTGCTCCATGCGGTACTTCTCCAGATTCTGGACAGCCTTCTGCATGCCGGCACTGTCCTTCGCTGCTGAAGCCTGTACATAGTCAACAAAGTAACCAATGTGCGAGTTCCAGACCTTTTTGAATGCTACGCCCGCTTCAGCACCGTATACAGAGCTGATCGCCTGCGTCAAATCCTCCGTGTTGCCATTCAGCGCTTCTGCCGCTGCGTTAAAGTCTGCCTTCCCGTCGTATCCCTTCTGCATGGCCGTCAGCGCCAGCACCGCATGCTCTCCCAAGAGACGTCCCAGTGCAGAGCGAAGATCCTCGGCGGCTCCCTTCACAGTAGGTGCTGCTGCAGCACCGGCTGCTGCGGGTACAACCAGCATGAATGCCAGCATCAAGGTCAGCATTCGGGTTAAAGTGGATTTCATCAAATTTTGCACACTCCTTTTAAGAAATGGTATGTTATGAGCAACCCTTCACGTCTTGTGAATGGCTTCTTGTCCCATGTAACGAGAGGTTTTTAGATTTGGATCACTTTTTTTCAAAAAAAAATAAAATAAAATGTAATCCTTTGGAACATTCCCTGCGAAAGCTATACTATAGGGAGGTTTTGAGGGAAAGGAGCCTCCGGATGAATGACAATCACGATGACCGCCTGCTCATGCAGCGGATCATGGAGAAGGACAGTGCTGCTCTGGAGCAGCTGTACAGCCAGTATGAGAGAGTCATTTACGCTTTTGCCTACCGCATTGTGCAGGATGAGATGGCGGCGGAAGAAGTGATGCAGGAGCTGTTTCTGCGAATCTGGAATCATGCAGAACGGTACCAGAGCGAGCAGGGAAAGCTGACGACCTGGATGTTTGCCATCACGCGCAATATCGCAATTGATATGCTGCGCCGCAAATCAGCGCGCAACGCCGCCTCCCCGGTGGACGATGAGGTGATTCATCTCATTCCCGATGAGAGTAGCAACACAGAGCAGGTCGTAGAAAGCCGGTGGCTGGGTCTAAAGGTGTCAGAAGCCCTGGCAGAATTAAGCGAAGAGCAGAAGATCGTCGTGGACTCCATCTATTATCAGGGTATGACACAGCATGAGGTTTCTGTTCAATATCAAATACCGCTTGGCACCGTCAAGAGCCGGGTCCGCCTGGCCATGAAACAGCTTCAAAAGCGATTGGGAGCGCTGAATCTGTGGGCGGAGACGGAAAGAAGGGAAGAGACTGTATGATGGACAAGCATACAACGATGGTAGAGCTCGTTGAACTGTATGTACTTGGGGGATTGTCCGCATCCGAGCAGAAGGAATTCGAGGCGCATTTGTCTGAATGCCCTGAATGTGTGAAGCAGGTGGAGGAAATGAAGAAGATTCTGGATTACCTGCCGCTGGCGGCAACGCCTGTTCAGCCTCCGGCCGGCATGAAGGAGCGCATCCTGGGACATGTGCTGCAGGGTGAAGCCGGCACAGCATATGCATCAGCCGTACCGAATGCGGCTGGACAAGAATCTGTCCCTGCTGCCGGGAACGGGCTGAATCAGCGTGCGGAGTCTCAGGCCACGAAGAGGTCTTCTGCGGCTGAACGGGCTTCAGCCACAGAAAGCGGCACGGCTTCGGCACCGCCAAGAGCTATTTCCATGCGAAGCAGTCGCGGCTGGCGGGCTGCCAGTGCCGGACTTGCCGCTGCCGTTATTGCATTAGGGGTGTACAGTGCCCAGCTTCGGGGTGAAGTGGAGCAGCTGGAGCTGCAGTCTGCCGAGGCCGAGGCTGCGAAGCAGGAGCTGTTGGCTGCACAGAATGAGGCAGACCGGCTGCAGGCCATGCTGAATGATGCGCTCAAGCCCTCACAGGGCTTAAAGCTGGGTGAAGCGGTGAAGCTGGACCCGGTCTCTGAGGACATTATTGCTCAGGGCCTGGCTACGATCGTCATTGACAGTCAGGGCACCCATCTGGTCGTGCAGGCTGAGAATCTGCCGGAGCTGCAATCCAATGAAGCCTTCCAGGTATGGCTCATCAAAGGCGAAGACAAGCGCAACGCCGGCACCTTCCTCGCCAGAGACGGCATTGGCGCGCTGTATTACACCTTTGAGCCGGAGGATTATGACACCGTCGCAATTACGGTGGAGCCGGATGCTTATGGGGAACAGCCGCGAGGCCGGCTTATCCTGGCGGCGCCCATCGCCGGGGCTGATATTTAGATAACAGCTTTAACCTAAGGCCACTTCATGCATGATGCAAAAGGACCGCTTTTGAAGATCATTGATCCTCAGAAGCGGTCCTTTTTGTTATGGAAAGTCTCATTTCATGATTTTTTTGTATAAAACTCAAGGATATTCCTTCCCCACTGTCGAATATTTCTAGTGAATTTCGTAAGCAGCCACACAATCTTGGTTTAAGAGGGTGATGTCTTTTGTCGGAATTTAAGGGTGTTCTGCTGCAGCTGTTATTTGCTTTAATGCCTTTTGTTATGTACAACGTCTACTATCGGAATCTGGAGATCAACTACTCCCGTGCCTTCATCGCAATCACCTGCTGTATTTCTCTGTTCCTCGCGATGACCTTCCCATCCAGTGCCGTACAAGGCATTATGTTCGATATCCGATATGTCATTATGTTTTTTGGCCTGGTCTTTGGCGGCATAACAACCGGGCTTATTCTCCTGGCTGAATTTGTGGCTTACCGCCTGTATCTTGGGGGGATTGGGGCCTTCAACGCCATGATTATTATGTGTGTGACCTTTCCCATCTCCGTTCTGCTGAGCGCTGCCTATCATCGAGCAAGGCGGAAGCAGCTGGTCACGCTGCTGGCGGCTGTCCTCTTCTCGTTTCTTCCACTTATCTATCTTTACTTTAGTCACACCGACTATTTGCTGACGCACCTGTCCTTTAACATGATCGTCATGCCCGTGCAGAACTTTATTGGCATTTGGCTGATCGTGACGCTATTTAACAAATCGGTCAGCGATAAAGAGCTGCAGCTGCGTTATTTGCAAAATGAAAAAGTAGAAGCGGCCAACCACGTGGCCGCCTCACTCGCCCATGAGGTCCGCAATCCGCTGACGACCGTGCTGGGCTTTCTGAAATTAATTCGCTCCAATGCCTTCTCTCCGGACAAAACAGAACGCTTTATCGATATTAGCATTGAAGAAATTCACCGGACAGAGCAGATCCTGTCAGATTACTTATCCATGAGCAAGCCGCTCAGCTCTCACAGGCAAGAGCTTGACCTCATCACTCATTTAAGATCCGTTGTCGAGGTCATGACCCCGTACGCCACCATGCACAAGGTGAGCATTCAGACCGACTGTCCTGCAGAAGCCGTGATGGTCTACGGCAACTCTACCGAGATGAAGCAGCTGCTCATGAATTTCATCAAAAATGCGATTGAGGCCTGCATGGACGTCCCGCACGCCCAGGTCCTTATCTCCTTCAAGTCTCTGGGAGACCGGGTCCAGTTCGAGATTCGCGACAACGGAGTCGGCATGGACGGAGATCAGCTCAGCCGTCTTGGCTCCATCTACTATTCTACCAAAAGAACCGGAACCGGCCTTGGGCTGACCTTTTCTTATCAGGCCATCCGTTCCATGCAGGGCACAGTATCCGTGAACAGCGAGCCGCAGAACGGCACGGTGTTTACGATCTCGCTGCCTGTGGCTTGAGACTGCAGGCAGGGGTCAAGCCGTTAGGAGGTCACCTTTTTTTAGAACGCAGGAATCGCGATCTCGGCATAGTTCTCTTCGAAGAAGGCCCGTACGTCTGATCCTGTCATGACTTGTGCCAGCTTCTGGATCGCCTCGGAATCCTTATTGTCCTCGCGGGCCACAAGCGTAATCGCAAACTCCGAGTCTTTTCCTTCCGTGATGAGCGCATCCTTCTTCGGCGTCAGTCCCAGCGGCTTGGCGTAAGCCGGGGTCATCGTCACCAGATCCACATCATCCAGCGTGCGCGCCAGCATAAGCAGATCGACCTCCTCGAACTCGTAGCCCTTCGGATTGTCCACGACATCCCCTACCGTCGCCTGAATGCCTACCCCTTCCTTCAGCTTGATCATCCCGTGCTGCTCCAGCATGACCAGGGAGCGTCCAATGTTCGAGGGATCATTCGGCACCGCAATCACAGCTCCCTCCGGCAGCTCCTCAATGGAGTCATACCGCTTGGAGTACGCACCGTAAACAGCGTTGTAAATCGGCTGCACCGACACCAGCTCGGCATCGTTATTCTTGTTGTAGTCCTCCATGTACGGAGCATGCTGGAAGAAGTTCGCATCGACCTCTTTGTTCGCCAGCGCGTGGTTTGGCTGAATATTATCCGACAGAATGACGACCTCCAGCAGGATGCCCTCCTCCTGAAGCGCCGGCTTTACCATTTCCAGAACATCGGTCATCGGCGGAATCAGGGAAGCCACCTTCAGCGTAATTTCCTCCACAGCCTTGCCTTCCGGCTCTGACTCATTGCCGGCCTGGCCGCATCCGGCTACTGTAATCAGGGCCAGAGCAAGCAGCAGGGCTGCCCAGGGCCGGCCCGTATTCATTTTCCATAGCTTCATCGTTGTTGTCTCCTTTATATGTGTTGAGATATGCCGCGCAGGCGTAGCGGGCTGATTGAAACTCATTTCTTATCCAGCAGGCGGGAGCACACATTCCCGGCGAACTGGATGGACTGTACCAGAATGATCATGATGATGATCGTGAACACCATAATCTCGTATTCAAAGCGCTGGTAGCCATAACGGATCGCGAAGTCCCCGACGCCTCCTCCGCCAACGATGCCCATCACCGTCGAATACGAAATGAAGCTGATCATGGAAGTCGTCAGGCCGAGCACCAGTCCCGAGCGCGCCTCCACATATACAAATTTCACAATAATCTGCAGAGTAGATGCTCCCATTGAAGAGGCGGCCTCAATGACATCCCGGGGGACCTCCAGCAGTGACTGCTCGACCAGCCGTGAATAATACGCAAATGCGATGACCGACATCGGCACAGCGGCGGCAAGTGTTCCGATGGCAGTACCGACAATCAGTCGCGTGAGCGGAATCATTGCAACTACCAGCAGCAGGAACGGGAACGAGCGTATGACATTCACCAGGCTGTTGACGATGGCGAACAGCAGCGGATTCTCCAGCAGCTGTCCCCTTCGGGTCAGATACAGGAGCGTGCCTGCAGGAAGCCCGAGCAGCAAGGCAGCGGCAATGGAAATGCCGACCATCACGAACGTTTCTCCGATCGCCTTCCAGATCTGCTCCTGATACCCGGATACATACTGGAAGTAGTCCGCCAGATATTGATAGAGATTGTTCCACCATTCCATCATGGATAGCTCTCCTTTACCGGCGCCGTAAGGAGAATGCGTCCATGCTCCATCACCGAAACATGGCTGCACATCCGGTCAATGACACTCCGCTCATGTGTAACCATGACGATGGTAACTCCCGAGGCATGAACCTCCTTCAACAGCTCCAGAATACTTGAAGCTGTTCGTTCATCCAGTGCCGAGGTGGGCTCGTCACACAGCAGCACCTTAGGACGCGAGATCAGGGCACGGGCAATGGCCACCCGCTGTTTCTGGCCTCCGCTCAGGCTCGCGGGGTACTGGTGCTTCTTCTCCAGCAGGCCTACATAGCGAAGCAGCTCCTCTGTGCGCTGCTGCCGCTCCGGCCTGCGCACGCCTGAAAGCTCTAAAGGCATCCCTACATTCCCTTCCACGGTCCGGTTGCCGACCAGATTAAAGTGCTGAAAGATCATGCCGATCGATCTTCTCGCCTGCCGGAGCGCTGATGCCGAGAGAACCGTCAATTCTTGACCTCCCACGAATACCTTCCCGGCATCCGGGCGCTCCAGCAGATTAATCATTCGAAGCAGCGTGGACTTGCCTGCTCCGCTGGCTCCCATAATGCCGTGAATTTCGCCCGCTGCAATTTCCAGCGTCACGCGGTCCACAGCCTGAAGGCGGCTGTCCCCCTGGGTAAAGCTTCTGCTGACCTCCTGCAAGGATATCACAGGACATCACCTCCTTTGCCATGCTGTGAAGACGCAAGAAGAAACGGCCCGCCGCCTGTCAGGGCCGCGAAAGCCGTTTCTTTGAAATGAAAAGTCAGTGCTCCTATCATACCACAGTTTCACGACTTTCGTATCATTGCAGAGGATTACAGAAAATGGTGAAATAACACGTCGTTTCCCCTCACGGGCTTCAGGATAAATACTGGCTTTGGCCGTACATGCCTCTCAAGCGTTCTGCAGCCTCCTCCAGGATCTCCTCTGTGAAGCCCTCCAGCGAGCGAATGGCGTTTACTCTCTCTCCGACCGGGGCCTCCTTATCATAGAACAGCCCCCAGCTCACAATGTGCTGCAGAGCTGCTTCTGGCTCCAGCTGTCCGAAATAAATATGAGCTTTATATAAATAGCAGTCCGCATGCTCGGGAATGAGCGACAGCACCCGGTCAAAAGCAGCCAGTGCAGCCTCCTCCTCCCGATTCTTGTACAGCATCTGTCCCAGTCGGTAATAAGCTCCGGGGTGCTCGGGGTAAAAGTGCAGGTACTGCTGCATATCCTGTGCAGCCGCCGGATAATCCTTCATTGCGTAATAAACCGAGCTGCGGAGACTGTACAGCTCCGCAGCATCTCCATCCAGCTCTAGCCCCCGTGTGCAATCCGCGGCTGCCTGCTCCAGCTGCCCCGTTTCCAGGAAGCAGCCGGCGCGGAATTCGTACAGCTTCACCTGGCGGGGCTCTGCCCGAATCGCCCGGCTGTAGGCCTGAACAGCCAAATCCCACATGCCCATCTCCTTATAAATATGTCCGCTGGCGGACTGATAGGCGGGGTGCTGCTCATACTCCGGATCGAGCTCTGCCGTCTGCTGGAGGGATAGCAGCGCATCCTCATTATGCCCCTGCAAATATTGAATGTAGCTGAGCTTGTTATGAATTTCCGGGCTGTTCTCCAGCTTCACGGCTTGCTGCATGGCCTCCTCCGCGGAAGGCAGGCTGCCCATTTCAATGTAGATGTCTGCACGCTGGATGTAGTTGGCCGGATCATCCGGCTCTACCTCCAGCAGGCGGCTGTTCATGTCCAGCGCATGCTCGTGCCGGCCCAGGCGATACAGGCTGTCTGCTACCCAATAGCAGACAATGGGTGTTCTCGGCTGACGCTTCATCAGCCCCGTGAGCAGCTCCAGCGCAGCCTCTTCTCCTGCCTCTCCTTCCTCTTCCCGCAGCAGACGCAAAAGCTCGGCATAGGCCCTTAAATCATCCGGCTCCTGGTGCACGGCCAGCCGCAAATTCTCCCTCGCTTCATCGGCTCTGCCGGCGGCAGAAAGAAGCATGGCCCGCTTCAGATACAGCTCCACTTCTCCGGGATATCTGGCCAATCCTTCAGCAATCGCCTTAAGGCCCCCGTCGATGTCTCCCAGCTGCAGATTAATATCAGCAAGCAGCAGGCGGAAAGAAAAGCTCTCCTTCATCTGCCGCTGAAACGTCAGGAACGCGCCCCTACTATAACTCGTAGACTCATCAAACAGCGCGTAGCCCTCATCGGCCTGGGCTTCATAGCGGTCCGCCAGCTCTACCCCCTGCAGCAGCACCTGCTTTGCTTCTTCCGGCTTCCCTTCATGGCACAGGCACCGGGCCAGCATGAAGTAGTACATCGGTATACTTCGCTCTGGCCGCTGAATGCTTAGCTGAAACCAGCGGGTGGCAGCGGCAGGATCTCCGCTTTCCACATACGTCATGCCCAGCTCATAGTAGGTGGAGATGATACTCTCCGGCCCCTCTCTGCTAATGCTCTGCTTCAGATCCCGGATGGCTTCTTCATAATTTCCCAAATCCCGATTCAGCACACCGCGGGTATACCAGTTCAAATAGTTATCGCTGTTCAGCATAATAGCTTCATCCAGGTCCGTAATGGCTTCCTCGCCCCGTCCCAGCTCCCTTAGCAGGTGCGCGCGCCGCTCATAAGCAGCGGAGGCTCCCTTCTGGTCAATAATCTGGCCCAGCAACGTCAGCCCCTCCTGTGAGCGGCCGGCACCGTGCAGCAGATTGACGTAGGCAATCTGGTCCTGCAGCGTACTTATCTCATCTTTACCTTTATCCATGTAGGCCAGCGCCCGCTCCCGATCCCGATTCTTCAGGGCTCTTTGGGCAAGGCGCAGCCACAGCCTGTTCCTCCACCGCATATTGGAATTCACCCTTTAACCCTATGTATTTCACTGCTCCTGCACCCGGCCGTCCATTCTGCAAAAGAAAAGGAATTGCCCGAATGCAGGAGGACAATTCCTTCTATTCTTACCCAATACCTTCGTAGTCAAAGCCCATTTCTCTCAGCTCCGCTCCCCTCAGGCAATTGCGGGTATCCAGAATATAGGGCTGCTTCACAGAATAAAATATCATTTTCCAATTTAATTGTAAATATTGCTCCCAATGCGTCATTAGCACCAGCGCATGCGTCCGCTCTGCCGCCTCCTCTGCGCTCTCGCAGTAATCGACAGGGAGATCAGGATAAAGCCGGCGGAAATGGTCCATCCCCTTCGGATCATGCACCCTCACCTGGGCCCCCAGCTCCAGAAGCTGCCGGATCATGAAGAGCGCCTGCGTTTCACGTACATCATCGGTATTGGGCTTAAAAGTCAGCCCCAGAAGCCCGATGCAGCTTCCATTCAGGCTTTTCAGCTTGCGCTGGAGCTTGCGCACACAAAAATGCTTCATTTCTTCATTCGAATCCATTGCCGCTCTCACAATGCTCAGCTCAGCGCCGTATTTGCGGCTGGTGGTCCACAGCTCTTGGGTATCCTTGGGGAAGCAGCTGCCGCTCCAGCCGCTCGATACCTCTAGAAATTTCTCCCCGATTCGGGAATCCAGGCCCATGCCCCTGGCGATATGTGCAGTGTTCGCACCCAGCGCTTCAGACAATCGGGCTATCTCGTTGATGTAGCTGATTTTGACAGCGAGAAATGCATTGGATGCATATTTGATCAGCTCGGCACTTTTGGTATCCGTTTCAAAATATACCGTCTCCTGCTGCCCCCCTGCTCCTTCAAGATATGGCTTCAGTACATCCGGTATACGGATCAGCCGTTTCACATAAGGCTTATACAGCTCTCTGAGCCTTGCCAGGCCCTCGGGATGCTGTGTGCCCACGATAATGCGATCGGGAAAAAGAACATCCTCCAGCGCATAGCCCTCGCGCAGAAATTCCGGATTGCTCGCGACCGTAAAATGACGCTCTGCTTCTCCGCCGGATACCGATTCCACAATAGAGGCAACGAGAGCTGCGGTACCTACAGGCACCGTAGACTTGTTCACAATCACAGTAAAGCGCTCCAGGCTCAGGTTCTCTCCGATGGAGCGGGCGGCATCCTTTACGTAGCGGAGATCAGCCGTTCCGTCCGGCAGCGCAGGCGTCCCTACACAGATAAAGATGACGTCCGCCTCGCGCACACTTTCCAGCGACACACTGGCTGTCAGCAGCCGTCCCGCATGAAGGGAAATGACGTCATTCAGTCCCGGCTCAAATATAGGGCTGGCTCCTGCATTAATGCTGTTTACCTTTTGCTTATCAATATCAATTACGGTCGCCTGATGCCCTGCCATGGCCAGCGCCGCAGCGGTTACAGTTCCGACATAGCCGGTTCCCAAGCATACTGTCTTCATGTCACGCCCCTCCACCATATTTATTGAACCGCGAACGATAAATCTCTATGGTACGCAACAGTCCTTCCTCCAGCGTAACGACAGGCTCCCAGCCGAGCAGCGCCTTCGCTTTATCAATGACCGGGCGCCGGATCCTGGGATCATTCTCCGGCAGCGGATGGAAGGTAATGCGGCTATGGGACTGAGCCAGCCGCTTGGTGAGCTCTGCTACCTCCAGCACGCGGTACTCCTGCGGATTGCCCAGGTTGATGATCTCCCCGGTGGCTGCATCACTCTCCATCATCCGGATCAGGCCGCCGAGCAGGTCATCCACATAACAGAAGGAACGGGTTTGGCTGCCGTCCCCGTAAACCGTAATATCCTGATTCTGAATAGCTTGATTGACGAAATTGGAAATGACCCGGCCGTCATCATTGCGCAGCTCTGCGGAATACGTATTGAAGATTCGCGCCACCTTGACCTTCACCTGAAACTTGTCAAAGTATTCATAGCAGTACACTTCACCCAGCCGCTTGCCTTCGTCATAGCAGGCCCGGGGTCCCCAGGTATTCACGTTTCCCCAGTAATTCTCCGGCTGGGGATGAACCTGGGGGTCTCCGTAAGCTTCACTCGTGCTGGCATATACCATGGACGCCTTGTTTCTGCGGGCGAGTCTCAACATCTGGTGCGTCCCTGCCGTGTTCGCTGCTATCGTTTCCAGTGGAGCGGCCTGATAAAACCTCGGCGAAGCCGGAGAAGCCAGATGATATATCTCCTGTACGTCCTCCAGCGGCTCAGTGTGAGGATTTCCTCACACTCCACGCCATACTCAAACCCTGTAAAGCGAGGATGCTGCTGCAAGACAGCGAATCGGCTTCGCTGCCCGGAGCTGAAGTTATCTACTCCAATGACATCATGTCCGGCAGACAGCAGCCTTTGACTCAGACAGGAGCCGAGAAATCCGGCAGCTCCAGTAATCAGCACTTTACTCAACTGCTTCCCTCCTTCCTCCACACGCTCTGCTCCTATACTGTATGGCTGCAAGTCTTGACAGGACCTCCGCTTTAGCGGGTTTGTCTGAAAAAGGTTTCTATTGATGCATCTGCCCGTGTCCAGTCTAAGCCCCTGTGCATATATCTTGAACAGAACGTCACGTCACAGAAGGGAAGTTGGCATGGTATGAGCATAGAAGTCAGTGTCATTATGATTGCACACCAGAAATTCCACCAGACTCTCCTGTCCCTGTATGCGCTGGAGAGCCAGACCTTTCCACCGGCTAGCCTGGAGGTCATTCTGGTCGATGATGCCTCCACCGATCAGACCTACCGGCTGCAGAGGCTGCGCCTTCCGTTTCACTTCAAATATGTACGCTGCGAGCCGAACGTCGGGCGGTCCAAAGCCAAAAATATTGGTGCCGCTTCCGCTTCCGGGCAGGTGCTGATCTTTATGGACGCCGAAATGCTGCTGGACCCGGATTATGTGAAGCAGCATTACCAGCTTCATCAGAGCAGAAGTCCCGGAGAGGCGGTCATCACAGGCTGCATGCAGCACTATAATGTGTTCACAGTGCTGGACAGCCGCTTCAATCCGGAGCAGCTGACACAGTTCAAGCAGCTGTACCTGAAGGCCCATACTAAGCGCAGCACAGCGAAAGCTCTCCGAAAGCGTGCGGCTCGATCCCGGGCTAAGGCTCGTCCTTTATCCCGGCAAGCCAGGTATGTCAGGCTCCTCCGGCGCTTGAAACAGACTCGCAGAGGCAAAGATTCCATAATCAGGCTGTTCTCCAAAGCGTCCATTGTGGCTGGAAGGTATCAGAAGTATGCATTTCACACCCCATTCTATCCCGAGGTTATAAAGCGTTTCGGATCGCGGTACGAAGGGTTTCATTTGCCGTATATTTTCGTCGTGACGCACAATATTTCTTTGCAGAGATCAACCTTTGATCGAGTGGGTCCGTTTAACGAGGGCTTTCAAGGATGGGGCTGTGAGGACTGGGAGTTCGGCTACCGTCTCTACCGCAGCGGTGTGCAGATTTTGGATCATCCTCTGGTGAAGGTGTATCATCAGGAGCACCCTCGAAGCCTCGGCAGCCAGACCAAGGACGGCCTGATCAATTACCGCTTCTTCTTCTCTCTCCATCCGGAGTTTGATGTGGGTGTCCAGTCGCTGTGCTGGATCGGAAAAGACATCTTTGAAGTCAATGACATGGTTCACGAATACAAGCTCATGGCTGTGAAAGAACAGTATCCGGTGCTGTCACAGGCTTGTCTTGGCCTGTTTGACCAGATTTTTCACCTGCTTATTCACGACTTGCCGATGACCGGCTTGCTGGATGCCGCAGAAATGGGAAGAGAGCCCGGATGGAGAGCCAGATTTTACGAAGAATGGAGCCTGTTCAAAGCCTCCGGAGGCTGTCCAAAGCTGGCAGCATCGCTGGAATGGCTTCTTAGCCTGTAAGCAGAAGGGAGAGTGCTATGTGTTTATATCTGTTGTAATGGCGGTTTATAACGGAGAGGCGTATCTGGAGGAAGCCGTGCATAGTGTGCTGGGGCAGACGTACCCGCACTTTGAGCTTATTGTGGTGAACGACGGCTCAAGTGACCGGACTGCGGACATCTTGAGCTCCATTCAGGACCCGCGGCTGAGGGTCATTTCGGTTGAAGTCAATCAGGGTGCTGCACGCTGTCTCAATCTGGGCATTGCGAATGCTGCCGGGGACTGGATTGCCATTCATGATGCCGATGATCTCAGCGATCGCAACCGGCTTGCAGAGCAGGCAGCCTATTTGCAGGCCCATCCCGGCTGCATCGGCGTGGGCTCTCTTATTATGGGTCGCATGGGAGATGAAGCTGTGATTACGCCGGAGATTGAATCGTACAATATCATTCGAGATCCGCAGGATATCTATGCGACCCGGCATTTCACCTGTTATTTATGCCACGGGTCTGTGACCTTCTCGAAGCAGGCGTTCTATGCGGCTGGCCAGTACAATCCGAACTACCGCATATCGTATGATTATGATCTGTGGCTGCGGATGTTTGAAATCTCACCGATAGAGAAGGTTCCGAAGGTGCTCTATCACTATCGTCTCCGCGATGATTCGCTCGGCAAGACAAACATGACGGAGACGATCAAGGAATTGATGACCATCTCCTCTCATTCTATCTCGCGTCAGCAATCCACATCCCGAAAACAGACACCCCTCCTGACCATTATCGGCTCCAGAAAAGGATGTCTGTTCTACAAGCGACATGTTGCCGGTGCCTTCCCTAGAATCCGGTTTGTCATTGTCCATACCCCCCGGGATTACAGAAAGCTGCAGGTGCTGCGCCGCAGAGGACAGCTACGAACCGCCGTACTGCTGAACAATCCGCTAAACCGGGAATGGTATCCCCGTCTTCAATCACGAAGCCGCCGTAGCTGTGCTATGTTCAAAATCTGGAACGATACCTACTAGCGTGAGATGCCGAAGGCTTCAGCCTCCGGCTTTCCAGCGGGACGCATTCTCCGCATAGATGATCTCCATCACCCGCCCCGCCGGAACCTGGAGGCTCCAGGCGGGATAGTCTTTTTTGAAGCGCGACATGTCTGTAATGTACCACTTATGATCCCCTTTACGGGGCTGATCTATGTAGCTGTAAGAGAGCTTCTTGCCTGTAATTTGAGTGATGAGCTCTATAGACTCCAGGATGGATACGTTGGACTCTCGGCCCCCGCCGAGATTGTATACCCGCCCGCCTCTGCGGGGGTTTTGGAAGCATTCATGGAACGCCGCGACCACGTCGCTGGCATGAATAATATCTCGAACCTGCTTGCCCTCATATCCAAAAATGGTGTACGGCACGTCCGTCACCGCGCATTTCATCAAATAATTCAAAAAGCCGTGCAGCTGGACACCCGACTGTCTGGAGCCGCTAAGCACACCTCCACGGAAGCATACGGTTCTCATATTGAAATATTGTCCGTACTCCTGTACGAGAAGATCTGCTGCCAGCTTGGAGGCCCCGAATAAAGAATGCATGCAGTGATCCACAGACATGCTCTCATCAATGCCCTTGTAACAGGCATGGGCAGGCTCAAGCTCCCAGCGGCTGGCCAGCTCTACAAGAGGAAGGCTGTTCGGCCGATCTCCATATACTTTGTTGGTGGATGTAAAGATAAAAACCGCGTCTTCACAATGTGTCCGCGTCATTTCCAGCAGATTCAGGGTGCCTGTCGCATTGATATGGAAATCCGTCAACGGCTCCCGTGCCGCCCAGTCATGTGAGGGCTGAGCAGCAGTGTGGATAATGAGCTGAATGTCCTTCCCGTGCCTGGTGAAAATCTCATCCAGCTCTGCGGTATTGCGAATATCGGTGTCGTAGTGAATGTAGGAGGACCCGTGCTTCTCCTTCAGCTGCTCCACATTGTCCCTCGTTGTGCCCTCCGAGCCAAACAGCGTCTGGCGCATATTGTTGTCCAGCCCGACCACGACATATCCTTTCTCCGCGTAAAACGCTGCCGCCTCACTGCCGATCAAGCCCGCCGAACCGGTGACCATGACTACCGGCATGCTCTCACCTCCATATAGATCGTGCCTCCCTTGGCGACCGGTTTCTACGTCTGCTTACCGGATCAGCTTCAGCACATCCTCGGGATTGACACGAAAGTCAAGCGATGCCTCCTCCGGCTCGCTGACCATTCGATGATAGTCAAGGTCCATGTGAGCACTGATCATTTCGTAATAAGAGGGCGTATAATTGGAAGCAAATAACTCAATAATTCGTGTGCCCGGCCGGCAGAACACCGTATTCGTCAAGCCGGCTCCATGCGGCGCTACGATGCAGGCGGCTTCCACAAACAGCTGTACCTGCTCGGCATGACGCAGATGCTCCAGCTGAACGACCTTAAAGCCGAGAGTGGATAAAGCCTCTGTCAGCTCCGGCTCGTTGACGACTTTGCGGTAGACAGCATGCCTGCGGCTGATATAAAGATACCTCCCTTTTCCTGCAGTTCCGAGGTGGTCCAGCTCGGGAGGGATAAATACGCTGCGTAAATAATGACAAGCCCATTTCGGGATGGATACCGGGATCACGTAGGGCTGCACATTGAATTGATACCTTGTGATGGGTGAGGTTACAACAAGCCGCTTCACCTGCAGGTGAAGCCGGGCATCGAGTATTTGATGAGGAGAAATGTTCACCGCCGCCAGCGTTTCTTTATGGAAAGCGTGAAGAGTGGTCCGGTTCATAATATAGGTATCCACTGGAATGCCGCTCTGCTCCAGCAAGTAAAGCCGGGGCAGCACATCAAGCATCCAGTGAAAATAGTTGCCGGGAGAGGCGGAGCACAGATAAGCCGCCGTTCTCCCGAGAAACCTTGCGGGCTTCTCTCTCCATTGCTGCAGCATCTGTATTCTTCGAACCGGCTTCAGATGCTCTCCCTGAAAGGTAAAGGAAATATCCTGCAGCAGCTGGAAGCGCTTTGTCAGCACAAGCATACCGTCTTTGCAAATCCGTCCATAGGGCAGCACGGCTGCAAAGGATGATGAATCGTCCTCCGCGAAGCTCAGCTCACGATAGATCGGCCTTGACCGTCTGGTGCGGTAGGCAGCATGAAGATAGGCCCGGGTCGTTGAGACAAACCATCTGGGATTGCGTCTGCGAACAGTGATGTGAGTCACCCCCAGCTCAGACATTGTTGCTTTCAGGTGCACGCAGGCACGTTCCCTTATGTGTATGGGTACCGGGAGTGAAATAAAACTACTTTGTTGACCCTTCTTACAAAAACCTATGTTTTACGGCAGCTTCATCACCTCTTCGTAGCGGTTCAGCGCCCCCTCCAGCTCCTCCATCCGCACAAAGCGGGCAGCACGGTATACTTCCTTCCCTTCATAAAACACCAGAACGACCGGGGAAGTCAGCGCCATAAAGGCGGACGCGACCTCCGGAGCATGCTCCATATAGGCGTAGATGCCGGTAATATGCTCCCGCGGCTCCAGCATTGCAGCTACCTTGCTCTGCACGGCCTCGCAAACCCCGCAATGCTGCGTCTTGAGCACGAGCACCACCAGCGGCTGGCTGGCAAGTGTGGTGTGAATGTCTTCCAGTGTAAATAGCTCCTTCATCAGGCAAGTCTCCTTTATACATAAGGGCAGCCTTACACCTCCACCCCTTGACGGATGGGCTGACAGGCTGCCCCTTGTTTAGTCGGCTGTTTTCTTGAGCTGGCTGTGGAACAGCTCACTATAAAATCCTTTTTGCTCCAGCAGCTCCTCATGACAGCCCTGTTCCAGCAAACGACCGTCCTGAAGCACCAGAATCCGGTCTGCTTGGCGGATCGTATTCAGCCGGTGTGCAATGACAAAGCTGGTCCGGCCCTTCATCAGGCGCTGCAGCCCTTCCTGAATCTTGATCTCGGTCACGGTATCAATACTGCTCGTCGCTTCATCCAGCACCAGGATGGACGGGTTCGCCAGGATCGCGCGGGCGATCGCCAGCAGCTGCTTCTGTCCCTGACTGATGCCGCTGCCACCATGCTTCAGCACCTTGTCATAGCCGTCATTCATACGCATGATAAAGGAATGCGCATTGGCCAGCTTGGCCGCCTCCTCCACCTCTTCGTCGGTGGCCTGAAGCCGCCCGTAGCGGATATTTTCCCGAATCGTCCCTTCGAACAGGAAGGAATCCTGGAGCACGAATGCCATGTGAGATCGCAGGCTCTCGCGCTGAATGGTCGACAGATCCCGTCCATCCAGTAAAATCTGTCCCTGATTCGGATCATAAAATCGGGACAAGAGCTGGATCAGCGTCGTCTTTCCCGCGCCTGTCGGCCCGACCAGTGCAATCATCTCCCCAGGCTTCGCCTCAAACGTGATTCCATCCAGCGTATCGCCGTCTTCTTCATAGGAGAAGGACACGTTCTGGAAGGAGACGCTGCCTTCTACCCGCTCCAGCTTCACCGCCTGGCCCTCATCCCTGGACTCCACCTCTTCATCCAGCACCTCGAACACGCGCTCTGCGCCTGCCATTGCGGACAAGAGGGTATTCCACTGGTTCGCCAAATCATTCAGCGGCCGGGTAAACTGTCTGGCATAGCTTTCGAATATGACAATCACGCCGATCGTAATATAGCCCTTGATAGCCATAATTCCGCCGATGCCGGCTACGATGGCGAAGCTTAAATTGTTCAAGCCGTTCATCAGCTTCGGAATAAAGCCGGAAATCGTCTGTGCCCAGAAGCCGGACATGCGAATCTTCGTATTGCGCTCCCGGAACTCCCGCAGCACCCGCTTCTCTTGCGAGAACGCCTTGATGACGCGCTGGCCGGACAAGGTTTCTTCAATGTAGCCGTTCAGCTCGCCCAGGTTGCGCTGCCGCTCCTTGAACAGCGGCCCGGTGCGCCGGGTAATCCAGCGAAGCCCGGCTGCCATGAGCGGCACGACCGTAAAGGTGAGCAGTGTCAGCAACGGACTGAGCCACAGCATCACCGTAACCGTACCCGCCAGCGTCAGTACACTGGAGAAGATCTGGATCGCGGAGCTATTTAGGGTAGAGCTCACATTCTCGATATCATTGGTCAGGCGGCTCATAATTTCTCCCTGCTGCCGCTTGCCATAGAACGGAATGGGCAGCCGGTGCAGATGGGTGAACAGATCGGTTCGCATGCGGTATACCGTCTCCTGGGCGATGCCGATCATCCAGATGTTATGCAGCCAGGTCGTGATCGCCTGCAGGATAAATACGACGCCCAGCCCGATCAGAAAATAGATCCAGGTCCAGTCATCCGCGCTGCTGGCGCTGCCCGCCGATTCCAGAAATTGATCGACCGCGGTACCGAGCAGAAATGGGCCCAGAAGCCCTAAGGCGGAGCTGAGCAGCACCATGAGCAATACAACGGCAAGCTTGCCCTTCCGCTTCGCCAGATAAGACCAGATCCGCTTCAGCGTCCCCTGCCAGTTACGGGTGCGGACCTTGTTCTTCCCCGTGAATATGCCTTTGCCCTCCCCCAGCTCAAACCGGGGCCTCGGCTGACGGAATGGTTCAATGAAGGCTCTGAACATGCGCGGTTTCCTCCTCATGCTGGGATTCATAGATTCGGCGGTACAGTGCAGAATCGTTCATCAGCTCTTCATGCTCGCCGCAGGCGATCAGGCGCCCTTCATCCAGCAGCAGAATCTGGTCTGCCGACACGGTAGAGCTGATTTTTTGCGTAATTAAAAAGGTCGTGCACGAAATCTCCTTCAGCGCTTGCAGCAGCGCCGACTCTGTCTTGACATCCAGCGCACTGGTACTGTCATCCAGGATGAGAATCGCCGGCTTGCGGACCAGTGCCCGGGCAATCGACAAGCGCTGCTTCTGACCGCCGGAGAGGTTCACGCCCCGCTGTCCCAGCATCGTGTCATATCTCTTCGGCAGCCGAAGAATCGTCTCATGAATCTGGGCCTGCTTCGCCGCCTCCATAATGTCCTCCAGGCTGGCATCCTGACGTCCCCAGGCGATATTATCTCTCACGGTACCGGAAAATAACAGCACCTCCTGCGGCACATAGCCAATGCTGGCGCGAAGGCTGTCCGGCGCGTAGCTATGGGCTGCCTGTCCGTCAATCAGCACCGTGCCCTTATGCTCCTGATAGAGCTGTGGAATGAGCTGGACGAGCGAGGATTTGCCGGCTCCGGTAGCTCCCATAATCGCAATCCGCTCCCCCGGTGCCGCGCGGAAAGAGATCTCCTCCAGCACCGTAATATCGCTGCCCGGGTAGCTGAAGCCTACGTGATTGAATTCAACGTCGCCCGCGATAACCGGAATATCAGGCTGCTTGGACAATCCAGCGCGGACCCCATCTTGCTTCCCAGAACCCTCCAAGGAAGCATCCTCTGTCTCCAGTACTTCCTGAATCCGGAGCGCGGAGGCTCTTGCCCGGGATAGTACCATTACCAGCCCTGACAGCATCGACATCGCCCCGATACAGCGGAGAGAGTAATTGAGCACGGCGACGACCTCCCCGATGGACGCATTGCCGGTCGTAATGTCACGCCGCCCGAACCAGAGCACCGCGATAATTGCGGTATTCATCACGATCAGAATGAACGGCATTGTCCGTTCAGTCATGCGCAGTGTGGATACGGTGCGCTGCATCAGCTGCTCTGAAGAGGAGGCGAACCGGCGGATTTCATGTCCCATGCGCACGAAGACGCGGATGAGCCGAATGCCGGTCAGATTCTCCTGAATGACGCCGTTCACGGCATCCAGACGCTGCTGAACCCGCCTGAAGGAAACCGCGGCTTTCTTCATCACCCAGGCGATAAAGATCGATAGCATCGGCACCGTCAGCGCCAGCCACAATCCGAGCTGAACATCAATGACCAGCGCCATAATAATGCTTCCCGAGACGACGAGCGGAACGCGGGTCATAAACCGCAGTCCCATGAACACCGTATCCTGAATCTGTGTCACATCGCCGGTCAGCCGGGTGATCAGGGAGGAGGTGGCGAACTTGTTAAACACTGCGTACGAGAAAGACTGCACCTTGTCGTACAGCCTGTCACGCATGTCATACCCCAGCCCCTGACTTGCATGTGCGGCGAAAAAAGAGCTCGCGATACCGGCAGCAAACGCGATTACCGCGGTTGACGCCAGCACCGCCAGCCAAGTCCAGACAACGGTCAAATTCTTCTCCTGAATGCCTTCATCAATGATCTTGGAGATGATCAGCGGCTGCGACAGCTCGACGGCAAGCTCGATGATCATCATGAGCAGTGCCGCCAGGGCAGCCACCCGATACTTGTTCAAAAACGTAAAAACGATACCCATGTCCATTCCTCCGCCGCGAGAGTCCTTCTGTTGCTATGTATTGGGAAGGCTCCGATGATATCAACTGACTGCTTCTCCACTTCCGCACAAAACCGGGCTCCCTGCCGATGAGCAGGAGCCCCGCTTGTAGATGATATGTCTATTATAACGTATTTCAGCCTGCGGATGTTTGCCGCTCCAAACTTCTTCAGCTGCTCCGGAATGCTCCATATGTCCTACGCCGCTTCGGCATCCTTAATGCTGCTTCTGCTTCTCCCGCTTCTCCTCCTGCTCATACCGGTCCCGGTGCTCCTCCTTCATCCTGATATAATCAGGATCACTCTTCGCTTCAAACCATTTCTTTTTGAAAATCGCCGCCGCTTCCGCCTTGATCTTGTCGTTCTGGTAAGGCAGAATGGCCCCGTCCTCCTTGGAATATTTCCGTCCGCCTTTATGGTTCGTGTATCTGCGGGCCCTTGTATAGCCCATCTGCAGAAATTTTCTGGCCATATCCATTCCGACGAAATCGCCTTCATCTTTATAATTCAGAAACATTTCGTATATCTTTTCCGAGGATTGCCTTGCGATCTCCGGGGTCTTGAACCGCCAGTGGGGCAAAATCTCACCCTTGTACGGCTCGACGAGCAGGACTCCCTGCTCTCCCCGTCCGACCGTGTACAGCTCCGGCTGCTGACGAAGGTCCAGCTGCTTGTAATCCAGGGAGTAATCAAATTCCTTCATCTTCCTCACTCCTTCGGGATTGTTGTACCTTATCTTTACCCGAAAAAGCCGCCCGGATAACGAGGAGCACCGGCATGTGCCGCGGCTTCTCGTTATCCGGGCGGAGAGCCGGCAGATCTCAGCATATATAAAAAAGACGGCCAGAGTCTCTCTGCACCGCCTTGCCGTTAGTCTGCTGCTGCCCTTACCCTGCCGCTTCCGCCGCAATGCCATCCCCCTTGGCATGTACGTCCGGGAGGGTCCGCATGACCCGGTTCCGGCCGGCCTGCTTCGCCTCATAAAGTGCAATATCGCTCAGCTTGTACAGCTTGTCGATGGACATCCTATCCTTCATATGCACCGTGACCACTCCGATACTGAGCGCAAACGGAATTCCAGAACCATGCCGGGAATCCTCGGCTGCCTGCCGGATCGCCTCGGCTACCACATCAGAGGCTCGCTCGTCGGCAAAGGGCAGCAGCACCGCGAACTCATCACCGCCATAGCGTCCCAGCAGATCTCCCGGCTCCAGTGCTGCCTGAACCAGACCGGCATACTCCTGCAGCACCCGATCGCCCATATCATGGCCATAGGTGTCGTTAATGTCCTTGAACTCATCTACATCCATAAGCATAAAGGAAACCGGTGCCCCTTTCCTGCGGCACTGCTCCAGCGCCAGACGCGCTTCGGTAATGAAGGTTCTGCGGTTGCGCACACCGGTCAGATCATCATAGCTGGCCAGCCGCAGCAGCTCGGCATCGGCTCGCTCCTTGGACAACAGCACAAAGCTGGTGTTACCCATAAATAAGAGCAGAAACAGAAGCAGGAAGGCGAGCGGCTGGAACACATTCGGCTCATACAGTGACGTCGGCCCATCTGTTGTCCAAGCCACGATGCCCCTTACGAAGGTGCCTCCTGCGATCAGGATGCTCGTGAAGGCGGTGATCTTCATTAAGAGAGAAGCACGAGCGCGGCGCAGCATCTTGACTGCTGGCAGTATAAAGTACAGGGACAGCCCGAAGGAGGCAGCAACGATCCGGTATTTCTCCATGCCCGTCCCCAGTGCAACCGAATAAAACAGTATCAGGCACCCGGCGGTCAGCATGATATACATGGCCCGGGTACGTCGGTCAAAGGCATCCACCAGCCGCAGCAGCGCTGCTGCCTCGCATGCAGCTGCCATGAACAACAGCGTGTTAGCCGCATATACCGTCAGGAGGTCAGGGGCTTCATTGCGAAACATGGCGAGCATCCATCCGCCTGCCTGCAGCATCTTTGCCGCATAAAAAGCATTAACCGCCCGGTCCCTGTCATGCCCCCGGCGGTATGCCCAAATTAACAATATGGTAAACACATGCCCTGTGACGAGGCAGATGAATACAGTGTTCATATCCAGATTCAGATTCATATGCATCAATCCAGTCATTACGAGATTCAGTCTTTCGATTAAATTCGATTGCTGCAGCGCCAATTCCTCTTTTAAATTACATTTTTTTCAATGAAAATCGACAAAAAAAGACTGCAGGACACAGATCTGAAATCTTGCAGATGCAGTCTTGTTAAGATTGGCAAGGTCACAGCCCTTTAGGATGCTGTTCAGGCGCTGGCCTGCCTATAGGGTGACGGCTGCTGCTCGGCTACCGCAGCGTGATTCGACTGCCTGGAGAGCAGATACAGACTCAGCCAGATGAGCACGAAGCCCAGCGTTTGTGCAAGCGTGATTGTTTCCTGGAAGACCATCCAGTTGATCAGTACACCGACCATTGGAAAGCTCAGCTCGGCAAGGGTCGCAGCGGACGCTTTCGTTGTCGTCAAGCCCTTGTAATAGATCATCAGGCTCAGCAGTCCCGGCAGCAGCGCCTGGCCCGCCAGATTCAGCATGACAGCTGTACCTTCCGCCGTTCCAGCTGCCGGAAGATTCCAGGCTGCGCCCTCGCTCCAGGAAATCATGGAAAGCAGTGGAAGCGCCAGCACGAACCTGAGCGAGGTTACGGTTTCGTATTTGATCTTGCCGACCATCATCCGCCCCATGACCGTGGAGCCGCCCCACAGAGCAGCGGCTCCCAGAGACATCAGGCTCCCGGCCTGAAGATATTGTCCCCAGTTCCCGCCCGGAAACGACAGGCCGAAGGTCAGCATATAGGTTCCAGCAAGCGCAATGCCCAGCAGCCAGCCAAAATGGCGCGGCAGCCGCTCCTTCAGCAGCAGGCTGGCGAGAATGATGGCAAACAGCGGCTGAAGCTTTTGCAGCAGCAGCACAGCATTCAGATTGCCGCTCGACAACCCCGCCGTAAACAGAATGGTGGCGAGCGCCGAGCCGCCCCAAGAAATGAACAATAGCGCCCCCGCATGCTTCCAGCTCAAGGAGAGCAGCTCTGCCCGGTTACGCCAGAGAATGGGCACCGCGATCAGCGAGATGAGCAGATGCTCCAGCATCACAATCTGCGCCGAGGTCATGTAGTTCAATAACGTCACTCGAAACAGGGGGTTAATCCCCCAGAGCGCGGCTCCCAGAGCGACGAGCCAGAAGCCGCCTCCTGCGTGAAGCCGAGAGTAATTCCTTCCATCTGCATGGAGATTGGAGCTTGTGCCTGCACGTGCCATCATTGACTTCTCCTATCCTCGAATACGGAGTCTTACCGCAAGAAAGCCCCCGGCTGTCCATTCCATCCTGGAATCGAGAGCTCGGGGGCTGACCAAACAAGCCTGCTCACGCCGTTCAAAAAACCGCGCAGCACACCTGTGATTGATCTTCTCCCATCCGGACTTTACCGTCGGCCCTGGAGTTCCACCAGGTCAGTCGCTGTATAAACCATACAGCGAGTCGCGGGCTTATACATGAATGCCTTAAGAGATTCATGCCATCACCGCCGGTCAGGAATTTCACCCTACCCCGAAGATCCATATTCAAATTTATATTTGTAATGTCATCTATATCATCTGATTATACACCAGTTTATAATAAGTTACTATACTTTTGTATGTTTAAAATGCACTTTCGCTGTTTTCCCGCCATTCGTTAAGGAAGCAGCCCCGGCTTTCTCAGACCGGGGCTGCTATTTCATGATCAGATTCAGTTCTTGGACTCCAGTGTCTCCAAATACTCTGAAATCTGATTCGGTGTCTTGGCATACTTGCTGTGCAGATGTGCCAGCTTCACGCCATTTTGATACACGAGCAGGCTTGGAATGCCGCGCACTTCATTATGGCTCGCCACATCCTCCAGCTGCTCCACATCCAAGGCATAAAACTCCTTGTCGGGATGCTTGCTTACGATGTCAGGCATAAATTTGTCCAGCGTCTTGCAATCCGGACACCAGGTGGCGTCATATTTAATGACCGTCAGCCCTTCGCGGTTAATCAGATCCTCATATTGCTGCTTGCTTTGAATTCGATCCATGCTCTGCATCCTCCTTCAGCTCATCGTCTAACCTCTCCGGCCGGTCTCGGCACATGAGATGTATTATATCATACCCGGCAGCGGTGCGCCGGATTAAAGGGTGATGATCTGGTAGTCGGCAGCAACCAGCTCGGCGATGCTTGGATGTCCGTCGCGCTCTCCCATGGAGGCCAGACCGGACTGCTTCACATCCTCATTTACGCCAAATGCGTTCGAGCAGTATTCGCAGACGCCTGCGATCAGACCCTGGTTCTTCACGGCATTGTAGACCGGATTGTAGTCACTTGCCGGATCCTCAAATTTCTTCACCCACACAGTACCTGCTCCGTCAAAAATAACCTTGACCTCATGGCCCGCCTCATTCAGCTCCATAGCATACAGCAGAGCGTGAAGCGCACGGCCCAGCTCATTCTCTGACGAGTGAACAATAATCGCAAACTTTTTCATTCTGTAGCCTCTCCTTTTGGGGTAAGATTATATATTTAATTTGTTCTTCAACACTTCTTTGCTTTGAAGACCAACCATTTTATCCACAAGCTCTCCATCTTTAAAAAGAAGCAGTGTCGGAATACTCATAATTTCGTATTTGGACGCAAGCTCCGGCTCCTGATCGACATTCACCTTCGCAATGGTAGCCTGATCCAGCTCCGTGGACAGCTCCTCGATGATTGGAATCTGGATTTTGCACGGTCCGCACCAAGGTGCCCAGAAGTCAACCAGTGTGACCCCCTGATCAATTTGCTCTTGAAACGTGGATTGCGTTAAAGTAACGGCTCCCATGTTGTTCACTCCTTTTCTGTAAGTTGAACTCATTGTAGACCATCTCCTCTCCCTAGTTCTGTAATGTAACTTACAAAAGAAAAGAAACCTATAAAAAGTTATAGGTTTCTCCGGATGTCGCATGCTTATTTGCTTTTGCAGCCTAGCTCCAGACAGCTTCTTGACGCCGCTTGGTATACCGCAATGCTCTTGCGGCCCGTCTCCAGCATGCCGTCCCTAACCAGCTCATTCAGCACAACCGTGACAGCCTCGCGCGTGGCGCCGATCATATTCGCGATCTCCTGGTGCGTCAGGGCGAGATCGATTTTGACCGGGTCTTCCTTGCCGATGCCGAACTTCTCGGACAGCTTCAGAAGCAGGTGCAGCACCCGTTCCCGCAAATCGCCAAATGCCAGCTTCTCCAGCATCTCATCCCGCTCCCGAAGGAGGGTGCTGAATTCAGCCAGCAGCTTCATAGCCAGCTCCGGCCTTTTGGATAAGAAGGCCTCAAACTGCTCGCGTGGAATAGAACAGATCATCGTCTCTTCCAATGTTTCTATATAAATGCCGCCGGTTCCGAACGAGAAGGTGTCGATCTCACCGAACATATTGCCCTTGCCCAGAATGCCTGCCGTGAACTGCTTGCCTTCGAGGCTGATCTTGTAAAGCCGAAGCTTGCCCTGCTTAATGAAAAACAGTCCGTCGCGGTTCGTATCCGGCGTCTGGATCAATGTGCCCTTAGGCAACGCATCAAAATGAGTCATCGGCGCGATCTGGTCCAGCTCCTGCAAATCCTGCTCAGCCAGCGCCTCAAAAATGCTGACCTTTGATAAATACCATAACTTGTTATCCATCTCCCGCCTCCTCTTGTTTCGTGGATTTCAAGCTGCCAGGGCTCTTAAGATCCAATATATTATAAAATACGGGATGACAAAAGCGTAAATTCCAGCTTCATGCTCTTTCGGAAATACAGACGTCCAATCCAGCGGACACTTCATCACGCCTTGACAGTATACCAACCGGTATGGTTACATGTAAACATTAGACCGATCGGTTTATAACTAGAGGAGGCTTACTATGATTATGCTCTCAAGAGCTGCACAAGCTATATGGCTGAAGCTGCTAAAATCCCCTTTATGGCTGGCGGCAGGCTTTGTCATCATGTGGAGCTCCGGGTTTATCGGAGCGAGATTGGGTACGGATGAAGCTGGTTCCATGACGATCTTGATGTGGCGGTTTATTATAGCGGCTGTTGTGCTGGGTGCATGGTGGGGCTGGCGGCATCGAACGAGGCTAACGCTCCGAACGGTCATTACGCAAGGCCTGCTCGGCCTGTTTGCCCAAGGAGCGTATTTGTATTGTGTATTTCTATCCATTGAAATGGGCGTATCTGCCGGTACGTCCAATCTCATTACTATCCTTCAGCCCATTGCAGCGGCTGCGCTGGTCGGCCCTGTTTTGAAGGAGCCCACCTCCTTGAAGCAATGGGGCGGACTGGCGCTTGGACTGCTTGGGGTGCTGCTCGTGGTATTCGAGGATCTTGGCGTGCGTTCCGAGGCTCCGCTGTGGGCCTATGTGTTATCCTTCCTGGCTATGATCAGTCTCGTGGGCGCGACGCTGTACGAGAAAGCACGACCTTCCACTGTCAGCCTGGCAGATACCCTGTTCATCCAGACTGTCATCAGCGCCGTGCTGTTCTCGTGGATGGGTGCTGCCTCCGGACAGGCGTCTCCGCCAATGTCGGCTGATTTCTGGCTGGCGGCTGCCTGGCTCGCCGGCTTCTCAACCGTGGGAGGCTATGGCTTTTACTGGCTGAATCTAAAAGCTGGAAGTGTGACCCGGGTGAGCAGCCTGCTCTACCTGACCCCTCCCGTAACTATGCTGTGGTCGTTTCTGATGTTTGGAGACAAGATCGGTATCCTTACCGTAGCAGGAATGTTAATCTGTGTATGGAGTGTCACCTCCATTGGCAGTCCGCGAAAGCGACAAGACAGACACATCACCCATGTGAATGAAATGGAGAGTGAGCGACATGAATAACAATACCTCTTTGACTCCCGCCGCCCAAAAAATCCTCGATACCGCATCCCGACTGTTCTACTGGCGAGGCATTCATGCCGTGGGTGTCGAGAGCATCGCGAGCGAGGCTGGCGTAACCAAGAAAACCCTGTACGACCGTTTTGGCTCCAAGGACCAGCTGATCGTTGCTTATTTGAAGGAGCGTGACCGCAAGTGGAAGGAGCATCTGATACCCTATCTGGACGCCGTAGAGCAAGGGCAGCCCATTGATAAGATCCTGGCCGTGTTCGATGCGCTGGAGAGCTGGCTCCATTCACAGAACCAGCGGGGATGTGCCTTTATCAATGCCTTGGCCGAGCTGGATGAGCTGCATCCGGGACGTGCAGTTATAATAGAAGAAAAAAAATGGCTGAAGGAGCTGTTTGGTGATCTGCTGGAGAAGGCAGATCACGCTGAACCCGCGGCAGCCGCAGAGCAGCTGCTCATGCTGCACGAGGGCTTGATGGTTACCTATTCCATGAAGCTGTTCTCAAGCGGTGTGGAGTCCGTGAAGGAAACCGCGGCCGGGATTGTCCGGGGGAGGAGTAATTCCTGAACGGACAGGTCAAGCTTATAAGCTCACCCACTTGATCGCGGTTGCGCTGACAGTGAGCATCTGAGGATCCATCTTTTATTCCCTCACAGTCTCCAGATGCTTCATAAATGCGCTGGCGGCCAGAGACCGCGCTCCCCCCTTGCGGACAGCGATGCCGATCTCGCGGTCCGGCAGCGGCAGAGCGGTGTTCAGCATGAGCAGCTTGCCCTGCTGAATGCGTTTCTCGGCGAAGCTTCTTGGCAGAAAGGCCGCTCCGTAGCCCCGCTCTGTGAACTCAGCCAGCATATCCAGGCTGTTCAATTCGAAATCCCCTTGAATTTCTACGCCCTGCGATAGAAACCATCCCTCAATAAAAGAACGGGTGGAGCTGCCAGAGGACAACAGCAGCAGCGGCAGCTCCGCAAGCCTTGCGGCAGACAGCGGCTCCCCTCCCCCCGCCCATCTCCGAAAGCTCTCGCCCACGACGACACAATAAGGCAATGTCTCATAGCTCCAGCTGGTGATCTCCTCATCCTTTACCGGCAGATGGACAAAGCCCAAATCCAGCGTTCCGTCCTTCAATTTTTGCACAACTGCTCCTGTACTTTCCTGCACCAGCTGAATGCGGATGCCGGGGTAATGATTGTGGAAGCTGTCCAGCAGCGGAATGAGCAGCTCTTTAATCATCGCTCCATTGGCTCCGATGCGCAGCTGGCCTTCTTTATATTCCCGTAGCTTTAAGAGCTCCTTCTCGGCGGACTCCAGCTCTGCGAAACTTTTTTGCACCCGGATGTACAGCACTTCTCCCTCCGGCGTCAGCCGTACCCCTTTGGACAATCGCTCAAACAGCTTCACTCCGAGCGATGTCTCCAGCTGCTTGATGGCATAACTCACCGAGGGCTGCGTCAGATGCAGCTGCTCGGCCGCTTTGGTTAAATTAAGCGACTCTGCCGCCGCCAAGAACACCCGATACCCTTCCATGCTGGTTTTCAGCATTCTGTCATCAACCCTCTCTATGACAAAGCTCAATAATAACAATTTCATTTATTTCAAGTATACCGTTATACTAAGAAAAGAGAAACTTCAAGAACATGGAGGCATGGTTATGGCAGGCAGTACATTTGGAGAGCGATTCAAGATGACCACCTTCGGCGAATCCCATGGTGATTCTGTCGGAGTTATTGTAGAAGGCGTTACGCCGGGCGTGGAGCTCGACGAGTCTTACATTCAGGTACAGATGGACCGGAGAAGACCGGGTCAGTCCTCAGTGACCACCCCCCGTAAGGAATATGACAAGATCCGGATCGTATCCGGGATCTTCGAAGGCAAGACTACAGGTACACCGCTGTGCATTTTGTTGAACAATACGGATATGCGTCCTTCCAGCTATGATGATATCAAGAATATGTACAGACCCGGACATGCCGACTGGACCTATGAGAAAAAATACGGGATTCGCGACTACCGCGGCAGCGGCAGAGCCTCAGGCCGTGAAACAGCAGGGCGTGTAGCCGCAGGTGCCGTAGCCCGCAAGCTGCTGGAGCTGAAAGGCGTTGGTGTGCTGGCGTATACCACCCAGGTAGGGGACATTAAATGCGAAACCTTTGATCCGGCTGCGATCGAGAGCAATCCGGTTCGCGCGTGTGACCCGGCCGCAGCCGAGCTCATGGTCCGCAAGATCGAGAAGCTCGCTGAGGAAGGCGATAGCTGCGGCGGTATCGTGGAATGCCGCATCACTGGTGTTCCGGCAGGCCTTGGCGAGCCGGTTTTTGACAAGCTGGATGCTGAGCTGGCCAAGGCGATGCTGTCGGTCGGCGCCATCAAGGGCATCGAATTCGGCACAGGCTTTCAGGCCGCTTCCATGCGTGGCAGCGAGCATAATGACCAGATGGATAACTCCGGCTTCCAAACCAATCATGCCGGCGGTATCATCGGCGGCATCAGCACAGGACAGGAAATCGTGTTTCGCGTTGCGGTGAAGCCAACCTCTTCGATCTCTCTGTCCCAGCAGACGGTAGACACTCAAGGGAATGACCGCGAGATCAGAACGATCGGCCGTCATGACCCGTGCATCTGTCCCCGTGTCGTGCCTGTGATCGAGGCAATGGCCTGCATGGTCATTGAGGATCATCTGAAGCGCCAGGCGGCTCTGCTGTACTAAGCTGTAACTAGAGAGACGGCTCTGCGAGATCATGGTGATTTCGCAGAGCCGTTTTATATTGTAGGCAGGTCGGTCCTGCCTAGCTTCGGAAGGTTACAGCATTTCACACTCCGGCTGATGCCTTTTGCGCCTCCCGTCCACAAATCCCCCATGCTGCGCTCCCAGGCGCTGCATAATTTTTTTCCGGGCCCGGCTCATTCGGTTTCGGACGTTAACGATTGGAATTTGCAATACTTTGGCGATATCCTGGGTGCTGAAGCCTTCATAATAGTATAAATACATAGGCTGGCTCATCGTTGGCGGCAAAGACAGGATGGCAGACAGCACGTCATCCTCTTGCGCATTTAATTTGATATTCTTTAGCAATTCCACACTAGATCCTGCCCGCTTTCCGTTTCTTGCTTCCCTGGCGGGGGGTGAACAAAGACCGGAGCAAGAATCTGAGTTTCTTTGAAATGTTTCTGTATTCCCGTGTGATTTCAGTGTATTTGCTGGTCTGTTTCGTATCCCTCTGCTGCTCTTGTCCATACTTCCACGCCTCCCTTGCCTTGTTCTCTAATTCCTGCTGCTGTTCTTCAATCAAATACTCTGACCCAAACCAATTATGCATTGTAGTCCCTCCTAAAATGGGATGATCATCAGAATAGGTTCCCTAACCGCTCATTCATTTAGTTCATAATTTTTAGAACTTATCTGTTAAGTTCAATAATACATGAACTTTTTATTTTTGCAATCCTTTTTTAGCCCAAGTATGTTAAACTTGTGTTTGACCTGAACTTGAGAAGGAGCGAATTGAAGGTATGACCGTGATCCACATCGACTACTCTCCCGTGCATGAGCTTGCGACGAGCTTGTTTGCCTATCAAGACCGAAAGAACCAGCTTCACGACCTGGGAAACAAGTGGAGAAAGCAGATGGAGAAGCATCTGTCGGACTCCTTCGATGCCCGGCTGGATCAGCTTCAATTCTGCGATCATATTTCTTTTTTGCATTTATTAATCCTGGACAGCCCTGCCAAGCATGAGATTGACTCTTACTTGAACTGGATGGCGGAGCTGGGCGAGGGTGAATTGTATGAAAGGCTCTCCCCTTATCTGGAGGAGGGTCCCGGCATGAGCATCGGCTTGAAGGCGTTCCGTGACGGGAGTGTGGATGTACTTCGGGAATGGCAGCAGGCCTGCCACATTTCGGACCACATCCTTGGCAGCCTTCAGCGTTCCGCCGCCCGCGTGGAGGAGCTGAGCCGGACATTATCTTATCCTGACCTGATTGATGCTGCGACGAGCGGGGTGGTGCTTGACCTGGAGGAAGAACTGGAATTTATTCTGCTGATTCCTGCCTACCACATCAAGCCGCTCAACCGGATCGATATTATGAACGACAAGCAGCTTGTCGTCAGCTATGCCGTTGATGATGAGCAGATGAATGAGGATACACCGACCAGCCAGATGCTGCGGATGATCAAAAGCCTTGCCGATGAGAAGCGCCTGATTCTGCTGCATATCCTGGCCGCCGGTCCTGTCACGTTTACCGAGCTTCAGCAGAAGACCAAGCTGTCCAAGAGCAATCTCCACTATCATCTCTCTCTGCTCAAAACAGCCGGACTTCTCCGGATGCATCTAAAAAAGCAAGGGGAGCGCTACAAATACAGCGCGCGCCCGGAATCCTTCGATTCACTTCGGGATATGCTGGAATCCTACGTATTCGGGTTAAACCGAGATAAGTAGATCTGAGCTGCTTACTAGCTCACACACAAAAACCTCTCTCCACAGCCAGGCTGCGAAGAGAGGTTTTTTATGTGCTTTTGTGCTGTAGGGAGCAGATTACGAGTAGCCGCGTTCCGGCCGTTCCGACTGTTCTGGTGTCAGCATCTGCTTCAGGTCATGACCGGAAGGATTCTGGAATACACGAAGCCCGAATTCCGGTGCCACTGCAATAATGTGATCAAATACGTCAGCCTGCACATTCTCGAATACCCCCCAGTCAATATCGTTCGTGAACGCATAAATCTCCAGAGGCAGACCGTTCTCTCCGGCCTGAAGCTGTCTGACCATGCAGGTCATACCCTTGTGAATCTTGGGATGGCGCCTTAGATAGCATTCGATATACACCCGGAATGTGCCCAGATTGGTCAGAGCTCTGCCGTTGACCTTGTTCAGCTCGTCAATCTGGTGCTCCAGGTTGTACTGCTGGATCTCAAGCTCTTTTTGCGCGATATAGTCCTGAAGGCAGTGAATGCTTCTGAACTTCTCGATCATCTCCGGACTGCTGATGGACACGCTGCTCATATCCACATAGATGGACCGCTTGATCCGCCGTCCGCCGGAGGTCTGCATCCCTCTCCAGTTCTTGAAGGAATCCGAGATCAGCGCGTAGGTCGGAATGGTCGTGATCGTCTTGTCAAAATTCTGTACCTTCACCGTGTTCAGGGAAATGTCCAGCACATCGCCGTCCGCGCCATATTTCGGCATCTCAATCCAGTCACCCACACGGACCATATCGTTTGAGGTTAGCTGCACGCCTGCTACCAGACCCAGAATGGAATCCTTGAATACGAGCATGATGACCGCGGACAGCGCGCCAATCCCGCTAAGCAGGATGACCGGACTCTCCCCGATCATGTTGGAGATAAGCAGAATAGCCCCGATAATATAGATGAAAATCTTCACAACCTGCACATATCCCCGGATCGGCCGGGCTTTGGAAACCTCATATGTGTTATAGATGTCATTGATGGCATTCAAGAACGCATTCAGCACCATCAGCACAACGACAATGATGTAGAGCATGACTCCTTTTTCAATCAGATGCTGATACGCCGGGAACAAATAAGACGAGTAATATATGATAATGGCAGGCACCACATGTGACAGCTTGTGAAATACCTTTCGCTCCAGCAAATAATTGTCCCATTGATAACGGTTGTTGTGAATGTAGTAGGTTAACACATTCAGCACAACGCGCTTGGTTACATAGTTCGCAATGATGCTCAGCAAGGCAATGACCGCAATCATGATGCCATTAGCCAAATAGGTAACCATCGCGCCTTCAACGCCCATATTGATCAGCCAGTCTTGAATAAAATCCATATCTTCCTCCTTGTCATCCATCACACCATGCGTTAAGCACGGCAAAGTAATAGCCTCCATTTTAACATACATGGCAAGCCATTCGGGGAGGATCAGGAAATTTAGGGTTAGATATTTTTACCAGAGGCTGCCCGGGCCAGCTCCCGATGGCCGCCATAGCTCAGCAGCGCAAAGACTGCGTTGACCGCCACAAAGGCGTAGTAGGCCGGACTCATGACCCTCGCCACGCCCCAGGAGAGCAGCGCGAGAAACAGCATAAACCCACAAGTCACCTTCGGTACCTTGAACACAAACGGCCACGCCAGCAGCTGAAAAAACAACAGACATCCGCCGATGTAATGAACGACTTCTCCCTGAAATCCGATCGGCTCCATCGTAAAAAACTGATAGCCCATCAGAAGAAGCCATACGGCCAGCAGCACCGCCGCTGCCATCCTCATGCGTCCTCTCCCTCTCTTTAAATAAAGTATGTACTTTCATTATTCCCTAGAATCCGCTTCGCATCAAGCATGTGATCACTTCCTGGCAGACATCTACATCTTGTATCCGGTTTGTCGTCTGTGCCATTTTGGGCTACAATATTTATGAGTGCAGCAGAGGGGGAATGCCGTTTGGAGTTCACAGTCGATCGTTCCGTTTTATTATTTTCAGCCTTGTTAGTGATCGGAGTCTTTACCACGAAATTCTCTTCCCGGTTAGGAGTCCCTTCCCTTGTATTCTTTATTGCGGTCGGGATGATCCTCAGCCGGTTTATTTATTATGATAGTGCCTTTCTGACTCAACTGTTCGGGGTGCTTGCTCTGATTGTGATCCTGTTTGAGGGCGGCTTGCAGACCAAATGGTCCAGCACTAGAAAAGTTATTATCCCATCCGTCACGCTAGCCACCGTTGGCGTGTTTATTACGACTGCAATTATCGGGGTGCTGGCCAAATATATTCTGGGCGTCAGCTGGCTGGAAGGCCTGCTGTTCGGAGCCATCGTCGGCTCCACGGACGCCGCAGCCGTATTTGCTGTCCTGGGCAACAAGAATATCAAGCCCCGGTTGACCTCTACGCTGGAAGCTGAGTCGGGGACAAATGACCCGATGGCGATCTTTTTGACCGTTGCCCTGATCGAGCTCATCATGCAGCCGGATACCAGTGTATGGTCGATGGTGCTGGGGCTGTTCTGGCAAATGGGACTGGGCCTCGCCGCCGGACTGCTGTTCGGTAAAGCCTCGGTCTGGATTATTAACAAAATCAATCTGGATTCGTCTGGGCTCTACCCCGTGCTCTCGATGGCCCTGGCGATTCTTACGTATAGTGTCACAGCTTTGCTGCAGGGCAGCGGGCTGCTCGCCGTTTACGTCATGGCCGTGCTGGTCGGCAATTCGGATCTGACGTATCGGCACTCCATCTTCCGCTTTAATGAAGGCTTTGCGTGGATGATGCAGATTCTGATGTTTATTTTGCTGGGATTGCTCGTGTTCCCGAATCAGCTGATTCATATTGTATGGCAAGGACTTGCCTTGTCTCTCCTGCTGATGTTCGTTGCGCGTCCTATTGGCGTGTTTATCAGCCTGAGGTTTCTGAACTTCAACCTGAAGGAGATTACGTTTATTTCCTGGGCGGGGCTGCGCGGGGCCGTACCGATCGTACTGGCCACTTATCCGATGATGGCCGGACTGGAAGGAAGCCAGCTGCTATTTAATGTTGTGTTCTTCGTCGTGCTGACGTCCGCACTCATTCAAGGGGCGACTATTACACCATTAGCTAACAAGCTAGGCCTTTCCGGCGGCAAAAAAGTATCCGTGCCCCACAGTCTGGAGCTCGTATCCATGGGCCAGACCAATTCGGAAATTATCGAAATTGTCGTGGAGCCCGGCTCCCGGGTCGCCGGCAAGGAGCTTCGGGAATCCCAGATCCCCCACGTCGCGCTGATCAACGCAATCGTGAGGGAGGGCAAGATTATTACGCCAAGAGGGCAGACCCTGCTCCTCGAAGACGACATTCTGTACATCCTCCTGCCGAAGACACGGCGGGAGGAAATCAAGGCCTTCTTCCGCACCGTGCCGGTGCCGGAGGCTGCGGCTGAGAAGAAGCGGAAGTAAGCCGGGTGTGGGTAGAGCCCGGGTATGCGGGGCCGTTTATGCGGGCAGCGCGCGATGCGCGTGCGGGAAGCGGGGCGCGTGTCGGGGCGCGGAGCGTGCAGGGCGCGTACCGGGGCAAGGCAGAGCGTGAGCGTGCGGTGCAGGGCGTGTGCCGAGGCATGGCAGAGCGTGAGCGTGCGGTGCAGGGCGTGTGCCCTGCGCAGGAAGCGGGCCATGTTCCCCCTCACCTGGCATAAACATTGAAAAACTTACGGTATGAAGCACATGCCGCTGTATTACGAGCCTCTTGAAAGATCAGGCTCGTGATATGGCGGCTATTTTTGTTAACACAAAATGAATTTAAACAAAGAGAACAGAAAGCTCTTCCTACTAAAGCCGACTACTAAAGCCGATGAACTTTGCTTTTAGTAGATAATCCACATCCAATTCAATCCCTAACGGAACCAATGGAAAGCTACAAACCCCACACGAACCATGCAACTACAAATAACACTCAATACAAAACTCCCCTGAATCATGGTCCATATGTGTGAACAGCATAGCGGTTTTGGTTGAACAAAATGTGCAGTTTTTCATCCTAACATCCTCCTATATTAACCTGAATATAAAAAACCGCAGACTTCTACCCCTAAAGGTCAGTGTCTGCGGTACTTCCGCTCACAAGGTTTATTTTATTCCTTACAATATACCTCAGCTGAGTTGGCGAGCAAGAATTATCACTTCATAACTTGAGAAGACCACTAGATACTCTGCTAATGAATTTTAAGCTATAAATTTGATCCTTTCTTCGGTCATTGAGAAGATAGATCCTTGGGGAATGTAATTCTTACACCTAGAAACAATTCTTTGGAAAATCAGATGTTGTTGAGTACGTCAAGATTTAACCTGACTTTATCCTTATACTTAGTTAATAATTCTTCTTTGTACTTCTGGAAGTCTTCAATGGTTTCAAAAGTTCTATCGTCCCCACGCAAAGAATTCATTAACTTCCCTTCCAATAATGCATCTTTATAACCTTGTTTAACGAAATCAGCCTTCCAAAATTCCTCTTCAGATAATCCTGTGATTCTGATTCTGTTCTTCATCATATCGTAAATATCTTGTACTTCTGGAGATGACAAATCCATTTGATTTTCAAATACATCTCGTTGAAAATCGATCTCTTTTTGTACTTCCTCGTCGCTCACAGTAATTCCTTGCTGTATAGCTTCATATGCAGTTAATTTGTCTTTTAGCATATTATCAATTAGATACTGATCACTGGGCACTTCAGTACTTTTCAGTTTCGCAACCAATTGTGCATTTGCTTTGTAAAAAATAAAGTCTTCTACGTCTACTTTCAGTGTATCAAAAGATGCCAAATTTTGATTTTGTACAGCACTGATCTTATCGATCTTATCAATCGTTACTTTCATCTCATCAAATGATTGACTGATTAATTTTGAATTACTGTTATTAGATGAAGCAGAAACCATTGATAACATCATAGCTAAAGCACAAACTCCTGCGGCAGGAACCAGTAAATATTTTTTCTTCATGTATATACCTCCCTGTTAGTGATTTATAGTGTATGAATTTTGAACTGATCCTCCACCCATACACATACTCGGATCAGCCAACCAAATTTAATATCGAATGTAACTTTGGAAATAAAAAGTGTTTTATATTATAATCTTATTTCACATTAAAGTAAAATTATAACAAGGAAGTGATCGAAGTGGATCATAAGCCTGAGGACGAAAATCAAAAGTATGATTTAAACGAATTGAATGATGACGTATCTTTCAATAGTGTGACCGATCATTATCGTAATGTAATGGGGGCTCCTACTAAAAGAGTAAATATGAATAGTTTACCAAAACCAATTAGATGGTTTATGTATTTAATATATATATTTGCAGGATTGGCTGCTCTATCTATCTTAGCAATTATTATTTACCAGATAATCACTTAAATAAAAGAGAAAGTCTAACTAACTTTTTCCAAATGTGCACGAATTCCATTTCAATATTTAGTGGGATTCTCAATACACTTTATCACTGTTCATGACAATATACGTAGAGCAAAGCGATCTTTGCTATCTCATCATGCGAGTTATGTCCACTAAATTCTTTTCGATATATCCGTGACGCTATTCATCCTTTCCAGACTATCCAACCTCCTACTCTCCCCCTTCGAGTTAACTATTACTGCAAACCTAATGACTTGCCGTGCATTTCCTGCACGAAATTGCATCATTTGCAACTCAGAAAAATTGATCCCACCTCGGCCTGTCCGAGAACCGCACCCGAGTCCTTCTTCGTACCCTGGTCGGCAAAAAACTGCTCACCGTAGCCAGCGGCAAACTGCGCTATCGCACTTATCAACTTCGTAAATAAGGCTGATCGTCTACAAGTGATCACACTTTAAGGATGAAAATGACTAGAGTGAGGACAACTACCATGGGTTTCACTGCTGTGCCTGATCCCGCGGCTAATACTTGCTACTGCTTCTGACCGCGCTCCTGCTCTAACGGATGCCCGCGAGCCCGAGTGATATTTAGTGTGTTGACGGTGGCGGGGACAGTTACGTTTGCACACTTTGGGGTCTCGTAGTTGAGATAGGTGCGGCTAACGGTTGCCACAGTGCTTATTGGAGGTATTGAGTAACATTTGTCTTTCTAAGGGTTGCTATAGTGGCTATTTGCACCGAACTGCGCGTTTTCCTTGCAATTTGCGTTGTTTAGCCACGCTGGCAACCGTTAGATTTGCAATGTGCGCAATAGCTTCTAGTTAACGCTTGTGGCAACCGTTAGACCCCCTAGCTTCAGCAAAGCCAGGCCCAGCACCAAAGCCAGGCCCGCCGCCAAGCCCACACCCACACCCGCTCCTACCCGGCCGGTCTAGATCATGCTGCACAGCACTCTGGGCAGGTGCGTGAGAGAAGCCTGCTTCTCCACCGCGCCAAGCTGGTAGGCGGCCTTGGGCATGCCGTAGACGACGCAAGAAGCCTCGTCCTGTCCGAGCGTGCGGGCTCCTTTGCGGCGCATGGACATGAGCCCTTTTGCCCCGTCGTATCCCATCCCGGTCAGAATAATCCCGATGCCATGGGCCCCTGCCTCCTTGGCGACAGAATCAAACAGCACATCTACCGACGGACAGTGACCATTCACTTTGTCACCATGAAAGCACTCAATTCTGTACCGGTCGCCTATCTTTTTCACCTTCATATGCTGATCGCCGGGAGCAATATACACATGACCGCGCTGCACATATAGTCCACTGCTCGCCTCACACACCGTAAAACCGGAGAACTGGTTCAACCGTTCTGCAAACATGCGAGAGAACACCGGCGGAATATGCTGTACAATCAGCATGCCCGGCAGATCGTCGGGCAGGCTTTTTAACAGATCGTGGATGGCTTCCGTACCTCCCGTGGATGCACCAACCGCAATCAACCGATCCTCCGCGGCTGCTGCGGGTGACGGCCATGCACGGGATAGAGCAGGAGAAGCTCTGTGCTGTACCAGATTTGCCTTTGCCGCCGTCTTCACCTTCGTAATCAGCTCTTGAATAAAGAGTTGCATCTGCTGCAAGGTCTGCACATTCGGCTTGGCCAGAAAATCGACCGCTCCCGCATTCAAGGCATCAAACACGGCATGACTGATCGTGCTGATCACAACGACCGGCAAGGCATATTGCGGCAGCAGACGCTGGATGAAATCAATGCCGTTCATTTTGGGCATTTCAATATCACAGGTCATGACGTCGGGCCGAAGCTCCAATATTTTGTCCCTGGCATCAAAAGGATCTTCTGCGGTGGCTACCACCTCAATGCCGGGATCCATCATCAGCCCCCGCGAAAGCACCTCGCGAAACAACAGGGAGTCATCGACAACGAGCACCCGGATTTTTCTCATCTTACCCCTCCTTTCGGTACACCGCCGGCATCATATACTTGAATTTCGTATGCTCCCGATCAAGCGTTTCTGAATGCCCAATAAACAGATATCCCCCCGGCTCCATCCACTCATAAAACTTTTCCACAAGCTGGCGCTTGGTCACGGCATCGAAATAGATCATCACATTCCGGCAAAATATGACGTGGAACTTCTTTTTAAATGGAAACACTGGCTCCATCAGATTAAATCGGCGAAAAATAACCTCCTGCTGCAGCTTTTTGGCTACCTTAAACTTCCCGGGGCCTGCAGCTTGAAAATAAGCCTTGCGCCACGGAGCCGGCAGCGCTTGCAGCTTCTCCTCCTCGTACAGACCTGCCCTGCAGGTATCCAGCACCTTGCTCGAAAGATCCGTGGCGAGCACCCGGGTGTCCCACTCCGACTTCTCCAAGCCAAAATACTCGTCCATGATCATGGCAAGCGTGTACGGCTCCTCGCCCGTAGAGCAGCCTGCACTCCATACCCGCAGATCCTGATCCCTGGCTTGATGCACCAGACTCGGCAGAACCTGATCCCGGAACAACAAAAAATGCTCTGGCTCGCGCATAAAAAACGTGTGGTTCGTGGAAATTTTGTCTGCCAGCAGACGCGAGGCCTGCCCCGTTGGATCGGCTTGCACATATTCGATATATTCCGTAAAGCTGTTCATCCTCAGTTGCTGCAGCACACTTCCCAAGCGCCCCATGACCAGCGTTCTCTTCTCGGCCTTCAGATGAATGCCGTAATGCTGCTTAATATAATGCACGAGCTGCTGAAACTCCTGATCTGTAATTTGAATCATCGCAATCCCTCACCTCTCCTGACTAAAAAAGAGGGGGCGCCCCCCCTCTAATCGCAGTTCATTCAAGAACTAATATTTTCCAAACTCCTCGTCACTAAGGGAGATTTTCAGCGGCTTTTCCTTATATTCCTTAAAGGCCACCACAGGCTCCGCAGCCGGTCTGTCCGCAGTATAGCTCAGCTTCTCGATCATGCGAATCAGATCAGGGGACATAGGCTGAGACCGGTAGCTGACTGACCCATGGATTTTACGAAGCTTGAACTTACTCAGCTGCTCATTCAAAAGCTCTGCCTGGCTCGACAGCTCCTCACTCGCTGCTGCGCTTTCTTCCGAGGTCGCCGAATTTCCTTGTACCACCTGGGAGACCTGAATCAAGCCTTGATTGATCTGGTTAATCCCAGCTGCCTGTTCATTGGACGACACCGCAATCTGGTCAATCAGCTCCGCAACCTGTGAAATATCGTCGACAATCTGCTGCAGGGCCGAGGCCGTTTCGTTGGCAATCTTGGTGCCTGCTTCTACTTTTTTCATGGAGCCTTCAATCATCTCTGTCGTCTCTTTCGCTGCATTCGCCGATCGTGCTGCCAAATTCCGTACTTCTTCTGCTACCACCGCAAACCCCTTGCCGTGCTGACCGGCACGGGCAGCTTCCACAGCCGCATTCAGTGCCAAAATATTCGTCTGAAACGCAATTTCATCAATCACCTTAATGATCTTGGAGATGCTGGCCGAGGCCTGATTGATATCCTCCATCGCCTCCAGCATATCCTTCATTTGGCTGCTGCCTCTGGCTGCATTGGCTTTGGTCTCTACTGCCAAAAGATTGGCACGGTCAGAACCCCCCGCATTTTGCTGTGTTTGCGCTGATACCTCTTGTAGAGATGCCGTTAATTCCTCCACCGAGCTTGCCTGCTCGGTAGCACCGTCGGATAGCGTAATACTGGCCTCGGACACTTGTCTTGCACCGGAAGCAACCTGCTCGGAAGCGGTCTGAATATTGTTCATGACGTTGTTCAAATTATCGGTCATGCGCTGGAAGGCTGCGGCAAGCACGCCCACTTCATCCTTGGAATTCACTTCAATAGCAACATTCAAATCTCCATCAGCAATACTTTCTGCCACATGAACCATGTTACGGATCGGTCCGCTGATCCACCGGGAAATCAATAAACCCAGCACGATCGCCGAAAGGACAGAAACTGCCACAATGACAATCATCGTTACAATGGTCGTATTTGTCTGGTCGGTCAGCTGCTCTGACAATGCATAGCCGTCGGTAATTTTGTTATCATACAGCTGGGCTATGTACCCGGACGCGACGCCAGCTAGCGCATTCGCCTCGGTCTGAATCAGCTCGTAGGCCTGCTGGGTTTGTCCATCGCGATCCAGAGCCATCGCATTTTCAAACACCGTTTCATACTGCTGAAGCGTTTGCTGCAGCTCATTGAAGATTTGGCGGGTGGACTCATTTACCAGAGACTCCTCAAACCTCATTAATGCAGCGTTAATTAGCGGGAGCTTACTCCGTGCATCTTCCACGTACTGCTGCTTGTCTGCTGAATTTTCAGTCAGCATCACATCCCGTATGGAAGCTCTCATCTGATGAAAAGATATTCCTGCTGAGCCAATATCACCTACAGCGACTCCGTAATCTGCATATAGCTGATTGTAATCCTTGTCGATATTGTTCATATTCAGGACGCCAACTGTGCCCACCACTCCTGCCAAAAGCGCGACAAATACGAACGAAAGAATGAGCTTTCTACCAATTTTCAAATCCATGAACCATTTCATTACAGTTCCTCCCTGGGGGTGTTTAGGTTATCGAGCTGTTCCAGCTCATGATCATTAAGCAGCCGGTTACAGTCGAGCAGCAGCTTCGCGCCGCCATCGGACCTTCCGACTCCCATCACATATCTCGCGCCGCCGATGCCAAGACCTGGAGGAGGAACAATGTCTTCACTAGCAATCCACAATACCTCAGACACACTATCCACGATCAGACCGACACACAGCTCATCAATGTCCACAACGATAATGCAAGTCCGGTCATTGTATGCCCGGTATGGCTTTTTAAATCGAAGGCGGATATCCATTATGGGAATAATTCTGCCTCTTAAATTAATAATGCCCTTGATGTACACCGGCATTTCCGGGACCTCCGTGATGGTGTGCAGCCCCACAATTTCTTTTACATATTGAATCGGAATGCCGTAGTACTCCTGATCCACCAAAAACGTTAGAAACTTCCCTGTCAGCGTATCCTCAACCTGTCCCCCATCGTCCTGTAATGCCAAATTGGACGCCTGCCCCATGTGATCCTCTCCCTAATGTGATATCAGATGCGGAATATCCAGAATCAAGCTGGTGCTCCCATCGCTTAAGAGCGTGCATCCCGCAATTCCTTTTAAATTCGTAAGCTTCTTAATGTAGACCGGCAGAGCCTTGATCACCACCTGCTGCTGAGCAAGCAGCTCATCTGCAAAAAGACATACCTGCTGCCCGTCCACTTCTACCATCGTTAAAATGCCGTCCTCCACCGTTTGGACATCGGAATGGAGCTTGAAATGCTCATACAGCCGAATGATGGCATAGCATTGCCCCCGGACCATGATCATTTCACAGCCATCCGGATCCCTGATGATATCCTTGCCTTGTGGCCGGAACGATTCCTTAATCGAAGAGATCGGAAGGGTGAAGCGAGAGGAGCCTACCTTCACATTCATGCCGTCAATGATGGCCAGTGTCAGCGGAATTTTAATGGTAATGGCAGAGCCGTGTCCCGGCTCACTGTCGATGAATACGGTTCCACCGATGCTGTCAATATTTTGGAGCACGACGTCCATGCCAACCCCCCGGCCGCTAAATTCGGAGATACTGTCTTTGGTCGAAAAACCCGGCATGAAAATCAGCTGATAGACCTCCCGATCAGACATGTCGGCCTCTTCCTTGTAAAGCATATTTTTCTCGCGCGCGCGAGCTAGCAGCTTTCCCCGGTCCATCCCCCGGCCGTCGTCCCGAACGATAATCATAACCTCACTGCCCGTGTTCCGGGCTTCTAACGTGAGCGTTCCGGTCCGCGCTTTTCCCGCGGCTTCTCGTTCAGGGCCCGTCTCCAATCCATGATCCGCGGCATTGCGGACGAGATGCATCAGAGGATCCGTTATTTTGTCAATGATGCTCTTATCGACCTCGGTTTCTTCGCCGATCAGCTGAAGCCGGATATCCTTGTCCAGCTTCTTGGACATGTCGCGCAGCACTCGGTTCATTTTGTGGAAGCAGCTTTCCAGAGGCACCATGCGAATGGACATCGTTTTATCCTGAATTTCCTTGGTAATCTTGGTAAGATGCCGGGCGGCATGCTTGAACTGCTCCAGCGGGTGCCCTTGAAGCTCCGGATGCTGGGAGACCATGGATTCCGCAATAACAAGCTCGCCGATCAGATTCATCAGCTCATCCAGCTTGCTGACATTTACGCTCAGATAGCTGGCTGACTGCATAGGGGAACGCTCAACCGCTGCCAGAGGCACCTTATCCTCCGCTTCATTTTTTGAGCTTGGATGTGCCAGGCGAGGAGCTGTGGTTGGTTCATGGTCACGCTTACCGTTGTGGTGGCTGTGGTTGCTGCTGTCAGCGTCACTGTCAAACAATTGAACGGCCGTCACGCCGCAAGCCTCTCTGATGCATTGATGCACCTCACTGTAATTATGCTTATCCTGAAAAAGAAGCTGGAAGCCATGATTCCGGATAAATGCAGTCTCTTCTGCTCCCCCTAGTGAATCCTTGGGATGATAGCTGTAATTCGCTTCGATGTCTTCCAGGCTCTGAATAAGCTGAACAGCTCTTACACCTTCCATTCCCGGGTCATTGCCGAAAAATACAACCGCTTTAAACCCGGCCGCAGGAGCGTCCAGATTCGCTAAACCGATTTCATGATCATCCTCCGAGGACGTAGCAGGACATGGGTCTTGGCTCGTTTTCAGCTGGTCCAGATAAGCCGTAATTCTGTGGGTCAGAGTCGCGCTGTCTTCATCTGCGATATGTCCATTTTGCAGCTTGAGCAGCTCGATCTTGATGAAATCACTGCCTTGAAGCACGAGCTCGGACAGCTGGGAATAGTCAGCCAGCACCTCTTCCCGTTCCCTTAAATACGCAAAAAGATCCTCCATCGCATGCGACAAAGCGGCAATGTGATTGAATTGCATCATGGTGGAGGAGCCCTTAATCGTATGCATGATCCGGAAAATCTCGTGGACGGCTGCTGCCGGGTAAGCATTGACATGCTCGCATTCCAAAATGATATTCTCTAGCTGCTCCAGCAAAGTGGAATTTTCAAACAAATACATCTCCAGAAGTGAATCGATCGGGCTTGAATCAGTCATAGGCTCTCCCTCATGCAGTGATCAACGCTTGATTTGGTAACAAAAAAACCTCTGCCCATGTAAAAGGACAGAGGAACAAGCAGACATGTGTCTGCTGCTGCAACCCGGCGATCGTAGCAATTCTCATTGCTTTAGACCCGTGGCTTTGCGTCCTAGTCTTTCGACAAGTTTGCCAAATATATCTTTTTTTCGACATTATATGCTTAATATAATGTAGGACTTTAGACTTGTCAATCCATTTTTTCAAGTTCTATGTACCCATATCACCTCTTCCTGGCGTGAGTCTTAATTCGCAGAAGCGATGTAATATGGGGTCCGGTGAATTGTAACTCTGGCGGCTACCGCAGAGGTTGGTCGGTAACCTCAATGCTTGCTGATGGGTGGGCAAATTCCAGGTCGCGTTATGCTAATTGTGCTTCGGTAAATTTAACGGTTGCCACAGGCGGTCGGTAGCCCACATCCGCCGGCTAGTAGCTCTAGCGGTTGGCACGGGCGGTCGGTAGCCCACATCCGCCAGCTCATTACTCTAACGGTTGCCACAGGCGCTATGTAGCCTAGATTCGCACTTTGGTAACTCTAACGGTTGCCAGCGTGGCTATTTGAACCCTAGTTAGTTAAAAGCTCGCACTTTCGCACATTTAGCCACTGTGGCAACCGTTAGCCTGAGGAATGTGACTTTTTGGCACTAATAAGCGCTGTGGCAACCGTTAGAATGCAGCTTGCTGCTGACAAGCACGACCGACTGCAAATTAAAAAGAAGGCATCGCCTCATCAGTGAGGTAGATACCTTCTTCTAGTTAACTAGTTCAATGCTACAATACAAGGTAAACTTCAACAGCGTTTTCGCCAGACCTTAACTACATAAATAGCGCACTTACTCGATACTCGCAACAATCTTCTTTCATCCATAAAAAAGTCCTTTTTTACATGCCAGCGCTCGCCGGCCCTACAGATTCTCCTTCAACCAGACCGACGTAAATTCGTTCATGCTGCGCGGAGCTGTCGCCTTCGACCAGCTTGATAAGCTGCTCTGCCGCTACAGCCCCCCAACGCCGTTCGGAGTAATCGATGGTAGCCATGCGCGGCTGTACATAATCCGTAATGTCAATATGGTCGAAGCCGACCACATGAATATGCTCGCCGACCCGATAGGGTGTTCCTCTCAAAGCCTGGTACATACCGATCGCCATCTCGTCGTTGAGACAGAAGACGCCTACGGGCCCGTCGTACTCCGATATAATCCGCAAGGCTGCCGCCTCGCCGCTTGCCTTATCAAAATTACCCGGGATCTCCTTATAAGTGATAAGCGGGCCTCCCCTCTCCACCGTCTGCCGGGCCGCGCCAAGACGTTGTTCAGAGTCGAACGAACCTTCCGGGCCCGTCACCGCGTACAGCTTCTGATGACCATTGCGGATTAAATACTCCATGGCAAACGTCGCGCCGGCTTTGTTGTCCAGCAGCACCTGCACGATATTATCATGCTTGAGCTCCCGGTCGAGCACCACGAGCTTATGCCCCCGATTCGCATGCAGAAGCAGCTCCTCATCTGAGAATAGGCGATCGAGGATAATCGCACCGTCCAGTATACCTTCAGGCAGCATCCGATGCGATTGTGTTCCACTGCAAATGACGAGATCGTAGCCCCGCTTGTTCATTTCTTCCTTCATTCCTTGAAGCAGCTTGCCGTAAAAAGCGCCTTCAAAAGTCGTCAGGAACGCACCAATAATTCGCGTCTCCCGCTTCTTCAGGGTGCGAGCGGCCGCGTTCGGCACATAATTCAACTCTTTCGCCACGGCAAGAATCCGTTTACTCGTCTCCTCGGTGACTTTGGGATTGCCATTGAGCGCATAGGATACAGTCGAAATCGATACTCCCGCACGCCTGGCTATGTCCTTGATGCTTACCATAGCTTTCGCTCCTATCACTTGCTACCTATTACTTACATAATGATTACAATTATAGCAGGAGACGGGGGAACGAGGGATATATTCCTCTCATGAAAGTCCATATTGTTTAGACTCTATACCGAATCTCCTGAATCCCCCGCCTATCTATGCCATCTCAATCACGATTTCGTTCACGCCATCAACGAGCAGCGCCTCCAAATGATCTTTCGGAATCCGTACTCCGCCGTGGCGGTAACGGTTCGGCTGCTGTACCGTCAGAACCTGCTCACCGTTCACAGTAACGCAGCGAACCGATTCACCGCTTACGTTGTAACGGAATACGATTTTTTTGCCATTCCATCGGAAACAAAATTGCATGCCATCCATCCCGGCCGGAAGCACGGGATCTACCACCAGATCGCCGCTCTCCTGACGAATACCGAGTGCGTTCGAGATCAGCTGGTTCATGTAAATCCCCGGACCACTGGAATAGATACGCCAGCCGCCTTTGACCTTAACCTCCCCGGAGCGCAGCTTGCCGAAACCATCCGCAGCTTCGTAGCGATCATCGAATTTACCGTCGGAGCTGCTGAAGTAAGCATTGCTTTGCCTTAGATCCGCATTCGGCACTACGTGTTGGATGCCGATCGGATTAATTGCAGCCAGCGCCTTCCAGGTCTCTTCGGCTTTTCCTAGCTTGGCTGTCGCTTCAATGAAGCGAATATGCGCGTGTACGTATTGAAGCCCGATCTCACGTCCGAAGTTAGCCGCTTGCTCGGCGCGCTTGAATCTCGTGCTGACACCACCCGCATAATCAGCCGGACGATTCATCAGGCGCACGCCATCTGGACACAGCAGCTCTTGCTCGATCAAGCGGTAATGAGAATCTGCTTGATCCTTATCGAACAGCTCCCCGATCATGCTGCGAGTCATCGGCAGGAGCCGGTAACGGATCCCTGTCTTGTCATCGCTGGGATGCAGCATCAGTTGAACCTCGCCCGGCTCCTCCATATAAGCAAAGCCAGAGGTCACACCATCCTTCACGAGATATCGGTTAAAATCTTCCTTCATGCCTTCCGCAAGTTCACTTAGCTCACTCGCCAAAGCTTCCAGTTCACCGCCCTTATCCGCCAGCACTCCGGAGAGCTGAGTAAATGTCTGGAATGTTAGCGACACAGTCCAGCTGCTAATTGTAAATTGCTTCAGCTTCGCATTCGCCGGCTGGAGCGTGTCATCCCAATCCCCATCGCCGTAGGATGACAACCTGGTTCCATGGAGAAAATGGTCCTTTATATACTGAATTTCTTTGCGCGCATGATCAAGTAACGTATAGGTGACCTGCGTAAGCTCTCCCCCGTGCGTGGTGTAAGGGATTTTTTCGTTCAGCAATGCGTAATCGCCTGTAATCCGCAAGTAATCGCCAAGCACCTTAAGCGGCCATACGATGACATCGCCGTGGCTCTCTTCCTGCTGGATCCGGTAATATCGGTCAAACATGAACCATTGCGGCCAGTTTCCTTCTTCTATATATTGATGACTATACACGGTTTTCAAAATGTCTTTCACTTGACCGAACTTGCCAGTCGCAAGAAAATATTCCGTCGGTCCCTGGCAGACGTCTCGCGTGCCCCAGGCAGCACCGCTGTATTGCTCCAGGCCATGCGGTACGGAGTAGTGCACAAGCATATTGTGTGTGTACCACCAAGCGAGTGTGTTATATTTATCCAGCTCTTCCTGCTGCTCCGCCGAATCGTGAGATAAGTCGAAGCCGTTCATGACGTCACCGAGAAATTGACGATAGGCCGAAATATCAGCCTCGACGGGACGCTCCATCAAGCGGTTATGCTCCGGTACCGCTGAGACGGCTTTTTCCAGACGCCCTTGAATGCTCAGCCGCCACATGGCAGTCGGCTCCAGCTCTAGCACAACCAGGGAGGCGGAGCCTTCCGGCGCTCCCGCAACCAACGCGCGCTCGTCCAACACCTGCATAGCAGTGCCGCTAAGGCGCATACGGAAATGGAGATGCGGGTAAACGCCAGCGCTTAACGATTCTCGATGAGCTCGGAAGATCAGCTCACCGCCATCGCGTTCCATCAGGAACGGAACCTCGTATTCCTTGTCGTTCATCGTGATCTGGTTAGTCACGAGGAAGCGATAGGCCTCACCTTGACGAGAGAAGGCCTCGAGAAACAACTCCGGGACGTCCGGAGACGACCATGCGGTAATCGTAAGAACATCTTTCTCTATTTTGTAATGCCAGCGTGCGTAGTTAAAGCCGAGTTCGTACAGAGATGGGAGAGTCAGCAACCGAAATTGTCCGTCAATCTCCACATAAATCCGCTGTCCCGACGTCTTTAACACATTCAACGCGTTACGTGCATTACTCATCAGCTTGTTGAACGACGTATTGCCTAACGTAATTTGCGAGTGGAAAAGTCCATACATATAGTTTGTCGATGACGCTACATTGTCGTTCACCCGGGCGTTGTCGCCACTCATCAGAATATGACCATGAGGCCGCTCCATGCGCCGCTCTTTTTGTTTTAGCACGACATGCTCGTACGTATCTGTGAAAAAGGAAAGCAGCTCATCGTTCACACGCTCTTCCTGCTGCCTTGACGGGAACAGCGCCTGAATCTCGCCTTCCGTCATGTCGTCTGCTTGCAGCGGAGATCCGACGCTCACGTTCCAGGCAAGGGGTTCACCGATGGGGGAAAGCTCTTCACCTTTCAGTGATTGTGCTCCTTGCCAAGCTTGCTTGATCTCATCCACATATTCCAGCTCGCATATTGCCGCTTCATGATTCGGGTTCAGGAGGCCGTAAAAGACCACCGTTTTCTCTTCAATTCCGACTTCCAGCAGCTCCGACTGCAGTGCCGTGTAGGCAAATTCGTACTGATAAACCTTATTCGCCAGTTGCTTGTGACAAAGCGCTTCCGGAACGTCCGTCTCCTTGTAGGAGAGACCGAAGAACTGGAAGCCATCGGTCGAAAAGCCCGCCGCACCAGTCAACGATCCTTGCTGCAGATAAGGAAAGCCGGTGGTCATCGGTTGATTCTGCCGCGAGCATACCGTATAGCCTCTCTCGTCGGTCTCAAAAACCGTATGGCCAATATATTGCGACATATATGCTTCGTTAGTGCGCACGGCTCCTTGATCGGCAAGCCCCAGATCCTGACCATAGACAACGTCCACCACAACGCCAGGTGTTCCCGCTGCGGACAGGCTGACCTCCCAGAACCAGATTAGCCCGGGCATTAACGTAAAGGTTACGCGATAGGCAACGCCCAGTGCTTCTCCTGTCCACAAAATTCGCCGATCAGAAGCGCTGACGATGCTTCCTGAAGAAACGCCAAGGAGCGGTGCGTATTCAAGCCGGCCCTCTTTGTGCAAGCGTAAAAAAAGATTGTTCATCGATCCGTCAAGCGGATTCGACATCACCTGATTGATCATCAGATCCTTGTAGCGAATTTCGCGAAGGTCTCCGCTCTTCATAAACGTGAAGGCCAGTCCGTCTGTTTGCACGGAAAACTCGCTATTTGCTAATTGCCCAGTATTCATTGCCTTGCTCCTTTCCCCTACCTCTAACTGCTGTCTTGTCTGTATTCTCTGTTTTATGTTGTAGTTGTTGTCGTGCCGTAAACACCCGAGATCAGCTGGAATGGCAGCTCTTGCACCTCCCGGCTGTTTGGACCCACCATCGCTATGAAGGCTCCTGAATCGCTGTGGTAAGACAAATCACTATGGTGATATCGAAGCATGTCTTCCGTCAACAAGAACTCGATTTCCTTGGTCTCGCCCGCATTAAGCGTAATCTTGCGGAACGCCTTCAGCTCGCGCAGCGGCCGCACAGTCTCACCCGATATGTCTCGCACATATAGTTGAACGGTCTCCTCACCGGCGCGCGATCCGGCGTTCGTCACACTGACACTTGCGCTCAGGCTACTGCCAGCGTGAAGCTCATCGGAAGATAATACGGCTTGCCCGTACTCAAACTCGGTATAGCCAAGACCGTAACCAAACGGTAGAAGCGGTTCATTCGGGATGTCCAGATATTGTGATTCATAACGAACCGGAGCGCTTGGATCGCTTTGCGGACGCCCGGTATTGAAGGCGTTATAGTAGACAGGCACCTGTCCAACGGAATACGGGAAGCTCATTGTCAAACGTCCTGAGGGATTAGCTTCGCCGTAGAGCAGCTCTGCTACCGCCTCAGCACCTTTCGTGCCAGGGTACCATGCCTCCAGTACGGAATCAGCTTCATCCAGTACACCGTGAAGATCCAGCGGTCGGCCGTTAAACAAAACTGCAACCGTCGGCTTTCCCAGCTCGCGCACCCTTTGGACCAGCTCCAGCTGACAGCCCGGCAGGCGTATGTCCGCGCGGCAGCCCGCCTCGCCGCTCATCTCCGAAGCTTCGCCAAGCGCCAGTACGACCACATCAGCCGAACGCGCCGCAGTCAGCATATCTGTGAGCTCCTTTTCCGTGATCGATTCGACACCGCAGCCAACGGCGGTTAAGGCGGATGAACCCGCAAGCAGGCTCATGCTTTCGGCCAGTGTAGCTGTTTCTTCCCGCTTGCCCATGCATGACCATGGCCCCAGCAAATCATCGCTGACCGCGAACGGACCGATGAGCGCAGTCTTCATGTCCTTATTCAAGGGAAGAGTATTCTGTTCGTTCTTTAACAGTACGCAGGACCTAAGCGCGGCTTCATGCGCTGCATCCAAATGCTCTGCACAGAGCAGTATGTCCTGCTCCGCCGCCGGGTCCGCGTATCGATGCGGTTTTTGAAATAACCCGAGCTTACGCTTCAGCCTTAGAATGCGCATCACTGCCTCGTCCACGAGCTTGACGTCCACTTCGCCGCTCTCCACCAGCTCTTGCAGATGATGCGGATAGCAAGGTGACATCATCTCGATATCGACCCCGGCTTCAATGGCTTTGCGCGCACACTCCCTCTCATTTTCAGCGACACCATGCGGAATCATTTCCTTCACGGCGCCCCAGTCCGAAATGAGCACACCGTTAAAGCCCCATTCCTCTCGCAGCAGGTCACGCATGAGCTTGCGATTGCCCGTAGCAGGAATACCATCCACTGTATTGAATGCCGTCATCACCATTTCGCAGCCCTCATCAAGAGCCGCGCGATAGGAAGGCATATAATACTCGCGGCGCATCCATTCTGACATATCCACGGTGTTGTAATCCCGCCCGCCTTCAGCTGCTCCATATGCGGCAAAGTGCTTGATGCACGCCGCAATCTTATAAGGCTCTTTGGCCACATCCTTGCCCTGATAGCCGCGCACAAACGCTCGCGCATACTCGCCGTTCAGCCATGGATCCTCCCCTGTTGATTCCATGACCCGACCCCACCGGGGATCTCGCGTCAAATCCGCCATGGGTGAGAAGGTAACATGGATGCCCGCTGCCGCTGCTTCCTTGGCCGCGATCGCTGCCGTTCGGCCAGCCAACTCCATGTCCCACGAGCTGCCGATTGCGAGCGGCACTGGAAAGATGGTGCGGTAGCCGTGGATGACGTCGGCCATGATCAGAAGCGGAATATTAAGCCGGTTATGGCGCAAGTGCGCGTCTTGGATGGCAATCGCCTCCTCGGCACCGCCGAGTCCGAGCGCTGATCCCGCACGGCGTACCGTTGCCTCGGTGATCCCAAGCCCTTCAAGCGGACCGGTAATCTGGCCGGCACTGTTCGCCCCTTCAAAAAAAGCCGGAGCCAGCTGCAAGAGCTGATCCACCTTCTCCTCCAGCGTCATCATGCTCAACAATCGTTGCAATTCCATGTCGTTCACCGCGTCATTCCTCCAAGCTTTCATGAATAGCTCCCTTAAAGAGCTCTATAGATTTAATGGATATATTCATCCTCTATCTCGTCCATCAACTGCTCCAATTGCTTCGTCAATGTAATCCTCCGAGCGGCATAAGCCGGATCAGCGTATACATTGTTCAGCTCATACGGATCTGCCTCCAGATCAAAAAGCTCCCACTCCGGCGGGCGGTCCTCATCACGGGAATCCGTCGTACCTAACGCCTGGGCGTAATAATAAATGAGCTTATACCTCTCCGTGCGGAGCCCGTAGTGGGAATACACTTCATGGCAGCCGTCCAGGTGCATCCAGTACCGATACACCATTGCTTTCCGCCAGTCTTGGGGCAGAACACCATTCATCAAAGGACGAATGCTGACGCCCTGCATCCTTTCATGAACCGGCAAGCCTGCGTAATCCAGAAAGGTTGGAGCAAAATCCGTGTTCAAAATCATGTCCTTCGCCACACTGCCCGGCTCGACTTCCTTCGGATAACGGAGAAGGAACGGCATGCGAAGCGACTCCTCATACATAAACCGTTTATCAAACCACCCATGATCTCCGAGGAAAAAGCCTTGATCAGACGTATAAATCACAATAGTATCCTCGGTCAGTCCCTGCTCATCCAGATAATCCAGCAAGCGGCCTACATTGTCATCAATTGAAGCAATGCAGCGCAAGTAATCCTTGATATAACGCTGATACTTCCACTTGCGGGTCTCTTCCGGCGTTAGTCCTTCCGGTGGCGGGTTCTTCGTATCAAGCTCGTTCAGATCATCGATGCGCATCTTCGCCTGGACAGCAGCTTGCGAACGGGTCGCGTAATCGTCATTGAAGGTAGCCGGCTCGGGAATGTCTATATTTTCGTATAAGTGCATATGCTTCTCGTCCGGTTCCCAATGACGATGCGGAGCCTTATGATGGCACATGAGTAAGAACGGACGCTTGGGATCGCGCTTGTCGATCCATTGAAGCGACTTGTCCGTAATAATGTCGGTCACATACCCTTTGAACTTCTTTTTGGTGCCCATCTCCAAAAAATCCGGGTCGTGATAATCCCCTTGATCTGGCAGCACACTCCAATAATCAAAGCCTGTCGGGTCATGGTGACCACCGTGTCCGAGATGCCACTTCCCGATCATGGCAGTCTGGTATCCCTCTGCCTGCAATAGCTTCGGGAACGTGACCTGCCGTCCATCCAGATCATCACCTAATGTCTTCACTCCATTGATATGATTGTACGTGCCCGTCAGAATGGCCGCCCGGCTCGGTGCGCAAATCGAATTCGTACAGAAGCAGTTGTCAAAGGTCATGCCTTCATTCGCGATCCGATCGAGATTCGGCGTCTCATTAATCCGGCTCCCATAAGCGCTGATGGCGTGGGAAGCATGATCATCCGACATGATGAACAAAATGTTGGGCCGTTTAGGCTTACTAGCTGACATCTTTTTCACCCTCCTTCCGAGCTTGCTTGTTATTTCATACCGGAGATGCTGAAGTTCTCAATGATGTGCTTCTGAAAATAGGTAAACAACAGGATCACCGGCGCGACCATGAAAGTAGCCCCCGCCATCTGGAGGCCGAAGTTTGCCGCATATTGCCCCTTAAGCAGCGACAAGCCGACCGATAGAGTGTAGAGCCCTTCATCATTCGCAATAATGAGCGGCCAGAGAAAGCTGTTCCAGCCGGCGATGAACGTCAAAATGGCTTGCACAGCGAGAATCGGCTTTGAAATGGGAAGCACGATTTGCAGAAAGATACGATACTCACTTGCACCGTCGAGACGTGTGGCTTCCAGCAGCTCCGTCGGAACCGTAGACATGAACTGGCGGAATAGGAAGATCCCGAAGGCCCCCACCAGACCCGGCAGCACAATGCCTGTCATCGTATTCGTAAGTCCAAGTGTATTCAGGATCAAATAAACCGGAATCATCGTCACCTGACTTGGGATCATCATCGTTGCCAGCACGAGCACGAACAGTGCGTTCCGGCCTTTAAAATCGTATTTGGCGAAGCCAAAACCTGCAGCGGCGTTTAGCAGTAATCCTACGAACGAGAACGCCACGATAATCAGCGTATTTCGAAGATAGATACCGAAGTTCATGTTCTCGAACAGATACTGAAAATTGTACAGCGTGAAGGTTTCCGGCCATAGCGTCGGAGGAATTTGGACAATTTCGTTCTCCGGCTTGAAGGAGGACATCATCATCCAGAAGAACGGCAACAGGAAAAACAGGCCGCCAATCGTCAGGATGATGCCGGAAATCCACTGAAACGTACGGCCGCTTTTTCCTTCCTGCGAGCCCTTCCTTTTGCCAGCGGTTATTGAACTCATAATGATCTCTCCCTTGCCTTAAGTCATATCTGTCTCGTTCTTCTGCAGCCTGAGCTGAACGAGCGTGACGGCGATAATGCAAATGAACAGGACGAACGACCCTGCCGCTGCGTATCCGAAGTTGTTGAATTGGAAGCCGTTCTGGTAAATGAACAGGGATACGGACAACGTTCCATCTAACGGACCGCCATCTGTCATTACAAATGGCTCCTCGAAGAACTGCAGCCAGCCGATCATCGTTGTAATAGAAACGAAGAAGATCGCAAAGCGAAGCATCGGAACCGTAATCAGCGTCACTTGCTGCCACGTGTTTGCCCCGTCAAGCTGGGCGGCCTCGTAATAGGATCTCGGGATGCCTTGCAGTGCCGCAATGAAAATAATCATGTTCAGTCCAATCGCCTTCCACAGCGCAAGTAAAATCAAGGATAGCTTGGCGACCGTTGGTTCCGTGAGCCAGGGCACGTCCGGGAGACCGACCGAATTCAGCATATAGTTGAACAGACCGAGCGCCGGATTATACAGATAGCTCCAGACCACCGCAACGGCGACGATATTGGTCACGGAAGGGAGATAGTACACGACCCGGAACACTTTAAAGATGCGGGACGTGCCCAGATTAATGAGCAGAGCGATCCCGAGAGAAAACAGAATGACGAGCGGAACGCCGATCACGACGTAGAACAACGTATTGTATATCGCCTTATGGAAGACGGGATCCTGAATGACCTCCGCATAATTGTCGAAGCCGATGAATCCAACCCGGTCCATATTGGCGAGACCTCCAAGATCCATGTCGGTGAAGCTGATCACGAGCGCGACCGCAATCGGGACAATAGAGAACAAAATCAGCAGGAGCAGGGTTGGCGCAATGAAAATATAAGGCGCTCTTTTATTCAGAAAGCTTTTCATCAGGAATAGTCACTTCCTTCTTTCATGCCGTAGCATATATGGGAGCGGGCCGGCCTCATGCCGGCCCGCTTGTTTTGCTGAAGTCACCCTCGTCGCTTATAGCGTCTGCTAGGTGCCTTCATGGTGCGAAGGGGTTGATTCAATATTCAAAGTTATTTCATGAATTTCACAGCTTCAGCATTGAGCGCTTCAAGCTCTTTTTTCACGTCTACGTTGTTGCGATAGATAACTTCAAAGTGCTTCACATAGCTCTGGCTGATCTGTGACCAAGCCGTAATAACCGGCATTGGAACCGCAGCATTTAGCTGTTCCCCGATGACTTTGTAGAACTCATTGTTCTTCAGGGACTCATCTTCCCATGCCGCTGTCGCAGCTGGCAGAGAGCTCGTAAATTCCATCCATTTCAGCTGTGTCTCCGCTTTGCTCATGTACGCCACGAATTTCGCAGCAGCGTCCTTGTTCTTCGAATATTCAAAGATCGACAGGTTAGAACCGCCGAGCAGGGAGGTGTTGTTCTCTTTCTTAGGAAGAACAGCCATAGACCATTTGCCGTCGATGTCGGCCGCCTGATCCTGAATCAGCTTGATCATCCAAGGGCCGCTGATGAACATGGGCAGGATGCCTTCCTTAAAGGCCGGAATAATGTCGAGTCCAAGGTCCTTCGGTGCAGAGCCATTTTGGTAAAAGCTATTGATATACTCCACCGCTTCTACGAATTTATCGTTTGCAAAGTCAGGCTGACCGTCAGGCGTAAACCACTCCGCGCCATTTTGGCGTGCGAACATAAAGCCTAGGGACTGTTCCTTCGGATCAATACTCATGCCGTACTTGCCATCGCCGCGTGCCGCAAGCTTCTGCGCTGCGTCAGACAGCTCTTCCCAATTCTGCGGTGCCTGATCGTAGCCGGCTTCCTTCAGCAGATCCGTGCGGTAATAGAGAACACGAGTCTCTACGTACCACGGCACGCTGACGTATTTGTCTTCATATGTTCCTGCTTCCACAGCTCCATCATAAAAGTGCTCTTGCTTCAGCTCCGGATACTGCTCGACGTAAGGAGCAAGATCGGCAAGTGCGCCGGCATCCGCGAATTCAGGAATCCAGGAGGTGCCCATCTGGACAACATCGGGACCTTTTTTGGAGGCAATTGCGGTCAGCAGCTTCTCATGTCCTTGATCCCACGGCAGCGCCTGAACCTTAATCTCAATGTTCGGATTCTCGGCTGTGAATTGCTCCGCGATTTTCGGCAGTGTCTTCGCTTCTTCACCCATTCCCCACACGCTGAGCGTTACTTTCTCGTTTGACGCATCGCCGCTGCTGCCTTCTGTGTTGTCATTTGTTCCGCAGCCCGCAAGCAAACTTGCACTCAGAGCGAGTGTTGTAATCATTGCCAGAACTTTTTTCATATCTAATACCCCTCTCATTAATTTGTTCATGTTCAAAATTTCAGACCCTATTTATTGCATTCTGTTGCATTAAACCATCCGAGAAAACAGCCGACCTAATGCCCCGCTTATAAAGTGTGCTCTTCTACCTCCACTTCATTCAAAATTGTTCAGACCCACATCTGCAAGACATTGTTGAAGACATTGTTGAAGATCTGCAACGATGGCGGTGAAACGTTTCGATTGTGCATAAAAAAATAAAATAAAGGTGGTTTTGCTACATGAATTATTAAGAGAAACGTTTCGATTACGATTGTATCTCATTTTGTAATCGCATACAAGTGGTAATTTAAAATTTATCGAAACGTTTATATTGAATTTGTAAGCGCACACATTATGGGATAGGGATAACGTACTGTCAGCAAGATCCTCGTCTCGCACATTCCGACTCTCTGCCCCTCCGCATCCCTATCGGACAGCAACATTTAAACGGGCACGCTTAGCACAACATATCCTCTCAAGGTTGCCATAGGCGCTAATCAGTAACATCATAGGCAGGCTGCTAATGGCGATTCGTTGCCCACATCGACCGGTTAGCTGCTCTAGCGGTTGCCACAGGCGCTTGGTAGCCCGCTTCCGCCGGCTAGTAACTCTAACGGTTGCCACAGGTGCTATTTAGCCTAGATTCGCACTTTGGTAACTCTAACGGTTACCAGCGTGGCTATTTGAACCCTAGTTAGTTAAAAGCTCGCATTTTCGCTCATTTAGCCACTGTGGCAACCGTTAGGCTGGGGAATGTGACTTTTTAGCACTAATAAGCGCTGTGGCAACCGTTAGCCTAGAGCCCCGCGCCCAGCAAGCACGATCGACTCCCCCACCATGAAGAAGGCACCTGCCTCAATCAGGCAGGTGCCTTCTTCATCTTGTGCTGCTCCAAGCTAAGCTAAACTAATCGAAACTTGCTTAGGCTTTAGATACCTGTCGATTTACGGCAGACAAAGATAAACTCACGGCCGTCCTGTACCGAATTGCCGTCATACCAGCCGTATTCCTCATCAATGGTAAACCCGGAGGAGGTAATCAGACGCCGAATGTCATCTCCGTAAAAATACCGGAGCCGGATGCTGTCGTGAAACTCCTGCACAAGCTCGCCATCCTGATCTAAGCGATATATGAAATCCGTGAACAGTAATCGTCGCTCTGTATCAACACGTTTTCGTATCGAATGTCGGGTGACATGTTCGCCGCTCTCCAGAACAGATTCATAATCCAGGTTTTCCGCCGGATCCACCCACCATGCCCCGAGCTTTTTTATCGGTTTGAACACGTTAATGATAAACTGTCCATCCTCCTCCAAATGATTATGGACTGCGGATAAACATTGCAGCGCCTGTTCGTCCGTTTCTAAGCTTTGAAAGCTGCGGAAGGGGATGAAGATCAGCTTGAATTTTTCCGAAAGCGAAAAATCAGTCATGTCTCCATATACCGTATGCAGATGCTGCCGGGATTCGGTGGACAGCTTTTGAAGCTTTTTTTCCAGCACCTCCAGCATACTCTTGGAGTAATCTAAACCCCAGATCTCAACCCCTTCCCTGGCAAGAGGAATGGTGATCCTGCCCGTTCCACAGGCTAACTCCAGAACGCGTCCCCCCAAACGCTTAGCCCGGTCCAGATAAAACGGAATATCTGCCGAAAACACCTCGCGAGGGTCAGCATCGTACAGCTGCGCTGTATGGATGTACAAATTCTCCATGGCTTTAGCGTCCTTTCATGGGTCCTCCCCCAATCACTTGATTGAGAGTTGATTCAGCACGTTGATCAGAACCGTTACTGCCTCCGCTCTCGTGGCTTCACGAGTCGGGCTGAATGTATTGCCGCTTGTCCCTTTGAGGACAGCTAGGTTTTTCAATGCCGTTACAGCAGGGACTGCCCACGCAGGAATGGAATCATGATCTGCAAAAAGAGCTGCAGCATTCTCAGCACCAGACAGATCCAAGCCCCTGGCTACCATCACCGCCATCTCAGCCCGGGTGATATTGGCATTGGGACGGAAGGAGCCATCTGCGTAACCGGTAACGATGCCTGCATGCAGCGCATCAGCTACTGCTTGTTTAGCCCACTCACCAATCTCTGCCGTATCTGAAAAGCTACGGTCCATGACTGCGGCTTTCACATTCACAATGTTCATCAGCATGAGCAGAAATTCTGCACGCGTTACCGAAGCATTAGGCTTGAAGGTTCCGTCTGGATATCCCGAAACTATTCCTGTACGGATCGCCTGCCTCACGTTTCCTTCCGCCCAATGGTTAGAAATATCGTGAAGGATGAGCTCTTCTGAAGGGTCCTCTATAATGGCACCTGGACTTTTGTCCAACGCGAGTACGGCGTACTTCCCAAATTGATCGATGCTGACACTGATTTTGTTGCCTTGAATGGTCCCGCCTTCAACTTCGCTCCAGGCTTTGTTTACTTCGTTGTAGTAAAATACTGCAGGAGTCTGATCTTCCTTCAAGCTGCCGCGATCAAACGTCAGGGTCAGACTTACCGGCTTGCTTGGTTTCTTGGAAACGCTGTTCACGATAGCAAAGACCGGACTTGCTAATACCTGTTTGCTTGAGAGCATGTTTGGTGTTTCCGGATTTTTTTGAATCGATAATCTGATGTCCTCTGTAAAAGCTCCTGCCGGAACCGAAATGAGGATTTCCCCATCCAAGCCTACAACGCCGGACATGCCGGTTGGAATGCTCAGAATTCCGTTCGTTGAGGTAACTGAGATTTGAACCGGTGTAGAGGGAGTCCATGAAGATTCTGTAGAGCTGCTGTCAGGCAAGGGAACCGTCGAAATAGAATATGTATTCGAAAGAGTTACGCCTTCTCCCGGGTTACCCGCAATATCAGCTATGCCATCATTGTGAAGCGTAATCGAATGGTCCTGAACATTCACATTGGCCTGAGGTGTCAGCGTGGCCGTCCACGTTATTCCTCCATCTGAGGAAGCCAGTCCACTCAATGTACCGTTCGGGACCGTCAGATCGGCTTCTGTAAAGCCTATTACCGCTTCGGAAAAAGTAATGGTGACCAAAGAGGTTTTTCCAATGGTTAGCGCAGTGTCCCTGATCTCGATCTCGGCGGATGGCCTCAAGGTATCGATTGCATAGTTATTAGAATCCGTTGAGCCACTGCCCGCATTGTCCGCAAAATCAGCAACACCAGTGTTATCAAGGGTGATAACATTGGTCATGTCCTCGATATTTGCGCTTGGCGTCAGCGTGGCCATCCACGTTATTCCTCCATCTGAGGAAGACAGTACGCTTAATGTACCGTTCGGGACCGTTAGATCTGCTTCTGTAAAGCCTGTTACCGTTTCGGAAAATGTAATGGTGACCAAAGAGGTTTTTTCAATGGTTAGCGCAGTGTCCCTGATCTCGATCTCGGCGGATGGCCTTAAGGTATCGATTGCATAGTTATTAGAATCCGTTGAGCCACTGCCCGCATTGCCCGCAAAATCAGCAACACCAGTGTTATCAAGGGTGATAACATTGGTCATGTCCTCAACATTTGCGCTTGGCGTCAGCGTGGCCGTCCACGTTATTCCTCCATCTGAGGAAGACAGTCCGCTTAATGTACCGTTCGGGACCGTTAGATCTGCTTCTGTAAAGCCTATTACCGCTTCGGAAAATGTAATGGTGACCAAAGAGGTTTCTCCAGTGGTTAGCGCAGTGTCCCTGATCTCGATCTCGGCGGATGGCCTCAAGGTATCGATTGCATAGTTATTAGAATCCGTTGAGCCACTGCCCGCATTGCCCGCCTCATCAACAACACCAGTGTTATCAAGGGTGATAACATTGGTCATGTCCTCGACATTTTCGTTTGGCGTCAGCGTGGCCGTCCACATTATTCCTCCATCTGAGGAAGCCAGTCCGCTCAATGTACCGTTCGGGACCGTTAGATCTGCACTAGTTAGGCCTGTTACCGCCTCGGAAAATGTAATGGTGACCAAAGAGGTTTTTCCAACGGTTAGCGCAGTGTCCTCGATCACGATCACGGCGGATGGCCTTAAGGTATCCATTGCATAGTTATTAGAATCCGTTGAACCAGTGCCTGTATTGCCCGCCGCGTCAGCAATACCAGTGTTATCAAGGGTAATAACATTGGTCGCGTCCTCGATACCTGCGCTTGGTGTCAGCGTGGCCGTCCACATTATTCCTCCATCTGAGGAAGCCAGTCCGCTCAATGTACCGTTCGGGACCGTTAGATCAGCTTCTGTAAAGCCTATTACCTTTTCCGAGAACGTGATCGTTACGGTTGTTGTTTCTCCGATACTTAAGGTAGTATCTGTAATGACTATCGTTGATGACAGAGATGAATCTGCATAGGCTCGATGAACTGTCTTTGAACCCATCAGACCCGAAAGCACGGAGATACATAATAATAGCTTGGCGACCTTTTTTACAATAACCAAATCATAACCCCCTCTAATAATCACATGAGATCACTACTTCAAACCCGCAAATCCTATGAACAAAAAAAGTCTGCAAGACACCATCCATGATTCGATTTATTGTACCATATGTTGGTAGCAAATCGGCGTAAATCTCGAATCGCTCTACGTCTATGCCTGACGGTCATTCACATACAACTCGTATGAGGAGGTATACACGGTAATATGTGAGCAGGGGCATAGGTTTTTTAGCCGATTTCAATAGAACGAAGTCGTTCACTTGCCCGGAATTTTCCAATTTGAGATATTCAACGTCACAGAGTTAGAAAAAGGAGCGCAGCCTATATAGGCTTCCAATTGGACTCAGCCATCCAATAGACAACTGGTGCTGGAAAAACCTTTTGTTGTTCCGGTTTAACTTTTAGTTTCGTTTCGCTTGCCGGAAAGCGGTAAGGGAGCGAAGTTTCCTGGAAAAGACACCGTGTATCGTTTCTTGAATCATAGCGCATATCCGTGGCGCCGATTTTTGATTTATCCCCGTCGACTTCTCCTTGCTCGCTTCGCTCAAATCGCAAGTGAATGGAATCATAGACGGTATCGATCAGCGGACGTCCGGCTACAAAAGACGGATGGAGGCACTCCTGCCCGCCCTGAGGTGGTCCCCGCGATGATCGATCGCGGTCTGGATGTTATTGGCATGGTTAAAGCCGACAAGAAAAGATACCTTGGATGGCCGGCGGTTAACGCTCCAAGAGCTTTACTATAAAGCAGCTCTTGTTCAAGGGAACACCAAGGGCATTCTGCGGTGCATCCGCACTCAGCTGTCTCCTGGGATTCCCGTCACGATGGTCTTTGTGCGCCATCGCTCCAACAAAAAGGAATGGCTCGCCATTGTATGCACCGATCTTTCACTTTCCGAGGAAGAAATCATCCGAATCTACGGAATCCGCTGGGACATTGAGGTTTTCTTTAAGTGTGCCAAGTCATTGCTGCGCTTGCAGAAAGAATTTCAGGGGCGCACTAATGATTTGTTGATCAGCCACACGACTATTGTCTTTTCTCGATCCATCCTGCTGGCTTGGCAACACCGACAGAGTACCGACAACCGCACCTTGGGTGGTTTATTTCATCTGCTCTGCGACGAAGTCAGTCAACTGGATTGGGCCGTAGCTTTACATCAGCTCATACAAACACAACTACAGCAATGGATTGCTGATTTGCCCAGTTACATCAAGGCTTATCTGCCAAATTTAAGCTGCGAAAGTTGAGTTAATAAATCATACATTTTTTCATTTTTTTCTACCCAGTCCACAATACCTATAGGGGTTCCCAATAATCATCTTCCTTCCATGCGGTTATTTATATTCTCTTCTTGATCGGTATGTATAAATCAACTTTACATTTCCCTTCCTTATCCTTAGCAGGATCATTTATACAAAATTCGAGACATGGTCTATCGTCGGCATCATACTCACTATTCAGTAGCACATGCTGTAAATGGTGGAGTAGGACAGTTGAAGGATGTTCATAACATCCTTGATTGGAGCGGTGACGGAATGAACATAGAAGCATAAGAAGGCATTCCTACACCGTCACAAACTGCTGGAAAGAAAAACGCTTATGATATGTGGGGAGGATGTACGGTTCGTGGAATTCTTACGAATCCCCATTATGTGGGCGATCTGGTACAATGCCGATCTACAACCAAAAGTGTAACGAACAAAAATAGGAACTATATAGACCCGAAGGACTTCATCATCGTCCAAGACACCCACGAACCAATTGTTACAAGAAAAGACTTTGATTCAGCAATTACTTGAAAGTAGAAAACGGACGAGACCGTAATCAGAGGTACGTCTATTTACGAATACCGCATATTGTGCCGATTGTGGGCGTGGCATGCACTTTAAGAAGAATCTCAAAGGCTACTTGTGCAGTAGTTATAATAAATATGGAAGTAAAAAGTGTACCGATCATCTCGTTCGTGAAACCGATCTAATCTCTGTTATTCTACAAGATATTCAAATGCTTGTGTCCAATTTAAGTAATGATGTTGTGATTAAAAAGCTTGAGAACCAGTTAAGGAAGCTAAAGCAACAGAATGAAAAAGTGCTCAGAGCATTAGATACTCAAATGGAAAAGTTAAAAAATCGGAAGAAACAAGCTCATGACAAGCATTTTGATAGAGACATGCCAAAAAGAGAATATGATGAATACGTTACTTCTTTAAATCAGGAAATAGACGAACTGATGCAAAAAAATTCCAATTCAATGAATCGCTTCAAATTCATGATGATGCGTTAGCTTTTTCGGAATTAAAGAAAACCCTTGAGGAGTTCCTATCTTTCAAGGAGCTTACGACGACAGAAATTCTTCATAGATTAATCGATCGTATCGAAATTAAAGCAGAAGGGTTCGAGAATCTTCTACAGATTCTCGAACCCTTCTGCTTATTCTTTACTTCTTACTATCAACGCACAACACTCCACATGTGTGGGTTGCGCAAAATAGACAAATCTGATGTGGCAGTATTCGCTAAACATACTACATGCTTAATTCAATTAAAGAGGAATTGGAGAGGTCACATAGAATAATACTACGTCATCTTCCAATTACTGGTCAAAATGGGGTGTTCATTTGAGAAGAACTGAAATTGCTCCTTGGACGGAAAACTGGTTTGATGTATACCGTATAGAAGAAGTCTTATTACATTCCATCTTCTCGAACGAGTTACTTGAAATCCATCATATTGGAAGCACTTCCGTTCCTCAGATTGGGTTTGCAAAGCCAATTATTGATATTCTAATTGTCGTCAAGGATATTATCAAGGTAGACGAGTATAACGAACAAATGATTCATAAGGGCTATAAACCACGTGGGGAACAAGGAATCGTTGGTCGTCGATATTTTCCAAAGGGTGGAGACCATAGAACTCATCACGTACATATTTACGAGGTCGGAAATATCAACATCGAGTATCATCTGAACTTCAAAGAATACCTAATGAATCATCCTGATGAAGCTAAAACATACGGGGAATTGAAATTACACTTAGCCAAACAATCACCGGATGATGTTCGTGTATATCAAGATGGAAAAGAAGCCTTTTGCACTGAAATTGTAAAGAAGGCAATGAAATGGGCGTCTGAAAGAAGGAACAATAAGGAGCAGAACCGAGAATGGAGGTTAGCGTAGGTGTACAAGCTGTAATTATTGAAAACAATAAAATTCTTACTATCAAGAAACGGGATGATGATTCAAGTGATGCGACTTACATCCTCCCCGGTGGGAAACAAGAGTTTGGTGAAACATTAGAGCAAGCGGTTTGCCGCGAAGTATTCGAAGAAGTTGGTATAGCCGTAAACGTAGACGACTTTTTATTCCTTAGAGAATTTATTGGAGCCAACCACGAAAATGCCGAAGCGAATAAAAATCTTCAAATAGTCAGTCCTATTTTTTTATGTAGTATAAAATCCAGTAATGACATACCTTTAACTCCCCCGAATCCAGACCCTGACCAAATCGGGGTAGAATGGATTCCATTAAATGAGTTAGTCAAGCTTCGTTTTTATCCGAAGGAATTAATTCCCCAATTAATTAAAGTTGGTAATGGAAATAAACCAAGTCGTTGCTATGTTGGCGATATCAACTAAAAGACAATCATAAAAATTTCTCACGGATAAAACGAGGGTAAACTCCAACACAACAACAAAAAGCGATTCATTCGACACCCGATGCCATCCATATATCTAAGACATGTATGCTACATCTATCAAAAGAAAGAGCCGCCCAAATAATGGGTGGCTCAGTTCATTTCAGTTCTTGTAAAGCCCTTCTACGGCTCGTAGTTTATCTTCCTCTGACGGCTTCGAGTATCGCATAATCATATCTGACGAACTATGTCCGCTTAGAGTTTGGACGAGTGAGAAATCATTGTTTGAACGGACAAGTTCCGTAATAAATGTATGTCGTGGGGATGAATGTCATGTTGCCATAGAAGGTGCTGAACGCTTCGGACGCTTATCCGCTCCCCACGATTACAAGGAAATATAAATCGATTTGCTTCGAATCATGATGTAATTTTCTTGTACAGTATGAGCGAAAATTTTACCTATTCTAAAATTCAAGAATCACGCGGCGAAACAGTAAGGCAAATCAAGCGTGTTTGGAGTAAAGAATCCAAAAAGCTAGTGAACGCTAAAAATGAAGACGGTCGAGTTATATGCAAGAAGTTCGAAAATTCATTCAGCACACGTTGCCTCCACGAGCCAGAGCGTATCTTAAGGCTAACCATCGTTTGCTGAATACGCAGGCGGAATGGCTTGGTGAAGAAGGCAAAAAGCGATTAAACACGCTGCTGAATTATGCTCCAATTCTTCGCTGTGTATGGGAATGGAAGGAAGCGTTCACCACCTGGTACGACTGCTCTCCCGGCTTTTCTGTTGCCAAACTGGGATTCGAGCGTTGGTGTGAACAAGGTCATCGAATCGATCATGATGCCGTACGAAGCACCCTCAAGACCATGAGCAATTGGAAAGAGGAAATTATGAACTACCATAAATGCCGGTAGACGAACGGGACAGTTGAAGGCCGTCATAATCGTATTAAAGCCTTCCAATGCCGCCCCTTATTTCACGCGGAACCGTAGCCGCTATAAAGCAGGGATTCTCATTGAATGCAACCGACATCGGATGTTGGGCTTATAGTCAAGCACTGATTTTGAGGTTGAGCCAACATCAGAAAAAAGAAATTTCGAGCTCCTCATTTTTTTTGTAATTTGTAAATTATTGTCGTTTTATATCCAGGACCATTGTATCATTTACAATATTATGAATTTTGTTTAGGATATTACTCATTCCAGTCATCATGAGAGCTTTTAATTACTTTGAATTACTACTAAATCAATTGGCTGCTGGAGATGGTAATCCAGGTGAAATTAACGAAAAATTAAAAGAAAAGAAAATCCATAAGTTGGATCTACCCCAAGATTACACTGTAACACCTATGAGTCAACCAAGTGATGTAAATATGAATGCAGTGAATATTTATGCTGATGGCCAAACTGGTAACTGGTATGTAACTGGTGGAGGAAGTTGGAACGACCTTACATGGACTGCTGATGCGCCAAGTTTCAGACTTTATCCGAATGTAGGGTCAAAGAAAAATGTAGGTGGATATGATACTGTTGGTATAACTTACTATAATACAAGCGGTACTTATGGAACGACTGTTTTAAGTTCTCAAGGTTATTGGCACGATGGAGTTGGAAATAGTTGGTCAAGCTATAGTCCAAGTCACGGTGATGGAAAACTCGGTGCAGCATTCGATTTTCAAGATAAAGTAAGAATAACTAAAGTGAATTGGGATGGGTCTTACAGTTATGTGTATGAAGGTAAAGGATTTGCTGCCACACTCACTTATACACCAAATTTTGTGTATTACAACGGCAAAGCTAGAACCTTTTATGGGCATACTTACAATCAAGCAACAGTCGATAATGTAACATTTGGCGCAAGCACAGGTGATTTCGGAGTAGACATTCAATTATCTAATACATCTCAGGGATTTAAGGCCTTTAACAATAGTGATACAAATTTCTAAAGTAACAAAGGCTATTCCTTATTGGAGTAGCCTTTGTTATTTATTTTGAAACAATATTGTAAAAAGGAAGGTCGGTAGGAGTTATGAAATTAAAAAGAAATGGAATATTGCTAACTTTTATGATAGGAGTCACAGTTCTTTTAGTATATACGTTTGTAAAAACAGGCACCGATAATGTTAATCTGGATTCAATTTCGTCAAACAAGAATTATAATATAACTCAAGTTAAAGATCATAATCCAATTACTTTTTCACTTAAACCCGAATGGATATTCAAACAAATAAAGGATAAACACAAAGTATTTGAAATTAACCAGCATCAAATATTTTTGGTGAGTGTAAAAAATAGAGAAAATGACATCTATTTTAGTTTTCATACGAAACTAAAATTGCCTAAAAAGAAGGGGAGTTTTATTTATCCAGGCACCATACAAGGTAGCGGAGTGTTTTCCACCCCAAGAGAAGAAATTAGAGTATTAACTCTTGACAACAAAATAATTCAAACAACACAAATTGGTATAGGACCTTCATCTGATTTTTCTTTTGGAATAAACAAAACGGATCAAGATAAGATAATTGATGGCTTTAAAGTCGAGTTTAAGGGTATGAAACTTTACAATTACTTTTTAAAGTAATTGACTGTACTTTCCGATAACTACTTCGAAAGAAAGTTTGTAAACCCGTATTAATTAATCTCTACATTTCTAGCATTTAGCAACTATTATGCTAACGCTACCAACTATTACACGAGTCTGTAAAATAGATTGTGAAGTGCGACCGGGCAAGGTCGCACTTCACAATCTTATTGACGTTTAAGGCTGAGTTAATGAAGTTCGCTGCGCTTGACGTTAACAACGAGGAAATCCTGAGGGACATGATTCACAAAATGATTAACCGTGTGGACGTTGACGAAGACGGTTCAATCGAAATCAGTTACAACTTTCAAAATCCACTAAAACAAGGGGCGTAGCCTATTTAGGCTCGCCCCTCCATTCCATCAATATTACACACTCCACATGACTCGTCTGCGGAAACATATCCACCGGCTGCACCCACTCTAAAGAGTAGCCTCCGTCCAGCAGGACCTTGCAGTCTTTGGCCAGGGTGGCGGGATTGCAGGATACGTAGATGAATTTCTTCGGCCTTGTACGCAGTACGGTGTCCAGGAAGCGTGGGTCAAGTCCTGTGCGCGGGGGATCGGCTACGATGACGTCCGGGGACAGGCCGGCCTTGACCCAGCGTGGCAGCAGCACTTCGGCTTCGCCGGTGTGGAAGGAGACGTTGTCGCGCTGGTTGCGCGCCGCGTTCTGCTTCGCATCCTCAATCGCCTCCGGAATGACCTCAATGCCGCGAACCTCCTTGGCATATGGCGCCAGCCACAGCCCGATCGTCCCAGTCCCGCAATAGGCATCAATGACGGTTTCTTTCCCTGTCAATCCAGCCGCGGCCCGCACCGATTCATACAGCTTCACCGTCTGCTGTGGATTCAGCTGAAAAAAAGCCCGCGGCGACAAAGAAAACTCCAGATCTCCCAGAGACTCCTTCAGCGTGTCTGCCCCCCACAGCTTGATCGTCCGGTCTCCAAAAATCAGCGAGGTCTTCTTCGGGTTTATGTTCATCGCAATTCCGCTAATTCCGGGGATCGACAGGCGAAGCATGCTGACCAGCTCCTCCTGACGCGGCAGCCTGCTGCCTGCGGTGACCAGCGTCACCTGAACCTCTCCGGACTGAAAGCCATTCCGCACCACAATGGTGCGCACCCCGTCCTTACTGCCATTGTCCTTATAAAAAGGAATGTTCAGCTCTTGCAGTACAGCTTTCACCTTCTCGACGGCTTCATTAACCTTGCTGTTCTGGATGGGGCAGCCGGTTATATCGACGATCTCATGGCTTTCCGCCTGATACAAGCCTGCAATGACCTCGTTTCCGCGCCGCTTCACCTGAAGCTGCGCCTTGTTGCGATAATCCCAAGGATGCTCCATGCCGAGGATCGGCTTCAGCTTCACATCCTGCAGTCCGGCATAGCGGTGGAAAGCCTCACGCACAATATCTGTTTTGGCCTGAAGCTGGCCTTCATAGGACATATGCTGTATCTGACAGCCGCCGCAAATGCCAAACACGGGGCAAGGAGGCTCGATCCGGTAAGGTGAACGCTTCTCGACCTCCAGCAGCTGTGCCTTGATGAATTTAGGCTGCTGTCCGGTTACTTCTGCTTTGACCACTTCATCCGTCAAGGCGCCGTCTATAAATACAGCCTTCCGGCGGTAATAGCCCACGCCTTCGCCGTTAATTCCCAGCCGCTTGATCGTAACCACGATCACGTCACCGGGGACAAGCTCCTCGGCACTTTCACTGACAGAAGGGCGCGGAGTGTGAGCCGCAGGACGTTTCTTGACCGATTGCGGCAAAGAGGCCGCCTTGGCGGCCTTGCCACCGCGCTGCCCTGCATTACGCCCGCTGCCGGCGCCCGCTGGCCTGCCCCCTCCTGCCTTCCCGCGGAGCCCGGCCTGCTCCTGCCGTTTGCTCCCAGGCTGCTGGCCCGCCTGATGCGGCTCGCCTCGCACTTCATCCTGCTGCTTGCCTCCTGCCTGCTTGCCCGCCTGGCGCGAATCGCCTCCGGCCGGCCGCTTGCCGTTCACTCTACGCTGCTGAAGCTTGCGCTCCTGCGCCAGAGCATCCAGGCTGCTGGCTTGAGGGCGCTGCGAATCTCCGGATTTGCTGCGGCGGTTATCCTGCGGTTTTTGTACATGGTTTGGCTGTATATGGGATTGCTTCATATTTTCACGATTCGACTTCCGATTCGACTTCTTCGAAGAGCGCATTGAATCCTTCACGTTTAGGCAGCTCCATCCTCTTTGGTTTCGTGTCCACTATACCATGTCCATAGCCGTAAAACCACGCCTCTCCCGGCTTTGGAAGCTCTGAGCCTCTCATAAATAACCCTGCCCTCCAAAATATTTTTACGGGACCGCTTGTCGAATTGCAACTTTACTCCTATTCAATGTGTCATATAATAGAGGTAATCTTACCCAACTGATTTATTATTTTAAGGAGGTCAAGCACGTGAAGAAGCTTTGGACTGCCTTTCTGGCGGTCGTCTGCATCCTCCCCCTGCTCTTTCAAGGTCAGGTACAGGCTGCAACTCACATCAATGTCATCGTGGACGGGATGAGAATCAATCCTTCCCAGCCACCGATTATGGTACAGAATCGGGTTATGCTCCCGATGCGCGTCATTTTCCAGCTCCTCGGCGCCAAGGTTACCTGGGACCAGAAGACCCAAACGGTCACCGCGGTTAGAGACAATTCTACCATTATTCTCAAAATCAACGCCAAAACAGCAACCATCGACGGTAAATCGACAACGCTCGATGTTCCCGCCAAGAATTTGAGCGGTACTACTATGGTACCGGTTCGCTTTGTCAGTGAAGCGCTGGGCGAGAAGATCGGCTGGAATTCAACAACCAAAACCGTGACCGTCACCACCTCTAACAACAGTGCCGGTGAAGGCAGCCTCGGTCCGGTCAACTACATTACACTCAGAGACATCGGTAATATCGGAGACGGACGCGACCTCCAGGTCAGCTTCTCCAAATCTGCCAACGAGCAGCATGCTTCTTATTACCGGGTTTTTCTGGTGAAGGCGTCGAAGGCTTCTTATTTCAATGAAAGTGCAGCTGCAAATGTACCTTCCGCCAACTATTCTGTCATTTTCCCGACGGGTAGTGATCCTTCCCTGACCTTCTCGAGCAATACACGGGACAGCGATGGAGAGCTGATTCGAGAGAACCAGGCCTACACCGCCTTTGTCCTCGCCGTAGGCAAGTACAGCGGCAGCTCGCAAATGTCGAAGGCCTCTCCCGCCGTCACTCTGATCAACAACAGAGCCGTAGATGCGCCAACAGGCGTTACGGTTTCGGATGTAAACAATTACGGCGATGGCCGGGATCTGTCGGTTTCTTTTGTCCGGGCGGCATCGGAGAGTCAAATTTCCGGTTACCGGTTGTTTGTCGTCAAAACTCAAAGCCTGTCCAGCTTTAATCTTACTGCGGCTCAAGCCGTTCCGGGAACCTCCTATACGAGCGTAGCCAAGCCAAGCTCCAGCACTTCACAGATGACGCTCAGCCTCGGCTCCTCCTCCAGAGATACCTCCGGAGAATTGATCCGCAGCGGAGTATCCTACTCTGTCGTCGTTATGGCGCTCAGCAGCAATGAATCCACGGCCCTGAGCAGACTGTCTACACCCTCGTCATCGGTCACACTGAACCAAAGTGCTTCTGTACCGATGATTACCCAGGTGTCGGATGTGAGCGATTACGGGGATGGAAGAGATTTGCGGGTCGCTTTTAACAAAGTATCGGATGAATCGAATATCGGTTCTTATCGCATCTATGTTGTCAAATCCGGCACGGCCGGCCTGTTTGATGTTAATCGGGCCGATAATCTGACAAACTACTTTTATACAACCGTGAGCAAGAACGGATATAATCTCGTTCACACGTTACCTGCTACGGCGCGGGATACCGATGGACAGCTGATCCGCAGCGGCGTCTACTACCGGGTCTTTGTATCGGCCGTGGGAACAGGCAGCCAGAACGGAGTTCAGCTGCTCTCGACGGCATCCAATGAGATTATTCTAAGCACCGGCAACCAGGTTGAAGCCGTAACAGGTGTAGCAGCCACAGACAGCAGCGACTATAACGATGGCCGGGACCTGCGAATAACCTTCAACCGGGCGAATAACGAGAGCAACATCCTGAATTACCGTGTCTTTGTCGTAAAATACAACAAGTCCTCCAGCTTCAGCGTGGACAGTGCCAATGCATTAAGCATTTATAATTACACCCAGGTCAATAAGACAGGATACAACCTCAGTCAGAGCCTGTCTTCGAGCACACGCGATACCGACGGAGATCTTCTTCGCAACGGCAACAGCTATGCGATCTTCGTTATGTCCGTCAGCAGCAATGCATACACAGGTAATGTCCTTTCCGCTTCATCCCCGTATGTGTACATGTCCGCGAACCAGGTAGTCGCGGCAGTAACCGGTTTAGCGGTCAGTGACGTTAGCGATAACAATGACGGACGCGATCTGCGCGTGGCCTTCAACCGTGTTTCCAATGAGGGCACGATCGGTCACTACAAAATTTATGTCGTCAAAAATGAAAATGCTGCTTCCTTCGACCTGAATTGGGCGAACAGCCTGGACAGCAGCCGGTATACGTATGTCAGCAAGACCAACAACAATCAGATCGTAAACCTCGCCGCAGGGGCACGGGATATCAATGGTGATGTCATCCGTAACGGCGTTGCGTACCGGATTTTCGTACTGACTGCCGGCAGCGGCAGCTACGCGGGCTATAGCGCCCTGTCTTCTCCTTCGTCCGTAATCACGCTAAGCGGCAATACATCTGTGCCTGCGGCAAGCAATGTAGCAGCCACAGACGGAGGCAACAACAATGACGGACGGGACCTGTTCGTATCCTTCAGCCCTGCTGCCGAAGAATCCAGAATCAGCGGGTACCGGATTTATGTCGTGCCATCGCAAAAGGCAGACGCCTTCAACCTGGCCGCAGCCAATAATGTCAACACAGCGAATTACACGCCTGTGAACAAAACAGGCAGCACCCTCAGTGTCAGCCTGTCGGCAACGTCAACAGATACTGATGGCCTGCCGATTCGCAATATGACCGCATACCGGGTATTCGTAGTTTCCGTGAGCTCAGACGGCGTCGCGGGCAACAACGCCCTGTCGGCACCTTCATCTGCAATTACGATGGAGAGCGGAGCCGTTACGGCGCCGACCAGTGTCACCGCCAGCGTCTACTGGGACAATGCTGCTGCGCAGCGGATTGATCTCAGCTTCACGCCGGCTACCAGCGGGAATGTTTCAGAATACCGTGTGATGCTTGTGCCAACGTCATTGCCGTTTGGAATCGATGATGCTAAGCGGGTCGCGGCGAACAATTATACTGTAATTCCACATCAGGAAGGGACGATTACTCGGGAGTTGGGAATCAACACCAGAGATGTGGAGGGTAACAGCTTTAACGCCTCCAGCCAAAGCTACCATGTCATTATTCTGGCTGTCGGGAATCCGGCGCAGACGAACACTGTGGCGATTACAGAGAATGTGCCGCTGCAGAACTGGCCGCCGCCAAGATAAATTTCATTCTCACGTATCACAAAGAGCCAGCCCCGCGAATTGAGCGGGGCTGGCTCTTTGCCTTGTGCTCTTCATGTCTGAAGCAGCAGCCCGGACCACCGGACGCCGCTGCCTCCTGCCGACACACCCGTTGATGGGTTCAGGTACAGCAGTTAATACTCATACTCACCACATGCCGATTCTTGATTACCTGGAATCGCTGCTCGGCAGCTTTACTTCGCCAGCTTGACTAACAGATTGTGAATGACCTGTGCGCTTTCGGCCCGGGTTGCTGGCACCTGCGGCTTAAAGGTATTCATGCTGCTGCCCTTCATCAGGTTCAGATCATATGCTTCTCTGATGGCTTCACGAGCCCAGATCGGCAGCTGCTGCGTATCCTGGAACGGGATCGCCTTGCGTTCTGCTGCAGAGCGTGCCGCGGTATACGCGTAAGCTCGAACCAGCATGGCCGCCATTTCCTGCCGCTGGATGTGCTCATCCGGACGGAACTGCGATTGGCCTGTTCCCTCTACAATCCCCGCTTGCTTGGCAGCAGATACTGCGGCTGCATACCACTGCTCCGGCGCAACATCGCGGAACGAAGCCGCTTGTGCTGGCTCCAGCTTCAATGCACGCACCAGCATGGCCGTAAACTCGGCGCGGGTAACCTCCTGGGACGGCTTGAACATACCGCCGCCGGTTCCTTCAATCAGCTGTCTGGATGACAGCTCGCGAATTACGTCATAGGACCAGTGGGATGCCGGTACATCTCCGTAATTTTTGGTGTAGGTCAGAACGGCATAGGTGCTGAAGTGCATCACCTGCGCAGTAATCTGATCACCGCTTATCGTTCCTCCTATATATTGGAGCATGCCGTCTTCCCCGACATGGTACACATGAGTGAGGGACGGATGGGACGCCGCCATCACGGGTAAAGTCAGACTCAGCGGCTCACTGAAGGAGGTCAGCTTGGTGACTGTACCCTCTTCGCTCACATGCTCCAGCGTAAAGCTGAACATGCCACCCGCATTTTGCAGAACGGCTCCCGACCTTCCACTTGCCTGACTCAGGAGTCGTTCAGAGGCGGACGATGACGGACTTTCCACGTTCAGCTGAATGAAGCCCGATCCAGGATGATTACGGCTCCCCAGGTCACTCACTTCTTGAAGCACCTTCCCCGGTAGGCTGATCTTCATATTGTCTGCCACAATGGTGAAGGCTTCATCCTTCAGCAGCTTACCCGCATTGGATGGCAGACGCAGCTGTCTCAGCTCCTCCTTCAGGTTCACAAGAAGCGGCTCTCCGTCGGAGATCATAGCGTTAAGCTCGGCTTCAGTAAGTACAAGCTGACCTGTCACGGACGGAGGCTGAGGCGTGATCGGCGGCTGGGGCGGCACAGGATCCACAGAGCCGTCTCCGTTGCCCGGATTGCTGCCTCCTCCATTGTCGGGACTGCCACCGTTGCCCGGGTCCGGATTTACAGTCTGCGTTACGTTCAATGCATAGTGATCCGAGAAGCCTTCATACGTTGCGGAGATCACCGTTGTGCCCTCACGAAGACCCTGAACCTCTCCGCTCTCGCTGATTGCAGCCACAGACGGCTCGCTGCTGGCATAGATGACACCCTCCATAAGATCATATCGGGCGCCGTCCGTGTATACGGCTTCGATGACCGTCTGGTCTCGTTCCCCTACCTTTAAGGCAGCCGCACCGCGCAGTGATATGGCTTCCATGACGCCTTCCGGCTGACGGTCAACTGTCACCACAATGTCATCATAGACCTGCGGTGCCGCATTACTGGCTGCTCGGATCACGGCCGTGCCTAGCCCTGTTGCAGTCAATCGTCCATCCTGGTTGATCGTGACTGGCGAATCTTGCGGCTCCGGGCTGTAAACCGACCAGGTTACGCTCTTGTCCGCTGCCCCCTCGGGCTTGACCTCTACACTCAGCTGACGGTGTTCTCCGACAGCCAGGCTGATATCCCCTTCTGCAATCTGCACACGCTCTGGCAGAAGCTCTTTTCTTTTGAGGAGCGTAAATTCATCAACCACCCGTCCGCCAACGGTCTTGGTTACCATGTTCAGCTGGTCTCCCACAATTTCCACAGCGGAATACATCTGAGTCTTTTCTGCATCGGTTACCATTTGCCAGTCCTGTGCTGTCAGAGCATAAAATTTGGAGCCCGTAGAGCCTGAAATGACGTAGGTGGTTCCGAGTCCATCGGAAGCCTTCTGTTTATCCTTCATCGGGAACGTTCTCAGATAAATATGCTCGTGCCCGTTCAGCACCAGATCTACGCCATGCTTCTCCAGTATAGGTGCCCATGTATCCCGAATGACGGCCGTATCATAGATACTGCCATAAGGCCCGCGATGGAATATGGCAATATTCCAGTCCTTCGTGCTGGCTGCAAGATCCTGCTCCAGCCATTGCGCCTGCTTCTCATAATCATATTCACTATTTAGCATGATAAAATGGATATTCTTATAATCGAAGGAAAAGCTTGTGCCCTCAAGACCCGGCAGCCCGTTATCCGGCTGATTGAAATGAGCCTGAAAATGTCCATTCCATTCTGTGTCTGTAACCTCATGATTACCGACCGCCGTCACTAAAGTCGTGTTAAGGAACGCCTCCTGAGCCTCTTTAAACCAGTGACTCCACTCTTGGCCCAAGTAGCCCTTATCGACCATATCTCCAACCTGAATCATGAACTCGGAATCGGGATGCTCAGCCGCTGCAATGCTGACGGTATTTCCCCACAGCTTATAGTCCGCTGCAGTGCTTCCCTGGGAATCGGCGAATACCAGGAACTTCGTTGCATCCCCTTCCGCTGCAGCCGTTCTAAAGGATCCCTGCGGACCATAATGCCCCGTGCCGTCTCCGACGCGGTACACATATTCGGTACCCGGCACAAGCTCCTCCACCAGTGCCTTGTGAACCCGAACCGCGCCAACGTCCTGCGTCTGATACAGCTCATGGCTTCCGCTTACTCTCTTCACCTCCAGCTGGTCAAAGCCGCTGAAGCCGTCCTTTGGAGCGAGCTCCACAACCGTCGTCTGGACACCCGGATGGGTATGCCATGTAAAGCCACGCGAAGAGGTCGGATCTGTCCCCATGCTCACATTTATATTGTAAGGGGTTGGGCTGCCGGCAAGCCGTGACACAGTAAATGCCGTCAGCGGGCTGTACCATACATCCTTGCTTGCTTGAAGAGTATGCTTTTTCACCTGAGCCGTCAGGGTGTTCGTGCGCACTTCACCCGCGGCATCACTGGTCCCGATCACGGCGCCATCTGCGGTAACGACAGCTCCTTCAACGAGGCTCCCGTTCTCATCCTCAACCTGCAGGACGGTTTCGTAGCCCTCCACTTGTCCGTTTACATCCCAGGACAGTTTTAAATGATGGTTAATGCTTGAAATCACGGGCAGACCAAAGATTGAAAATACAGCCTCCCCGGCACTTAGGAAAGAAATGCTTCCCGACATGAAGTCAAACGAATGTTTATCGGCCTCCGTATTGGCCTTCACCCTGTACTGAAGCTGTGCAATCAAGTCGTCATCCTGGATGCCTGAGGCAAGGAGATCCTGCATGTCCAGCCTCACATGGCCGGTTACCGGATCCATCTGTGCCTGAAGCTGCGATTCCTGCAGCTTGGCCCCCCGAATGAGAGATACGTCCTCCAGCACGTTCGGATTATAAGAGAACTCCATGGAGGCCCTTGTAATATTGGAAGCATGTATGCCTTGAATATCCAAGGTATAGGTATTTCCGGCATACACCTTTTCCGGCGCCGTATACTGAAGCCTTGAGCCTCCGGTATTCACCATAAAGGTCCAGGTTTCATCCGTCTGGTTGCCGGACAAATCACGTACAACCGCCCGCACCTGGTGGATGCCATCCGCAAGCGGAGTCGGTGGCGTGTAGTGTATTTCCCCTGTTGGCGGATACAAGGCAGGCTCTACCGGATGCCCGTCTACGTACAACCGGATTTTGTTTGGATCAATGAGCGTGGTGGCAGGATGTTTTGCCGGATCATAGCCTGCATCCTCCCCGACAAAAGAAATCCGGGGCTGGTTGTTGTTCACCACACTATGCTCTGCAGGCGCCATATTCTTGATGACCGGGGGCTCGATGTCATCCTGGTTGGGGCCATATAAGGCACGGATCTGGTCCACGTAAATAACACCCGCATCTTTCTTGGCCGTACTCGTTTCCATGTACCGTACAGGCATGTCCATGACGAGCGGCAAGGTGCGGTTTGGCGGCACCTCCGCCTCCAGGTATTTCCACCCAGTGAATGTCAATCCAGGCTCCTGCTCGACAAAATTCAAAGGAATGGTACCATTGGCGTCCCGGATCTGGGCACGTAGCCAGTGTTTTTTTCCGTCACCGTACACCCACATGCTGATTTTTTTCGGATATCCCGGGATTGAAATGCGGTCTGCCACAGTTTTGACGTCAAGATAAGCCCCGGACGTTCCTGTTCTGCCGGTGAAATCATACTCCAGCTTCAAGGAGCTGCTGCCAAAACGGACCAGGTCCTCATCTTGCTCAATGCTGACCTTCGACAGATTGGCTGCCGCGCCGGAGCTTTCCTTATACCGGTCCAGACCATTCTCGAAATCCTCCAGAATAACCGGAGGCAGACCAATATTGACGTCCATGAAAGCCTCGACCCCTTGGTAGGAAACGATAATGGTGCCGGTTACCTCCGTCTCATGCACGGCTGTAAAAACTCCGTCCCCGCTCACCGTGCCTACATTTCCTTCCACACGCCACTCCAGCTGACTGTAGTCCGCCTTTACGGACTTGCCGTCGAGCAGCGCGTTCACATTCAGCCTCTGCACGGCCCCCGGCTCAAAGCTCATTACGGCATCGCTGAAACGCAGCTCACTGAGCCGGTCCACCACCTCAATGTGGGCTGAGCCGCCAAGTCCGTCCGAGGCCGCCGTTACAGATCCAGCCCCTGGCTGGGTCCCGGCTGTAAATACGCCCTGATCATTTATAGACCCAAGTCCGGGCTCTACACTCCAGGAAACTGCGCCAGGAAGGCTTGCCGGATGAAGCTGGCTGTCTACAGCCAGCGCCTTGAAGCTTGCCGTGGAGCCAATCAGGACACGCTCCAGATTCGGCTCTACCACCAGCTGATTCGCTTGTCCTTCTTCCCCCGTATTCACCAGCAGCAGGCCGTTCGCTGTTTTGCGCTCACCGCCGTCCGACGGAGAATTCATAACCTTTCTAGCGGCTTCACCTGGGAGACGGGCAACCATCGTTGCCGATCCGCCGCCGTCCAGATTAAGAGCCTGTACCGCTCCCGCATCCTTCATAAGCTGTCCCATCTCTGCCAATGTGACGCCTTCACTAAAGCCCGGCTGACGTCCGTCCACGACCAGCATAATAACCGTGCCGTCAGCCTTCGTGCCGATTGCCGAGCGCGGGTGTACCGCCGGATCCGTGAGCGGCTGTACCACGCCGTCCTTCACCAGCATGGCGTTACCTCCGATCGCTGTCGTAACATCCTGCCATGCAGGGTCCAGCTGCAAACGCACCGTCACCTGATCTCCCTGACTTAAGGAAGAAAGCTTGCTGCGCTGGGAGCCGGAAACAGACAGTACAGCTTGTCCCTCGCGGATCGGTGAGCTGCCTTTCTCTTTAAACAGTGTGGAGACTCTGAGTGTAATGTCTTCTCCGCTCTTGAAATCTCCGGAGACAACATCCAGCACATATTCATCTCCAAGATCATTGGTCAGGGTCGAGCTATGAAAAGAATCCGTATATAAAACGAGTGCGTCCGTGCCCCGGCTGCGGTTCACTGCAGTCAGTGTATGCTCCTGTCCGCCAATCTCTACAGTGCGGATGAGCGATGGACTGGGACCATAAAGGGTAGACCCGTCACTTTTCATCCCAAATGCATTCCAGCCTGAAGGCGGACTGTTCAGCAGTTCTCCCTCACTCATAAACAGCCCCGTCGGCACGCCGCTGGACATATCATAGAAATCGCCATTGATCCCTGCAATAACGCGGTTGCCTTGGGCATCCACCTCCTGCGCCATAGCGCTGAGCTGCTGCATGCCATACAGCTTGCCATTCGTTTTGGCGGCTTTCAGGCTCAGCGATGACTGTGCAGGATCAAACTGTATCATGTGCAGCCGCTCCGGACCGCGCTCCACCTCCAGCTGCTTCCAGGTGTATGACGCTCCCGGTCCAATCATCCAGGTCCGTTCATCCATCAGCGTTCCGAGTCGCTGCTCTTCCTCATTGGCTGCTGCAGGTGCAGCCGGCGCTATTACGGATACCAGCATGATCACACTCAGCATGCAGGCCAGCCAGTTCGGCCGCTTTTCTAACTTTCTGCTGATCATCGTACGTTCGACCTCCGCTCACTCTCCCTATGTACAAGGGGTTATGGTTGTACAGGTGCAAGTATAAAGCGGTTTTGTTAACTCCTCCCCTGCCCCGTGTTAAGTCTTGGTCAAGTTTGATCTCTCTCGCAAAAAAACCTGTATTTTGAGTCATCCGCACCCTGCTTGTCAAAAGCCCCCTTTTGCGTGTATATATTAATGAACGCTACTTGATAAACTACACATGAATATAGAGAGCAGGTGGAAGGCAGATGAAGGTCGCAATATGCGGCGGGACCGGATTTATAGGTCAAGCCATGAGTGAGAAGTGGATTGCAGAAGGCCACGAGGTGCTGGTGGTGACGAGATCCAGGCCCGCTTCGGAGGATCAGACTGAGCTAGAGCGCAGCATCACCTATGTGACTTGGGATGAGATGGAGCAGCAGCCAGAGCGGCTGGAAGGCCTGGACGCCTTGATCAATCTCGCCGGCTCCTCGCTGAGTCAGCGATGGACGGAAGCGGCAAAAAAGAGCATCCTGTCATCCCGGCTTCAAACCGTTGAGGCCGTTGCCCGGCTGATGGCCCGGCTCTCCAGTCCTCCCCCGGTTGTAATCCAGGCATCGGCGATGGCGATTTACGGCACCTCCGACACCGAGACCTTCGACGAGAGCAGTCCGGCGAGAGTCATGGACTTTCCGTCCCGTGTCGTCCAGGCGTGGGAAGAGGCGGCAGATGGCATTGAGGCAGAGCGCCTGGTGAAGCTGCGGATCAGCGTCGTGCTCGGTCAGGACGGCGGTGCATTTCCGAAGATGATTCTTCCCTATAAGCTGGGCATTGGCGGAAAGATCGGCAGCGGCAGACAGTGGATGTCCTGGATTCACCTTCAGGATATGGTCTCTCTCATCGAGTTCTGCATCACCCGGTCCGACATCTCAGGTCCTGTCAACGCCGCCTCGCCCCATCCCGTCACCAATGACGAATTCGGACGGACCGCTGGTAGTGTATATCATCGGCCGCACTGGCTGCCAGTGCCAGGCTTTGCCCTGAAGGCTCTCCTCGGAGAATTGTCCATGATTCTGCTGGATGGCCAGCGGGTCATCCCGATGAAGGCGGAGCGTCATGGATTTCATTTCCGGTACCCCGAGCTGAAGGAAGCTCTGCAGGAACTGAAGCAGCAATAACAAAGCAGGCCGCGAAGCACCATTCGCGGCCTGCTTTGTTATTGCTTCGGTGCCCCCGTGAAGCGCTTCGTCTCAACAGAAGCGGGAAGAGGATGTCGTATGCTACAATGAGACAATCCGGCCTGCTCCGAAGCGACAGGTCCGTTGTTAATCATTGGGTTTCAGGAGGATGATGAACATGTCAGAACACGTAGAGGCGCTGCAGCGCTGCCATCCCGATACGGTCAAAGTATATCGAATCTACAGCATTGGCGGCAGCGCCTTATTCCTGCTCCTTGCAGCCGCCTATCTCTATCTTGCCGGCCGTCAGGACTGGCCGCTGTTCCCCGGATGGGCCGCCCTTGCAGGGACGCTCCCGGCTGCGCTGTGGCTGGTGCTTACTGCACCCCGCTTATGGCATGAGACCTTCGGGTTCCGGGTATCGGCAGAGCAGCTGGAAATATCGTCGGGGATCTTTTTTATGCGGGATACGATCATTCCCATGACCCGGGTGCAGCATGTAGAGCTGGAAAGCGGTCCCCTGCTTCGCCGCTATGGACTGGCAGAGCTCAAGGTGGTCACGGCCGCCAAATCCCATGTCATCCGGGCACTATCCAGCGAAGAGGCAGAGCGGCTGAAGGCCGTCATTGGAAAGCTGGCTCAGGTGGTGGATGAGGATGTCTGAGCTGGATTCCCGGCAGCGGCTGCACCGATGGTATATCCTTTTCCCCTTGGCTTCCGTGATCCGCACACTGCTGCCGGCTTTGGCGCTGCTGCTGGTTCGAGTGATGGGGGACAATCCGTTTCCGCCCGTCTTTTGGCTGTGGAGCTCGCTAAGCCTTGTTGTTACGCTCATCCTGCTGCTGCTTTACGGCTGGAGAAGATGGAGGCGGTTTACCTACGAATTAAAGCCTGACAAGCTATTGCTTCAAAAAGGAGTCTGGTTCCGGGAAGAGCAGTCCATTTATATCGCCCGGATTCACTCTGTGCATGTAGAGCAGCCGCTGCTTCAAAGGCTGCTCGGGCTGGCCCAGATCAAAATCGAAACCTCCGGCAAGAATGAAGACGGCGGCAAGCTTCCCGCCATCTCCAAGCCCGAAGCCCGAAAGCTGCAGTTATGGCTGCAGGAGCCCCGGCATGTGCAGGCTGAAGAGGAGTCATCCGGGACACTTTTCCCGGGAAATGAGCAGCCTGAACCACAACCTCCAGAGAATCAGGCTGGTCAGCAGGCTTCTTCTCCTGGAGAGGTGAAAGCACGTACCGTCCTGCTGCGAGTGACGCCGGGGAGGCTGCTGCTCGCCGCGCTGACCTCCTCCAACTTCTCGCTGGCCCTGGCGTTTCTGGCAGCCATCGGCTCTTTGGCCGACGATTTACTTCCGGACCCTATGTACAACCGGTTGTTCCGGGAAGCCGGTCAGCTCTTGTCCGGAAGCTGGATCACCGCCGCCGCAGCTGCATTCATCCTGGCCTGGCTGCTGTCGGCCATTCTTTACACAGTGCAGTACGCCGGGTTTACGGTAGAACGCGCTGGACGTCAAATCATCGTCACCCGTGGGCTGCTGGAGAGAAAGGAGCTGATCTTCTCTCCAGAGCGCGTACAAGCCGTCACCGTCAAGGAGGGACTGCTGCGCCAGCCCTTCCGTTACAGTGAAGTAAGGCTTCACGTCCTGACCTCGGGTGACGACAAGCAGCTTGTCCTCCATCCGATGCTTCGGCTCAGCGAGGTTAACAGCCTGATGAACAGCATCGTGCCCCAGTTTCAAGCCCAGACTATAGATACTACGCCTCCCCGCCGGGCACTGTGGCTTTATATAAGATCTGATGCGATGCTTGCAGCAGCACTGAGTGCCGGATGCATCTGGATCTTTGAGGATCTCGGCCTGTGGTCACTGCTGCTGCTGCCCTTGTCCCTGCTTCACGCGATCTGGGCGTTCCGCGATGCTGGTATGTCGCTGCACGAAAAACAACTCACGCTCCGTACACGTCGGCTCGCCCGCCATACTCGTTATGTCCGGCGGCCGCAGGTCGTCAGCTTCACCGTGAGAAGCACCCGTGCTCAGCGTAAGCGCAGGCTGCGCTCGTTCCATGTCAGCCTGCTGTCGAGCCAATATGACGGAAAGATCTTGGGCATGGAGCAGGATGAGGTAGAGCGTGTGCGACAATGGTTCATGAAACTAGAGGATACAGAAAGGAATTTTTGCGGTGAAATCAAACTCTAACGTATATATGCAGCTAAGTCTGGCCATGCTTCGAACCGGGATTCTGGGCTACGGGGGTGGGCCCTCGGTCATTCCGCTGATCCGCCATGAGGCTGTCATCCGTTACGGATGGCTGACCCTGGATGAGTTCGGAGAAACCTTGGCACTCGCGAACGCTCTTCCGGGACCCATCGCTACCAAGATGGCCGCCTACCTTGGCTACCAGCAAAAAAAGACCCCGGGAGCAATCATCGCTGTGCTGTCACATATTTTGCCGACCTGCTTCGCCATGATTGCCCTGTTCTCGGCCGTCCAGGTGCTCAGCAGCTCCAGCATCATTGCCGGCATGATTGCGGGCGTGACCCCGGTCATCGCCGTTATGCTCGGCACCATGGCCTATGAATTCGGGGAAAAGGCCGTCAAGGGACTTGGCCTTGCTGCCGGCAGTCTCTCTTTTATCATTGCCTTTCTGCTGCTGCAGCAGATCCAGCTTCACCCCGCCGTCGTCATTATGCTGTTTCTGGCTTACGGGGCTATGCACTACAAGCTCCTCGCCCGCTGGAAGCGGCAGCGAGCAGCACGGAAGGAGGAATAGTCTTGGAATGGCTTCAGGTATTTATAAGCTTTCTGGTGTCCAACGTCCTCGGCTATGGCGGCGGCCCGGCATCCATCCCGCTTATGTATGAGTATATTGTGGCGCAGCGGGGCTGGCTGAGTGATTACGAGTTCTCCAATATGCTCGCGCTCGGCAATTCACTGCCTGGTCCGATTGCCACCAAGATCGCGGCCTACGTGGGATATGGGGTGACTGGCTGGGTTGGCTTTGCCGCTGCACTTACGGCCACCGTGGTTCCATCTGCGGCAGCGCTCATCATCCTCTTGAAGGTGCTGCAGAAGCACCGGACCTCACCGGTCGTCAAGGGCATGACCCTGCTCGTTCAGCCAGTGATCGCCATCATGATGGCCGTGCTGACCTGGCAGATGGCCCAAAGCTCTGCGGCCTCCATCGGCCTGCTGCAGAGCCTTGGCATTGCTGCTGCAGCCTTCTGGGCGATGAACATTCGCAAGCTCCATCCGGCCCTCGTCATCCTGGCTGCTTTTGCATACGGTGCGCTTGTGCTCTCCAGGAGCATGTAGCTCCATTACTCAACCCACATTAAAAAGAGCAGCGTCCGCCCGGTTTATCCTGCAGACCTGCTCTTATATAGGATGCCGCTCACTTCTTCAGGGGAGGCTTCACTTGAACCAGCCTTTTTCCTTAAAGCGTGTAATGGCTTCAATCCGGTTGCTGACACCCAGCTTATCCAGAATGACCGAGATATAATTACGGACTGTGCCGGTCGTCAGAAACAGCTCGCTGGCGATCTCCTTCGTGTTCTTGCCGTCAGCGATCAGCCCCAGCACTTCCTTCTCCCGCGGGGTCAGCGGATTCTCTTCCCCGTACGCTTCATCCACCAGCTCCGGCGCATAGATCCGGCGACCCTGCATAATGCTTCGGATCGACGTAGCCAGCTCTTCACTGGGACTGTCTTTCAGCAGATAGCCATGGGCTCCTGCCTTCAGGGCACGCTCGAAATACCCCGGTCTCGCGAAGGTTGTCAGAATCATAATCTTGCAGCCTTGCCCCCGCAGCTCCTCGGCGGCTTCCAGTCCGCTCTTCAGAGGCATTTCAATGTCCATAATACAGATGTCCGGCTGACGAAGATGCACCAGCTTGACCGCATCCTCTCCGTTACCAGCCGTTCCCACTACCTGCATATCCTCCTCCAGATCCAGAAGCGAAGCCAGTGCTCCCAGCAGCATCCTCTGATCTTCTGCAATGACGACCGTAATCATATCCCTGCCTCCTTCCCGGGCTGTTTCAACACCTGAGGCACCCTCAGTGTAAGCAGGGTCCCATGGTCCGACTTGATGTCCATACTTCCATTTACGAACTCCAGCCGCTCCCACATGCCGCGCAGGCCATTTCCCCGTGTGTAAGCTCTCTCGCCTGAGAACCCGACACCGTTGTCCCGCACGGACACAACCAGCTCGGTTGCATTCGGCTTGACGCTGATCCAGCATTCCCGGGCAGTGCTATGCTTGACAATATTCGTCACTGCTTCCTTCAGGCACATACTCAGTACATTTTCGTTCATCAATGACAGATTGATGTCTTCGGCATCTCCATCCAGATGAAGCTCAATCTGCGCCGCCTTGAGAATCTGCCGTATCCGGAACATCTCATCCACCAGCCGTGTCCCCCTCATCTGGGTGACCAGCTCCCGGACCTCCTTTAAGGCCAGTCTCGCGGTCTGGCGCACATCCTGAATCTCCTCTTGAGCCCTGCCGGGATCCTTCATGACCAGCTTGCCGGCGAGATCACTCTTCAATCCGATCAAGGACAGCTTCTGTCCCAGCGTATCATGAAGGTCTCTTGCAATCCGCTGCCGCTCCTCCAGCTTGACGAGCTCGGAAATTTTCTTGTTAGCATCCTCCAGCTGAACCTGCAGGCGGTCATTGTTGTTGCGGTTAAACGTCGTGATCGGCAGCAGCACCACAGCTACGACACTGACCAGCACGAACGGCAGCTGCGTGATAAAGAACGGGTTTTTGGAGACAAAGCCGTAGTTGACCGTCAGAATCGTAGCAATGAGATGGATGGTGTACAGCGTGAAGAAGCCGACCCGGTTCCGGATATTCCCGATGAAAAAGGCCAGAAATAAAGAGAAATACACATAGCCAAAGAGCAAAGACATCGTAACCGAAATTAAAATCTGCACGCTCGTCCAGAAATAAATCAACCAGCCCTTGGCCTGAAACGACAGCACGTAGCAGCAGAAGAACGCCAAAATCATGACAATACCGATGACAATCTGATAGGTCGAGGTCGAACGGAAAATAAAATAAAACGGCAGAATATAAAAGACGACCCACACGTAAGGATTTAGCCCCGTGTTTTTCTGGAAAATCTGGTACCACTTTTGCATTGGGCGCCCACCTTTTCGCATCTTGATCATCTTATATAGTAACATATTCCACCGTTTGTTATGAATGATATTCAAGGTTTACCGTCTTAATTCGTGCCTGTCTTCAGCTTCGTAACCGCACGCTCGGAATCCAGCTGCTTCTGCCGCCGGCGCTGCCGCAGCTCCTTGAAGCTGATGAACAGCTTTGCTTCCTCATCCCATAGACGGAAGCTGAGCGCTTTGAAGCTGGTGCGCATCGTGATGGTCGTTGCTTTTTGCAGGGGAGGTGTGGCATTATGCGCCTTCTCCAGATTGTAATTCGGCACTCTCGGGCTCAGATGATGCACATGGTGGAAGCCGATATTACCGGTAATCCATTGCAGCACCTTCGGCAGCTTGTAGTAAGAGCTTCCTTCCACCGCTGCGTTCACATAGCTCCATTCCTCATCATGCTCATAGTACGTATCTTCAAACTGGTGCTGTACGTAGAACAGCCAGATGCCCATCATCCCGGAGAACAGGAAGACCGGACCCTGCACCAGCAGGAACGCTTCCCAGCCGATTGCCCAGCACAGCAATGCATACAATCCAACCAGAGAAAGATTCGTAATGTACGTGCTGATCCGTTCCTTGCGCTTCGCTTCCTTGCGGTTAAAGCGGTAGTCAATCACGAAGATAAAGATCGGTCCCAAGATAAACATAACCAGCGGATTCCGGTAGATACGGTAACGAACCTTCGTCCAGAACGAGGCCTGCTCATATTCACTTACGGTCAGCACCCAAATGTCACCGATGCCTCTCTTATCGAGATTGCTGCTCGTTGCATGGTGGATGGAATGTGTTGTTTTCCATTGCTGGTAAGGACAGAGCGTGATGACACCGGTAATCGTGCCTAGTATTTCATTGGCCCGGCGGCTTTTGAAGAAGGATTGGTGGCAGCAGTCATGAAAAATGATAAAGGTACGAACCACGAAGCCGGCCGCTACCATAGCAATCGGCAGTGTCAGCCAGTACGATACCGACAGGCTTAGATAGGCCAAATACCATAGGACGACCAATGGAAGCAGCGTATTGATGAGCTGCCGAATGCTGGCCTTCGTATCAATATTTTCGTAGGGAGCGACATTTTTCTTTAGATGGGACAGTGAATTAGCCTGAGCCATGATGAATTCCTCCTCAAAATATAGCGCAGCCGGGATCCAAGGTTCCACAGCATACTTTTCTACTTTACATTATAGTGAAGACCTGTCATGCTCCACAGTCATAAACGTCAAGAACAAGGGATGACATTTGTCATATATCCATACAAAATTTGAGTGCATAGAGAATAGATTGTCATTATCGTCCATTTTTTACACACAAAAAAGCCGCTTGACGCAGGTAAGCGCCATCAGCGGCTTTGCTTCATAATTTACTTGTCTGCGGTCTGCTGATCGGCAGGATACACCAGACCGATCTGGCGCCTGGCTTCCTCCGCGATTTCCGCGGTAATGATGGAGGCCTCATGCGAGTTGATCTCACTCTCCCGCTTGCCGGCTTCCAGCACGTCGATAAATTCATCCAGCTCATAGTACATGGACTCATGCGTCTGGGTTTGTGTGATCTCTTCAATCGTGCCGTCGCGGTAATGAATCTTGACGTTGTACGGCTGATTGATTTTGTCGATGACCATCGTCCCGTTCTCGCCTTGGATTTCGGCCGGCAGATAGGAGTCGCTGATCTTGGAATGCATGATCACGGCATCCATCTCCGGATAGCGCAGCAGCAGGCTTCCCTCACCGTCCACACCGGAGGAGAGCAGAATCCCTTCCGACTTGATGGACTCCGGTCTGCCGAAGAGCACAGCCGCCGGGTAGATGCAGTACACGCCCAAATCCATCAGCGAGCCGTTGGAGAACTGCGGGTTGAACGCATTGAGCACCGTGCCTGCAAGGAAAGCATCATAGCGCGAAGAATATTGGCCATATGAAGCCACATAACGCCGAATACGCCCCAGCTTGTACAAATGATCGCGAACCGCTTTGAAATTCGGCATCTGTGTGGACTTCATGCCCTCCATGAGCAGCACGTTGCTGTTCCGGGCAGCATCCACCATCGCCTGAACCTCGGCAGTATTAGAAGCCAGCGGCTTCTCACACAGCACATGCTTGCCTGCCTTCATGCACAGAATGGCCTGCTCTGCGTGAAACGAATTGGGACTCGCGATATACACCGCGTCCACATCGGGGCTCGCAGCCATTTCCGAGATGTCTGTATATACCGCCGGACGAGGATCATATTTCGAAGCGAACTCTGATCCCTTCTCCGCTGTCCGAGAGTACACGGCAGTCAAGGTAAACCGGTCATTCTCCATCGCGGCCTGAATAAAACGTTCTGTAATCCAGTTGGTTCCAATAATTCCGAATCGCACCTGTAACAATCACAACGCATCCTTTCCATGATCAATTTCCGGGAGGTCTCTCTAAGCCGGGGCTCGTCCTTCAAAGTGTTCAATGATCTTCCGGGCATGCTCCGAAACCGGCTTGCTCTTACCGCTTTCGGTGTCGATCAGCACGATGGTTCCACGTCCGGCCGCCTTCAGCTGATCCTCAACCACCACCGCATACTGCACATCCATGGAGGAGCGGCCAATCTCCGCTACCTTCACATGCAGCATCAGCGGATCCTTCAGATAGAGCTGTGCCAGATACTGACACTCCAGGTCTGCAACCACAGAAACCGCCTTTTGGCTAAACAGCTCCTCCGTCAGTCCCAAATGCTCAAAATATTCAATCCGCCCTTGTTCGAAGTACATGAAATAGCTCACGTTATTCACATGTCCGAGCATGTCGGTCTCACAGTAACGGATTCTGATAGGAAATGCAAAATGGAAGGTCTGCAGCCAGCTCTGAGGGTCCGGCTGTACAAAGGTCGTCTTTCTCACGGTGATCCCCTTTCAACAAAATGCTGTGCATTCATGTCAGCTTCTCCTAGCATAATGAATACCGCTCCCAGCCGTCAATGACCGGCAGCTAAATCTCTAACCGCAGAGAGGTGTAAAAAGACGGCAAAAAGACCGTCTCTGGAAAAGACGGCCTGATCTCTTTAATGCTTCTTCTTGTAATACGTCACCGCAAGCGCCAGCGCCAGCACGGAGCCCTTTACGATATCCATAGCGTAGTAAGGAACCGACATCATAATGAGGCCGTTCTGCAGAATCCCGATCAGCACAGCGCCGACAAAGGTTCCCAGCGCATTCGGTTTGCCGGACCCAAGCACGGAATAGCCGATAAAGGCGGCCGCTACAGCATCCATTAAATACGGACCGCCTGCATTGACCTCCGCGTTCATAACGCGGGCACCCAGGATGATTCCGCCGATGGCCGCAAATAGTGCCGAAAGCAGGTACGCCGTCAGCCGGTATCGGCTGACCGCGATGCCGGACAGCTCGGCAGCCTCACGGTTGCCGCCGATCATGTACATGTAGCGGCCGTGCTTGGTGTAGGTCAGGAACAGGTGCACGATGACCACGACGAGCAGCATGATAACGATGATCCATGGCACTTGGCCGATTTTTTCGAATAATCCGGGAATTCGGCCCTCAGCGTACTCACCGCTTGGCATAATCATGTTCTGCGATACGGTAGCACCCCGTGTATAGGTTAAGGCGACGCCCTGAAACACGAACATCGTGGCCAGCGTCATCAGCATATCCTGAATTTTGAAATTAATGACGAGAAACGCATTAATCACGCCGACCACCAGACAGAAGATCAGTGTCAGCACGATGCCGACGCCTATATTTTGCCCGTGCCAGACGAAGAAGGAAATGACCAGCGCATTGGCCAGGGAGGCTGTAGAGCCGACGGAGAGATCAAAGCCCCCAACCGCGAGAGATACCGTCAATCCCACGGCAATAATGGTCACAATGGAGATTGAGCGCAGAATGTTAATGACGTTTCCCGAGCTGAGGAAGTTCTCATTCAAAAGGCCGAATACCGCAATCAGCACGACGACCGTGATCAAGGTTCCATATTTGTACAAAAAATCAAATGCGCTCTGTGCCGGCTTGTTCCGGGCACCCGCTGATGTATTCATGTCGTTAATCCCCCTCCAGTGCAATACAGAAGCAGCTCTTCCTCGCTGCTGTTCGATGTTTCCAGCTCCTTGACAATCCGGCCGTCATACATGACGTAGACCCGGTCGGAAATGCCCATGATTTCGGACAGCTCACTGGAAGCGTACAGCACGCATTTGCCGCGTGCCGCCAGCTCCGCCACCAGCTCGAAAATGTCCCGCTTCGCGCCGACATCCACTCCCTTGGTCGGCTCATCGAACATGTAAACATCGGCATCTACCAGCAGCCACTTGCCGATGGCTACCTTCTGCTGATTGCCGCCGGACAAGCTCCCCGTCTTCGTATGGCCGCCCGGGGTCTTGATCCCCAGGCTGTCGATAATCATCTCGGAGGACTGCGCCTCCTTCTTGAAGCTGATCCAGGAGCCCCACCGGCAGAACCTCGACAGCATCGCTGCCGTCAGATTCACGGATACCGATTCCTCGACAAAAATGCCTTCGCGCCGCCGTTCCTCCGGCACCAGCGCCAGCCCCTGGCGCACTGCATCGTGCGGGGTTGAAATCCGCAGCCTGCGGCCATTCAGCACCACCTCGCCGGAATGCTTGGCAGCCCCGAACAAGGCCCGGCACAGCTCGGTCTTCCCAGCACCAACGAGTCCGGCCAGGCCGATAATTTCTCCCTGGTGCATCGTGAAGCTTACATCACTGACCTTGCCTTCGCGGTCGGACAAATGACTGACGGTCAAGGCAGCCTCCCCCTTCACCTTCTTGCGAAGCGGAAACTGCTGCTCCATCCGGGCATTCAGCATATGCTCGACGATCTCCTCCTGGGTCAGGTTGTGGATGACATCAGAGGTTACCCGCTGACCGTCTCGGAGAATCGTAATATCGTCACAGATTTCATACAACTCCGGGAGACGATGGGAGATGAAGATGACACTGACGCCTTCTCCCTTCAGCTTGCGCACCAGCTTGAAGAGCTGATCTGTTTCGCTGCGGCTCAGCGGTGCTGTCGGCTCGTCCAGCACCAGAATGCGGCATTGCTTGATCACCGAACGGGCAATCAGCACCATTTGCTTCTCCGCCAGGGTCAATTCCTGTACGAGCTTTCGTGTGGAGATATAGACATTCATCCGCGCAAGTGCGGCCTGCGCCTGCTCGTGCAGTGCCTGCCAGCGGATGACATGGCTTCCCTTCATGCTATGTACCATAGACTCCAGCATAATGTTCTCGGCAACAGTCAGATTCGGGATCAGAGCCGTATCGACCTCCTGATACACAACCTGAATGCCGAGATCCTTAGCATCTCGCGGTGAAGCAATGACAGCCTTGCTGCCCTCCACCACAATCTCACCCTTATAGTGGCTGTACGCACCTGCCAGAATCTTCATCAGGGTGGATTTGCCGGCTCCATTCGCGCCGATCAGCGCATGGGCTCTTCCGGCCTGCAGTTCAAAATTCACATCCGATAACGCCTTTACTCCCGGAAATGAAATCGAGATGCCCTTCATCTCCAGCAACGGGGCTGCCGTATCCTTCCTTTGCGGTTCGGCAGACAGACGGGTGCCTGACATGATGATTCACCTTCTCCCCTCATTAAAATGGGCGCTCCTATCCTATTGGATAAGAGCGCCGGGCGGCATATTAATTACCGTAAACTTCTTTCAAGGCTTTCATCCAGTCCTCTTCAAAATCCGTGCTGGTTCCCCAGCCAGGAATCAAATTCGCAAGACTGCTCATATTCACAGGCTCCTCAGACTTTGCCAGGCTCGCCTGGTCAATCAGTGTGGCGGGAAGGCTGTACGTGGAAGGTGTCTCTTCACCGGCCAGCTTCTTCGCCAGCAAACGTACATTCACCGCGCCGATGGTCTTGGGATCCACCGCAGCCGTAGCTGTCCATGGGCTGTCCGGCTTCTGCATAATTTCAAGATCCGCGTTAGATACGTCGATGCCGTAGATCTTGATCTCATTGCGTCCGGCTTCATTGATCGCTCTTGCAGCGCCAATCGCGAAGGCGTCCCAAGTCGCGAAGATTGCGTCAATCTCGCCTTTCGGATGCTTCGTCAGCATAGCCGCTACAGCATTCTGTGTTTCTATAGAAGTATCGCTGCTCGCTACGCCAAAGCGTTCAATCTCTTTGATGCCCGGATTGCTCTTCAGGGTTTCTTGATATACCGCATTCCGGCGAACCATTGGCGGGAATCCATCTACCCACAGATAGACGATATTAGCGTCAGGGCCCTGCTCTTCTACCAGGCGATCCAGCGACAGCTTGGCCAGTGTCTCATCATCCTGGGAAGTCACAGTTACACCCTCGATTTCTGCAAGCTCCGGTACCGAGTCAAACGCTACAACCGGAATCCCTTTAGCAGCAAGAGCCTTGACATCCTCCACGGTAGCAGGGTCGTCACCATGAGACAATACGATACCATCATAGCCGTTACCAGCCGCTTGAGCAACCGCATCATGGAATTTAGCTGCATCATTATTCGCTGTAAAGGTATCTACCTTAAAGCCAAGTGCTTCACCTTCCTGCTTCGCACCCGCCAAAAACTGTGCTGTGTGATCATCTCCGCCGATCTTGCGGATGATCATAAGCTTCATATCATCTTTCTCTGCAATGGCTGCTGGCAGATTCTCAATGTCTGCTCTAGAGCCTTTGCTTTCGCCGGCGGAATCTTGTCCGCAGCCCGTTGTGAGAATCACTGCCGACAGTAGCAAGCCGGACAGCTTCACCCATGGTTTCTTAATATTCATGCTGGTTCTCCCCCTCAATATGACTGATCTCTTTTTATTACAAGTAATCCTATCGGATTTAGAAGGGAGAGTCAATACTTTTTTTGCGTCACTTTAACGCATTCCAGCATAAGCTCAAAAAAACACACAAATCAAGTCATTGACCTCTAGAGAATGCCCATGGTCTCCATCCATGCCTTCGCAATCAGTCCGTGGCCAGCCGGTGATGGATGAACGCCGTCCGGCGCCCAGTATGCCGGCTCCCGGCGTGCAGCTGCCGCGTTAAACAGGCCGTCCAGCGGAACGAGCAGCGCTTGGAATTCGGCGGCCAGCTCCCGCACAGCATGGATCTTGGGATCCAGATCTTCGCGCCAAGCGCGGCGATCCTCCGGCACAGGCAGCACAAACGGCTCCATCAAAATCAGCTTGGCTCCCAGTGATTCCTGCGTCCGCTCCAGCAGCTCCCTGTAGCCCGCTTTGAAAGCCGCCGCCGGCGTTTCATCCTGTCTGCTGTATCGGCGCCAGCAATCATTAATCCCGATATATACCGACACCCAGGTCGGCTTCAGCTCCAGGCAATCTCCCTGCCATCTCTCCTGCAGGTTCACGACGCGGTCCCCGCTAATGCCCCGATTCAGGAACTGCAGGTTCAGCTCTGGATGCTTCAGACCTGTCAGCGCCGAGATAAGCAGTGGATAGCCTGTCCCCAAGCTACTGGACTCACTGCGGTTTCTGCCTGCATCTGTAATGCTGTCACCTTGAAAAAGAATAATATCATTGTGTTGCAGCTGCACTGTGTTCTTCCCCCTTATTAGACCAAAGATAGACATTCCTCGACCGTTTTTGACGTTTATCTATTAAATTTGCCACACGCAGCCCATCTTCCTGCTTGCCGACAGGAATTTAAAAGGAATTTTATTTCCATGAACATCTACTGCTGCAAAAAAACCCTCACGCTCAGCGGAGGCCACTGAAAACGCAAAAGATGGTGTATCCGCCAACGAAGGCGTAGTCGCTGCAGGAAGAGGGGGCTTCCGATCGCTGTTGTCCCCAGATTTCTTGTTCATACCGCTTGGCGGATGAAATCCGGGGACAAAGGCGAGCGCTCCGCTTCTCCAGCCTCCCTCTTCCCTCCGCTCCTTCGTCATCTACTGCAAAACCGTTAAGATAGAAAGGATGGAAGCCCTTTGTTCCAGAATCAACCTTCGTTTTCATTCAGCCCGTACACGTCCTTGTATGACCTGATCGTGCCTAAAGACAAAAAAGCGTCGCGGCTGGCGTAACTGTAAAGACCGTGATGGGCGACACGGCGTATTCGGAGAAGGACAACCTGATCGCAAGGGGGACGCAAGAAGGAGACGGGCAAGAACCAAGCCGACACCTACTACTTTGATGTAGAGCAGTGCAAGAGGTGTCCCTTGAAAGAGGGATGTTACAAGGAGGGCGCCAAGAGCAAGACGTACTCCGTCACCATTAAATCCGGGGTGCACGCCAAACAAATGGCGTTTCAGGAAAGTGAGGCTTTCAAAGAAAAAGGCAAAGAGCGCTACAAAATTGAAGCGAAGAACAGCGAACTCAAGCACAGACACGGGTAGGATGTGGCCACATCCTCGGGTCTATCCGGCATGCATATGCAAGGAGCAATGGCTATATTCGTGGTGAATCTGAAACGAATCTTTACATTAGGAAGCTGAAAGAAACCGAAAATAGGGGCACCGTGCTCGCTTTTATTGCGAGCTCGGTGCCCCTAATTTTATATTAAAGTCTATTGGCCTCCGCTCAGCGAGGGCTTATTCCGCCATTGTGAAGCAGCATTTGCTGCAGAAATGGCGATGGGGGCTACTTGCACGTCAGGAGACGTGTCCGGCCGGAACGGCTACCCAGTGTCCTGGAGTCACCTCCACCAGCTCGGAATGCTCCAGATTGTATTTATCTTCTCCCGTCCGTTCTTCCAGCAGCACCCGCTTCTTCGCAGCTTCGATCTTGGGGTCGGGAATCGGAATGGCAGACAGCAGTGATTTCGTATACTCATGCTGTGGATTGGCGTATAGCTCCTCGCTTTCGGCCAGCTCCACGATCTTGCCCTGATACATGACAGCTACCCGATCGCTGATGTGCTTGACCATCGACAAATCGTGAGCAATGAATAAATAAGTGAGGCCCAGGCGCTGCTGAAGCTCCTCCAGCAGCTTGACGATCTGCGACTGTATCGAGACATCGAGCGCGGACAAAGGCTCATCACACACTATGAATTTCGGTTCTACCGCGAGGGCCCGGGCAATCCCGATCCGCTGACGCTGTCCCCCGGAGAACTCATGCGGATAACGGTCTGCAAAGGCCGGGTTCAGCCCGACCATATCGAGCAGCTCCTCAACACGCTTGCGGCGCTGCTGCCGGCTTCCGGACAGCTTGTGCACATCCAGCGCCTCGCCAATAATATCCACGATCTTGAATCTCGGATTGAGCGAAGCATACGGATCCTGAAAGATCATCTGCATATGCTGCCGCATGGTCTTCATTTCACCGGACGAAAGCCGGTTCACCGCCATCCCCTGATACAGCACATCGCCTCCTGTCGGCTGATGAAGCCGCAGAATTGCGCGCCCTGTTGTGGACTTGCCGCTGCCGGACTCTCCGACAAGCCCTAACGTTTCGCCGGCATTAATATGGAAGTTGATATTGTTAACGGCCTTCAGCACCTGTCCCTTACCCATGCTGAAGTGCTGCTTCAATCCTTGAACCTGCAACAGCGGACGCTTCAGCTCCTCTGCTGTCAAGATCGATGATACCGGCTTCGGCTTCTTCTTCTCATGAAGCCTCGGCAGAGCATTCAGCAGCTTAAGGGTGTACGGATGCTGCGGATTATCAAAGATCTCCTCCGTCGTTCCCGTTTCTACAATAACGCCATCCTTCATGACCGCGACCCGGTCGCACATACCGGCTACAACGCCGAGATCATGGGTAATGAGAATGATCGAGGTGCCAAAACGGTTCTGCATATCCTTCATGACATTCAAAATCTGGGCCTGAATCGTTACATCGAGCGCCGTCGTAGGCTCATCCGCAATCAGCAGCGCCGGCCGGCAGGCGAGTGCAATGGCGATCATGACCCGCTGCCGCATCCCGCCGGAAAATTCATGCGGATACTGGCTGTACCGCGCCTCACTGTTCGGAATACCAACCAGCTTCAGCATATCGAGCGCTTGCTGCTTCGCTTCTTTGCCCGACAGCTTCTGATGCTTGATCAGGCTCTCCGCAATCTGCTCTCCGATTCGAAGCGTAGGGTTCAAGGACGTCATCGGATCCTGAAAAATCATGCCCATATCCCGTCCCCGTATGCTCTCCATCTCACGCTCGGTCTTCTCGTTCAGGCTCTGTCCTTGAAACTTGATCTCGCCTTCCTTCATAAAAGAAGGCGGCGACGGGAGCAAGCGCATAATGGAGCGGGCAGTGACGCTTTTGCCGCTGCCGGATTCACCGACAATGCCCAGCGTCTCTCCCTTGTTCAGCTGGAAGCTGACTCCGCGTACCGCATGAAATTCCCGATCGCGGTTCTGAAAGGATACGTTTAAGTTTTTTACATCTAGTAGGGGTTCCATATCTCCTTCTCCTGCCTTAAAATATATATGAACTATGATAAAGAAAGAAACGTTTGATCTCTATTGACTTTTGAAAAACGCTAAAATAAAATATACTATATCACTCGGAATAATGCAATTTATGAAGGAGGGCTAGTCATCTTATGGATGTGAAGGAAGCAGCCGGCTTCAGCCGGACCATCAACCACATCACCAGCACGTATCGTAAAATCCTTCTGAATCCTTCATATAAATACCTCTTTCTCTTGTTAGGAGCTCCGGTTCATCTGGTTGTCTTCTTTGTTTATATGATTCAGAGAAATCATGACGCTTATACCGCCGTGGTTAACAGACTGCGAAACGAGTGGTTATCCTCCGGCTATCATCTGAAGCTGCAGGAGGAGATCCAGGATCAGTTGCGGCGTAAGGCTGAATTTTTTCAACAGCAGCTCTCTTCGGAGAAGCTGAAACGCGAGACCGAGCGGCTCGCGGAACAGAAGTTCCAGGAACAGCTACATGACGAGGCGATCAAGGAAATGCAGCTTAACGGGCAAAGCCGGTTAACTTTTGCGGACACGTTTGAATCCTTGATCCGCAGGTCGGCTTTTTTTGCAATTTCATGGATTCCAGGCTTGCTCATGTATCTGATGATCATTCTGTACAGCTATCCCTTGCTGAAGTTTATCTCAGAGCGGCTTGTTATGACGTGGTTCGTCATCCTTGGAGTGTCGGTGCTGGTGTTCAGCATTCTCTATATGTCGCCGATGAATCCGGCCGCCAACATCTTAGGTGTGACCGCGACTCAGGAACAGATCGAGGCCTTCAACCGCCTACACGGTCTGGATCAGTCATATTGGGCGCAGCTGTGGAACACACTAAAGGGAATATTCACCTTCGACCTGGGGAAATCCTTCTCCGGAAATGAACAAGTGACCGACAGTATTGCAAGGAAATTTCCGATTACGCTGACGCTGACCGTGATTTCCCTGCTCATCGCGATGATCATTGCCATTCCAATCGGAATCATATCGGCGACCCGGAAGAATTCGTTCTGGGATTACTCCTTTATGTTCATCGCCCTTCTGGGATTGTCGATTCCGAACTTCTGGCAGGGCTTGATCTTCATTCTGGGCTTCTCCATTAATCTGAAGTGGCTGCCGGCAACCTACAGCCCTGGGAACTGGCTCTCTATGATCATGCCGGTCATTGTGCTGGGCACCGCGCTTACAGCCTCCGTTGCCCGAATGACACGCTCCTCAACCCTGGAGGTCATTCATGAGGACTATATCCTGACCGCCAAGGCGAAAGGTATCAGCAGCCGGCAGGTCCTGCGCCGGCATGCGGTGCGCAACGCGCTCATTCCGATTGTTACTGTCATCGGTCTTCAGTTCGGAGCGATGCTCGGAGGCGCCGCTGTCACGGAGAAGGTATTTAATATTAGCGGGATCGGCGGCTATATTGTAGACAAGCAGTTTATACCCGACATCCCGGCCGTTATGGGCGGTGTCGTATACACAGCCATCACGATTTCGATTGTAAATGTGATGATTGATATGATGTATGCGTTCCTGGATCCGCGGATCCGTTCCCGGATGAAGCAGTACTGAGCCGGCTCATTGCAGCCTTTCAGCACTGCAACCTTATTAAAGCAGGTGTACCCATGATCAAGAAGAACTTACAACAATCGCAGCAGGACCGGTTCCGCCTGAAATCCTCACCCGAGTATTCCCAGGCGAACTTCACTTGGGTCGTCTCCCTGGCTTTAGCCCTTGTATTGCTGCTAAACAGCTTTGCATGGGGCAGCCTGGAGGTTCGCCCTGTGATCCTGGTATTATTCATCCTATACACCCTGTTCACCTTGGGGCAGGGAGCACTAACCTACCAAATCCGGCGAGATCTCACCCGGCATGGAGAGATCAGGCCGGCAACAAGAAGATGGGGATACGCCGGCCTGCTCAGCCTGCTGACAGGCAATGTGTTTCTGACGGTGGCTTCCTTCAACCTGATCAAGAAGCAGAAGAGTCCGGAATATACGATTTCGGTATATATGCTTCTGACTCAGATCTTCGTCATCGCGCTATCGTCTCTAAATATGTTCAAACCGTACGTATCGAATGGGTTCTTGCCCGGTATGGGCATACTGATTGCCGTTACCGTGTTTCATCTGACGGCGCTGCTCCTCGTCGCCAAGTATGCCCATCAGCATGTGCTTCCTGCCAGATTGAAATGGCTGGCACTGCCGTTGCTGCTAACCGCAGCTACCGGTAATTTGTTCGCCGTTGTGCTGGGGCTTAGCCTGCTATCCAAAATCCGCCGTAGTGCGAATCCCGGGGCTACCCGCTGGGCCGATGTCTGGATCAAAATTACGAGCAACCACACAGCAATGCTCGGCATGTTCTTCATTATATTTCTGTTCACGATTTCCGTCAGCAGCCTGCTGACCTTTGAATATAGCTTTGCTGTAGACAATAATTACAGTGCCATTCTGCAGTCGCCGTCACTGACCTATCCACTGGGAACGGATGACTTTGGACGCTGTCTGTACTCCCGAATTGTCTTTGGCGCACGGATCTCGCTCATTGTGGGATTTATGTCGACACTGATTCCTGTTATTATTGGAGGCATCCTGGGTGCCATTTCCGGCTACTATGGCCGTCATACTGACAATATCATCATGCGGGCGCTTGATATTTTGTATGCTATCCCAGGCATCCTGCTCGCCATTGCGATCATTGCTGCGTTCGGGGCAAATACGTTCAACTTGATTATCGCGCTGAGTGTCGGAGCGATTCCGACCTATGCCCGGACGATGAGAGCGAACGTGCTGATGGTTTCCACCTATGAATATGTGGATGCGGCGCGGGCCTTTGGCTCCAGCCATCTATCGATCATCTTCAAGCACATTGTCCCGAATTCACTGGCCCCCATGATTGTCAAATCTACCTTAACCATTGGTGGAGCGGTCATTGCTACAAGTAGTCTGAGCTACCTCGGACTGGGTGTAGAGCCCCACATTCCGGAATGGGGCAATATTCTGAAGATCGGAAGCACGTATCTGGAGACGAACTCGTACCTGGCCATTTATCCCGGCCTGGCTATTATCGCTCTTGTGCTCTCCTTTAACTTCCTCGGCGACGGACTGCGCGATGCGCTGGACCCGAAGCTGGACTAACTAGCGGCAACAACAATTTATATATCCAGGAGGAACTCAACATGAAGAAAAGAAACATCCTGCTTCTTCTGCTCACCTTTGTGCTGATCCTGAGCGGCTGCACCGTTCAGACGAAAGACGAGGGTCAATCTACGCCTGCTCCAGATAACAATGCCGAGCAGCCTGCCAATACCACAGCACCAACCATCGAAGTGCTGGGGATGAGCGCCAATGAAGCGGACCTCAATATCATCCGCGACCAGCTTACCAAGAACGGCTTTAACGTGAAGCTGAACATTCAGCCGGACTACGGCAGCTTCAAAAGCCAGCAGGACGCCGGTAATTATGATGTGTCTATGTCCAGCTGGACGACCGTAACCGGGAACCCGGACTATGCAGTACGCTCCCTGTTCACCACTGGCGGCGACTACAGCATTATGTCTGATGAAGAAGTGGATCAGCTGATCAACCAGGCATCCACTCAAAGCCCGGAAGATGCAGTAGAAACGTACAAGCAGCTGGAGCAGGTGCTCGTTGAGAGCAAGGCCTATATTGCACCGCTGTACATTTCATTGAAAAGCCAGGCACTGAACAAGGATGTTCTGAATCCGGAGTCGGTACGCCTGTCGAAATCCCGCTCCCTGCCTTGGGAAGATATTGACTTTAACGATACGTCCAAGCGCGACCAGGAGCCTCTCATTTTGTCCCAGACGATCCCTACGCTGACTTCCTTGGATCCGATCAAGGGCAATGACGGCTCGATCAATATTATTAACACGAATATGAACGTACGCCTGATTAACCTGACCGATGACGACAAGATTACGTCCGAAGGCTCGCTGTCTTACAACCACAGCATTGCTGAAGGTAACAGCGATTACTACTTCATTCTGCGGGATGACATCAACTTCGCGAAGGTAGAAGACAAGCTGGCTGTAGATTCGGGAGAGCGTGTCGGTGCCGATGATGTTGTGTTCTCCATGAACCGTGCCAAGAACAAGGATTCGGTGCCAGATCACCGCACCTATACCCTGCATGAGCATATTCAGGATGTAGAGGTTGTAGAGGATCTTGCTTCCCTGGATGCCGTAAAGGTAGCCGGCAGTGACGAAACAGTTCGTCAGGCACTGGAGAACGGCCTGGATACCCCAATCGCTTCTCTCGTGACAGACAAGAATCAAGCCAGCACCAAGGACGGCAAATATCAGGTCATCAAGCTGACGACCACCGAGCCGTTCCCGCAAGTCCTGAATTACCTGGCTCACCAATCCGCAGGGATTGTATCCAAGAAGCAGGTTGAAAGCATCAACACCTATGATGTTGCTAAATTTGATGTGAACAAGGACATCCCTTACGGCGATCAGAACACGGTAACCGAAGGCGATCAGTATAATAACACCCTGTATGCCAGCGGTCCTTACATTCTGTCGTACAAGAATGACTACGAAGCTGTGTTCTACAAAAACCCTGGTTACATGACAGGTACCGACCATGAGCCGAACATCAATCAGGTGAAGGTACGCTTCATTCAGGATGCAGACAGCACACTGGCGGCATTGCGCAGCGGAGAGATTCATCTGTTCTACTCCGTTCCTGAAACGAAGTATGATGTTGTCCGTAGCGACAGCAAGCTGGAGCTGCAGACGGTTCAAAGCAATGCCGTAGCCTACCTGCTCTTCAACACGGCGAACCGTGATGTAGCGAAGAGCGAGGATCTGCGCAAAGCGGTTCTGCATTCCATCAATCAGGACGAGTTCCTTGCCTACTACAAGAACAACAAGGAAAAAGCCTACTCCACACTCAGCCCGCTCGTGAACACGGGCAATGAGCTGAAAGCCGATCCGGCGAAAGTGAAGGAATTCCTTGCGAACTATCAGAATTCGAAGTAAGCTGCTGTAATTAAAAACCTCCCCCGAGATGAGATGATCCCGGGGGAGGTTTTTTGTTTCCATAGTCTGTTTTAACGAACCGGACTTACCGTCTGAATGCAGTCCACCATCGACAGTACCTGAATCTCTCTCGCCGATGCCGGCTCGAATGGAGCTGCTCCTTCACTGCGACGGGAGAAGGTGACCACCTTCGGCTGGCCTGGAACAAGATCAAAATCATTATCGCTGAAGATTCCCTCCTGCTCCGTGGTGAGCCACACATGGCGGGCTAGGGTACGGCACTCCAGGCGATACGCTGGCTGCCCGTTCTCGGTAATTGCTGTCACACTGATTTCAGACTGTTCCAGCTGAAGATCACGATCGTGGACGAAATAGAATGTCTTGCTGTCAAGCAGCATGTCCTGCTGCTTCAGCTCTGCCTGCAGCACTACCCTTCCGGCCTCTTGCCCGGACAGGAGCTCAGCGGCATCAATCTCGTACAGAATGCTCGACTGCTGCGCCTGCACAAGAATGTCCAGCTGATCACGCCACAGCACGTTACCTTGAAGATCCATCAGACACAGCTCAAGGTGACCCGCCGTTTCCTCGCGCAGATCAGACACCCCATACACTTCCAGCCTCTGCTCCCCCTCCTGATGATGTACAATGAGGCTCAGATCGCGGAAGCAGCGCTTGGCTGTATACTGCAGCGCCTTCCAGCGTCCTAGGTAATCCATGCCTGCCCAGGAAGCAACAGGCCAGCAGTCATTCATCTGCCAGTATAGTGTCCCCATGCAGTATGGCATCCGGCGGCGATGAGCTTCAATGGCCGTCTTCATTGCATCAGCCTGCAGCATCTGGCTCATATGAAGGAAGGCTTCGAAATCCTTGGGCTCATTCATGTACTGATCCATATAGCTCTTGATCAAGCGGTTGCCGGCGCCGTTCTTCTGGTGGGCCAGCATGACCTTGGACTCCAGCTCCATATCGCTTTCCTCAGCATAAGTGCGGACGGTGCGCGGCTCCGGGAAGGACTGAAATCCGTACTCGCTCATGAATCGGCCGACATGCACCTCATAATTGCTAAACGGCTCCGTGTTATGCCACACACCCCAGTAGTGAATGTCTCCGCTCGTGGTGCTGGAATGCGCATGCTGACTGATGTCGCCGGTGAGTGAGACCATCGGAGAAGACGGCCAGTAATCCATGCCCGGCGCATAAGAAGAAACGGCCTTCGGCAGCACCTCGTGAAAAATAGCCTCATAATCCTTCCAGATCCGCTCCCGCTGCGCTGCGCTGTAATCCTTCTTCCAGCCCCAGCCACCATGCTCATCATAATGCGACCAAGCGGTGTCAATTTCATTATTGCCGCACCATAGCACGATCGAAGGGTGATTGCGCAGCCGCACGACATTATCCTCTGCTTCAAGCTTCACACTTTCGAGGAAAGTGGGGTCGCCCGGATACATACTGCATGCAAACATGAAATCCTGCCACACCATCATGCCGTACTCGTCGCACAGCTCGTAGAAGGCTGCCTCTTCATAAATGCCGCCGCCCCAGACGCGAAGCATGTTCATATTGGACTCTGCGGCCGAGGCAATCTCATGACGATAGCGCTCTGTCGTAACCTCTGTTTGGAAGCTGTCATTGGGAATATGGTTTGCCCCCTTGGCAAACACTGGCGTTCCGTTCAGCTCGATGTAAAAGGATGTGCCCTCCTGATCCTTCTTCCGAATCAGCTTGGCGCTGCGCAGTCCGGTGCGTACTGAAGCTTCTGCCGATGTCTGTGCTCCCTTCAGCTCCGCCTTAAAGGTGTACAGATGAGGCTCGCCCAAGCCTCTGGACCACCATAGCTTCGGCTGCTCTATATCCAGTGGGAGCTCTGCCGTATGCTTCCCCGCACTCACCTGAAGCTCTTTTGACCAGCGGCTGTCCTCCGTCTTTACCGTCAGGATACCACTGAACGAAGCATCCGTCTCAAAGGTTACCTGTGCTGTAAGGCGGGCAAGCGGGGCCGATACCTCATCCTGCCGGATGAACACGTCGCTGATGCGAACGCCAGACCAGGCCTCCAGCGAGACCGGTCTCCAGATTCCGGAGGTCACAAACCGCGGACCCCAGTCCCAGCCGTAGTGATAGGGCGCTTTTCGTGCAAAAATGCTAAGCTTCTTCTCGCCAAGACCGCCCACCTCAGACTGGTCATTGGTAGCCGGTAACGGGTAGCCCAAGGCTTCGAGCTTCGGCAGATCCTCTTGAATCGGAGAACGAAATACAATGCGCAGTGTGTTGCTGCCCATCTTGAGGAGAGATTTCACCTTGATTCTCCAGGATCGAAACATGTTATCGGCCGAGAGCACCTGAGTTTCGTTCAAATATACATTCGCATACGTGTCCAAGCCTTCAAATACCAGATCCAGCTGCTGCTCAGCGTACATTTCCTCTGTGACCTCAATGACGGTTTTATACTCCCAGTCCTTCTTGTCAATCCACTGCAAATCATGCTCATTTGTACCATAGAAAGGATCTCTAATCTGGCCATTATGCAGTAAATCAGTATGAACACAGCCCGGCACCTTCGCAGGCAGCCATTCCTGTCTCCCTACTTCTCTAAATGTCCAGTCTTGAATAAGCATCTTGTTCAAGTTCATCACGCGCTCCTTTAGGTTCGTCAGGTTCTATTGCATCCGGTTACATATGATAGGATAATAACATAACAAAATAACAAACACGCACTTAATAACATATTTGTTATGTTGTTTGGTGTTAAATATACCGTCATTCCGCACCGCCGTCAATATCAAAATAAAAACCTAAAAGTACAAGTCCGAAAATCCGCAATTGGATCTGCTGAAGGGAATATGAGACGGGAAAAAGCCGCTCGCGCTGTATCAGCCTTGGGAAATGCTGCATAGGCTGATGTATCACGTTTGACAGGAGATTAAAACCTATGAGCTTATATGAACCGCCGGTGCAGATTCAAACCTTAACCTACAGAACGCCGAATGCGCTTATTCAGTACCCACAAGTCCGGGGGCTTGCCAGCCAGCAGGCCGAGCATAAGATCAACCATAACATTGTAATGGCTCTGCAGGAAATGGAGCGGCAGCAGCAGAGCGTTCAGAGCGGCAGCAATCCAGAGATGACCGTACATTTTGAGATCAAGACGAATGAACGCGGCATCCTCAGCCTGATGCTCAGTAATTATACGTATTCCACGCCTATGGCTCATGGGTATACTGTGGCCAAAGGCCTGACCTTCTGCACAGCAACCGGGCAGCTGTACCGTCTGGGTGATTTATTTAAGCCAGGCTCCAATTATGAAGCCGTATTGGCCGCCGAGGTAAAGCGACAGATTAAGGAGCGGGATCTGCCCGTGCTGGACAATTCGGTTACCGTGCAGTCTGATCAGGATTTTTATCTGGCCGATAAAGCCCTGGTGCTCTTTTATCCGCTGTATGCGATCACTCCCTACTATGTCGGCTTACCCATGTTCCCCATCTCGGTGTACAGCCTCCAGCCGATCATCGCGGAGGATGGACCGCTGGCTGTGTTAACGGCGGGTGTGGTTTAGATACATTGTAATCGGCAAGGGTAGTTCATGAACAAGAATAAGATGGCAATTTAACACGAAAACGAACAACTCTGCATTCAGGATTGGCCGTACCTGTAACCGCAAAGAGAGCACCTCAATTACGTATTGTCTTCCCCTTATGCTGAGCACTAACTGCTATTGTTATTTTTCAGATAATATCTCACGACAAGTACTAGAGTAAAAACGATGAATAAAATGCTCAGGAATGTGGAGGATTCATAGTAGGTCTTGAATTTTTCTATGGACCACCGATCATCAGTGATCAATAGATCTGCAATATCATTACTGATTGAAATTCCTTCCGGATTGCTGGTCAAGCTTGCTGAGTAGTTCTGCGCCAAAGCAATATTTATGATTATTAGAAACTGTGAACATAAAATAAATAGATAGATTAAAAGTTTATGTTTGTTAATGGAAATCCCCCCTATAATGTGAGAATTAAAACTACCTTACTCATCGTCCTTCAGCAAATTTGTGAAGACGAATAGTTCTGAATATTCAGGGCTTGACGTACCCGCAACCAGCAGCCCTTCATTCGTGAAGTCTAAGGTATCTACAGTCTTCTGCGTATATTCCGTAAGATCAACTTTTTGATTATCATTAGCACGGTAATACATCAATTTATGATCCTTTGTAATGTAGGCTATGTGATAGTTATAGGTGTCAAAACGACTGATATAATCCTTTTCGATAAGTTCAAATTGTTGTGAGTCTATATCAAGTGTTCCAAACTTTCCTGTGGTCCATTTTTGTACATCTTCAAAATTAATGCTGAGTATTTGATCATCTGCAAACCTTGCATAGCCGATGTAGGGATACTCAGAGTTGATTTCATCAATCTCACCACTATTAAGGTCGTACAAATAATATTTACCCTTGTCATTCACGGTATCTGTCCACAGCAGTTCATCTTCATGGAAATCGACAAAGTTATTATGCAGACCCGCAGCCTCTATAACTGCAATGGTTTGCAATTTGTTACTGGATAAATCGTATAACATGACCTCCGGCTGATCATAGTTTGTGGTCATCCAAGCGACCCAGTTCTCATGCAGTACAGGAGCGTCCATAGCTACTTTCTCTGGATCCTCATATTGAAATATGATCGTTTCTGTATTTTCTGCCCGGTCCATTGCGTGAACAGAAGCTTTCATACCAAACTCATCCGTCTCCACCCAGACCATATAATCCGCACTGCATGTTAGATCATTAATCGCTGCGTAGGTAAGCTTGGATGAATATATGATTTCGGACTGTTTCGTCTCCATGTCATAGGACAAAATCTGGTTCTGCAGCCCTTCCTTTTCCGAGTTTACTGGTACAAATAACTGTCCACCCCACGTACAAGGCTGTGTGTACTGATTATAGGGCAGCTTGATTTGGGTCATTCCATAGGGAGATTTCTGATTTTCATTCTGATTTTCTTCAACGACCTCCTCCTCATGACTGACTTCGTTTTCATGCTCCACAGACTCCAGATCCTTTAATGGTTGAATTTCTTCTGTGCAGCCAGCCAGTAATATCGTTATAAGAAGCAGGCATGACATTAACTCTTTCATGATTTGTCTCCTTTCAAAAAGAAAGGAGGAGGGGATCCCCCTCCAATCTTTGTAAATATCTTAATATACCATTGCTTTATTGGTACCATTAAGATCAGCATTATATACAGCTCTAAAGACACCATTTGAGCTTCCTGAACCCATAGGATCCCAGAATGTTCCTAAGTACTGATTATTGTTATGTGGATCAACTAGTCTTAATTGACCCGCAGTGTTATTCCAACCGCTAACTGTATTATAATGCCTGATACCTCTTCCTGAGTAACGGTCAAGGTATACCGTTTCAAGTAAGACGATAGGCGCATAAGTTTCATTAATTATGGGAGATGTAACTCTGCTTTTAAAAAGGTCAAATGCAGCACTTGCAGATCCTGCAGTTGTAATATCAGCCGCCACATAAACGAACGACCCGAAGGTGCCATTGTAATTGTTTAAAGCCTTTGCGAGACCAGTTGTTGTAGAGCCATCTGTAGAAGTACCTGCTAAAGAGGCTAAAGTTGTCTGACTCGGTAAACTTTGCGTAGAATTACTTTTGTTTTTGTGAAATGCTAAGGTTTGCCTCACTGCAGCAGGACCGCACCAATAGGAAGTTTCTTGCTGGTAATTAGGAACTCCAACTGTATATACTGCTTGGATTCCAATAGAGCCATTTAGTTGTGATTGAATTAATGGCATGGTCATCAATATTTCCTTGTCTTTAGCTTCCGCTTGCTTCTTCCAATACTCCTCAGTCTCTGGTGTTAGAGTAGGGTCGTCTTTCATGGCCCCTGTCTCTTTTCCTGTATTAATTGGGGTCGCGTTTTCTTCACTATGATTATTGAGCATGATTTCCATATCTTTAGCTTCTGCTTGCTTTCTCCAATACTCTTCCGTCTCAGGGGTCAGAGTTAAGTCGTCTTTCACTGCCCCTGTGGATTCATTTCCTGGATTATTTATGGTCATGTTCTCTTCATGATGATAATCCATCACATTTTCCTGAGCATTAACATGATAAAAGCCTGTTCCCGATATAATCAGTGAAGAGATTACAAGTTTTAGTACTTTTGATGATTTCATTCAATCCATCCTTTTCAATGTATTTTGTCATGACATGTATAAAACACTAACATTAATTCATTAATTTTCCATGATACACAGGAACTATAACATATGCTAAATAAGTTGTTAAATGTCACATTTCATTTTAAAAACCGTACTTTACACTACCAATGATGGGGTCTTTTTTAAGAGAAAACGTCAATTAGACAATCTTTTTGTCGAACTATAGAACATTGAATTCAAATGTCCTAGACAGAAAACAGTTAAATCTACCTATATAAAATCTCACAAAAAAATACACTTCGTAAAAAAGTATAAGATGATCACTTAAAAGTGAATCATATACTTTCTTAGAAGTGTATTGGCTATCTATCCTGCTAATATTTGTACCTAAATCACACCATCATTTTGCAAATATCATTCGTGAACTCAACCGGGTCTGACACCTGCAGACCTTCGATCAGCAGCGCCTGGTTGTACAGCAGGTTGGTGTACAGGGCCAGCTTCTCCTGGTCGTTTTGCTGTGCGTTTTTCAGGGATTGGAATACATTATGGTTAATGTTGATCTCAAGCACCTTATCCGCCTGAATGCCTTGGTTATTCGGCATTTGATTCAGGATCTTCTCCATCTCGATGGACAGATCACCTTCGGTGGACAGGCAGACCGGATGGGATCTCAGGCGTTTGGAAGCTTTAACGCTCTTCACTTTACCGCTCAAGATGCCGCTCATTGCCTCGAACAGCTCCTTGTTATCGTTCTCGGCAGCCTCTTCGGCCTTCTCCTCCGCCTCGGAATCGATACCCAGGTCACCGCTGGATACGGATCTGAATTCCTTCTCCTTGTAGCTCATGAGCATTTTGATCGCGAACTCATCCACATCGTCTGTGAAATAGAGGATTTCATAGCCCTTGTCCGCTACCAGCTCTGTTTGCGGGAGCTTCTCGATCCGGTCGATGGACTCACCGGCTGCATAGTAGATGTACTTCTGGTCTTCCGGCATGCGGGACACATACTCATCCAGCGTCACCAGCTTCTTCTCTTTGGAGGAATGGAACAGCAGCAGATCCTGCAGCACGTCCTTATGCTGGCCGTAGTCATTGTATACGCCGAATTTCAGCTGTCTGCCAAAGGCGGAGTAGAACTTCTCGTAATTCTCCCTTTCTTCCTTCAGCAGGCTCAGCAGCGCGCTCTTGACCTTGCTCTTGATGTTCTTGGCAATCAGAGTCAGCTGGCGGTCATGCTGCAGCATTTCCCGAGAAATATTAAGGGACAGGTCTTCGGAATCTACCATCCCCTTCACGAAGCTGAAATAATCCGGAAGGAGATCGCCGCATTTGTCCATGATGAGGACGCCGTTGGAGTAGAGCTCCAGGCCTTTTTCATATTCCTTGGTGTAGTAGTCAAACGGTGTGTTCTCCGGAATAAACAAGATTGCATTGTATACGACCGCACCGTCTGCCTTAACATGGATATGCTTGAGCGGCTTATCAAAGCCGTAACGCTTCTCGGCGTAGAAATTGGCATAATCCTCATCCGTCAGCTCGTCCTTGTTCTTGCGCCAGATCGGAACCATGCTGTTCACAACCTGCTCTTCGCGGTACTCCTCGAACTCGCCCTCGGCATCCTCCTTCGGACGCTGACCGGTAATTTCCATCTTGATCGGATAACGGATAAAATCAGAATACTTCTTGATGATCGCCTTCAGACGGTACTCTTCAAGAAATTCATCATAGCTGTCCTCTTCTGTATTCTCCTTGATCTTCAAGACGATCTCAGTGCCGACCGTGTCCTTCTCAGCAACTTCCACGGTGTAACCTTCTGCACCGCTGGATTCCCAGCGATAAGCTTCCGCCGAGCCCAATGCCTTCGTGGTTACCGTAACATGGTCCGCGACCATGAATGCGGAGTAGAACCCCACCCCGAACTGGCCGATGATGTTATGGCCATCCTTCGCTTCATTCTCGCTCTTGAAGGCGAGAGAGCCGCTCTTGGCAATCGTACCCAGATTGTTCTCCAGCTCTTCTTGGGTCATACCGATGCCTGTGTCAGTAATAGTCAGCGTACGTTGATCCTTGTCTGCCTTGACCTGAACGTAGTAATCCTCTTTATTAAATACGAGCTGATCATCAGTCAGCGCTTTATAGTAGATCTTGTCGATCGCGTCGCTGGCGTTCGAGATCAGCTCCCGGAGGAAAATCTCGCGCTGGGTGTAGATGGAGTTAATCATCATTTCCAGCAAGCGTTTGGATTCTGCCTTGAATTCTTTCTGAGCCATGGATGAGTCTCCTTTCATAAACCGAAAATGTTCAAATTTTAGCACTCCATGCTCTCGAGTGCCAACACTTCTTTTATTTAACAATACCTGATTTTTGATGTCAATACGTTCCCGTCACTTAATTTGTAATGGCAAAAATATGAAGGGCTTCTCTCCATCCATAAAAAAACAGCCTCCCTCCAAAAAGGGAGACCGTCATCTCGTTCGTTAGCTATGATTGCCTCATGGGGTCCGCCTGACTGACTGTTGCCTCAGTCATCGGCCTTGGCCAGCTTGGCCACGGCATCCAGTGCAGCCTGTATTTCGCGTTCCACGGCCCGTGCCACCGTGTCGGTATGCGGGTCATATTCTGCCGCCAGGTCGCTGTCAGCATAGCCGTCCATCGCGACAATGGCGCCCGCCCGCGCTCCGCGCAGCGACGCAATAACGTATAGCGCAGCAATCTCCATCTCCACGCCCAGCGCACCGGCCGCCTTGTACTTGGCATGCGGCACCTCTTCGACACCGTTGAAGAACACATCCAGCGTGACGGTGATGCCTTTGCGGACGGCGCCGCCCTTCAATGCCAGCGCACTCTCCTCCAGCGCTTGGGTCACTGCACTGTCAGCGACAGCCGGGAAGCCTTCCGGCACCAGCTGGCGAGTCAGTCCGTCCGTGCGGATAGCCGCTGTACTGACGACCAGGCTGCCGGCCGGAAGCTCGGCATGATAGGAGCCGGCTGTTCCAACACGGATCAGTGTCTTCACGCCGGAGCGGATCAGCTCCTCGAAGCATACTGCCGCTCCCGGTGAGCCGACGCCGTGGCTCGTTACGGCCAGCCTGACTCCTTGATATGTACCCGTAAAGGTCCGGTATTCACGGCTGAACGCAAGCTCGCGGACGTCCTGCAGGAAGCCGGCAATTCGCTCGGCTCGCTGCGGATCACCGCACACAATGCCATACTCCGGCATGTCTTCGGATTGAACCTGTAAAATCGGCATCAGCATCTCAGTCATACTCCTTATGGGTCCACTCATCCTCTGGAATCGGCAGGGCTTCTCCGCTGAACCGCTCTTCCTTGAACGGGTCCGCTTCGTTATGGAAGCCATTCTTTTCCCAGAAGCCGGGACGGTCCTCTGTCATAAATTCGATGCCGCGCAGCCATTTCGCACTTTTCCAGAAGTAGCGGTGCGGCACAAGAGTGCGCAGCGGCCAGCCGTGCTTCTTCGTCAGCGGCTCTCCGTTAAATTTTAAGGCAAGCAGCACGTCATCGCGCAGCAAATCCTCCAGCGGCACGTTAGTATCATAATCAGGGTCCGCATGGAACATGACATACTTGGCCTCCGGCTTAACCTTCAGCAGCTGGAGAAAATCCCGGAATAAGATGCCCTCCCATACCGTATCCAGCTTGGACCAGCGGGTCACACAGTGAATATCGCAGTTCACCGTAACGGTCGGCAGCGCCAGCAGCTCTTCATAGCTGAAGGTCCGCTTCTCTTCCACCTCGCCAAATACATTCAGGCTCCACTGTGACATCTCATACTCAGGCACTTCACCCTCATGCAGAATCGGAAATTTCTCCGTCAGCGCTTGTCCGGGCGGCAGCTTCGCACGCTGTTCCTCGCTCAGGCTGCCGAGCGGCAGGGGCTTCATTTTCTTGAGGCGCTCAGCCTTGTTGTGCATGCTTGTCTTCTCCTTTCGGGGACAAAATGTCGTGTCCTTGGTATTGTATCATATCCCGTCCCGATGTTTACCGCGAGCTGGTGCCCTGCTTCTGGGCATCCTTCAGAAAACTCTTGTCTTTGAAAAAGAACATGGCAGCAATGGTGACGAGATACGGCAGCATCTGTGTAAAATGGGTCGGCAGCGCAAGGCCCTGAAAGCGGATGCTCAGGGCTTCCATAAAGCCGAAGAGCAGGCTGGCCGCCGTCACGCCCAGCGGACCGGACTGTCCCAGCATCGTTGCAACCAGCGCGATAAAGCCGCGGCCATCGGTCATGCCCTCCGTGAACATGGTCAGCTGGCCCAAGGAGAGCTGTGCACCGGCTAGCGCACACAGCACCCCGCTCGCAAGAACGGCCCCGTACTGGTAACGCCGCACCCGGATTCCAAGACTGGATGCCGCCAGCGGATTCTCTCCTGACGCCAGAAACCGGAAGCCGTTCTTCGTGCGGTAGAAGTAGAACCACATCAGCCCGGCCACGAGGAACGCGAGGTACACGAGCGGCGTGTGCCCGGAAAGAATCGGCCCCAGCCCGGGGACGCTCTCCAGTACGGGAATATCCCATTTTGGAAGACCGACCATTTCCTTATCATAGAAGGCACCCTTAACGTCAAAAATCGCCCGTAAACTGAATGTAGTCAGACCCGCTGCCAGCGCGTTCATCGCGATCCCGACAACAATGACATTCGCCTTCAGGTGGATGGACAGATAGGCGAACAGCAGTGAGAAGAGGAGCACGACCAGCACGGCAAAAAGAATCGCCAGGAGCACATTGCCGAAGAAATAGTTGCCGGCAATCGCCGCGAAGGCACCGAGCAGCATGAACCCCTCCAGCCCGACATTAAACAGACCGACACGCGCACATAGTGCGCCCCCCAGCGCCGCCAGCAGTATAGGAGCCAGAACACGGAGGGCCGTATTCAGCAGTGCGAGATCAAACAGCTGTTCCATGTGACTTGCTCCCCCTTTTGCGCTTCCAGAAATCATACGTAAACTGTGCAGAAATGAACAAGATCAGGGCAGCCTGAATAATCGCTCCAACCTCCAGCGGCACCTCGGTGTTACGCTCGACACCCATGGCACCGGTCTGCAGCGCGGCCAGGAATACGGCTGCCAGCAGTGTGCCTAACGGATTAGAGCGGGCGAGCAAAGCCGCCATGATGCCGGTCCAGGCATAATCCGCTGAAGTCAGCGCGCCGTCGATGTAACGGTATTGCGAGCCCAGCACTTCAACCGCGCCTCCTAGTCCTGCCAGGCCGCCGCTAAAGAACATGGCACCCAGCATCATCGTCCCGCGGTTAATGCCGCCGTACAGTGCAAACAGCGGGTTGCCGCCCAGCATCCGCACCTCATACCCTACTCTTGTGCGTTTTAGCAGCACATAAATGACTACAGCGAGCAAGGCTGCGAACAGAAAACCGATGTGCAGCGGCATGCCCCGGAACAGCTTGGGCAGCCATACGCTGCTGTCGAGCATGGCGGACTGAGCCATCGCCGCAGAACCGGACGTATCACGAAGCGGATAACTCACCAGGTATCCCGCAAACAGATCGGCAATATAGTTCAGCAGCAGCGTGGAAATGAGCAGGTTCACCGCAAAGCGTGCATCGAAATAGCCGGCCATCACCGACCATAGCCCTCCTGCCAGAATACCGGCAAGGATAGCCGCAATGCAGATTAGCCAGCCCGGTCCCGGCAGATACAATCCGGTCAGCGAGGCGGCAAGCGCGCCGAAGATCATCTGTCCCGGAGCGCCCAGATTAAAGAAGCCTGCACGGAATGCAAATGCAGCCCCCAGCCCGACCAGAATAATCGGTGTTGATCTTGCGAGCGTGCTCGTAACAAAGTAGAAGCTGCCAAAGGCTCCCTTCCACATTTCGGCATATGTCGTCCAGATCTCTCCACCAGCAATCAGAATCGCTGCCGCTCCTACCAGCAGACCGACAAGCACGGCCGCGACCGGCTGCAGAAGTGGAGCGAAAAGTCTTAATCCTTGTTTCATCCTATCGTTCCTCCCGCCATCAAAAGCCCCAGCTTCTCCTCACTCGCTTCCTCTGCCCGAAGCTCCCCGGCAATGCGGCCCTCGAACATGACCAGAATACGGTCCGACAGCTTCATAATTTCGGTCAGCTCGGAGGATACGAGCAGAATGCCGCTCCCCTGCTCGCGGCGTTTCAGCAGCTCGCTGTGAATGGTCTCCATCGCACCGATATCCACGCCGCGTGTAGGCTCTGCAGCAATGAGAAACGGGGTATCCTGCTCCAGCTCCCGGGCCACGATCAGCTTCTGTAAATTCCCCCCCGACAAGTACTGCGTACTCGTGGACAGAGAGCCGGTCTTGATCGAAAACTTGGAAATCCAGCGGGATACCATCTGACGGATGTCCTTCTGTTTCATGAATCCCCTTGTTTGCAGTCTGCGCTGATGTCCCATCAATCCGGTATCCAGCACAGTAGCCTCGCGGTTCGCTCCCCAGACGTACCGGTCCTCAGGAATATGAGCCAGACCCTGATCCCGAATGCTTCGGATCGACTGGCCTGTAATTTCTGAACCATTAAGCATGATGCGGCCCTCGTCTGGCTGCAGCAGGCCGGAAATGACCTGAAGCAGCTCGGACTGTCCGTTGCCGGAAATCCCGGCGATCCCGACAATTTCTCCAGCCCGCACATGGAGATGGACTTGATCCAGCACCGGCTTGCCAGCCTTCTGGCGGAGTGTTACATCTGTCAGGGCCAGAAGCTCTTGTCCCGGTGCTGCCGGGGTCCGGTTCAGCTCCTTAAGCTCACGCCCCACCATCATTCGGGACAGCTGGCTGGCATCGGTTTCTCCCTTCATGGCAGTACCGGTTACCGCACCGTCCCGCAGCACCGTAATGCGGTCCGCCACATCCAGCACCTCATTCAGCTTGTGGCTGATCAGGATGAAGCTTTTGCCCTGCTTCGTGAGCAGCTTGATGGCAGACAGGAGCTCCTGCACCTCGATCGGAGTCAGCACCCCTGTTGGTTCATCGAGAATGATGACCTCCGCTCCCTGATACAGCACCTTCAAAATTTCGACCCGCTGCTGGACACCGGGAGCACTGCTTCCCACCACGGCTTCCGGATCTACCTTCATTCCGTATTGCTGACATAGCTGCTGCACAATGGCGGAAGCCTGCTTCCGGTCAAAGCGCACGCTTTTGCCGGGCTCGCTGCCTATGACAATATTCTCTGCAATCGTAAAGGAAGGAAACAGCATAAAGTGCTGATGCACCATGCCAATCCCCTGCTTCATGGCATCCAGGGGACTGCTGAAGGAGACCTCCTTGCCATCAATCCGGATCGTGCCGGAGGTGGGCTGCTCCATGCCGTATAAAATCCGCATCAGCGTCGTCTTGCCTGCTCCGTTCTCCCCGACGATGGCATGCACCTCGCCCGGCCGGAGGGAAAAATCAATGCCGCGGTTGGCGCTGAAATCGCCGTATTTTTTCGTAATGTGATCCATTTCGAGCAGCATGAACGTGTCTCCTCCCTCGCTTACATGAATGAAAGACCGGCTGCCATCGACAGCCGGTCGGCCTAGCCCTGTATATTATTGCTGCAATGCATTCGTCACGGTGATCTTACCGGAAATGATGTCCTCGGAAATCGTCTTGAGCTGATCGATCACATCTTGTCCGATGAAGTCATTCAGCGGAGTTTCACTTTCGTGAGTCACGTAAGTCAGGCCTACGCCCTTCTCCTTCAAGCCATAATCCTTCACATCATAGGTAAAGCTGCCTTCCACAAAATCCTTCACCGTCTCATACGTCACAGCGTCCACTCCTTTAAGCTGGGACAGGACGACATGCTCCGGGTCCGTACCCGTATTGTCCGTATCTTGTCCGGAGGTGTAGAAGCCCTTCTCCTTCGCGGCTTCAAACACTCCCAAATCGCCGACTGCCGACATGGCCGCGATGAAGTCCGCGCCCTTGGAATGCTGCAGCAATGCAAACTCCTTCGCTTTCGCCGGATCGGTAAAGCTGCCGACATAGTTAACGAAGATTTCTACATCCGGGCGAACCGACTTCGCGCCTTCTTCAAAGCCCTTGATGTACTTGTGCATGATCGGAATATCGGCCGCTACCACATTGCCTACCTTGCCAGTTTGTGTCGCAAGGCCTGCAGCGGCGCCCAGCAGGTAAGCCGCCTCATGCTCCCGGAACACTGCGCTCCGTACATTCGGCAGGTCAACGACGGTATCTACAATCGCAAATGGAACGTCTCCGTTCTCCGGTGCGATCTTCTTGAGTGCATCCTCCATCTGGAACGTCGAGGTAATAATCAGGTCATACTGCTCGGCAACCGCTGTGCGCAGGTTACTTTCAATCGAAGCCGGGTCTGTAGATTCGATCGTCTTCACTTCCACGCCGAAATCCTCACCAGCCTTCTTCAAGCCTTCATCCATCAAAGCAAAGAACGGGTTCACACCAATCTCTTCCGGAAGCACGAGCGCGATCCGCTTCTTCTCTCCGGCATTGCCGGTATCTCCAGCTGCTGTCTGCTCCGCAGGTTTATCTCCGCAGCCTGCCAGCAAGCCAAATGTCAGTACCAGGGTTAGAATCATAGACCAGGATTTTCTCATTGCGTGTGTTAAGCCTCCTAATTGATTGCTCTTTCTTCTATCTATCATCCTATTGGATTGTGAGGAAGTTGTCAAAGCTAAATTTAGTTTTTAGAGCTTTAAAGGGTCTATTTATGTTGTAATATGTCGATAATAGGAACAATGAATGAACGTTATGGTCATTTTATAGCCTTATTGTTCGGTTTTTGATTCAATAGCTGAGTATCAATTTAATGGACAATTAATGGAAACGGGATACAAAAATAAGCAGGACGCCAGGATCAATCCCCTGAACGTCCTGCTCTTCCTGATTGTCTCCGCGAGTGTGATCGGGAGCTATAGCTTGTCGGGGTCCACGGGCCTTGGCTTACACCAAGCCCCGAAGCGTAAAGCTCACGCTATAGCTGCGGTTGGCATGCAGCACATGCTCGGGATGCGGGCGGGCGCCCCAGCTGTCATCTCCGCCGACGCCCATCTGCTTGCCCATGATGCGGACCACGGTCTTGCTGGATTGCGGCAGCTTATAGGCATGGTCGCTGCCTTCAACCTCCAGCGGCGTATACGGCAGTGCGCTGAATTCAAACTTGGGAGATCCGGTAATTTCAAGGCCTGCACCCTCCTGGCTGCGCACTACAGCCCGCCGCACCTCCGTCTTATTGCCGCACTCCTGCGGCCTTAAATACGGAACCCACTGCTCGCTGACCTTGCCGGAATAAAGAGCCAGCTTGGCGCCGGTATTCCGGTCGGAGTAGTTCTCAAACGGTCCCTTGCCGTACCATTCCAGCTCATTAAAGGAGCCGTCCAGCTCCAGCATGAGTCCAACCTCCGGAATTTCTGGCAGTCCGGCTCCCGGCGTCAGGTGCAGGGAGACGTCGATCCTGCCATCCTGCACCTCATACTGGATGATGCAGGAGGATTCCGGCACAGTAGGCAGGCTATACTGCACCCGAACGCGGACGCAACGCTCCCCTTCCTCGTAGGTGAGCTTCTGCAAGGTGCGCTCCTGACTGGCCGTGCGCCAGATGGAGCTGCGCTCCTCCAGCTTGTTCCCCCGGTCATTATCGATCAGCGCGCGCCAGAAATTCGGGACAGGCGCCTTCGTCAGCAGCTCCTGACCGCCGATTGCGTAAGACACCAGCTCGCCGGTTGCCAGGTCAAAGCGTACCGCATACCCTTCGCCATGAACCGTTAAAGCTCCATTTTCCATAGACGTCTTCAGGGCTCCTTCCGGAGTCAGACGGGTGATGACCGGAGCCGCTGCTGTAACCGGCATGATAAACTGCTCAAAGGCCACTTCATGGCCGGCGGGAGCCCACGGCGTATCTTTTTTCAGCAGAAGAGCAGCGGTCAGAACCGCCTCTCCCTGATCCCCCCAAGCGGCCGCGGCCTCCACGGCTTCCTTCAGCTCGATGGAGACGGCTGTACCCGGGGCGGCGGAAAGAGTCGTTGTGCCTTCTTTTTTCACGATGCCGTCAATAGCCAGCGTCCACTTGAAATCATAAGCCGCCAGATCTGTAAACAGGTTCCGGTTGCTCACCGTAATTACACCGTTCTTAAGATCCTCTGCGTTGAAGCGGACATTCTGGTAGCACTTCTTAACCTCGTACAGCTTCGGCGATACCGTCCGGTCTGCAAAAATCAACCCGTTCCCGCAAAACGTTCCGTCATGAGGCGATTCTCCAAAGTCACCGCCGTAGGCGAGGTACGTCTCTCCTTCTTGGTTTGTTGTCTGAATGCCCTGATCGATCCAGTCCCAAATGAATCCGCCCTGCAGCACGGGATAGCGGTCGAACAGCTCCCAGTACGTGCTCAGGCCCCCGCAGGAGTTCCCCATCGCATGGCTGTACTCACACAAAATGAACGGCTTCGGCGGTTGATTCGCAGCATATTCCTCAATGACCCGCACATGGGAATACATATGGCTCTCGATATCTGAAGCCGCCTCGCTGGGACGATAGTGGAACACACCCTCATAATGCACTACGCGGGATGGATCCTCCTGCTTGAAATAGTCGTACATATGCAGGAAGTTGTCGCCCCCGAAGGACTCATTGCCAAGCGACCAAATCAGAATAGACGGGTGATTCTTGTCGCGCTCGAACATCGACCGGCTGCGATCCAGCACGTTGTCCCGCCACTCCGGGCGGCTGCCCGGCAGGGTATCGAGAAGCTCTTTTTGCTTGTAATACCACGAGCCGTGGGTTTCGAGATTGACCTCGTCGATCACGTACAGACCATATTCATCGCAAAGATCATACCAGTCCGGATGGTTTGGATAATGGGAGGTCCGCACAGCATTGATATTGTACGCCTTCATCAGCTTGATATCCGCCAGCATCTCCTCGTAGCCGATGGCCCGGCCCTTAGTAGAAGAGAACTCGTGGCGGTTGACACCCTTGAACTCCACGACCTGACCGTTCAGCTTCATCAGGTTGCCTTCAATCTCGAAGCGGCGGAAGCCCGTGCGGCTGCTCACATATTGAAGCGTCTCTCCTGCAGCATCCTGTAAGTGGATGACCAGCGTGTACAGCGCGGGAGATTCCGCGCTCCAGAGCTCTGGTGACGCTACCTCTGCCTCATACTGAAGCTGCTGCACGCTCCAAGCTCCGCCGATGGCCTTCAGGATTCCAGGCTCCTGCCAGATCGGCTGATCTTTGGCATCATACAGCTGCACACTTGCAGTAATTCCCTCCTGCACGCCTTCATCGTAATTGTGAAGCAGAAGCTTCACCTGGAGATGGCCATGCTGATAAGCATCATCCAATTCGGCTTCTACACGAAAATCGTAGATGTGCACATTCGGTGCCGTATACAGAAATACCTCTCGAAAAATACCGCTCATCCGCCAGAAATCCTGATCCTCCAGCCAGCTGGCATCACACCAGCGGTACACCTCGACAGCCAGCTTGTTCTCCCCCTCCACGATGTAAGGAGTCAAGTCAAAATCCGACGGCGTAAACGTATCCTCACTGTACCCGACCCGCTCTCCGTTCAGCCAAATATAAAAGGCCGATTCGACTCCCTGAAAGCTGATAAATACCGGCTGATTCTTCCAAGCCTCTGGCACAGTGAACGTGGTGACGTAGGAGCCGACCGGATTGTACAAGGTTGGAGCGAACGGAGCCTTCAGCTCCTCCTGCTCGATCCAGGGATATCGGACATTCGTATACTGCGGGTAATCGTAGCCCTGCAGCTGCCAGTGCGACGGCACCGGAATCTCCTTCCAAGTACTGCAGTCATAATCCAGAGACTCAAAGCCCTGCACGCGGCTCTCCGGGTTCTTCGCCCAAGAGAACTTCCAATTGCCGTTTAGCGAAAAGCGGCTGGATGATTCATTACGCTTCTGCAAAGCCTGCTCCAGCGAATCGTACGCGGTAAAGGCCGTATGCGCTTCCAAGCGCCCGACCTGAAAAATTTCAGGATTGTTGTTCCACTCCGGATACCCGTTCTCGGGCGGGGTATAATTCAGCTTGTGCTTGGTTGCACCAGATTTGCTCACATTACTCCACTCCCTGCTATAATATCATTATATTCAGATTATAAAGCAGATCAGGAATGCAGTTCTATTTAACAATTTTCAATACACTTTAAAAATATGAAAGTATGAGGGAAGGTTATGAACGTGGATTTCATCTTCTACGCTCTGGTGACGGAGCGCGACAGGCATTTGCCCCTGTACTTGACCAGCTCTGGACAATGGACGCACCAGGACCCGGTCCGGCGTCCCGAGGGCTTCGCCTCCTATCAGTGGCTGCTGCCCCTCACCGGGGAAGGCCGTCTGTACGTGAACGGCCATTCCTACGCCGTGAAGCCGGGACAGGCGATCTGCCTGTTTCCCGATGAGCCTCACCGCTATGAGGCCACACAAGAGCCGTGGGGAATGCAGTTTATTTCTTTTGAAGGGACGCTGTGCGGGCCGCTGCTGGAGCAAGCCGGCGTTCACCATTCCGGGGTGTATCTCGTCAGTGATTTTGCCGGACTCAGCCGGGGGCTGTCCCCCATTGTACGCGCTGCCGATCAGGAGCCTTTTGAAGCTGCCGCAGCGTCGAAGCAGCTCTACGCCTTCCTGCTGGATCTGCCGAAGCAGCTATCGACGAGCCGCCACCAGATCCACCTGCATGCCGAACGGCTGCAGCCCGTGCTGTCGTACATCAGAGAGCATTGCCACCAGCCCCTGAGTATTCAGCAGCTGGCGGACCAAGCTCAGGTGACTCCCCAGTATTTATGCTCGCTGTTCAAGACCGCCATGGACCTTCGGCCCATGGAATATGTAAACCGGGAGCGGATCAACCGCAGCAAGCAGCTGATCTTCCAGCAGCCCGGCCTTAGAATTCAGGACATTGCGAAACAGTCCGGCTTCGAGCACGCGAGCTATTACTGCACAGTGTTCAAGAAGCTGGAGGGCCTTACGCCCGAGCAATTCAGGCGCTCGCATGGGCTCGGGTAGAGTGTGCGGTGGAGCTATTCAGGCGCTCGCACAGGCTCGGGTAGAGTGCCGGTGGAGCTATTCGCTTACCCGCTTGGCCCACAGAAAGTTTTCTTCCCAGAATGGCAGATTAATGCTGCGGTACTGTACGCCGTCCTTCGGCTCATCCAGGGCGTGGATCATCATGCCATCCCCCATATATATGCCAACATGTCCCGCAATGTTCTGCGACTTGAAGCGGCCAGGCACACGGAAAAAGAGCAGGTCGCCTTTGCGCAGCGATTTGCGGCTTACGGTTTTTCCTACCTTGCTCTGCGAGCGTGCAGTACGCGGGAGCGAAACGCCGTGCTTTTTGAACACATGCTGTGTGTAAGAGGAGCAGTCAAATGCTCTGTCCTCGGGATAGGTTGAGCCGAAAACATACTCCACGCCCAGGTATTTTTTTGCCGTAGTTAGCAGCTTGTCCGCACCGCCGCTTACGGCTTGTGCCTGTAGATTGCCACCGGTGGCATCATCATCCCCGCTTCGGTTCATACGCAGCCCGCCTGCTTCGTCCTCCTGAAAGCGGTATGCGTCATGGCGTGCGGTTTGCTTCATCTCGAGAGTGTTCTCTTCTGTGCTTTCCGTGCTTTCCGCGCTCTCCGAGGTTTTTTCTTCCCCAATTACCTTTGCACGCAGCTGTCCCTCTGCGAACTGCAGCGCCATATCCTGCCCGAACAGCTCTTCCACCACGCCAACAGGCAGACAGAGCTTGCCTTCAATCGTCTCTGGTGCTTCACTCAGGCTCACCGTCTCCCCTTGTCTGAGCGCCTGCGCCTCGCGGGACTTCAGCTCATATTCCGGACCGGTGTCGCCGATGAGGACGGTGCCCCCCTTGGTTCGCATCCGGTACCCCAGAAGCTCTGTCAGCTGCTGCACGTCCACATATTCTTTGCCGGCATGGCGCATCACGGGAACCTGACCATATTCAAACTCCGAGCCTGCACGAGCATGCTGGGAGTCGCTGCCTGGCTGTGGATTGCTGTCTATTCCGAGGTCTCCCATCCGGGAGCTGTTATTGCCTTCGTAGCTGTATGCTTGCGGGCCTCCACCCTCCCGATCCTGGCGGACCTCCTGAGCTGAATCGGTTGCTGTATTGCCGCAGCCTGCCAGCAGGAGAACCCCCGCCGCTGCCACACTCCATCTCTTGATGCTGTTCATGGTCATAGCCTCCACAATGGTTTTCCTTAGAGTCCGCCTGCGAGACGTTCTTTATGCGGCCACAAGTAAAAAAGCCGCCACCTCTGTAGTATGAGGAGGCGGGCTTGTGGCAGCGGTGCTCCGCTATGTGTGCGTTAGCTAGCGTGCCTTCAGTGCGGGCGGAGGCTCTGGTGCTGTTGTTGGGGCGGGCTCTTCGCTTTTTCCCGACTACACGTCCTCTCCGTAGTTCTAACAGTTGCCACAGGTGCTAAAAGTGCTAATTCATGGTTACTTTGAATCTAACGGTTGCCAGACGCGTTATTTCGGTCATTTGGATGCTTTAGAGCGACTACTCCACCTATTAAGCACGTTCACAACCGTTAGAATTAGTTTGCTGCCGATTAGCTAACAATAAGCGCTGTGGCAACCGTTAGAGCGGAAGCCCGCGTGGGATAGGGGTTGTGTTCCAGAGCGGGAGACAGCGTGGAATGCGTAGCGTGTTCGAGAGCGCGAGACAGTATGAGATGCGAGGCGCATCCGAGAGCGCGAGACAGTGTGAGATGCGAGGCGCATCCGAGAGCGCGAACCAGTGTGGGATGCGAAGCATGTTCAAGCTGGGAGCTTGCACGCATTGTGCGATTCGCGATTGTTGGAGCGCGTAACAAGTACAATTCTAACGGTTGCCACAGGTGCTAAAAGTGCTAATTCATGGTTACTTTGAATCTAACGGTTGCCAGACGCGTTATTTCGGTCATTTGGGTGCTTTAGAGCAACTATTCCATCAATTAAGCACGCTCACAACCGTTAGAATTAGTTTGCTGCCGATTAGCTAACAATAAGCGCTGTGGCAACCGTTAGAGCAGGAGCCAATATAGGATACGAGCCGTGTTCGAGAGCGTGAGACAGTATGAGGTACGAGGCGCATCCGAGAACGCGAGCCTGCGTGGGATGCGAAGCGTGTTCGAGAGCGCGAGCCAGCGTGAGATACGAGGCGCATCCGAGACTACGAGCCCGCGTGGGATGCGAGGCGTGTTCGAGCGTGCGAGCCGCGGCAATAAAAAAGGGCAAAGGGCGATAACTCGCCTCTTTGCCCTCACAGGTCCTTACCGCGGAAGGCAGGACTTGGTGCCGCCAAGTCCTACTTCTGCAGCATTTGCTCGCGCCAGAAGTACTTCGGCTGCCAGCCTAAGAGGCGCTTGGCCTTGCGATTGTCCATCAGGGTCTCATAGCCGTCCAGCGTTGTCCGGAAGTCGGTTACCTCGGCATAGCGAGCCTGCATCAGCTCCCGGCTTGGGATATCCATGCTGGTGTCATCCGCGGTTATGTTCAACGCCACCGCTCCCAGCCCATCTATCTCTACGGCCAGACGGCAGGCTTCTGCTGCATCACGGGTGTCGATGTAGCTCCAGAGGATTCGCTCGCGGGCTTCAGGACGATGAATGAACGACGGGAAACGCTCGTACCATTCCGGCGGAATCACATTACCAAGTCGCATGGATACGACCTGCATCCCGGTCCGGCGATGAATCATCTCTGCATTCTGCTCATTCACGACTTTAGACAAGCCATAACTGTCCTGGGGCAGCTGCGGATGCAGCTCATCCATCGGAACATATTGCGGAGCAAATGGATGCACGGCAAAAACGATCCCGTAAGAGGATTCGCTAGACGCAATCACGGCCTTCGTAATACCGAGATTCGCTGCAGCCTCCAAAATATTGTAGGTTGACATCACATTATTGCGGAAGGTTACCTCCGGGGTGCGGATGTTCATCGCAGGCACCGCCGCCAAATGCACAACAGCATCCGCACCGGCCAGCGCGCTATAGGTTTCGCCCAGATCCTCCAAATTCACTAGCAGTGTCCGGCATAACGCCTCCTCCGGCTGTTTTGTATCTACATTTAACACTTCATACCCATGCTCCAAAAAGTGTCGAACGACCCAGCGGCCCAGCATCCCACTGCCTCCGGTAATAACGACTTTAGGCATATTGTTGTCTCCTTTTGTTTTTCCTGGACAGCCTGAAGTGCCAGACCTATACATCTGACACGCAAGACGCCTCGCGGATGTATTGGTGGATAGGTTCGTCATCCCCAGACTACGGCAATCAACTCTATGCCGAGGTGTGGAGAGGACATGTTAACTACTCTATTATAGAGATACTACAGGGAAATAATATAGTTCTTTACATGTGGAGTAAGAATACTTTTAGCGCGAAAGAACTTCATATCAGACGCTTAATTGCTCATATCCCAAAATCAGGCGTCGTACAGGTTATTTCCATCGTCTTGATAGGCTCTAACGTACAGCTCTGTCCGTTAAAACTTCGCTATGTGCGGTACGCGCATTACAATACGCCTAGCTGACCGTTGGGCCGTATGTACAAAATATGACACTGCGTAAACAGCTCGACTTTCACACCGCGCAGAGTTCTCGTCACGACTTCCACACCATACCACGCCGAATTCTCGGCACGATTCACACCACGCGGTGTTCCAGCTCAACTTTCGCACCACGCCGAATTCTCGGCACGATCCTCACCACGCGCAGTTCCCCGCGCGATTGAGGCGGAACAGTCATCGTTACAGCACGGTGCACCCAATGCAAAACACCTTCATGCCTGAAGTCCTGCTGCTTAGCAGGATTCAGCTTGAAGGTGTTTGTCTGTCTATGAAAGCACTGCGCACAGTTCCGGCGCGCGCCGGTGCAAACTTTACCTTATTCCAGTCTCGCTTACTGAAGTCCGGCGGCCCGGTATACGTGCCTGAAACCTTCTGCCGAACGGGAGATCAGCGTATCACTGCTGTCCGGCGGAGACTGCTGACTCAGAATTTCCTGCGCCACGACACCCTTATACCCGATCACATTCAGAGATTGCAAAAAGCCTTGCAGATCAATAACGCCCTCGCCCGGATAGAGACGGTCGTTGTCCAGCACTTCGCTGACAGGCAACGGCTTTGCGTCATTGAGATGCACATGGACGATCTGCTCCGCCTTCAGGCTAAGAATAGCCTCCTTCGTGCCGCCGGTGGTATACCAGTGATACGCGTCAAAAAGCAAGCCCACGTTGCGCCTGTCGATCGCGGCGATCCAATCAAGCGTCTCTTCCATCGTCCAGATGAAGGGGTTCGCCCAGCGGGTACGCAGATGATGCGGGCCTACGAATTCCAGACCCAAAGAGATGCCATAGGCACCGAGCAGCTCTGCGCAAGTGCGGAGGCGCCGGGTGGCCAGCGCCATAAAGTGAGCCGCGTTCTGGTCGGTGGACGGCAGGATATACGTGCAGCATGCTGTACAGCCAAAAGCAGCGGCGGCTTTCGCATCTCGTGCCAGCTCGACCAGTCCCTCGCGGAACGATGCTTCGTCGGCGCGCCACTCGACCGGCAGCCCAATTGAGCCGATTCTTAGCTCATGCTTCCTCAGCGTTTCTTGCGCAGCTTCAAGGCCTCGCCGCTCAGCCCACTCACGAAGCTCTTTGCCACTGACATCTATTGCTTCAAAGCCATGCTTCGCCGCTTTTTCAGCAAATGCTTCGATATCTCCCACATCCCCTATTCCTGCGCGCGACAACCCTTTAATCAATTGCGTCTCCTCCTCTTTTGTTGAACGATGTCTGCCCTTGCCACCCTATACATCCCAATTCAGCTTCACTTCGTTACCCGTGCGGGACGATTCGTACACGGCATCCAGTACAAGATTGTTAGTCAGGCCGGTCAGTGCCGAGCTGATCGGCGTACGGCCAGAGCCGATGCAATCCAGGAAATGCCGGCTAAGCCGCATGCGTTCCCCTTCATCCTGCTCCGGCTTGAGCAGCTCAGAATCGAGCGGGCGATTGAATTTCTCCGTATGCAGCAGTCCCTGTGCACCGCGATAGGTCGCTCCGCCATCACTGCCCATCAGGCGGATAAACGGCGTATTATCCGTGTCCGAATGAACCGCCCAGCTGACCTCCAGCGACAGTGTACTGCCGTCTTCCATCTTAATGAGAGCTGTGGCCAGATCCTCAACGTCATAAATCCCGTTCCAATCCGGAGTCCCCCAGTTGCCGATTCCCTTCCGGTTAGGCCCGAATTCGGCATAGGTCGCTCCATAAACAGACACCGGCTTCGGGTTGCCCATCAGATACAAGGCCAAATCGAGCATATGGACGCCGATATCGATCAAAGGGCCACCCCCGGACTGTTCCATCTGTGTGAACCATGTTCCCCAGCCGGGAATGCCCTTGCGGCGGTACCACCCGGTCTTCGCAGTGTAGATACGCCCCAGTTCTCCCCGCTCCACTTGCTCCTTGATTTGCGAGGCCACGGCCTCAAACCGCATCTGATGAGCGACCATCAGCACCTTATCCGAGGCCAAGCTGGCCTCATAGATTTGCCGGGCATCTGCACCGTTAAGCCCCATCGGCTTCTCCAGCAGCACATGCTTGCCGGCTGCAAGCGCCTGAACAGCGTAAGGCGCGTGAAACTGATTAGGCACGCCAATAATGACCGCATCAATCTCTTCACTTTGAATTAATGCTTCTGCCGAAGTATACACATTCGGGATACTATGCTGTGCTGCAAGCGCTTGCGCCCGCGACTGAACAATGTCCGTGATTCCTTGTATTTTACACAGCTCTGACAGGTTGGCAAACTGCTGGACATGTACACCGCCGATATTGCCGGCCCCGATCACGCCCAGACGGATTTTGCTGCTCAAGCTCATGCTCCTCATCCTCCAATACGGTAAGTTCCTGTGTTTCTCTTAATCATGGTAGAATACATTCAAAGAGAACGCGTACCGTTTTTTTCGGATTATATGCCAGATTTTCGAGGAGATCATCATGACAGGAATTCCGCAATACATTACATCATTTCCTAATATGCATACTGCGCTGCCTGTGCACTTCAGCCTGAATCGGCTGCCCGCCGGCTACCGTGCACATCGGCATGATTTTTTGGAATTCTCCTATGTGGTGGAGGGCCGAGGCTTTGAAACGATTAACGGGGTGCAGCATCCCATGCTGCCAGGAACCTTTACCTTCGTCCTGCCTTATCAGATCCATGAGCTGTTCACGGATCCCGGCAGTGAGCTGGTGCTGTATAACTGCAATTTCGGCATGGACTTTTTGCTGCAGCCCTCTCCGTTTTCTACCGGCAGCGAAGGACTTGGCCGCTTGATTGAAGCCGAGGCTGCTGCGCCTTATTACTTATTTGACGAGCACAGCGCAGCAGAGATCAAACGGATCATGACCGAGATGCATAAGGAGTATCAAGGGAACGACTGGGGGCGCTCCACCCGGCTCGCCATCAAGCTGATGGAAGCGCTCATTCTGTTTCACCGCAGCAGAAGCAAGCACAGCCGCTCCTCCGCTCCAGCGATCCCCAGTCAGACTCGGGCTGCCTGGCACATCATCCATTACCTTCAGCAGCATTATACAAGAGAAGATCTGACACTGACAGAGCTGTCAAAGCAATTCGCCATGAGTGTCTCCCGGATCAGCGAGGTCATTAAGGAAAAGACGGGACAGCATTATTTGGAGCTCTTAAATGATCTTCGCATTCGCCATGCTATCGGCTTGATGGGGTCTACTGAGATGAGCATGACCGAGATCGCGCATGAATCAGGGTACGGGTCGTACAAGACGTTCTCACGTATTTTTCGTGAACGCCAGGGAGTTGTACCTTCAGCCTACCGCAAGATGAAGATGACTTTTTGACGATGAGGGCACTTTAAAATGCTGGCAATGGATCTGCAAGCTCCCGCCAGTTCCCCTCCATCTCCTCTTGTGTCAACAGCGCTGCGTCCAGTGAATCGATGATTGCCTCCTTATCCAGCTCAATGCCGATAAAGACCAGCTTGGTGACCCGATCTCCCCACTCATCATCCCAATCGGGAGATTTCGGATAGTCTGCACCGAAGTAAGCATATCTTTCTTCCTCAGACAGGGAAGCCACCCATAGACCTGCTGGCGTCAGCTGGCGGGATACGCCCGCCTGACTAAACGTGATGGCAGTATTATTTCGTGTCGCCAGCCACACCAGGCCTTTAGAGCGGACAACCGATTTGGGCCACTTCGCCATCCAGTTGAGCAGACGTTCCGGGTGAAACGGAACCTTCCGCGTATAAACGAAGGAAGATATTCCGTATTCCTCGGTCTCCGGTGTATGCTCCTCCTTTAGGAGCTCCTTAATCCAGCCCGCGGATTGGCTAGCCTCATCAAAGTCAAAGAGCCCCGTATTCAAAATCTGTTTAGGATCTATCTGACCATAGCTCGTGGTAATGATTTTCGCGCTGGGCTGGAGTCCTCTCAAGGCATTTTTCAGCTTCTCCAGCTCTTCGGTGCTGACCATATCGCATTTGTTAATGATGAGCACATCGCAAAACTCCACTTGATCTGTCAGCAAATGCACGACATGTCTCGTATCGTCTTCACCCGCTTCCTGATTCCGTTGCTGCAGCGATTCCGGTGAATTGAAATCCTGCCAGAAATGATGGGCATCCACGACAGTCACCATACAGTCAAGGCGTGTCAGCTTGGACAGGTCGATATCCTGCTCTTCGTCCACGTAGGTAAACGTTTGGGCAACCGGAAGCGGCTCGCCAATGCCCGTGGATTCGATGAGTATGTAATCAAAGGAGCCGGCCTTCGCCAGCTTCTCAACCTCCTGCAGCAAGTCATCACGAAGGGTGCAGCAGATGCAGCCGTTAGACATTTCAACCAGCTTCTCTTCCGTCCTGCTGAGTCCGCCTCCGTCGCGAATCAGATCAGCATCAATGTTAACTTCGCTCAGATCGTTGACGATGACCGCTACCTTCAGCCCGTCTCGATTGTTGAGGACGTGATTCAATATGGTTGTTTTGCCTGCACCGAGATATCCGCTTAACACCGTTACCGGAATTCTATCGTCAACCTTTTTGCTATTCATTAACTGCTTCCTCCTTATCCTATTACCTCTTTTACCGCCCTACTATAAGCATTATGCACGTAGCAGATACCAGAGAGGTGAGCATTTGACGGCCTGTAATTACCGCAGCCAAGCGCCATCCCAACTCTTTTCCAATCGTCCAAAGGGTTACCATACAAGCTGTTAAAGTGGAGGCCAGATATACAATGACGAGCAGCTGACCTGCCGAAACACTCGTCAAGATTGCTCCATCGTTTGCATTGAGCAGCAGGATTCCATCTTTACGCAAAATCGAGAACATGATACTTGAGGCCGCTTCGACCGGAATATGGATCACGGCAAACAGCGGCTCCGCGAGCTTGGACAGCTTATCCATTGTACCTGACAGCTGCAGCACTCCTGCTGCCAGGCACATCATTATGAAAATTGGCATAGCTTGCTGCAGGAATTGCTTGATTACAGCCCACACGCGCCGCATCATGGCAGACCACTGAGGAACCTGCAGATCGAAGTGGGTTCTTCGGACCGGATGCAGAGGGACGCCCCCTTTTGGAGCCCATAGCCGAGTATGTATGGCACCTACAATGACCAGCAGCAGAAGGTAAGGAAAGAACAGCCAGGGACGGCCCGCCGAGCCAAAGATCGACAAGGATGCCCCGATTTGATAACTGCATGCCGAGCCAAAAGCAATCAGGGATACACATGATTTACGGGTACATGCGCTGCAGGCGCGACTTTGAAAGACGGCCACCACATTACAACCGAAGCCCGACAACACGGGTATTAAATCCCGCCCGCTGAGGCCTATGATGGACATCCATCTCTCCAGCGAATCGGTGATGGCGTCTTTCAGCCCGCTTTCTTCGGCAGCAGCGAGACTTCCTCCCAGCAAAACTACGACAGGAAAGGCCCAAATAAATGAATATATGCCGAGTGTAACCACGCCATAGTCTCCGGATATGAGCACGTTCAGCCCATAAGGCAGCGCTTCAGACACGGATTTAATCCATGCTATGATTGTTCGATCCATCCAGGGCTGCGACCAGGATGAGAGCAAATAGGCCATATACACTGGTGTGGCGAACAACAGCATAGCGGCAAGAGCGGCAAGCAGTCTGCCCCAGACGTTATGCCGGAACGGGCTTGGCGCACTCTCCAGCGAAATTAACATACACAATCCTCTGCACAGCAGGATAAATCCTCCAGCATCATGTTCTCACGTCGATATTGATTCAAAATAGAAACATCGAGCTCCAACGCCTTCCCGATCGCCTCTGCAATAACGGCATAGCGTTGACGGAACTTATAGATAAAGCATAGCTGCAGATCGTCATGCACAACTGAAGGACCGCTGAGAAACAAACCCGGCGTTATCGTAGACTCGTCATGCCTGGACAGTAAAGGCTGACCGTCTGGTCTTTGATCGAACAGATGACGGATCAAGTCCACACTCCCCTTAAATCCCGTTGCCAATATCGGTGGGTGAGCCGAACGAACAAAATGCTCCTTGCCCTCCTGATCTTCGCAATATATAAGATATCCCCCTTGCTCCATAGGCTCGAGCCAATGCACCTCGTAACCCGGCAGGAGGTCAATCGCATCATCAGGGATTTCATCCAAACGATCCTTCGTGTACGGCGACAGCTCCACACTCGGATCACTGCTTCCTTTTTCCAGCCAGCGGCCGTTACGGTCAATGATCGTCACCTTTTTGCCTAGCCGGCTCAGGTGAATGGCTGCATCCGCGCCGCTCTCATACCCCCCGATAACGACAACCTCATCGCCCTCAATGTCAGACCATTCTGCAACCAAGCTGTTGTGTATCGCATATTCAGAGCCTGGAAATCCATCTGTCTTGGGATACTGAAATTCCCCCGCGGCCCAGATCACGAACCGGCTATGGATAACCTCGCCTGATGTCACCAGCTGAAACCCTCCGTCAGAAAAGGGAGTCAGGGCTTGAATATCTATGCCGGTACGCACCGGAAGTTTTTTGTACTCCGCCAAGGCCTCCAGATATTCGGCGAACTCCTCTCCCGTAGGGTGCTCTGTTCCGAGCGTATAGGCAGGGGAGGTTTGAAGCGCAACTGCGTTTAAATCCAGCATTCCATAAGCGTTGCCTGGGAACGAAGGAGTAATCATTGACATCTCTTTAGGCCACTTGCGAAAGGAAGAGCCAATGTGGTTCCGTTCCAAAATAATGAAGTTTTCCATTTTCATATCCTGCAGCACACAGCCTAGGCCAATTCCTGCAGGTCCAGCCCCGACAATGACACAATCATACCGATTCATAAGTCACCCCTTTATTAGTAATTGTTACGATTAAATGCTATAATGTTGCAGCATGAACAACCCAAGACTTCTCACATCTTGGGCTAATCAGGGACATCGCCTTTCTCGATATTTCTAAATATGAAGTTCTCGAAGCAGCGAGTCCCGCTTCCCGCTTGAGCATCCTTAGATGATTAGTCAAGATATCCAGAACAGCCCTTCGCTGTCCAGTTCAACCTGCTCCAGCTGCTTCTCAAAATCAGGATCGGGCCGGATCGTAGAAACGGGAACAAAGCTCCCGTCCTCCTTACCGGCATATACATGCCAGCCTTCATTGTTCCGGACAAATTGCACAATGTTAGAGCGGACCCATTCTTTCTTTGGCAGGTCAGGCCTTCTTTCACACAAGGTTAAGGTGTTGTTATTCCACTCATATTGCAAGTTGACAGAAGACCGTACATGAACCGGCACTTTCAGGTCAATGTAGCCGTCCAGTATTTTCTCAATCCTTTTGATCGTGAAGTTGTCCATCCCTCATCCCCCGACCTGTTACCAGCTGGATTTCTTAACGCCCGGGATTTGCCCTTTGTAAGCCAGTTCCCGGAACACAATACGTGATACTTTGAATTTGCTCAAATATCCATGCGGTCTGCCTGTCACCTGACAGCGATTGTGAAGCCGTGTAGGAGAAGCATCTCGCGGCAGCTTGCTAAGGCCTTCATAATCCTTGTTCTCCTTCATTTGCTTTCTGATTTCAGCGTAGCGGGCGACAGTCTCTCGTCTTTTCTGCTCTTGAATTACTTTAGATTTCTTAGCCATATATTTCATCTCCTCTTAATCTTAATAGTAATTATTACGATTAATTATAGTGAAATTTGAACAGAATGCAACCCTTGATCTGCAGCTTCATTTTAAATGTGAAGAATCACCACAACAAAAAAAAGACGTTGTCACCCAATATGGGCTTAACGTCTTCTTTAAAGAGCCTTAGGCGGTATGCTCTTTTTGCGCGGTGTTCAGCATTTCATCCCAGTTCTTGAAGTTCGTTTCGCGGGCAATATGGCGCTCGAACAGCTCTTCTGGAATCTGATCCACGTCCTCGTAGGTCGTCACTTCGAACTTGCCCTTCTCATTGAAAGCGGCAAAGCTCTCATGCCGGGTGTGCCGGCGCATAAATGAATCATTAAACAGCTGACTGAGCGGGACCTGAGCGGGATTATCCGCATTCTCCTTCTCGCCCTTTAGATCCTTCAGCAAATCGTCAAATGACATAGGTTGATGTCTTCTCAAATGATCACTCCTTGCAAATTTCATTCCACATGCTCTTCAGTATACCAGTGAATCCGGCGTCTCAACCATAATTTTGGAAAAATAATTTCAAAACAATATACTTTTGATCATAAAACCGGCGGTCTTCTGTAATCGAAGCCGCCGTCGTTATAGTATATTGCTATTGGGAATGATTTATGACTGGGGATGTGGTGACCGGTCGAGGAAGCAAAGATACCGCCTTATTACTGCTGGCTGACTCATAACAAGCGAACACCGTTTCGAAGGTAATCAGGTAATCCTCCCCGGACGTTTCAAATGCACACTTCCCAGCCAAGCCATCAATAAAATGCTGCTGTGTCGCGATCGTGCTTCCACCCTTCCAGCCATTCGCGGGAATAGGATATGTATGCTCCTGCTCTGTACCGCCCCGAGCTGTATAAAACAGCCTTCCATCTTCTTGAAGCCTCAAACTGCCCCCGGTTCCCTCAATCGTCATGCAGCCGTAGGTCAAAGATCGTTCATGTTCTTTATAAGTGGTTCGATTAGCATCGTAAATTACAGTCACACCGTTATCAAAGTGAAATTGTGCAATTGCAAAATCTTCACCTTTAATGACGGGATTAATCGTTCTGGTTCTGCAATACACACTCTCCATCTCACCGAATAAATACCGGAACGTGTCAATGTAATGCACCCCGGTCTCAAACAGCAGAAATTTCTCCATCTTTTTGAAATAAGGCTGCATGGCATACGGATTGCTGCCCCATCCGTCTCCAGGCCGCATGGAAAAGTAAGCTGTGTATACTTCACCCAAAGCTTTAGCATCTATCAGTTTTTTGATCTCGCGATACCAAGCCTGCCAGCGCCAGTTCTCATTGATCATCAAAGGGACCCGGCGCTCTTTACAATACTGTACCAGCTCCCTGCCTTCCTTTAATGTTGTAGATAAGGGCTTCTGACACAGAATCGGCAGACTTGCATCCGCAGCTAATCTGGCATAATAGCTGTGCGAGTCCGGTGGTGTACATATATCTATAAAGTGCGGCTTGACCGAGGCCAGCATGTCATCAAATGAAGAATAGACCTCAATCCCATATTTGTGAGCTATATGCTGTGCTTTCTGGAAATCTTGATCATAGATCCCGACAATGCCGCCGCCGTGTACCGATGCCCAGGCCTCTAACTGAATGTCTGCAAAAAAACCGGCACCTACCATAACTCCTCTGAAGTTATTGTCCATTTCGTTTACCTACTTTTCTATTCATTCTTGGTTTGTAGTTGGCATGGTTTAAAAAATCCTCCACGATCAATGCATCCAGCTCATGTAATGAAAGCTTGGCTTGCAGGGCTGTAACCAACATCCGGCAAGTCATTTCAAGTGTCTGAAGCCGCATCACGGCCTCCTTCACACTGCGGTCGAAGACGATCACACCATGGTTTCGAAGCATGATCACCTCTGCTTCCGCTGCAGCATGCTCTACAGCTTCTCCCAGCTCAAGAGAGCCTGGGTGAACATAATCTACATACGCAATCTTCTCTACATAATACATTGACTCAACAAATAGATTGGATGGAATCGCCAAGCTTGAACAAGCCGCCAAAGTCGACCAGAAGGGTGACGCATGGATGACCGCATGGGCATCGTCCCGAGCTAGATACACCGCCCTATGCATCGGCAGTTCTTTGGAGGGCTTGGAGCTTGATGACCACTCGCCGTCGTGTAAGGACACCTTTACAAAATGATCCTCGTCCAAATGGCCCAGCTCCGTGCCTGAAGCCGTGATCAGCATATCCTCTGACGAAGATCGAGCACTCAAGTTACCAGAGTTCCCCCAAGTTAACTGGTGATCCAGTAGATATCTTCCTGTTTGCACAAGCTCGTTTCTCAGCTGCTTATTCATGTTCCCTTCACCTCTCACCATGTTCCGCTGCGGATACTCTCGAAATAATGAACATGACCCAGCTGTCCTCCCTTGAGAGCAAGCTCCAGCCCGTCAATCTCCGGATCTTCTGAATAACAATGACATAACGGTGCTCCAGGACTCACTGACCACAGCATTTGAAGCCCGGTCACACCGAGCTCTCTAGAAGCAAAGCCAGATGAATCTCCTCCAGCAAGCACCAAACGGCGAATCCCCGCCTCTTTTACTGCGCGCTTGGCAATGGACCCGAGCCGGCGGCCGATGAACTCCCCGGAATCCGCAGCCTTTAATCCATGCTGAGCAAGCTTGTCGCGAAGCTGGGGAATGGCTTCATCATCAGGTCCCGATGCCGTATAGGCAACAGCGCTGTGTCCTTCCTGTAACAGGGATATCAGATCGTTCGTCTGTTGTTCTTCTATTAATGGATGCTCCAGCCATTGGTGGACCTCCAGCCTGACTATTCTAAAGCCATGCTGCTCAGCCGCATCCATCTGCTGCCTCGTCGTTGGCGAACAGCTGCCGGAGAGCACGAGCGTCGGCCGGGACGGAATGGTTACCGCCGAATTATGAACCTGATGCGATGGAGAACCCAGCGCCCAGGCGGTCTGAATGCCGGAAGAGCCGACGGTACACAGCGGAGCACGGGCGGACATTGTGCGCAGTAAACGACCGATTCGGGTCATATGCTCCTGGTTAACCGCATCAAGGATTACAAAGTCCACGTCTTTAGCCAGCTGGGTACAGACCTCCGTCAGATCATCGTGACGTTCAATATCTAATATATTGAGTTGTCCACATCGCAGCCTCGTTTGTTGAGCGAAGTGCAGCCTCAGATCACTTTCTCCCATCGGTGTTACAGGATGTTTCGCCATAACCGGATGCCGATCCAGCCGATAAATGATATCATTCCAGGCGGCAAAGTGATGTCCGAATACGGTGTAGCGCCCCAGCTCAGGAGAGGCTGCAAGGAAAGGAATGAACGGTTGGTCGGGATAGAGCGGCCTTAGCCATTCCATAACCTTCCCCACGTTTCCGATCGTCTCTGAGGAGTCACAGGTGGAGCAGATTTTGTAATGTAATAGATCTGCATCTAGTGAAGCCAGCTTATGTAAGCTGGGGCGCAGCTCCCTATTCATTTGGCAAGTGTTCATGGAGCGGCTGATTCCGGCTACCCCGATACATTCAAGCTCTGGATAATGAGTCTCCAGCCATTCAGCGGTTGGGGGTTCCAGGAACAGCATCGTTTTGTAGCCGGCATTGGCCAGCATCTGCATTGAATCTGTGCCGCCGGTGAAATCATCTGCATAATATGCGAGCTTCAGCTTCATACGGCACCCTCCATATGCAATTGCTGCTTCGCCTGCCTCCATGCTGCTCGAACGGTACGCTTCGCATTCATTAATATATCCTTTACCTGTTCATCCTGGCGCGGAATGATTTCAATTCCGAGGCTCCCTGCTGTGTCGCCTCCAAGGTACCCGGCCTTTGCCAGACTGCATAAGAGGTCTGCGATCTCAGGCACATCATTGCAGCCCTGCGGATATCCGAAATAGGGATGAGAATCACCGTAACGAGCATCGCTCTGGGTAAGAACACAATTACCAATATGCACATGTCCCGGATGATGGCCCATCGCTGTCATTACGCCAGTAACGGTTTCTTGTAACAGCGGGAAGTGACTAAGCTCAGCGACGATTGAAAAGTTAGAGATGTCTTTAGTCTTCTCCAGAAGCAGCATCAGTCTTTCATTCGATCCCATCCATCTTTTCTTGTCTACCTTGTCATCAAACGGTTCAAGCAAAAGCTCTAAACCCAGTACGCTCGCCCGCTCCGACAGGACTCCAATCAAGTCAACATACGCTTGACTCACAAGCTCCTCGTCTTCGGAATCATTGGGCCCGCTGCAAAAAAGCACCATGTCTGCTTCAATTTCGGCTGCTTCTTCCAGACAAAGATTCATTTCGTGCAGCGACCGCCTTCTCTCTTCCAGAAGATGACTGTGCGGATTTAGACGCTTACCGAAAATAACGGGCTGCATCAGATAGGAGCGGCTGACCCTGCAAATCCGTGCTCTATGCGCAAACTCCCGGCGAACCAATGGGTCTGCGATGTGAGTCACCTCTATACGATTGAAGAAATCGTCATGCAAAATCAGCTCGGCATACTCTAGAATCGGACCTTTACCCTCTAAAAATAACGGATGTAGTGTACAGTGTATACAACTAAAATCAAAAGTGTCTTCCAGGCTGCCCCATTTCAAAGTTATGCACCTGCCTATTTATAAATCGAAAATTCCCCGCTCTCCAATAACGGGATGGCCTTCTCAATATGCTTGCGCATAAGGTTCTCTGCAGCTTCTCCATCCTTCTTCGCCAAGGCGTCTAATATATCCATGTGCTCCACAATCGTCTCCTCAGGATCTCTGTATAGTCCCTGAACCTGACTCGTCATAATGATCTTATTGTTCTCGATGGTCTGAATCAGCATCGCATCCTGGGTCGCGTCTGTAATGAATTTATGAAATCTAACATCTGCCTGATAATAGGCTTGTGCTTTCCGGTCTCTTACCTGACGATAGCCTTCTTCAAATAAGGTCTTCAGGTACACAATATCTGCATACTCCATCTTGGGTGCAGCCAGCCTGCACGCCAGTCCCTCCATGAGCGCACGAATTCGAAACACGGAGATCATATCTTCATTGGTAAACTCTTTAATGTACCAGCCTTTGGGGGTGCCTGCCAGCAGCCCTTCTTTCTCCAGCTGAGCAAGCGCCTTGCGAAGTGGGGTACGACTGACACCAAGACATTGGGACAGCTGATTCTGTACAATCAGTTCACCAGGCTGAAGCTTCTTGTTTATAATCATCTCTTTAAGCTGAGTGTAGACAGTGTGATCCAGCGTGTCATAAGACTGAAGCTGCATAGTGGTCATCCTTCCGGAAGATAAGTTTAGATATTTCCACTATAGCATAAGAGCGTTAACCACTGCATTACCCACTTCCTCTGTCCCGGACTTGCCTCCAATGTCGGCCGTCTTGGACAATCCTTTGCTCAGCACAGCTTCCACAGCCTGCTCAATATGCCCGGCCGCTTTGGCAAGCACGGGGTCGTTATGACGTTCACTTAACCATTCCAGCATCATGGCACCCGATAGTATGGTCGCCACAGGGTTTGCTATATTTTTGCCTGCAATGCCCGGAGCCGTTCCATGAGAAGGCTGAAACATCGCATGATGATCTCCGATGTCACCGGAGGGAGCCATGCCCAGCCCTCCAATCGTAGCGGATGAGAGATCTGAAATGATATCAGCGAACATATTCTCGGCGACAACCACATCAAACATATGAGGACTGAGCACCTGATATAAAGTCATGGCATCCACGTAAGCATAATCTCGTGAAATATCCGGATACCGATCGGCTATATCATTAAAGACGCTGCGGAAATAGGCGTAAGAGCTCAATACATTCGCTTTATCTACACAGGTAACCATTGAAGTTCCATCAAGAGGTCTGCCGTTTCTTTTCTGGGCGAGCTTAAAGGCAAACTCGGAAATTTTGGAGATTCCGGTTCTTGTCATAATGATGGTGTCCGTGGCCACCTCGTTGCGAACATTGCATCCCCCAGTCCTGGAGGCGTACAGTCCTTCAACATTCTCTCTGACAATGACGTAATCAAGCCCCTTGGATACATCTCTCAGCGGACTTGTGACTCCTTCATACAGACGGCACGGCCTTACACCTGCGTATAAATCAAGGTCAAAGCGAAGCCGAAAAATGACATCCCCATTCACTTCTCTTCCGTCTGGATGCCGCGCTTCCGGCAGCCCGATGGCTCCCATAAGAATGGCATCTGCTTCTTTGCAATGCTTGAAGGTATCCTCCGGCATCGTTACGCCTGTCTTCAGAAAGCGCTCGGCACCTGCATCAAATGATTCAAGCTCAAGCGAGAAATCATACAGCTTCTCCACCTGCTTCAGCACGCGAATTGCAGACTCGGTCACCTCTGGACCGATCCCGTCTCCGGGGAGTACTGCGATATGGTAAGTTGACATGTAGGAGGACTCCTTATCTTATGAAATGTGAAAGAGCTGTTTCGGTGTGGAATACAAGATTTGTTCCATTTGCTGCTCGGTAATTCCGATGGTCTGCAGCTTCAAGATCTCGATCGGCAGGTTGGAAATATGATCGGACCCCAGCATCATTCGTTCTGCACCAATGTGATCTACCATCTTCTTGATCGTATACGTTGGACACCAGGAGGGTTCAAGATAGATGTTCTCACAAGCTTTTGCGGCCACGACGGCCTCATCGGTGTAAACTGCAAAGCCGGCATGCGCGAGAATGATCGGAACATCCGGGAATCTGCGGGCAGGCTCGATCATTAATGAGGGAAGTGAAAATGGATTCCCGATCCCTGTGTGCACAATAACAGGCACTTTATATTTGCGAGCCGCCGCATAGATTTGATCACACCGCGGGGATAACGGAGAAATATTATGGCCCATCGGGTGCAGCTTGATCGCAACAAAATGATGCTGCTCGAAGCATTCCTGTGCCTGGGAATCAAAACGCTCCTCATCCAGCCATGGATCAATCGCAGCCATGCCGTATATTTTTCCGGGATACGCCGCAGAGAAGCGGGCTATTCTTCGGTGTACTTCCTCAATGTCTTCCAGCGTAGGCTGCGGCATGACCAGGCTGGTTTCTACGTTGTACTTCTTCATGGCGTCAATAATATCGGTTTCGGTCGTTGCCACTCCCGAGAACTTGGATACTCCTAGATGAACGTGAGTATCAATCAACTTCATCATGAACCCCGCCTTCTTTCTCATCAGTGCTGTAGAATCTACTCCTTCACAGAACCAAGCACGATCCCCTTCACAAAATATTTTTGAAGAAAAGGATATACCAAAATAATAGGCAGCATGGAAATAAAGATTTGAGCCGCTTTTGCGGTGCGGTCTGACAGCTCTTCAAGAGCCTCAACATCCTGAATCATATCCAGCTGCGGGTTCACAATCATCGTCTGCAGGTAAGTGGATAAAGGAAATTTATTCATATCCGTAATGTAAATTAGTCCATCAAACCAGGAGTTCCATTGGGACACCATGGTGAATAATGCAATCGTTGCAATCGCGGGCTTAGAGATAGGCAGATAGATACTCCACATGGCTCTGAAATGTCCTGCACCGTCTATGAACGCAGCTTCCTCCAGGTCTTTAGGGATTCCCGTCCGAAAAAAGTTAATCAGCAGAATCAAGTGAAACACATTGATAATGCCCGTAAGGATCAACGCCCAGACTGTGTTCATCAAACCAAGCTTACTGATCAGAATATACTGCGGAATTAATCCAGCCTGCAGCAGCATCATCCCTACAAAAAAGTACATGTAGAAGGTTCTGCCTTTAAATTCCCTGGCATCCTTGGACAAGGGATACGCCGCCATGGCCAGCACAATCATCGTAATGACTGTCCCCAAAACAGTTCGCTCGAATCCGTAATAAAGCGCATACCCAAATCGGGGATTATTGATCATTTTAATCCATGGCTCCAGTGTGAAATCTACCGGAAGCAGCATGATGAGATTGGCATCTGCTGCCGCCGCACCACTAAATGAGATTGCAAGCAAATGAATTAAAGGGAGAATGCAGAGGATTGACAAGAGAAGCAGGAATCCATGATTGAACCACTTAAACATCTGATAAGCTTTACTTTCAATATGCACAGATTCTCCCCCTTAAAAAATTCGATAATTGGCAAATCTATAAGCCAGATAATAGCCTGTAATGATCAGGATAAAGCCAATGACTGACTTAAACATGCCCACAGCTGTTGCAAAGCTGAATTGTCCGCCCAGCAGACCTACACGATACACGTAAGTGTCAATGATATCACCCGATTCATAGACCAGCGGATTATACAAGTTAAACACCTGATCAAAGCCGGCATTCAATATTTGACCCAGTGAAAGCGTTGCGACAACGATGACAATGGGAATAATTGCAGGGAGTGTAATGTACCATACCTGCTGCAAACGATTCGCGCCGTCAATAACTGAGGCTTCATACAGACTTGGATTCACTCCGGATAAAGCCGCCAGAAATACAATGGCCGAGAAGCCGAATTCCTTCCAAAGGTCACTGGTGATCAAAGTAAACACAAACCATTGATTATCGCCAAGAAAAAAGACGGGTCCGATCCCGAAGAATCCGAGAGCCTGATTGACAATGCCTCCTTTTACAGAGAGAATATCAATCAAAATTCCTCCTAAGATAACCCAGGACAGGAAATGAGGAAGGTAAACCAGCGTTTGAATGGTTCGCTTCAGACTGCTTATTCTGACTTCATTCAATAACAGGGCAAATACAAGCGGCACGATGAGAGAAAACACAATTTTGAAGGAGGAGATCACTAAGGTGTTTGAAATAACCCTGCGTGTCTCCGAGAACTCAAAAATTCTCTTAAAGTTATCTAGCCCGACCCACTCTGAGCCTCCGAATCCCAGCCAGGGCTTATACTCTTGAAAAGCCATGATCATTCCAGGCAGCGGACCATAATGAAATAGGAGGCCCAAAATAACAGCGGGCAGAACAAGAATATGCAACGGCCAGTTTTTACTAAAATTCCACCGTGTCTTGGGAGCACGAAGAGCTGAGGTCTTCGTCTTTACGGTTGTTTCATGAATTACAGGTTCCATCGGACACCTCCCGGCTTCTGGTTACATCCATGAGCGATGAACCAGGATTTTAGCTGTAATCAGCACCACGACTGCTTTAATGAGATATGCGGCTGCATAAGGTGCAGCCGCATAGATCGCAGACAGCTACATGGCATTTATTTCGCAGCTACACTCTTGTACCATTCGTTCACTTCTGCTGTGATCGTGTCTCCGCCGTTCTTCTTCCATTCCTGCACAAACTGGTCAAAAGCGTCTACAGAAAGCTCACCATAAATGATTTTCGTGAAATATTCGTTCTCAATTTTATCCAGCTGAGCTTTTCGGGAGAGCATGGTTTTGGTAGGTGCCGACAAGAACTTGTTCTCAACCCGGTATTCTCTGGATTCGTATACATGAGCTCCTGCTTCGACAGATAACTCACCTAAACCCTTTGTACGGATTTCATATCCTGTTTGAGGCTCTTGGCCATCAAAGAGCTTCTTTCTGATTTCATTTTGCACAAATGGGATCTCTGGCTGGTTAATCAAATAAAAGCGAGCCGGGATTGTACCCCCAGGAACATTTTTTAGATCAGCCTTTCCATCCGTTACAACACACTCATAGCCTTCAAAATAACAATTATAAAAATCGGAGGACTTGTCGCCGAGTACATTGCCGTGAAGCATGTCGTAGTAATGGAAGAATGCATCAATATGCTTGAAATCCTTGTTAAACAGGGCAATATTCGCGTATAAATTGGAGCCTAAATGCGCTCTTCGATCACCAGGCCCTGCCGGATACAGGTATGGCTTCATCTCAGCGCCTTCGATCTTCTCCAGATTAAACCGGCCTAGCGGGGAATGGAACTGACCCACAATCATACCGGATTTGCCGGAGTTAAACGCCTCTGCAGACTTGTTCCAGTCCATCAAGGCAACCTCTTTATCAAGATATCCTTTACGGAACCAGTCCTGTAGAAGTGCAAGGCCTTCCTTCACATTTGGCTGAATCGAGCCGTACACCAGGCTACCGTCGGAAGACTCGTTCCAAGCTCGCGGCATATAGTCCCCGTATGCACCAAAGACCCAGCTCATAGCCTGTTCAATGCCGCCATCCATAGAGAAGGATAATCCGATTGTTTCGTGACCGTCCGGCTTCGCTTCTACAAACGCTTTCATTACTTTCTCCATGTCCTCAACGGTGGAAGGTGCCTCAAGGCCCAACTCATCCAGCCAATCCTGGCGAACCCAAAGAACCGGATCATTTACGTCTCCACCACTTGTTAAGGGGAGTCCCAGCTTTTTACCATCCCGGGTCACGAGCTGCCACAGCTCCGGGTGCTTGTTATAGATTTCTTTTAATCGTGGTGACGCATACTTATCGAAAGCTTCTGTGATGTCCATGAGCTTGCCCGAATCCATTAACTCGCCAGCGAGCAGGAGATTGGGAACCGTGATGACATCAGGGAGCGGTTTGCCTGCTGCAAGTGACAGACGGATTTTGTTTTCGAATCCATTTTGCTCAGATGGCACTGTCCACATATACTCCAGATTGATGCCAAGCTTATCCTTAGCCCAACGGGTATGTACATTATCTTCAATCGTTTCCCCGTCCTTGAACTTCAAGGATGCATCAATCCCTCTTGCTGTTGTCATCGTAATGGGCGGATCATACTTGTCGCCAACCTTTTGAGCAGGCTCTACAGTAGCGGCTTCCTTCTCTGACGATCCTGCTCCGCACCCCGTTACGACCAAGCATAATGCCAGCAAGCCTGGGACGATCCGTTTCACAACATTCGATTGCATTGTTTAACCCCCAACTTTTTAGAATTTGAACAGTCCAGTGACTTTTCACTTTAGGCGGCTTCATGATGCATGGAATTTCACGTCGAGCACAGCTGATTGGTGTCCCGGACCCTCACCTCCTTCCGGATGAAGTAGTCATCAATGTCCTGTAATCTCTTTAATCTTTTCAAAAAACTGCTTCTTCCTCGCCGTGTTGATTCCCCAGTTCACCGGAGGGCACTGATAGCCATCCTCATAGTCACTTTGCCCGGGATCAAAATATCCCCAGGAAACTGAACGCTCGATGGAAATAAGCAAGTGATTTCTGTCTTGATCAAAGTCAAAATGATCGTCTTCGTTGTTTACAATGGGCTGCCCTCTGTACCCCGTTTGAGAGCGTGTCAAGTCGATTTGTCGAGAAATCCATTCCATGCTGCAGGAATTGCCATGAAGCAGGACAAAGTCACTTACCTCTAACAAATGGTTCGCAGGCACGGTGCCTCCTGAACAGCTGGCACCAATTAACAGCGGAGCCCCCGGTGATTGTGATTGGGATACGAGTCTAGCCAGCTCAATGAGTTCATGTATTCGAGGCATTAAAATAATGGGATGACGGTAAAGGATGTCACATTCATTTGCGATTTCAATGACCACGTTGGTGTAGCCCTTTTGATGGACCCACATGGTAGCGTTTACAACAGCCTGTTTTACAGCGTACTCGCTAGCCAGAACAAGATCCTGACCAAAATAAAAGTAACCGAGAATAATGACCATACCGAGTTCGTCCGCTCGATCCAGAATTCTCTCCAGCCGATTCATATAGGCTTCGTCCAGAGTTCCATCCGGATGGAATGCCGAATTGATCCATGGCTGTAAACGGGAGTATCCTTCCGGACTTCCTCCCTGCAGATTTATTGTGAGAGCCAGGACCCCATGCTCTCTCCAGGATTGCATGTTATCCAGGAATTCATTCGTGTTGCGTTCACAGTCCCACACTTCTGTATCCGGGTATCGCCACCTTCCAGCTGTTTCCGGATTGCGGTCATCAAATACTGCTTGAACCATTCTGCTGTTCATAAGCAGCCCTTCAATAGAAATATGTTTCCATGTTCTCCCCTCGTAAGTCGGGACTCCATTAATTAGCCAGGCACTTCCTTGAATCGAGACTTTCGTTTGTCTTTTCACTTTTTTCAATTCCCTCCCATCGAATATTTCAGGTCAGAAAAGCTATGAAATTAACTCAGTACTCATTGTATACAATGTATATTATTCGAATATCCCTGTAGTGTCAACGGTAATTGTGAACGCTTTCTTGTAAAAATGTGATTATTTTGCCTACAAAAAATGAATAGCGGCACTCCAGGTGGAGTGCCGCTGAAAACAAATATGGTTTGGCCTATCCTCAGATGCGCAAATCGCTCCACTTGGCTTCCAGCCAGGCATCGAAGCCGTCGCCTTTTTCACCTTCATAGATGTCATAGACATCTGCTCTCATCTTGTTCAGCTTGTCCTTGAACTGCTCGTAGGTGTGATCCTTGGGCAGGCTCTTCTTAATGCGGACGAGCATCTTGGTCAAGCCTTTGACCGGCTCTTCCGGACTGGGCTTCGGCTTGTGAACCTCTTCGCCCAGGCCTTTCAGCTGCTCATAGGCAGCGACCTGAACCCGGTATACCGGGTCCTGCTGCATGCGGTGCATCAGAACGTCCACCGCATGCGGGTGATCGAGTGCACCTAATTCCTCAATCGCCTTTACCCGCGTACGCCAGTCCGCCATCCGGTTCGCATCCGCCTTGAGCTTCTTGTACCGGTCCTCCGGCTGCAGGGCGTTCTCTTGTGGTTCTATTGTCAATGTGATCTTCCTTTCATGGGTCTTCTGTTGATGTTAAATCGCAGGGCACTCAAACTGAAAAATAAAGCAGCTTCCCTCTTCATTTGTTTCTTCTAGCCAAACACGGGCATGGATAGCCTCTGCCAGCTGTCTGCACATCGAAAGGCCAAGTCCCACTCCGACCGGCTTACCCGGAACCTTAGCATCACGAATAGGAGAAAATGCTTGGAACAGTCGCTCGTGCTGCTCCACCGGAATGCCGCAGCCTGTATCGTGAATTTCTAAATCCACAACCGACGCCCCCTCGGGGTTCGTCTCCATCCGAGCAATTAATGTGACTTGACCTCGATCGGTGAATTTAACGGCGTTGTCAACAAGACCGTGCACAATTGTAGTGACTTTCCCTACATCCCCTAGCAATGCCCGCTCTTCTTCAGCCTCAAACTGAGATTGAAGCAGGACGCCCTTTTCTTTTGCTGCAGGCGTGTACTCCTGCAGCACCCGGTCGAGAACATCCCTGATACTAAACGGGGTTTGGTCCTGTTTCGGCGACCCCGATTCCAGCCGTGAATATTCCATAATCTGATCCATCATATCCAGCAGACCTTGTCCGTTCTTCTCCATCAGATTCACATACATACTTTGCTCATCCGACAGATTCGTATGATGCAGCAGATCCGCGATCCCGATAATACCATTCATAGGCGAGCGAATTTCGTGGCTCAGCACAGCCAATAAATCCTTGCGTTCTTCCACCAATCGCTCGGCCAATACTTCTTTTTCCCGAAGCAGCCCAAGCGTTTGTTCCATTTCTAACAATCCCGTATAAAAATCAGATAATGAAAGAAGCAGCTCAACATCCCTCTCGCCGAAGCGATAAAACTCGTGATCGAAGGAACAAAGAGAACCATAAAATGCCCCAGTCTCTGAACGTATGGGAACACCGACGAAAGAGCACCCGCCCACAAATTGAGTTGCTGCCATGTCTTTGGTTAAGGGATGCGTTAGATTATTGTCGATCACTAATGGTCCTTGGGTATGCTCTGTCACGAGAGCGCAGTACGACTCCGCGTTTTCTACCACGAGCCCCTCATTCAAAATCAGCTTGTCCCGATTATACGCCTTTAGCACCTGTGTGGAAACTTTATCCAGTTTGGCGATACAGAACGTGTTTGCCGGAATAGTCCGGCTTGCCGTCACCATCACCTTAGCAGCGGAATCATACAATTTGTGCGAAATAACTGACAACACATCGATATAGTCAGTTTTCAACATCGGAACACCGCTCCTCCTGGATTATAAATTATGAGTTGAATTAGTGCACCAGCTATCATTATAGTACAAAACTCTATTACGCGCATCAGGAAGGAACAAAGAGCTGTATTGAGAATTACAATTTTTGGTTGGGTTAGGCTTGGAGATTCCCCTCACTCTCCATACAGCCCACGCCAGCGCGACAGCTTCTCCTGCATCATCTTGCGGTAGCTGCGGGGCTCCAGGATTTCGGCGTCCGGGCCGTATTGGTTGACCCAGTTCAGGAATTCACGGTCGTGGTTCAGGGTGACCTCAAACAGCAGGCTGCCATCCGGCAGGTCTGTCATTTTGGGCCGGACGAACATTTCTTCCTCCTTGATGTAACGGGCGACCTCGCGCGAAAATTTGACTTTGAAGGTGATCTGCCCGGTTCCGCGCTCAATGGACCAGGTGTGCTTCATGTAGTTGGCCAGATTGAAGTCTCCTTTTTCAAAAGAACGCGCGGTGACCTCCAGTTTACGGAACCGGCTGAGCCGGAAGGTGCGGATCTGCCCTGCTAAATGGCAATAGCCAATGAGGTAAAACCGCTGATCCCGCGGAATCAGATAATAAGGATCAATCTCCCGCTCAGTCAGCTCATTCCGGCTTTGCGTATGGTAGGTCACGCTTAACGTCTGCTCTGCCAGTATGGCCTGAATCACAGGGAGCAGGTGGTTGGGGCTGTCCTCCCGGTAGGCCGGGGAGCCCATCTGAATAATGTCTGTCACATGCTTCAAAATGTCCTGATTCCGCCGCTTCTCCCGGGTCCGGGCAGCCATTATTTTGTCATAGGCGCTCTCAAAGCCCGGCGGAAGCTGGGTGTGATCCAGGATCGATGGAAGCATCGTAAACACCAGCTCCTCCTGCGGCGTCCAGTTCAGAGGATACATGGCGAAATCCCCGGCAAAGGTATAGCCTTTGCCATAACCGTCATTGACGATGGGAGCGAGGGTGTCCAGAGAACGAAGATCACGGTAAATGGTGCGGACATCGACATCACATTTTTGAGCCAGCTCCGGAGCTGTAATCCCAGGCCTTGCCTGAATCGCGTAAATAATATTGAACCAACGATAAAGTTTGTCAGACATACTTCGAATCTCCTATGGTTTTGGATATATGTTTAATCTAGGTAATTCGACATTCCTACACGACATCCTCCTAAAGAACTAGAAAAACCGTTCCGAAATCGGAACGGTTCCTCCATTGCATTATCCTTTAGCCTGTTTTAGCCGGGATCGAAATGCCTCAACGGAGGGCATCCACTCCACAATAGGAAACGGGTAATCCTTCCCCAATTCCAGACCAAACTCCTGCTGCTCAAACCACGTCCATTCAGGCACATCATAGACCTGTTCCCCAGGAACGGCGGCAAGCTCCGGAAGCCAGTGCTTGGCATAGTCGCCAGCAGGATCATAATCACGCCCTTGCTTGCTGACATTAAAAATCCGGTACGGCCGCGTATCGTTTCCTACTGCCGCATTGTAGCACCAGTTGCCGTAATTAACCGATACGTCGTAATCCAGCAGCTGAGACTCGAACCACTGGGCGCCGGCACGCCAGTGAATCCCCAGATTTTTTGCCAAAAAGCTAGCCGTATTCTGCCGGCCCCGATTCGACATCCACCCGGTCTGCCGCAGCTCTCTCATATTGGCATCCACCAGCGGATACCCGGTGTTGCCTTCAGTCCATGCCTGCAGCAGCGCAGGGTCGCTGGACCACTCCAGGCGCTTGCCGTCCAAGCCCCCCGCTGCAAATATCCGGCTCCCATGCTTGCGATGCACATAGATGAAGTACTCTCTCCACAGCAGCTCATCCAGGAACCCCTGCGTCGATTCATTCACCGACCGGGCGGCCTCCGCCTCCTTGAGGCTCCAATAGACAAAGCGCGGCGACAGGCAGCCTAGGGCCAGATAAGGTGACAGCTTCGAGGAGGCGTCCGGCTCCAGCATTCCGTTGCGGGTTTCACTGTAGCGGCTAATATGGTCCTGCTCGTGAAAATAATACGTCAAACGCTTGCGGCCTGCCGAGGAGCCCCCGGTAAATACTGGCTGCGGCGGCAGCTCATCATCGGCAAGCCCCAGCGCGGCAAGCTCTGGCAGGTCTCCTTCCTCGACAGCCAGTGAAACGCTTTGACGCTCCGGCAGTGGAAGCATGCTGCGGATACAGCGCTCCTGCGACTTCAAGATCCGCTGCTTGAACGGCGTATACAGCTTCGGCAGCTCTTCGAGCGGGAAAGGAAGATCCTCCGGGTGGACCAGGCTATGCCCGAAGTACGTGTACAGCTCCACTTCTCCTAAGCTGTCCTTCACCTGCTGCAGCACATAGGACTCCTCCGTGCCCAGCTCGTCATGAGCATGGACCTCCACCAGATCGAGGCCGCTCTGAATAAGCTCCGGCATGACCTCCTCCGGCTTACCCAGCCGAACCAGCAGCGGAATGCCAAGCTTGTTCAGGTTGTCCCGCAGCTCGGCCACACTTTCAAGAATGAAGCGTGCCCGGTGTGCCCCGGTTTTGGGATATCCAAAGCCGGTCACCCCGTATTCCCGGGGGTCCAGGCAGTATAATCCAACGACCGGCAGACCGGACGCAGATGCCGATAACAGCGGCTGGTGATCGTGTACACGCAGATCCCGCCGAAACCAGACTAAGGCGCATTTCATCAAGCGCCCTCCTCTCTTTTTTTTACAACGATGATATACATCGTTTACAATGAAATTGAAATGCTGCGCATTCCTGTTTATATTTACCCCAAACACCGAAATCTGATGATTTAAGCTTACAGGGGAGGAATTTTACATGCACTCAACAAGAAATTTGAAGCACTACATGCTGCCAGCCGTACTAGCGGGAACACTGGCGGGCATATTTCTGGGCTTGCTGCTGAAGGCTGCAGAGGCTCTTACCTCGCTCAAGGTGTATACGCTGCTCTTGAATGTAGACTACATTCCGGTCCTGAATCAGCTGCCGCTGCCTGAAGCCGCCGAGTTCGGCCTGCATTTGATTGTATCGGTGGGGCTCAGCCTGGTTCTCGCTTACTTGCTGTACATCCGCCCTAATCCTGCTTCGGCGCGGCAGCGCCTGGGGATCTATGCTCTTGTAAACACCGTCGTGGGCCTGCTGCTATTCCCTACCACTGCCTTGTCGGACCGAACCCCTGAACTGTTCGACGTTCCGGCGCTGCTGATCTGGCTGCTGGGCCATGTCCTGTATGGCCTCCTCCTCGGCTGGCTGATGGAGAAGCTGAAGCCGCGGGCTTGAAGCAGGATGGACGGCAGCAGTCACATTTTACACTGGCTTAATCCTCCCTTTATCTATGTAGAGTATAGTCATGGATAACTCTATATTAAAGGATGATGACCTGGATGGGCATTCACACGTACTTTCGTTCTCTCAACGACCTGGAGCGGATTATCCGCACCCCCGGCAAATTCAAATTCGAAGAGCACAGCGTCTCCGCCCACTCCTGGAAGGTGGTACAGTATGCAAAGACGCTCGCAGATATTGAGGAGCTGAATGGGGTACCCATCAATTGGAAGAAGCTGTATGAGATTACGAGCAGCCACGATTATGGCGAAATTTTTATCGGAGATATCAAGACTCCGGTGAAGCACTCCTCCCTGGAGCTCCGCTCTATGCTGCAGCAGGTGGAGGAAGGAATGATCCGGCACTTTATTGAGGAGAACATTCCGGAGGAGTTTCAGGGCATTTTCCGCCGGCAGCTGCGGGAGGGCAAGGATGGCTCGCTTGAAGGGCTGATCCTGGAGGTTGCGGACAAGATGGACCAGGTGTATGAGGCTTTTGCAGAGCTGCAGCGGGGAAATACAGAGAAGGAATTTGTGCTCATGTACCGCCACGCGCTGATCAAGATCAAGAATATCGACCTCCACTGCGTCCGTTATTTCCTGGGACATATTTTGCCGGATATTATAGAAGAAAGTCAGATTTCCCCCATTGATATCAAGGGCATTACGGAAGAAGCCTTGGCGCAGCAATGAATAAAGCTGTACGTGCACTCTCCACTTGGCGGAGAGTTTTTTAATGCCGGATACTAAGAATAGCCTCCTTCACGTCGAAGCAGGCTAAGATTGAACGATATAAGTGCACTCGGGCTTTCTCACACGTCGGTGCTCCCGCCGCTCACGTACGCGGTCTGCTCCGACTTCACCCATTTGATCTCCCGGCCTAAAGCCTCGGAGGCAAAGCGAAGCGGCACCATGGTCTTGCCTTCATGGATAAAGGGCTCGGCATCCATCTCCAGCTGCTCCTCATCCTTAATGACAGTGCTCTTCCCGACCGTAATGACGAGATACGTCTTGGGCCCGGTAATCTCAATCTCCTTATTTACATGGTTCCATTCCATGTCCAATCCCTCGCGGAGCTGAACCAGGTCCGTAAAGGCAATAAAGATCCGGTTATCCTTCATGACCACATGCTCCTGCTGGAGTCTCACATCGTCTATATATACGTCCGGCGTACTGCCGGCATAGGCCTCGTCCCAGGGAAGAACCGTATACCAGAGGACAGCAGCCAGCAGTCCCAGCAGCACACGGAAGGGATACTTCATCACAATTCCTCCTCACTTTCACTGTAGAGTCTTATCTATTAAACGTTTGAAATGGATGAAAGTTGCTCTTTAACGCTTTTTCCTTGTATAAAAGCACAAAAAGCCTTTGTTAGATGAAGCTCACCTAATTAAGGCTTCGTTGTGTTTTTTCGGAGCGGGTTCAGTCCTTATTCAAAAGCTCTTCCGGCGTTTCTCCACTGTAAATGAAGACCGGGCTTGCTACTTGAACAAAAAATACCGCGAGCAGCGTCAGGCATGTGGCGGTTGCCGTAAATGCAGCGTGTTTAGCTTTGCTGAGCAGGGTCAGGGTCAGGGTTCTCACCTCCTTTCAAGCGGATCAAGGTCATAGCCTGAACTAGAAAAGAAGCAGCAATAATATCCGATTGGATGACAAAGTTGGTCATGATGAGCATACAGCTGATGAAGGTAAGCGTTCTGTAGAATGTGCGGGGGATCCGGGATTGATATTCAATCCGGCTTGGAGCGTACATAGCCGTCAGGATGAAGGCGCCGGCGGTAAAGCCATGAGTCCATATCTGAGGCAGGTGGACCCAGGAAATCAGAGTCAGAAGCAGTGTTGTCAGGAGAATGCAGGCGGCACCGGTCTTCAGATGAACACCGCCGGATACCTGCCTTAGGAGGGCGAAGCTGATCATCGCCGTCAACGCCTCTGCCGTAGTGCCGGCTGCCCAGGAGATGAGCAGCACAGCGGATACAATACCTGTCATATTGAGCAGAATAGCAATACCGTGCTTCAGAACAGCGATGGAAGACGGATGCTCGGGCACTTCTTTTTTAATAGCTTGGGCCATTCTTAAGGCGGCGTGTTCAATCTTCATCAACCTCAAACTCCTCCGAATGATAAGCATAATACAGAAAAATCCCGAAGGTCAGGCTGAAGAACAGGATGAGCAGCCACAGCTGTGCCATGTAAAACAGGATAGCCAGCAGCAGCAATACGATCGCCATCAGGACCATAAGGATCACGTATTCATATTTCAGACGAAGACGTTCCAGCTCCAGGGCAATGCCGATCTTGAAGCGGTGCAAAAGCCAGGCGAGAAGGAATCCGGCTGCCGCACTGAGAATCTGGGTGAGGTAGGCATTCTCCGGCAGCTGTGCAGCTTCGATAGATCCGAAAATAGCCATAATCAGCAGTCCCTGCATGATCGCGTAGCCGAAATAACTGAGTACCGTGCCGATCAAAGACCAGATGACCGGAATCTTGACGACCGCTGCGTAGAAGAACACAAAGATGACTACAGTGGTCATCGGTGCCAGATAATCCAGCTCCAGTGAATTCCTCAGCAGATAGCTCTGCAGGCTGGACAGCAGCATGACGACAACAGCCTGTCCGGCATATCTGGAGGCCTTGAGCTTCAGCAGCGACATCGTGAGCGCATAAATCGCCAGCGTCTCCAGGGTGGACAGCAGTAAAAACAAAACAACATCCATGAACAGTAACCCCTTACACCTTGTAATATTCTGTTATCAATCCGCCGATGATGAGGGCTCGGGTAGGAGAAACAGCTCTGCTATTAACATACGAGAAGAGCACGGATTGTACAATACCTCAGGATCGGTTTTTTGCAAAAAAAAACGCTGCCCGGCTTCCTTCCCTGACGCCTTGCGCCCGGTCCGCGCCGCAGCAGCAAAAAGGCTTGCCGGCATCAAGTCCGGCAAGCCTTTCATTGTGGTGCTCTCGCTGCAGCGGTATACCCGCCCGAAAGAGAGGTCCGGGCGGGCGGCATGCTAGCTGCGCGGCTGTGCTGGCTGGCGCCGAGCCAGGCGGCGCTGGTACGCCCAGTGATTGGTCGGCCCGTGGCCTCCCCCGAGTCCCAGGCTGTCCTCAATGGCAGCCTGGATAAATGCCCGGCCCTCCGTCATAGCTTGCAGCGGATCAGCCCCCTTGGCGAGCCATGCTGTCACGGCTGCCGAGAAGGTGCAGCCGGTTCCATGCGTATGCACCGTGTGGATTCTTCGCCCCGAGAGCTCGGTGAAGACGTCTCCGTCATAAACCAGGTCCGTCACCTGCCTGCTGTCCTCTTCGTCATGTCCGCCTTTGATCACGACGAACGCCGGACCCAGGCTGTGAATACGGCGGGCAGCTTCCTTCCGGTCCTCCGGCGTCCGGATCTCGATGCCGGCCAGCGCCTCGGCCTCCGGAATGTTCGGCGTTACGACCCGGGCAAGCGGCAAGAGCTTGTGCTTCAAGGCGTACACCGCTTCGGCTTGGAGCAGCTCTGCTCCGCCCTTTGCAATCATGACGGGATCGACCACCACGGAGCTCCATTTATATCGTCCTATGACCTCGGCGGCCGCTTCAATAATGGGAGCATTAAACAGCATGCCTGTCTTTACCGCATCTACCCCGAGATCCTGCGATACGGCCTCAATCTGGGCAGCGCATGCTTCTGGCGGGAGAGGATAGACTCCCGTCACGCCCAGCGTGTTCTGCACGGTCACGGCCGTAATGGCGGACATGCCGAAGACCTCCAGCTCCTGAAACGTCTTCAAGTCAGCCTGAATGCCGGCACCGCCCCCGCTATCCGAGCCGGCAATCGTCAAGGCGCGGGGAATATGTACCTGCTCATCTTGCAGCCTGTTGTGTATCGTGTCACTCATTAGTGTTGTCTGCTCCTTTATATGCTTCTATGGAAATATCCTAAACGACTGCTGCGGGCTGCGGAACCGGCCACTCTTCCAGGCGGAAAGCCATATCCCAGAACATATACTCCAGCTGGCAGCTGAGCATAAAGTACTCCTTCATGCGCTTCTTCTCTTCTTCTCCGGCTTGAAGCGCCCAGGCATCCAGCCGCTGACACAGCTTCGTCGTAACGCCTTCGCCCCGTGTACCATAGAAGGTAATCCAGTCATAGAACGGATGGGACGGATCGGGCTGCAGCTCTTCCATCAGCTTCGCGCCAATCTCCACATACGTCCAAGGGCAAGGCAGCAGGACAGCCATAATCTCGCCCAAGGTGCCCTCGTGCGCGACAGTCAGCATATGGCGGATGTAGTGATGTGCCGATGGCGACAGCGGGAAGCCCTGCAGCTCCTCGTAGGTGACGCCAGCCACATCGCAGAAATTGTTGTGCGGATGAATCTCGCTGTGCAGCACGAAGGAAATCTGTTCATTGAACATTGCGATGTCTTCGCGGTCACTGCACTTGGAGATGGCAATGCCGTAAATGCGCATAAACGCGTTCAAATATTCAAAATCCTGCTTTACATAATGCATCAGCTGCTCCCGGTCTAACCGGCCTTCCGCAATACCGCGGACAAAGGGATGATTAAAGATTGCCTCAAAAATAGGGTCCGCCTCTTGGCGGAGCTGTTGTGAAAAGCTCATGAGTCCCACCTCCAAATGAATTGAAGAGCAGGAAGTCCGTGCAGGCCTGTACAAGAAGGTGAACCTGATCCCGCCGTCCGGATCTAATTATAAAAGCCGCTCCCGTAAGCGGGAGCGGCTTTGTATCCATGCTGTGTCTGCTCGCGTGTTCCTCGATCAAAGGCACACTGCAGACCGGACGGCCGGCTCCACTTTCCTACGCTAGTGCGAACTAGATCAGGTTCAAAGGGTCCAGGATATGCTCCTGTCTCAGCCGCTGACGGCTCCCCTAGTGGACTTCCTATTCTATTGCCTCTACTCTACCCAGAAATAGCCATTCTGTCAATTCCCGGATGAATATCACCCGCCTTGTTCAGGAGAGGAACATTTGAACGCAGCTCCTTCCAAGCGATATACTAGGCTTGTCTATCACGTTAGAAGGAGAGGATTGTATGCAGAGCAGAAGACTTGGCAGCAGCGGGCTGCACGTATCTGTACTGGGCCTGGGCACGAATGCTTTTGGCAAAAGAGCGGACAAGAGCACCTCGATCTCCACCATTCACTGTGCGCTGGATCACGGAATCACCTTCCTGGACACCGCTAATATTTATGCGGGCACCGAATCCGAAGCCATCATCGGCGCTGCCTTGACAGGGCGGCGTCAGGACGCCGTCCTGACGACCAAGGCAGGCCTTCCCCGCGGAGCAGGTCCCGGAGAACGCGGCTCCTCGCGGCATCATCTGATGAGGGAGCTGGAGGGCAGTCTGAAGCGGCTGCAAACTGATTATGTCGATCTTTATCAGATCCATACCTTTGATCCGGACACCCCGCTGGATGAGACACTGCGCACATTGGATGATATGGTATCCTCCGGCAAGGTTCGCTATATCGGGGCATCCAATTATGCAGCCTGGGAGCTGATGAAGGCACTCGGCATCAGTGATCAGAGGGGATATCTTCGCTACAGCTCTATTCAGACCTGCTACTCTCTTGCAGACCGCACACCGGAGCGGGAGTTGGTTCCGCTCTGCCTCGATCAGGGGCTGGGCATCATTCCATATTTCCCGCTGGCCGGAGGCATATTGACCGGGAAATATAATGACGGCGGGACGCCGTCCGGCTCCAGAGCCGACACCGATCCCAACTTCAAACGGTTTTTGCAGGAGCGTAATCTGAATCTCGGGCAGCAGGTGAGCCGGCTGGCAGAGGAGCATGGTGTCACGCCGAGCGCGCTGTCTCTGGCCTGGCTTATGGCGCGCCCTGCGGTATCAAGCGTGATCGTTGGTGCAACCTCTCCCGCCCAGGTAGAGCGTAACCTGGACAGCCTGGAGCTGCAGCTTGAATCCCATCTTTCAGAGCAGCTGGACCAGCTCAGCCAGCCGTTCATCTACGGCGAGCCGTTCGCCTCATACCGGCTGTCCTAGCGGCGATGGCGTCTGAAAGGCAGTCAGGCGTCGCGGCAAGGATATGGCGGCTGCGCTACACACCTCCCGCCGCAGGCAATTACACAATAAGCACAGCCGCCCCTCAAAGGAATTCGCTTTGGGGAGCGGCTGCTTTTTGTAGATCCTGCGCTTAGCCTTGAAGGGATTTCTGGTCTGCCGCCGCAAGCGGCTTATAGACAGATAGCATAATGACTCCCGCACTTGCGAGTCCAATCCAGGTTAATACGGAAATCTGACTCCAGCTAAGACCCTGGTCAAAAAAGAACAGCTCTCGCAGCCCTTCTACCAGAAACCGCATCGGCAGCCAGGAATAAATCCATTCCCGGTAAAAGCTGGACATGAGTTCAGGCGCCAGCGTCATCAACGGAATGCCGAAGAACAGCATAAGGGCGAATATCGAAATTCCCTGCAGCCCAAGCCAGGATACCACCGCGGTTTGCAGCAGACAGAAGCTGATAAAGGCTATGGTTAGAAACCAGGCCGTATCTGTGTATTGAGGGATAGCAAATCCGACCATATCCCTTGCCAGCCAGGTCAGCCCGAAGCCTACTCCAATTCCAGCAGCTGCAGTAATTCCGACTTGGTAAACTTTTGACAGCAGCCTTTCGTTTAACGTTCTGGCTTGTGCCTTCCGTAGTGCGATGTAAAGGATGGCGGCACTCGCAATGCTTGCCATCCAGAGTGGCTGCAGCAGAGATACTGGTGCATTTCCGTTGGCACTTTGGGTTCCGGTTTCATTGACGTTGATGACTTGCTTTTGGATAGGAGAAGCCAGCAGTGAGGCCTGCTTCGCAGTCAATAATGCATTTTGAGCGTCAAAGCCTGATAAAAGCTGCTCCCGAACAGATACGTTCATTTTGTCAACGATGCCGCCCAGCGCCTGTCCTGCCAGGGTGGAGGCTGCAGGATTCATGCCTTGGTTAATATAAATGATAATTTCTGAGGCGGCAGGCTGCTCTGTACGCAGTGAGGCTTGCTTTTGACTGAAGTCTCCAGGGATGACCAAGGCGGCGTAATATTCCTGATCATCAAGACCTTCTTTAACTTCTTCTTCACTTCCCACTTCAATCCAGCGAAATGCTTCAGCCTGAGCCGGGTTCGCAGAGGTCATCTGCTCGATCATCTCACCATGGTGGACCCCATATTCATTTCAGGCTGGTTCGGTAATTGAAATCCTTCATCCTCATTGACAAGGGCAACCGGCAATTGAAAAGGCTGAACCTTTGCCGATGGAAACAAGGTTAAGGAAAATACAAAAATAACTAATAGCGCAACAACAGGCACGATGAGCCCCACTTTATTTTTGAACAAATTCATATTCGCTCCTCCTTAGCTCTCTTAATGCTGGCTCGAAATACCGTTCATGATAAATTGCACTGCCGCTTCAACCTCATCGTCCTCGATTCTTGACTGCTGCAGCACGACGAACCGGGATGCAAGAAAGCCGCCAATGAACGTAAATACCATTCGGACCAGAACCGTAGTCTCCACATCCCTCAGCTCACCTCGTGCTTGATACGAAGCAATAACCTTCGACAGGCGCGGAACAACTTCCGATGCAAAATAAGGGAGCAGCTCATTCTTGAGATCCTCTTTGTAAATAAATTCTTTAATCAGCACTTGAAAAACCTCACGATTCTCGGCTGCAAATGCCACACGATTCTTCAGAAACGCAGTCAGAAATTGTTCAAACGTCATGTGCTGGTTGCTGCTTCTAATCTCTTGAATAATCTCGTCCGCCTTGGCGGGAAGAAAATCCTTGGCATAGGGAATGACCAGGGATAGAAGGAGTCTTTCTTTGGTTCCATATTGCTTGAAAATACTGGCCTCTGACACCTCCGCCTTCTTGGCAATCTCCGCTGTAGAGGTGTTGGAGTAGCCTTTCTCTGCAAACAGTGAAATGGCCGCTTCCACCACGCGTTCCTGCTTTACCGTCAGCTTCGCCTTCTGCTGCGAGGATAAAATCTCTTGAAATAAATTCTGGTTCATTGAGTCACCTTCCGTTCATTAACTGGAGTGAATGCTTAAATCATCATAAAGTGAGTGATTACTTACTTTTAGAGTTATATCACGAAACAGTTCGCATGGCAATAGTAAAAGTGAGTACTTACTTTTATGCGGAATCAAAAAAATACCGCTCTCGATGAGCGGTCAGCGGCTTAGCGCTTACCCGCACCCAGCGAGGCGGTGTGGTTAGACATGTAGAACCTACCCGATCTCTTCCACCGGCTCATCCAGCACCTGAAGCTGCAGCTGTCTCAGCTCCTGCTTCAGCTTCACAGTAATGTCCCGGTACTTCTCTTGTCCATACACATTGTTCAGCTCGTAAGGGTCCTCGTGCAGATCGAACAGCTCCCACTCCGGCGGCCGGTTCTCCTCCACCGAGCCTGTCGTTCCCAGCGCCTCGGCGTAATAATAAATCAGCTTGTAGCGCTCGGTACGAATGCCGTAATGGGAGTACACCTCATGATGCTTGTCTAAATGCATCCAGTATCTGTAATACATGGAGGTGCGCCAGTTCTCAGGAGTTTCTCCCTCCAGGATCTTGCGCAGGCTGACACCCTGCATATCCTCAGGGATGTCAATACCGGCCAGGTCCAGGAATGTGCATGGAAAATCGACATTGAGCGCCATCGAGGACGTTATGCTGCCGGGCTGGATCATGGCCGGATAGCGGACGACAAATGGCATGCGCAGTGATTCTTCGTACATAAACCGTTTGTCATACCAGCCATGATCCCCCAGGAAAAAGCCTTGGTCCGACGTGTAAATGACGAGCGTATTCTCCGCCAGGCCTTCGGCCTCCAGGTAATCCAGCAGCCGCCCCACGCTCTCGTCAATCGAGGCAACACAGCGTAAATAATCCTTGATGTATCTTTGGTATCTCCATCTTTTCTGTTCCACAGGACTCAGATCCTCAGGCGGAAGCCCCTTTAGATCCTCCTCATCCTTCAGATCCCGATCAATTCGCATCTTCGCTTCTTTGGCCGCCTGAGAGCGGGTCTCGTAATCATCATAGAAGGTTGCCGGCTCCGGGATGTCGATATCTTCATAGAGATCCTTATACTTCTCCGCCGGCTCCCACGGTCGGTGCGGCGCCTTGTGGTGGCACATCAGCATGAACGGCTGTGTGTCATCGCGCTGCTCCAGCCAGTTCAGGCTGAAATCTGTAATCAAGTCCGTCACATAGCCCTTGAAGCGCTTCGGCTCTCCCATCTCCAGGAACATCGGGTCATGATACTCTCCCTGGTCCGGCACTACACTCCAGTGATCGAAGCCGGTGGGGTCGGCCTCCTGACCGTGCCCCAGATGCCACTTGCCGATAATCGCAGTCTGATAGCCATTCGCCTTCAGCATCTTGGCGACATTCGGCTGCCTCCCGTCAAAACGGTCGTGAATCGACTTGACCCCGTTTAGATGATTGTATGTTCCGCTCAGAATTGCTGCCCGGCTTGGGGAGCAGATTGAATTGGTGCAAAAGCAGTTGTCAAACCGCATTCCCTCATGGGCAATCCGGTCAATATTCGGCGTTTCATTGATGCGGCTGCCATAGCAGCTCATCGCGTGGGACGCATGATCGTCCGACATGATAAACAATAGGTTTGGCTGAGCCTGTTTCATATTCATCACCTCGCATTGAGTATATCGGAATCCATTGTTGGCGTTGAGGTAAAATGTTACGATTATTGTATATACTCACACTGGATCTGAAGGAGCTGAGCTGCGTGCTGACCGTGATGAATACCACCTTTGACGACTTCACCCCGTGCTGGAGAAATCGGCTCGTTCAGGTGGAATCCAACATTTTTGTGCTGATTACGGCAGGCAGGCTTCACTATCGGCTGAATGGAGAGCCCTACACCGCGCAGAAGGGAGACCTGCTCTTCATTCCCAAAGGTACGCTGCGGGAAGCCTACAATGCCGCAGACACGCTGCATCAGAAATACGCGGTGTTCTTCAGCGGCACCCTCCCCGGCTTTGAGCTGCCCTTTCTGATCCGCTCCCGGTATCATGTACAGTCCGTGGAGCCGCTGGATCCCTTTAAAGCCTGCTTTCACTCCATGTACCGCTGCAGCCTGGACCGCAGCGAAGGCAGCCGGATCATGCAGCTTGGCTTGTTTATTCAGTTTCTCGGTATGCTGGACCGCAGGCTTAAGGCGCCACCCCTCCCCAAGCGCAAAAAAATCTTCGCCGCTCACATCGAAGACTACATTGCCGCCCATTACCGGGAAAGCATCCCGCTTGCACAGCTGGCCCGCCTGATTGGACGCTCTCCGAACTATACCCTGGCCTTGTTTAAAGAGGCTACTGGCGTGACCCCGCTCGATTTTCAAATTCGGCTGCGCCTGAAGGCGGCTAAGGATTTGCTGGAGAACACTTCGATGAGCGTCAGCGCAATCGCCGACGAGCTGGGCTACTGTGACAGCTCTTACTTCAACAAAGCCTTCACCCGGCATGTCGGGCTATCGCCTGCCGCCTTCCGCGCCCGCGTTAGTCCCGGTGCTGAACCGGGAGAGAGCTGGCATGGCGATGAAATGCATCGTCCCTGGGGGTAAGGGGGAGGGGTGACACCGTTTTGGGACCACGTCAAAAAAAAGCATTTCCTGCGGGCTAGTGCAGAAAATGCTTGCATATAGAGCACGGTGTACAGCTACATGCTGCTGTAATAACGGATCAGCGCCTGAGTCCCTTGATCCTGATAGCCCTTCTCCGCCAGCTGGCGGTACAGCGCTTCTGCCAGCGACAGCCCCGGCGTGCTCACGTTCATCTCCTTCGCGGATTCCAGGGCGATGCCCATATCCTTGATAAAATGCTTGATGTAGAAGCCCGGCGCCAGATCTCCTGCGATGATGCGGGGGGCCAGATTGCTCAGAGACCAGCTGCCTGCGGCCCCGCTCTCAATGCTCTTCAGCACGGTCTGCGGATCCAGCCCGGCGCTTTCGGCATACGCCATAGCCTCACACACGCCCATCATGTTGGAGGCAATTGCAATCTGATTGCACATCTTCGTATGCTGTCCCGCTCCTGCCGGCCCCTGATGTACAATCTGCCGCCCCATCAAGGACAGGATCGGGCGCAGCACCTCTACATCCTCTGCTTCACCGCCGATCATAATAGACAGGCGGCCTTCGCGGGCACCGATATCCCCGCCGGATACCGGCGCATCCAGCGCATGCAGGCCGCGCTTGTCCGCCGCTTCCCCGATCCGGCGGGCCAGTGCGGGACTCGACGTGGTCATATCCAGCAAATAAGCTCCGTGACGGGCATTGGCAATCAAGCCATCTTCCCCTAAATACAGCTCCTCGACATCCTGCGGATAGCCTACCATTGTAAGGATGATGTCACAGGCCTGCGCCAGCTTGGCCGGTGTCTCCTGCCACACAGCGCCGCGCCCTGTCAGCTCTTCGGCCTTGGATGCGGTTCGGGTGTACACATGCAGATCATAGCCGCCTGCTAAGATATGCCCAGCCATACTGTGACCCATAACGCCCAGGCCAATAAAGCCGACGGAAGCTTGTCCCGGTGAAATAACCATGATGTATCCTCTCCTTGTTTGCGTGTACAGCGGACCTTATCGAGGGCGATGTCCCGCTGCCAGAACTCTTGCCTCCATTCTAGCACCCGCCGCAGCAACTCTTCAATTTCCTAACGCCTCTCTCGATGAGGTTATCCCTTGACGAGCTTAGCCCGAAGCTGATTCGACAAGAGCTCGATGATCAGAATAAGGACAACCAGCCCGATCAGAATCGAGCCTACCTGATCCCATTTGTACCCCCGCATCGCAAAAATCAACGGAGCCCCGATGCCGCCGGCACCGACCAGACCCAATATCGAGGCTTCCCGCATGTTCATATCAAAGCGGTAAATCATGACGGAGGCGAATACAGATAACAGCTGCGGCATCACGCCGAAGCGAATCTTGTCCAGGGTGCTGCAGCCGACCGAGGTCATGGACTCCAGCACCCGCTTGTCGAGCTCTTCGATGGCATCCACATACAGCTTTGCAAGCATACCGATCGAGGTTAACCCGACTGTCAGCACACCGGCAAAGGGACCGGGCCCCGTGACGCGGATAAACATCAGGCCATACACAAGCGCAGGAAGCGTGCGGATCATGATCAGGAGCAGTCGGGTGATCCAGGACACCGGCTTGGGCACCAGATTTGATGCCGCGAGAAAGGCGAGCGGCACCGCCAGAAAGGCACCGACGATCGTGCCCAGAAACGCAATCGCCAGCGTCTCTGCCAGCAAAAACAGCACACTTTGCCTGGACACGTTAAATAACAGCTCGGTGTCGGGATGCGTGAGTCCGTACAGAATATTTCGGGCGATAGCAAGGCCGCCCTCTTCAATGTTGCTGACATTCACAGCCGTCAGAGACCACAGAAACAGCCCGATCACGATCGCGGCGATGAAGGAAAGATACAGATGGTTTCGAGGTGCTGTCAGCAGCTGTTTTTCAATATGATTCATGAGCGTTCATGTCTCCCTTAGATCAGCTTTTTGCGGAAATGCTCGCTGGCTCGTTCGATCAGATAGACCGTCCCGATCAGCACGAGAACAATCATCCCGACCGCCGGATAATCGCGCCAGCCCAGACCTTCATTGATCAGCAGTCCGATGCCGCCGGCACCTACAAAGCCCAGGATGGCTGCATAGCGGACGTTGCCCTCAAAGCAGTACAGCGATGTTGAAATGTATCCTGGCAGCACCTGTGGAAGGACTGCGAAGCGGAAGGCTTGAATTCTTGTCATCCCGACCGACTCCATCGCCTCGAAGGGGCTCATATCAACATTCTCGATCTGTTCATACAGCAGCTTGCCGACATAGGAGATGGTGAACAGCGTAATCGCTACCGTTCCTGCCATCGGTCCCAGGCCGAACACGAATGTGGCGATCAGGGCCGAGACCAGGGTCGGCAGGGTGCGCAGCAGACTGAGCACAATTTTGCTAATAAACGTGAGCAGCTTGGAGGGAATAATGTTGGATGAAGCCGCAAGAGCCACCGGCAGAGCCACCAGAGAGCCGATGATTGAGCCCAGCAGCGACATTTTGATCGTATCCAGCAATGGGCCCCAGATGCTGGGCAGGCTGCTCCAATCCGGTGGAATCATGTTCAGAAGAATGGTAAAAAACTCGTGAAATCGGGTCGCCAGCACACGGAAGCTGAAGCCTGTAAACTCAGCAGACCATACAGTCAGCACCAGCAGCACCAGGGCGATCAGCGGCAGGCGGGACGCTTTTTGCTGGACGGTTTTGCCGCTGGGCAAGGTGATGGTGCGGGGAGGAAAGATTTTATCAAACATAGGCTGCCTGCTCCTCCATACTGGCTTTCTCCGCCTCCCATTTGCCGCCGTAAATCTCCTGAAGGATGCTCTGCGTCACCATGGACGCCGGACCGTCGAACACAACCTCACCCTTGCGGATGCCAATGATGCGGTCTGCATACTCCAGCGCGATTTCGACGTGGTGAATGTTCATGATGACAGAAATGTCCAGGTCGCGGTTAATGTTCTTGAAGTCATCCATCACAATGCGCGCCGTAACCGGGTCCAGCGAAGCGATCGGCTCATCCGCCAGGATAATATCAGGGCTCTGGGCCAGGGTGCGCGCCAGCGCCACCCGCTGCTGCTGCCCGCCGGACAGCTGATCCACCCGGATAAAGGCCTTGTCCAGAATGCCGACCTTGTCGAGCGCCTCCAGTGCCTTCACCTTTTGTAGCTTTGTAAACACGCCGGTCAGCTTGCGCCACATCGGAAGCTCTGGAACAAAGGACACGAGAACATTATTCAGCACCGTCGTCCGCGTCACCAGATTAAAAGACTGGAAGATCATGCCGATGCGGCGCCGGAATTTGCGGATATGGCGTCCTTTTAGCCTCGACACGTCCACATTATCGACTAGCAGTGTTCCTTGGCTAATCTCGTGAATACGGTTGATGCAGCGAATCAATGTTGATTTGCCCGCACCGGAGAGACCGATTACGGCCACGAATTCCCCCTGCTCAATCGTCAAATGAATGTTGCTGAGCGCAATGGTGCCGTTGGGATACGTTTTACTGACATCCATGAATTGAATCATAGGTATACTCAATCCTTTAGCCGTTATTTTGGAATTTCACGGTTTACGAAAAAAGAGAGAACATCATGATTCACGATGTCCTCCATAACGATATTCTTCCTTCTCATTGTGCTTGCTGCTTTATTTCATGCTGCGGATCAGCTCTTGAGCCTCACGTTCCCCGTCGTAATCGGAGGATTGGGCCACTTGATAGCCTTCGTGAGAATAGATCGCAATGACCTGCTTGCCTTCCTCTGTTCCCGCGATCGCCATGAACGCATCCTGAAGCGCCTTCTTCAGCTCCTCGTTCATAATCGGAGAATTCTTGCTCACGCTTACGGTATCGTTAAAAATCGGCTGGGTCACACCAATCACATTCGTGTCTTCCCAAATGCTTGCTTTGCCGCCGTACTCACTGGTCCACTTCTCTTCATTGTCGCGGCGTCCGTCCGCATATACGACAATAATGTCAGCTTGTCCAACCGCAAGCCGGGAGAAGGAGGTGCCGTAGGAGTCCGCTTGGTTTGCTTTTGCAAGGTCGGTCAGCTTCTTGCCGTACTTCTCCTGCAGCCACAGCGTCGGATAGATATAACCGGCTGATGAAGAGGTAGACATGATGGACCAGCTGGCGCTGTTCAAATCTTCCCAGGTCAGCTCTTCTCCGTTATTGACCTTTGCTGCGAGCTCCTTTCCCTTCTCGGAAGGGCCTGCCAGAATAAGTGAACGGTAATAGGAAGCCTGCTCGTTGTCCAGCCCTTGAGTCGGCTTGTTATCATTCCATTCCTTCGCAACGTCCGAGTCGATCGAGAGTGCTTTCCGGGTTGCTGTCAGAATCACTTCTGCTCCGTCATCATACAGGGTATAGGTTCCGCCTGGAATCAGGCCGACATCTGTCGTCCCGGCGCTCAGCGCTTCGCCGACTGCTTCGTACGTAGTCCCTACGTCAATCTGCACCTCACCTACATTGTAGCCCTGTTCTGCCAGCTGACTCTTCAGCAGCTCCTTAAGCGGCTCTGTAGCGGTAATAATCTCGCCCGGATCCTTGGAAGGCACAAAGCTGACCTTGAGCGTATCTATGGACTTGCCTTCATCCTGCTTCGTAGTATCTTCAGCATTCTCTGTCTGCGTCTCTGTCGTTCCTGCTCCGTTCGAGGTACCGCCTGTGCCACTGTTCCCGCTGTTATTTCCGCCGCTGCAGGCTGTCAGCAAGCTGAAGGTCAGTATCATGCTCAGAAGCACCATCCATTTGTTCTTCACGCGAAGTCCCCCACCTTTGTATAAATTTGGTTGAATACTCTAGCAGTATACCTCCCGATTATTAAGCATTCGTCATTCCATTGTTACGAGAATGTAAAAAATGGAATGTTTTTGTAGAAAAAAAGCATTCATATGATAGTATGTCGTTAGCTACAGCTCTAGCGGCTCTTGCGAGAGCGCTTTTGGATTCTATTTTTTCCACCGTTATTCTATGGGTAAAGGAGAGAAAGGTATGGAAGATCATCGCTGTGAGGTCATCCTGCTGCAAACGAGTGATGTTCATGGCTGTTTGCTGCCGCGAAGCTATGCAGATCAAAGCGAGGTATGCTACGGACTTGCCCGGGTAGCGAGCATCATCAAGGAAGAGCGCCGCAAGCACAAGCAGGTTCTGCTCATGGACAGCGGCGACAGTCTGCAGGGCACGCCACTGACCTATTATCACGCCAGAGTGAACTCCACGCCGGCCCATCCGGTGATCGCCTGTATGAATGAGCTCGGCTATGATGCGGCAGGGATCGGTAATCACGAATTCAACTATGGCCTGCCCTATTTGGAGCGTACGATGAAGGAAGCCCGCTTCCCCTGGTTGTCCGCCAATATCCTGGATACGGCAACAGGCCAGCCGAAATTCGGCCCGCCGTACCTGATTAAGGAACTGCCGCTCGGATTGCGGATCGGGATTCTGGGCCTGACCACCTCCTACATTCCTAACTGGGAGCGCCCGGAGCATATCGCAGGGCTTACCTTTAGTGATCCGGTGGAGGCGGCACGTACCTGGGTGCACCATATGAAGAAGCATGAGCGCGCCGATGTGATCGTTGTCGCTTACCACGGCGGCTTGGAACGGGATGTCAAGACTGGAGTGCCTACCGAGCCCTTGACCGGTGAAAATGTCGGGATTGCCCTGTGTCAGCAGGTGCCGGGGATTGACGTGCTGCTGACAGGCCATCAGCACCGAAGCCTTGCCGGGTATGAGGTGAACGGCGTCTGTGTCGTGCAGCCCGGGTACGAAGGGCGCGCTCTTGGAAAAGTAACCCTGCAGCTGGCCAACGAGGGGGACGGCTGGAAGCTGCTTCACAAGCAGTCCGAGCTGATGGGGGCAGATGATTATGAGCCGGATCCCGTGATAGAGGATAAGGTCCGCGAGGTGGAAGCCTTGACCCAGGCGTGGCTGGATCAGCCGATTGGCGAGGTGGACGGGGATCTGTCTATTCATGCTCCGGCTGAGGTCCGCCTGAGCGAGCATCCACTCATCGAATGGATCAACCGGGTGCAGATGGACGTCTCAGGCGCTGACGTGTCGTGCACAGCATTGTTCGATAACCGCTCCTCCGGCTTCGGTGCAGTGATCACGATGCGGGACCTTGTCACCTTTTACGTATATCCGAACACCTTGAAGGTGCTCCGGATCTCCGGCCGTGACCTGCGGGAGGCATTGGAGCAATCAGCACAATATTTCACCCTGGACGACACAGGGGCAATCATCGTCCACCCTGCCTATCTTGCGCCCAAGCCGCAGCACTACAATTACGATATGTGGGAAGGCATAGAGTACACGCTCGACATTTCCAGGCCTGCCGGGCAGCGGGTCACCCGCCTGGAGCATAACGGCCGCCCCGTCGTAGATCAGCAAGCTTTTGACGTCGTCATGAACAACTATCGCGCGAGCGGCGGAGGCAACTTTGAAATGTTCCGGGACAAGCCCGTGGTCAAGGATATTCCGATGGATATGGTGGAGCTGCTGGCTGATTACATCACCAGCCACGGCCGCATCACCGCCAGCGTGAACCACAACTGGCTAGTGGTCGGCGGGCACTCCCCCGCGCCGGACTTGGCGCGGGGGAGTGCGGAAACCCGCACTCGTGCGGGGCGCTGATTGAATGCGAAAATCCGAACTCGTTGCGCCGCTTTGGAGGGTCTGAAGTAAATGAATGCGAAAAACCGAACTCGTTGCGCTGCTGTGGCGGTTCTGGAGTAAATGAACTCGAAAATCCGAACTCATCGCGCCGCTATGGCGGGTCTAAAGTAAATGAACTCGAAATACTGAACTCGTTGCGCTGCTGCAGCGGGTCTAGAGCCAACGAATGCGAAAAACCGTACTCGTTGCGCCGCTGTGGCGGGTCTGGAGTAAATGAACTCGAAAATCCGAACTCATCGCGCCGCTGGAACGGGTTTGGAGCCAACGAACACGAAAAAACGAACTCGTTGCGCCGCTTTGGCGGGTCTGGAGCCAACAAACTCGAAAATCCGAACTCGTTGCGCCGCTGTGGCTGTTCTGGAGTAAATGAACGCGAAAAACCGAAATCGTTGCGCCGCTGTGGCGGGTCTGGAGTAAATGAACTCGAAAATCCGAACTCATCGCGCCGCTGGAACGGGTCTGGAGCCAACGAACACGAAAAAACGAACTCGTTGCGCCGCTTTGGCGGGTCTGGAGTAAATGAACATGAAAAACTGAACTCATTGCGCCGCTGTGGCGGGTCTGAAGTAAATGAACTCGAAATACTGAACTCATTGCGCCACTTTGGAGGGTCTGGAGTAAATGAACTCGAAAATCCGAACTCATTCTGCCACTGTGGCGGGTCTGGAGTAAACGAATGCGAAAATCCGTACTCGTTGCGCCGCTGTGGCAGGTCTGAAGTAAATGAACGCGAAAAACCGAACTTATCGCGCCACTGCAGCGGTTCCTAATCCAACGAACTCGAAAATCCGAACTCATTGCGCCACTGTGGCGGATCTAGAGCCAACGAATGCGAAAATCCGAACTCGTTGCGCCGCTGTGGCAGGTCTGGAGTAAATGAACTCGAAATACTGAACTCATTGCGCCACTTTGGCCTGTCTGGAGTAAATGAACTCGAAAAAACGAACTCGTTGCGCTGCTGCAGCGGGTCTAGAGCCAACGAATGCGAAAAACCGAACTCGTTGCGCCGCTATGGCGGGTCTGGAGTAAATGAACGCGAATATCCGAACTCGTTGCGCCGCTGTGGCTGTTCTGGAGTAAATGAACGCGAAAATCCGAACTCATTGCGCCGCTGTGGCTGTTCTGGAGTAAATGAACGCGAAAATCCGAACTTATCGCGCCGCTGGGACGGGTCTAGAGCCAACGAACTCGAAAAACCACACTCATTCCAGCCGCTGATCGCCCGCGTCCCAGCGCCCGCGCATGGCGCGCACGGCGCACGTCAGCTTCTTTTTTTCCTAAACCTATGGAGTACAGACAGCACGATGCCAACCACCAGCGCGCCAAAGCTGGCGTAGATTAGACACCACTTGATTAGTGTAAAGATGGGCGTCATCTCGGCAATGACGAGAGTCCGGGCAGGATAGCGGTACATCACCAGCGAGGAGCCGAGATTCTCCAGCCAGTCAAACCCCCAGCCGCCCAGCGGCAGCAGATTGACAGCCCTCCACCGACTGCCCGAGGACAGAAAGACATATGCGGCAGTCAAAGCAATCGTCAGGAAGCCCAGGTACACCAGCGGCCAGATCACATCAAAGGTAAAGCGCGCCTCAATGTAATGTGCTCGTCCCTCCTCCCCATAGATCTCTGCAATCCGGTACAAGTCTGCCGAGGTGTACCACAGCGAGGAATCCGGAGATTCCCCGCTCCCCGATGCGGACTCCGACAAGCTTGCCTGCCTTGGCAGGACCCATGCGATAAAGCCCGCGAACACCAATACCGCCACAGCAACCCCCTTCCAATTCACCATCTGGTACAGACGCTCTGTAAAAAATATAACCCACCGACGCATTCCCCGGCCTCCTCATCTCTGTTAGAATCACCCGGCACGATCCCGGGCTGAGCATGACATCAATTTGTCCCTCACAACTCCTCACGACTTCAACCGAATCCAGAATATCAACCGTTCGCTTAAATCTGTACTGCGCGTTGCTCCCAGCGCACAGTGGTGCGAAACGGGTGTCACACGCCAATCTATAATCATCCCGAAATCCAAGCGAACTGCGCGGAGCGCGAAACCTGTCTCAACCGCTCACTCTCTATCCATACCCATATCCCCGTCCATTGTCCCTGCACCTGGCTTACATCAGCACTCTATATAAAAAAACAACCCCGCGTCCTTTTCCTGCCCTCAGGCATTCCAGGAGATGACGGGGCTGTAAGCCGCTCAGGCCTAAACCTGCATGTTGTTCAGTCTTTGATCCGCCTGCCGCAGACTCTGCACACTGCGTTCATTACTGTATAGCAGTTCATCCACGGAAGCCTTCAGCTCCTCCATGGTCGCCGCCGTTTGCTGGGAAATCGAAATAAATTCATGGGTCACATCATAAGTGGACTGATTGGCTTCCGTTACACCGGTAATCATCCTTTCCATTTCCTCCGCCTTACCATTCAAATTCCCAATGTCCGCGTCGATCTGCTGGAAGGCTGCCCGGGCGCTTGAAGTCGTCTCCGAGCTGCCTGCGACTCTGGACACAACCTCATTCAGGCGGCGCAGCGTGTTCTGGGAGTACATCGTGATATCCGATAAATTGTTCGAAATCCGTTTGGCAGAATCACCGGCAGATTCTGAAAGCTTGCGAATCTCGCTGGCAATGATTGAAAAGCCTGCTCCATACTGCCCTGACCTGGCGGCCTCAATGCTCGCATTGACCGACAACAGATTCGTCTGGTCCGCGATAGCACGAATGACCTGATTGAAGCCCTCCGTTTCCGTAATTCGCCCATCCAGCTCCTTCATGCTCTGGGAAAGGGTGAGCAGTACCGTTTCCAGCTCCTTCATGAGCATATCCATCTCCGTGATCCGGAGACCGCCTTCATGGGAAGTCACCTTGGCTTGCGCCGCTTGCTGATTCAGCATATGCACAGCCTCCGTCATCGCTGTAAGTTGCTGGGAGGTTTTGTAGATGTTGTCGGTGATCGTTTGGGTGGAAGCGGCCTGCTCGTTCGCTCCCTCCGTCATTTCTTCAAAAGCAGTTCCCATACGGCGGAACGCTTCCAAATTGTCAATGCTTGCTGCCGTGATCGAGGTCAGCTCCGTGGAAATGCCGGAGGTTTCCTGGAGGAGATGCTCTTTTTGCTGGGACATTTGTTCATATAAGGTCTGGCTTTGAGAGGAAGACGCCGCAATATCCTTCACCAGGCTTCCCGTAACCTTGGAGAAGAAGAGCAGGATGACCGACCCGAGAATGTAGAGATAGAATGCCGAGCTGGAAGCGTATTTTTCCAATCCGAGGACTTCACTTTGCCCGAACAAAATATACAGTATTAACACCAAACCACAGATAATTCCTGTCAACAAATAAGAGCGATACATGTACACCATCGACAAGATCAGAATCACAAAAACTGCGAACACATTAACGAAATCCGGCTTTAACATGGACACGCCAAACGTAATTAACGTATAGCCAACAATAGGTATGAACGGAATATAGGTCACAGCCCGATGCCGAAAATGAAAAAATGCAAAGAAGCCTAGCATCACCACATTGCCGATGAGGTTCATCAGGATCATGTCCAGGCTTGCTCCAAGACCAACCAGACTCCCAATCGATAATAGCCCGTTCATCACCAAAATTTTAAAAATCCAACCGTTCTTCCGCCGAAGGTCATCGCGTAAATGCTGCTGCAGATGTGTCATGCCTGAAGTCCCCTCACTCAATGTCGAATATTGTCGTAAATTGCTATAAATGATTGTACATGGTGACGCCTCTTTTCAACAGGATAATTTTTCATGAATAGGTTTACGATTTGAAGACGGCTGTAAAAAAACGCCTCCCGCTCCCCCTTGAGGGCAGCGAAAGGCGTTCCTTCCATTCTGTGTATAGCCTTGCGTACGACTTCTCTTTCTTTAATCCCGCCCGTATACCTCAATTTGTGTTAATGCCGGGAACGGAGACGGATCGTCCGAGGGGATTAGCTCGCTCAAGGTTACCCACTCAATGCTTTTGGGCTCTACGGCAAAGGACTGCGGCTCCCCGCTCTTTTCCAGATGAACCACCTGCTTGCTGCCATCGGAGAAGGTCAGTGTCGCTTGTGTCCAATAGTTATCATGCGGGAAATCTGCACGAAGGGTCAAAGCTACGCTCTCCACCTCCACCGTTCGGCCAAAATGCACAGTAATCGCTGCATCCGCCCGCTGATTGATGCCCCAGGATTCGAACGGCCAAGGTCCATGAGAGTGGGAAATGGTATTGCCGTTAATCGCGTTTCGTGGAGCAAATACGGACTCGCCCCGGGTCTGCACATTCGCTGAAGCATGCGGGAAGCACTGCTCATTGTCCGATTGATCAAAGCTGTTGTACGCGAGGTTCTTGGTCGCAGACCGCTCGTCCTCAGTAGCCAGCCGCGCCTGAAGCACATGCACACTGCCCGTAAAGGATTTCGGCGAATAGGATACCCTCTTCTCACTTGGAGGTACAGGATAACGATATGTATTCCCTTTCAGGTAAACATACGCCGGTGGAATCGTATCCTCCAGCTGAATAACGAGATAGACGCCAGACTCCGAGCTGTTCAATACAATGACATCGCCTTCTTCATAAGCCTGCTTGTACACCAGTACCGCCTTGTCCTCACCCTGGTGCTCTGCCTTTACCGTGCCGTCTGCCTGTTCAATGGAAAGTGATAACTGAGTCATCTGCAAAACCTCCGTTGTAATAAGTATGCCAAGCTGAAAGCGCCTTCGATTCCTTGCACGAAAACACCACTCTCCTTATTGTATTGGAATTGCCCTATAAAATCTCCCCTTTTGCCATAAATTATTGAAAAGTAAAAAAAGCTGCGGGACCAACTTGTAACGTGGGTCCTGCCTGGCTTAAGCTTGCTGCGACATCTCCCGGAGCTGCCAGCCATATCAGCCCCTTTAATATAATTTGAACACTTCAAAAAACCGATGAAGGCTCAGGAGATTATCCTGTGCTTCCATCGGTTTTTTCTGCGATTGCAAACGTTTATCCAATTCTCTCAATCATCAGCGATGCGCCTTGACTAGCTGGCAGTAAGTTTATAGCTCTGTTTATGCCGTACATCTGCAGACTTACCGTGTCTCCCGCCGAAAGATTTACAATTACACTTGCACTGAATTGGCTTTGGGGGTTAATGGGCTCGATCGTTGATGCCCTAACCTGCACGCCGCTCACATTGATTCGCGTGCTGACTAACAGTGGTTCCGTTAAGTTAATGCTATAACTCAGCTTATATCTTCCTGCTTCATTGACGATGAATGTAGTAGTTCTTGAAGAAGATATATACGAACCCATATTTTGTGCATCCGGCAGTGGTATGTCAGTACCGTTCATAACAACCGCCATAACATATCCACTCGTGTTAGCAGCAAAACCGGTATATGGACCGTAATCCATTCCGTCCGCTCCAGGAAGCCCCTGTGATCCGGCTGGTCCCACTGGACCGGCTGGACCTGTGGCACCTGGTGCTCCATCATTGCCTGCTGGGCCCTGTGGTCCGGCTGGTCCCGCTGGACCTTGCGGTCCTGTGGCACCTGGTGCTCCATCGTTGCCTGCTGGGCCCTGTGGTCCGACTGGACCTGGCGCCCCTGTTCCTGCCGGTCCCTGTGGACCTTCTGGACCTGCCGGTCCTTGTGAGCCTGGAGAGCCTGGAGAACCTGAGGAGCCCGATGGTCCCTGCGGCCCTTGAGGTCCCGCAGGCCCTGGTGGCCCGGCCGGTCCAATCGGTCCTTGTTCTCCTTGTTCTGCTACTGGAGGCTTGATCGTCCGCACCTGATCAACCGCCTCAATTACAAGTCCGCTGCCGCCCGATGCTGTAAGCGTTACAGGCGTGCCAGGCAGCAGATTGGATCTTGGTATAGGTTTCTTGCTTCCTTTTCCATAGAACAAACTCTCATCAGTAATATCGAAAGAGACCGTTTCTCCAGATTGCTTAATTGTGATAGTATCTTTTGTAATACTGCTGACAATTCCACTGACTACCTTGCTCTTTCCATCCATATAAGGCAGTGCATTGGCAAGCAGTACCGTCATCTGAGCGCGGGTAACTTCTACATCCGGCTTAAATGTACGGTCAGTGAAACCCTGCATAATCTCGAGGCGAACTGCCGCGTTGACATAACCTTTATATTCCGGGGAAACTTGAGCAGCGTCCCGGAATGTCGAAGCAACTCCTGTGAGTGCCACTGCATCTCCCTCACGTTTTGTCGCCCGAATGATCAGCCTGGAGGCCCACTCCCGGCTCGCGGCCTGTCTGCCCCATGCAGAAAGCTGCTTTTCCTCGGCAGGGTCAATCAAGCCTTTCTCAATCGCCAGTGCCACATAAGGTTTGGCCCAAGTGTCTACTGAGAGAGGGTCAGTCTGGTTTTCGGTCTCTGAGTTGTCCCAGCCCAAAAGACGAATGACCTGCGCGATGGTTTCCTGTTTCGTCACACTTTCGTTAGGCTTAAAAGCTCCTGACGGCTCTCCTGTTACCACACCCATCAGTGCCATCTTTGAAATTTCTTTTTCCGCCCATGGTACCCGATCAATATCCTTAAACGAGCTGGCCGCCAACACATCCCCTAGCGGATTGAGCGCAACCACAATTGCAAGCGCAGCTAAGGCATGATACAACTTCTTCTTCATACATGTTCTCCCTTCGTCTTAGCCAGACATTTGTATGTACCGGGTGCAGCGCTGAAATCCATGATGTCTAAATAATAGGGTATTCCAGTAGATTATTGTCATATGTTTACAAATGAAAGCATTTCATATCATTATATCATTCTCTGGTAGAAAAGATACCTTCACCTCCTCCGGCAGCGGGGGATTGGATTTTACGAAACAGCTTCCCGCTTCTTGTCAAGCGACAGGTACCACTGTACCGGGCGGAGGTAGAGAAGCTTCATATCGTAGTGGCTGTCCTTGAAGGCGAAACGACTCGGCTGCCGGATTCACAAGCGAACAGGATGCGGATGCCCTCTTGCTGCTCGATACGCAAAGCTTGTATGTCAGACATGTGCCCCTCCTTGTATGTATTTCATAATTTAGTGTTCAAGTTTGGGATGGGTTACGGATGCATTGGCTTTACCCGATTGATGAAATCGAATAATCAAATCTGTGGACAAATCGAAAAATAAAAAGACAGAGATCCGTTCCAGCCGGCGCCTCTGTCGGTTGACTCTTATTCACTAGACATGCTCGATAATTTCAGCCACATCCAGTCTGGATTTCGGCAGTGCTGCGTTAAAATCGGATGGTGCCCGGTAGCCCAGCGCAACCACGACACAGGAGCTGAATCCTTTTTCATTCAGGCTGAATTCATCGTCGAGCGCCTGAAAATCCATGCCTTCCATTGCGACAGCATCAATGTCCAGTGCCGCCACCCCGAGCAGGAAGCTGCCCAAATTGAGGTATACCTGCTTCTCCGCCCACTGCTGAACATCCTTGTAGTCAAATTTATGGAAGTCCACGAACATTTTTCGGCCGTTATGGTTATCCGTCTTGAAATTCCCTTGAGCAAAGCGACCGTCCTGATCTTCTCGATCTGTAAGATGCTGCAGATACTCTTCTGAAATATCTGTTTTGGTTGCGAACACCACCACTGCCGCAGCATTCAACACCTTGGATTTGTTAAAAATGAACAGCCCCTCTGCTGCACGAGCCATTCTTTTCTTGCCCTCGTCGGTTTGAGCAATGATAAAATGCCACGGCTGCAAATTGGTCGATGACGGGGCCAGCTGCAGCAAAGCCTCAATGTTCCTCATATTCTCACTTGAAATGCTTTTTGACGGATCAAACTCTTTGGCGGAATAACGCTTTTTCATAGCCTCCATGACATCCACGTGTGCACACTTCCTTTACTCTTGATTATGACCGGATCTGCCCTTGGTCAGTATGCACATGTGGAGATGGCGCTATTCGCGGCGTCTACTCCTCAAAATCCTCCAGAAAGTCTCCGTCTTCCTCGCTGTGAAAATCTCCTACATACTTTGCACGATCAAGCGGAGATGCTTTTTTTCGGTCAAGCCATACTATTTTGAGAATTTGACTCTGTAGAATCGTAACCACTTTTCCATCAGACTTTTTAATATCTACGTAGTCTGTTCCTACCTGACTTAAAAGCCCTCGGATGTTCTCAGACTTCTCCCCGGACACAACTTCAATGATAACCATGCTGCCTTTGTGCCGGAACAACTCAAAATTCAGATTACTGTTGATCCCGGCCAGCCGAAGCTGAATTAGCGGTTTTACTCCTTTAATGATTTTGAAACAACGGTTACGATTGAATTTATGCCTGGAAACAGGCTTATGACAGGCACAATCCTTCGGATGCTTTATGACTTTAAGGTGACAGTCTTTTTTTACCCACGCTTTCGACCTCTTTGGGGTCCTATTCATGTTAAACCTCCGCATCATTTTTGTATTTACGGTATGTATATGCCTATACAAAGAGGTGTGCTTGAGTCAAATGCCTAGGGCCTAAACATTTAAATCCTTAAAACATAGGCATGCAACCAGACCCATAAAGGCGAAAACCCATATACTGTTCTAAACTCTTCTAGGAGGTTCCCGATCGGTGCAAAAATTAAAAACACGTGAAAGAATTGGGATTAGTTCGCCAACGACGTCTTTACCTGAACAACAATTTATTGAACTTCGAGCATGCATAGAAGAAGCCAATCATATTCTGCGGTCTCTTGGCAATCCAAAACAACCTGAAAATCCAAGACAGCTGCAGTTAAAGCTGGCTTCATTAATAAACAAGCATGTGAAATTGAACATTGCTTATCAAGGAATGTTCAAATCTTTGCAAGGTATACTCGTTCAGGCGGGGCGTAATTATGTGCAGTTATGTACGGGGAGTCATCAACGATATGTCATGTTTGATGACCTGATTTCGGTCACCACGAGTCTACGCAGCTCTAAATTTCCTCATCATACGGATAACCCTTATTTAAGTAACAAGCTAAATTGCCAAATTTTATACAATTACTCAGACACGGTTTCTGGAAGTGTGAGATTGCTGAATCGGTTTTATGGCATTCCATTAAGCGTCGCTCTGCTGGAGCAAGTCGGCAGGAAAATCAGAGTGCGTCATACCCCGAATGTTGAAGTGTCTGGAATTTTGTTAGATACGACAGAGCAAGCGATTGTCATTCGAACGGCAAAGAAGAGAAGAACCATCGAACGGGTCCCTTTTGAGAAGATAGAGATTGTTTGCGTGGATCAATAGCATGAATTCCCTCTTTGGCAGCATATATATAGCATCGGAATATGTTAAGTGCTATCACAATCGTCAAGGAGGGGTGATTCGATTGAACGTCCAACATTCTCATTATCCATCATCCGATGAGGCAAATATAAATGGTATCTTTACTGATCTGCTCGGACAGGACATTATCCTAGTTCTTAACGCTTCCCAGCTCAACATTTTGGGTCAAACCTTCAGACCCATTTTCACCGGGACGCTGGAAGAAGTGAGAGGCGGATCCGTGCAGCTTAATCCCGCCATTATCAAGATGCCCAATGCGCCCAATTTTGTATTTCCGACACCGTTAAGCTTCCCGATCGAGCAAATTGCCATCTTTGCACCTTTTGATCTTAATACGAAACTTACACTTACCTAAGGAGGATGAAAAATCATGCCACCATCTGCGGATCAACAAAGCTTAAATGATCTTCGCCATCAATCACTTGTCGCTGAGTTTAGACGGAACATTGGAAACCGCATCCTCGTGTTGATCGCGTCGTTCCCTTTTTTCTATGTGGGTGAGCTTGTAGATGTTGAATCGGATACAGTCTTTGTACAAGCAGAGTTTTCTAACGTCCCTGTGCTCGACAACGTTATACTGCGCACACATATTGATAATATTCAGGTGTATTTTATTGAGACTCCCGGCACTCCGATTCCTGAAATACGACTATAAGAGGTGAACCGTGAAAAGACGATTTCATATTGTAGCGATCTCCGTCCGGATCGTCATCAACGACTTCGGAGATCACGACCCTGAAGGCAAATTGTATGTCCTGAAAGAGAATGAAAACAAGGTCAGAAGGCTGATAGCCAAAAACCCCTTCACTACCGTTGACTTGGTTCAACCCTTGATCATTCGGGCCAACGCCGGAGATGATATTGAAATATTATTTGAAAACAGGCTGAACGCTCCCGCCTCCATGCATATTCAGGATGTTGAATACAATGTCATGACCTCAGATGGAGCAGCTGTTGGATTTAACAGCAACACTACGGTCCAGCCGGGAAATACCATAACCTACTCATGGCATGCCACCCGTGAGAGTATCTGCCTGTTTAATGATTTTGGCAACACGCTTTCCAGTGAGCTGGGAACGCAGGTTCATGGTCTTTTCGGCGCACTCATCGTTGAACCCCGAGGCTCCAGCTGGACCGACCCCGAGACGGGAAAATTTATAGATTCCGGGATTTACGCGGATGTACATAATCCTTTTCTTCCCTCATTTCGTGAATATGCCTGGGTTTTTCATGATGAAATGGAGATTAATGATCTGACCGGGGATACACCTTTCAGTCCTCACACGTTACAGCCTGAAGCAACCCACACGGTAAATTATCGGGGAGAACCGATGCGAAACCGTCAACGACTTATTCTGAACGGAGTGGTTTCTCCCGATACGGAGGGCGAAGAGGTTCATCACGATTCGTGGATGTTCGGAGATCCAGCTACGCCCGTATTGCGTGCCTATGTGGGAGATCCAGTAAAAATCAGGCTCATTCACGGCGGAGTCCAAGAAACTCATGTTTTCCACTACCATGTTCACCAGTGGTTGTTTGAACCCACCGACATGGAATCTGAAATTAAAGACTCGCAAGCGATATCGCCTCAGGCTTCCTACACCATCTCTCCACTTTATGGAGCAGGCAGTCTGCAAGAGGCTTTTGGGGATGTTATTATTCACTGCCATTTGTACCCTCACTTCGATGAGGGAATGTGGGGGATGCAGCGCATATTTAATACACTTCAGGACGGAAGGGGCAAATATCCTAACGGGAAACCGATTAAAGCGCTGAAACCACTTCCGGACCGCCCAAGACCCCCTGAACCGACAAAAGCAAAGCCTGGTTTTCCTAATTTTATTCCCGGGATTGTGGGCAAGAAAGCTCCCAGACCCCCCCTTGGAATTGAAGGCGGCCGTCCATCAACGCGACTCGAAATCAACCAGTTTGCTCCCAATGCAGTGCCAGGAGCCGTATTTGTAAATCCGTGCGAGCCTGACATAAACCCTGACCGGGAATTTCATATTGTCGCTGTCCAGCTCCCTGTCGTTTACAACACTCATGGCTGGCATGATCCACAAGCCCGCATTTTTGTGCTGGCTGAAGATGAAGAAGCTGTATGCTCGGGGCGTAAAAAGCCTGAGCCGCTAACTATTAGAGCAAACGCCGGTGACTGTATCCGATTGAAATTTACAAATAAATTACCGGAGGTCATCGGAGGCAATGCTTTTCAACTGGTAAATCGGACCTATGAAGCCGGCCTTCATGTTCACTTCGTCAAGTTCGATCCTCTCGTTTCAGATGGTGCCAATGTAGGCTGGAACTATGATTCCGGTATATTACCCGGCCAGACTATTCAATATCAATGGTTTGCGGATGCGGAGCTTAAGGCAACGTTTTTTCATGATCATCTTTTTGCTAATCAACATCAGAATCACGGTTTGTTTGCAGCTATAAACATAGAGCCTAGAGGATCTCTGTTTTTATCTTCAGAAACAGGTAAAGAAATTAAGGCAGGCACACAGGCTACTATTGTCAATCCGTTTATCCCTGACTTTAGAGAATTCACTCTGCTCGTTCATGATTTTGCCTTCTTGTTTGATAAAGATGGAGATCCATTAAATCAGCCTCCGTTCCCTAGCTCCCATGATGACCCAGGGGCTATGGGGATTAATTACAGTAACGAACCCCTTCAGTTCCGGCTGACCCATCCCGACAGCGACCCCGCATATGTCTTTAGTTCTTGGGTGCATGGAGATCCCGCAACGCCGATGCTTAATACGTATAATGGGGATCCCGTCCGTATTCGGCTGCTCCAAGGATCTCATGAGGAATCTCATTCTTTTAATTTGCATCGCCAGCGGTGGAGAATGGAAAGAGGCGACCTGGATTCCGATCTTGTAGATCAGCAGCATATCGGAATATCAGAATCTTTTACCCTGGAGTTTTCCATTGAAGGAATTGGCGACTTTGATATGTTATATCATTTTGGCTCCATCGATGACATTTGGCTCGGAAATTGGGGAATTCTGCGCACATTCGAAGAACGCGTTCCCCATCTTATTCCTTTGCCTGATCGCCAAATGCCTAGACGACGAACGAAAGCCTTGCCCGAACCGAATGGAAAACGACCGCCTAAACCATCAGGTGAAGAAAATGTACCTGCGCCACCAGGAGCACCGGTCCGCAAATATGAAGTTGTCGCCTTACAAACGCCAGTTATTTATAACGATTTCGGCGATCAGGATCCGTTCAGCATCATATTCGCTTTGAAGGAAAATGTCGAAGATATTATTGACAGCAGCCTTAATCCGGAGCCGCTGATCATCAGAGGAAACGTAGGTGAAATCATTGAGGTTACTTTATTTAATACACTGGATGATTTAAAGTTCCCACCTGATGATCAGCTGTACCCAGGTGTCCCGATCAACGTACTTCATAGACCGTCCAAACGAATATCGCTCCATACCCAATTGCTCCAATACGACGTTCGTTTTTCTGATGGTGCCACGGTTGGTTTTAATCCAGATCAAACGATTGCACCTGGTGAACAAATTACGTATCGGTGGTATATTGACCAGCAGATTGGTGCCGTAGGGCTTGTTGATATGGCAGACATTCGAAACCATCGTCATCATGGAGCTTTTGGCATGCTAATCACCGAGCCCCGGGGTTCTACCTACCTCCACCATGTTACCAGGGAACCTCTCAGCACAGGAAGTCAAGCGATTATTCTCAACGGCGGAAACAGCTTCAGGGAATACTGTATCCTGATGCACGATGGTGTGCGGCTTTATAATAAAGACGGTGTGCTCATCCTTGATCCTGAGCCGGTTATTCGAGTGGACGCGGAGGAAGAGACGGAGGATTTTGAAGACCAGGGCTCTCGAGGCTTTAATTATAGAGCTGAACGATTCAAGAACCGTCTTATTGCCAACCCCGATATTTCATTAGTGTTCAGCTCCACTGTTCATGGGGATCCAGCTACTCCGCTATTTTTGGCTTACCCGGGAGATCCGGTCGTCATTCGCTTTATTTTTATGTCCGATCGTGCTCGTGCACACACTTTTGTCTTGCATGGGCATCAATGGCTGCGAAGCGATGATGATATTAATTCACAGCTTGTATCCTTCCAAGGACAGATAAGTGTCGGTCATACGGATGACTTTCCTATTCAGTATGGTGCAGGCGGCTTTCTGGGAAAGCCCGGTGATTATTTATACCGTTCAGGAAATATACGTTGGGATATCGAGCTGGGAGTATGGGGGATTTTCAGAGTATTGGAGAAAATGAGCCCCGAATTAGCACCACTCCTATTAAAGAACATATAAGTTCATTCTAGGAATACAAAGAAGACACCTTCACTTTGAGCGGGTGTCTTCTACATAAAATGAAAGAGCTGCTAACTAAATCTTTGTTTCTCTATACTGACGATATCCTTCCATGGGGCAAATGACTCTTTTCCCTGATGTAACATTGTAATTCCCTTTGTACCTACTTCCGTCAATTTAACTTTCTCTCGTTGAGTATCTGTTTCCACCGTCAGTCGGTTGTTCAACAATACTTTAAGATGTCCGGCGAAGGTTTGATCAAAAAATTGCTGCTTTAGAAACTCTTTCTGCCCTACCGTCTTCCCAAAGCAAAGCATAATTTTTTGCTTCAACTCGTCATCATACACTACCTGCTGATGTGGCTGATGAGGAACATTCGCTTGGTCGAACGGCTGCTCAGCGGAGACGATCGCTTGGAATGGGAGCCAGTATCTCCTGAGCAAGGTTGTCAGGATGACAAAATCTCTCCCTACAGCTTCCGTTTTCGCGATCAGCTCCTGATCTCCAAGGAGCGAGCTTTTTCTAATGACCTTTACCGTTTGAGTTTTATGAGTTTTAAAAAACTGGGAAAGCATAATATCCTTTCTCCGTTTTGGATTGACATTGCCAATGATCTGGATATTCTGTTGGTGAATGTATTCCTGGAGAACTTTCAATTCATGCAGAGGCAAAGGACTTGAGGAAGAACTGAAATTGGACGTTACAGAAACCATCATTTAATCCCCCCTAATTAATCATAAGCCATTTTATGTAGTGAGTACGATTCGTATGCAATGACAGGAGGGTACCTAATGAACCTTATTTTATTTATTTGCATCAATGCTTTGATGGCCGCTGGATTGGTAACAACTTATGTCTATCTAAAAAAACTGAAGAACCTCATTGGCTATCATCTGGGGATGAATATTTCAATGACGATCAGTACCGTAAGCGCATTGTCTTTAGGCCCATTATGGGCATTTCAGTTTCACCATCATTCCAGCTGGATCACCATGATCGTCACCTTAGCAGCAATGACAATCGGGATGCTCTTTGGTGCATTGGTCGACTACCAAACCGTCGTCACAGGCATTTCAAGCGGAATCATGGCAGGACTCATGGGACCTATGATCATTATGCACAGTTTTGATCCTATTCCTCTCCTGTGCTTTACTCTCTTTTTATTTTTCTTTTCGCTTATCATGCTATGCACTTCGGTCAAAGTGTGAAATCCGTCACTCATAAGCACAGCTCTACTGCACCAGCCTTTACTTTTTACGCTCAAAATGAACCTGCAGCCCAATGATTTCATTTACTCTAGAAACGATCAATTTACTCAGTACATCCGTGTAATTTTGATAATCATCTGACTTGGCTGCTCGCACCATCTTCTTCCACTTCTAATAGATGAGCTTCAATAGCCTCATCTAGAGTCATTGCTTTTTCCAGATCATCATCAACCAATATAAGCAATGGACCTTCCATAACGTGCCCTTCTGATGTTATAACCTCAAATGTAGCGGACCAATATTTATGTGAGATTCTAGACACTTCTATATCAATCATTGCTAAGTAGTAGTGGTTGCTTTTATCTTTATTCACATAATCAATGGCTAATTGCTTGGCATTTTCTTTAGTTAGCTTCATTAACTAATTCCCCCTTTAAGCTGGTTATCGCATACCGAAAATGCCGTGAATCGAAGCGTCACTTAAAGTTTGACTCTGAACAAAAAGCTCTACCTACTCATAGATCAAGTAGAAAGAGCGTTATCAAGTATTTCAATGGTTTATGTTTGGTTTGTTGATTCATTTTCTATACTCTTAACTTCTTCAACTTTTTGCTCAATCCAGTTCATTACCATTTCTGCCTCTTCTTCATCAATGACCTTTTTTTCTTTTTTATATTTATAATTTTCATAAGCCCACACTAATATAATTTTCACAAATTCAACTGTCTCTAGCTTACAAATTGGTTCTACTTCATCTTCTTCTTCATCGTAAAATGGATCTTCAATTATTGTATAATTTTTATGAGATATAACGCTGGATGCATTCCCTCCATGTCTATATTCAGGAATAATTCCTCTTAACAAATCAACATAATTATCAATATCTTTTTTCAGATCCTTGAATCTCCAAGGGATATCAGATCCTAATGGATCGCTTATCATGTTGGCGAATTCTAGAGATTTTTCCTCGTCAAAATCCAGCACTACGATATTAAATTCATCCATATATTTTAGTTTATATTTTAACATCAAGGATATACCCTCCCATTTCAGTATGCGGGTATTTTTCATGCAGCCATTCTCGTAAATACATTGGTACAAACAGCTCACCAGACGCAGGTTGTGGTAGTCAATAACAAACAACCCCTGCGGCGTCATGACAACATGCCTGAAAACCCTACCTCCTTAGTATAGATTTATAAATACAGATAAGGTCTTTCTTCAATAAGATTTTGCAATGTGCTGTATTTGTCTGGCTGTAAACCATTAACGATTCCCTCAAATTTCTCGAGTGAATTTTCTGTTTCTAGCCAACTTAATGCGGCTAAAGCAAAGTGAGAATTGTTGTAAAGTCCTATTACTTTAGGTTCTTCTTCCGCATTTTGAGCTAACTTAGCTAATTTTTGAATTACAATATCATCGTCAATTTTCAGTTTTACAATTTGAAAGATTGCATTCGCCTTAATTAAGATATTATGACTGTCGAGAAAATGTACTAGTTCGTCCTTCGCTACGTTATTATTTTTTATATTATTAATCACGAGTTGTACCTCATTCATGACTCTACCTCCCAAGTATTTCTTGCCTTCTAGCTCGCATTTCTTTCAAAATAATTCTCCCTGCATCGTACTCACGTATTTCACTCGCTAATCTTATTTCCTCCATGTAACCCCTATATTCAAGTCGCCAAAACAATTCACTGTCAGCGATCACTCTCATTCCAGGATGACCTAAATCAAAATCATCTAACATATGCCTATATTCATGTCGAACAGCACCTATTGAAGCTTCTGGATCAAGTATGAGTCTTCCTGGATTGTTAAAAGAAGGCTCGTAAGCTAGTGTACCTTTTCTGAAATCAACTTTCACTCCTGATTCTTCAGCGTGTTTAAGAATACTTTTATATTCGTCTATATGCGAATCTTGAGCTGGCCCAAGTTTTTGTCGAAGTGCATCACCATAAGTGTTAAGCCTAGCATCTTTAGTATCTTTAATTTTATTATAGTCGCTGCTGCTAGTATGAGACTTAGGGCTATTCTTAACTCCCACTCTGCGTAAAGCAAGACCTCCAGCAATCATCGCGCCCTGCTGTCCGATAAATTGGCTGGTTCCTTCCGCAGCATTAACGCTATCTTCAAATTTCTCCCGGGTATCCTCCACATCAAAAGCCATCTTAGTTCCCCAGACCGTAGTGTCAATAACTTCCTCTACCGTTCCGATCGTGGCATTGTACGCCATGTCTCCTATGGTTCTAAGTGGATCTTCAATGAGAGCTTCTCCCGTACTAGCATGGAAATGGCGACCTTCCACTCGGGAGATAGCTTATCCAACAGGAACAAGCGGACGAAAGACACTAACGCGAGCGATTTGCACTTTATGATGGATGGCTTGGTGCTGCTATGCAACCATTGGAGAAGAATAAAGGCGATTAAGGCAGCGAATAATTGTCCGTATACAGCATTTTCAGTCGTGCCAAATAAGGTGGGGACATTGAGATGTTGTTTGATCCATCGAAAGAAAACCTCTATGCTTCTTCATGAGAGGTCTCCTTTTCGAATCGTGGTGTCGTGACTACCGATTCTACTAAAGGCAAGACCTCTTTTCAATTTTTATTTCCTGTTACTGGATAATCAACACGCCTGATACAAGACCCCTCTCCCAACGCTTCCTGCCTTCCGCTGCTGTACACCGCCTTGGTTACAGTTGAATGGGTTTGGCCGGTCTGCAGCCGGTAGCTGGATTGATCAAGCACCAGACCTGTGATGACATCGTCAGGCACCCGCTCCTTCAAGATCACTTTCGCTTCTGCTGTAACCTGGTTCGGATTATGGATGCCTGCTGGCAAATCAAGCGTCCCCTCAAATAGATAAACTCCTGCGGCTGCAGGATCATATATCGGAGTACCCCCATTCCAAGCGACTGGAGCGTCTGTAACCGAATGGTCCTCCAAGGTAATCTCTATCGTTCTGGGCAGTCCGAGCCCCTCCTTCCTTGTACCAAACGAGACATAAATATCCGGGATATAAGTCACATCCGTAACTGTCAGCGCCGGCTGAGCATTGCGGATGCGCCAGCTGTTCCCCATAAAGGAGCTATCAGTATTATTGCAGCCATGAGAAGTGCGGTAAATCGTTTCTTGCGTGTTAGTAGCATCTGGATGTTTCCTCCTGAAAGTGAATTATAATCGTAAAAAAAAACACAATGAAAGAATACTATACAACTGACTATAAGGCTAGTAATAATTAACTGTTTTTTCAAAGAGTAGCTTTGAACGGGAAATATACCGGCCTTCCCAGTCAAGATCAACTCTTAACATGATAAGAATGATCTCTACTGACACCTCCCGCCTTGTCCACATGCTCTGCTCGAAGCCTAGAATCGGTGATTATCGCTTCGCTCAGGGTTTCATAGATGCTCTGTATATCGCTTTCTGTTAATTCGGGGTTCAGCTTTTCGGCTTGAATCCGGTTCATTTTGCGCTGGATATATTCCGACAGCTCGACATCGTACACAATGAGATCGTCAGATTGGATCTTCCTTAATTCTGGGTCTACGCTAAATCGGCAGCGCATGGTAAAAGACACCAGAGAGATGTAACGGGCCTCCCGGTATTTTGGAAGAACTGACTTTATCGCCTGGATATGACCGTAATTCTGCATGAACGGATTGTACATTTTAAATCTGCCGCTCACCGTCCAGGACTTGCCCTGCCTGCTACCCTTGATCTCGCCGTTCTAATTCTTCGTCTCAATCACAAACAGGCCCTGCGGGGTAATCACCACATGATCAATCTGCGAATAACCCGTGCGTGATTTCGAATTGGCCACCATAAGATCACTCAGAAAGTTGCATCCTTTAGGCAGCTGATCCAGCTGGATATTAATCTTATGCTCGCCCAGTTCTCCGATTCTTGTAGGCTCAACTTTAGGCTTAGGTTTGGGTTTACTTCTGGATGGTGCATTGGCCTTGTTGGATTGAGCCGGCTTTTTCTTATCCGGGGTACTTGATTTGAACAGTGACAGTAACTTTTTTAACATGTGAAGGCTCCGTTCTGTGGGTTGGGTGTTTTTGTTTTGTATCGACCGGTAGGGCGCACTCTTGTATACTGATTTTTCCAAAGTAATAAAAAAGCCGCCTAAACATCAGGACAAAGCCTGACATCCGGCAGCTTTTGCAGCTATACCAATATGATTCACACCTAATAAAGTAATCCCAGCTAACAGTTCTATGATTCAATAGTTGTTCCTTCAACAAAATTACCATTTTCTTTAATGATTATTCTTGCCAATCTTCTTCCAGCTCTTTTAAAAAAGAAATCATCGGTATAACTGTCAGAAACAATTGCAGAGATTTGATTAATGACACCGTTCTTTTTATCATATTCAATCTTACCGACCGTTTCTTCATTTGGTCCATAACTAAACACTACTTTTTGTTCGTTTTCATAATCCTTCAGCATTAATACGAATACTGCCATTGAATGTCACTTCGCCTTGAAAAACACGAGTCCTAACTAGGTTAACTCACTATATCTTTTTAATTGAAATTGAGGTGCAAAGTATCTCTGAGTTAAGAGGGGGAATTAAAATTTTGCAATTTAGCAAACTATGACCATCCCTTTGAACATCAGTTACTTCAATATCTTGAAGAAAATAAGGGATCTGTGGTCTAGTCAACTCTCTTAAGGGTTTTATCCGATCATCGACATTTGTAACAAAGGAAAAACTAGAACAACCAATAAAGGATAACTTGACGTTGAACTCTGTGTCCTCAAACACAAGGGTTATTTCATCACCAAAATAACTTGAATCAAACCTTAACACTCTAGCATCCCAGTAGTGCATGGACTCAATCTGGGATAGAATTTTTTCAGCCTTCACGCTAATTACCTCACTTTTTGTATGGGATATGAGCTTCAGAGCTTTTTCTGTCAACAACATTCAAGTTTACATCAATCGGATTACCACTTTCATCAAACAAATGAACATGGTCATACTTTGTAACCTTATCAGGTGGGTCAATTTTCATTCGAACGTTTCCTCTAGCATCTCTAATGTGAACGAAACCATTGTTATCAGTATACTTCCAATCCTTCGGCAAGCTATCTAAGATTTCTTGTTTTGACATGTTAGGAATGTTTTCAGCAATAATGTTACCTGCAAAGTTTCCTACAGTGTTATCCGTACCCTCAGCCTTCTTAGAGCCGCCACCACCACCGCCTGAATCATCGTGATCCTTGAGACCGAGCCTGCGAAGAAGGAAATTACTCGCAATTGCAACTCCCTGCTGCCCAATAAATTGGTCTCTTCCTCCAGCAGCATTCACACTCTCATCAAACTTCTCCCGGGTGTCTCCCACGTCGAAGGCCATCTTGGCTCCCCAAACCGTAGTATCTATGACTTCTTCTGCAGTGCCAATGGTGGCATTGTACAGCATGTCACCTGCGGTTCCGATAGGGTCCTCGATCAAGGCTTCTCCTGTGCTAACGATGGAATCTGCGATATTCCTGCCGCCTGTCTTGACACCTTCCCACAGATCTTCTGCGTGATCCTGCCAGTTTTTCGGCTCGGGCTTATTACTAGATGGGATATATGACAAGGTTTCCTCATCAAGAAGCCTAAATTTAATTGCGATTCCTTGTAATTCTACGCTGACAGACTCCATAAGTTCAATAACCCGTTTCAGATCCAGTCGAGCTCTATCATAATCCGCATAAAATCGCTGCCGTGTCGTCCCTTCCCATAACAGCATCGTGTCCATTTGATGATTCAGTTGGTTTACAGTCCATTCGAATTGCAGGGAAGCTAGGTGAAACTGCTGGGACAACTGGATCAGCACTTCCGGCGGCACAATTATTTTGAACATTTGGTTACCTCTCCATGGTTTACTAACCTTCATTGTATCCAGATTCAAATATATGGAAAATGTTCTAGAGTCCTTCATTCAAGATCCTGAATAAGACACTATCTCATTAGCCTAGGAGATTTCACCTAATTCTATAGTCCGTATGTCACTGGGTTAGCATGGATGCTGCACAGTTTATTACCAAAGCATCAAATGATACAGAGATAAGCACAAAAACCGCCCGAACATCAGAACAGCACCTGACATCCGATCGGCTTTCCACTCATCATCAAAGCCCCTACTGCACCACTCCCTGTTCCTTACGCTCAAAATGAACATGCAGCCTATACAGGCATACCTCCTGCGTCCAGCGGTGCAGCACTTCTAGATCCTCCGCAGTAGTTTCAATGTCTAGGCTAAACACGCCATCCTCAAAGCGAGTCATGCTTCCTCTGGCTGAGCTCCACTTGGTCATGGGCATCCTCTCAATCAGCTTGCCTACCCTTACCTCATCATAATCCCACAGCTTTTTTGCATCGTTATCCGAGAAATCAATCCGTTTGCGGTACTCCTTCTCGGTCAGGTACTTATGGAAGAATGGCGCGACCTCCAGAGAAGTCACAGGCTCCGCCCACTGCTTGGAACCACGTTCCAGCATGTACAGAAGAACGATCATTTTATAGCTTTTGTTCATGGCCGTCTTCTCTACATCGCGCAGCCAGCTCTCATAACGCCAATAGATCTCTTCTTCCTGCTCGGTCAAGCACTCCGCCCATTGAAGAAAGCCGATGTAGGAACCGAATTCATTCCGGTACTCCCAGCTGTTGGCCCTGCCGTACAAGTGAAGCTCCAGATAGGACGGAATCCGGCCGATCTCAGCCTGAAGATCCAGAAAAGAGCGGTGCAGACGCTCGCGGTGAGGCAGCTTTTTGCGGCTCAGCTCATCCAGCAGATTAATGACCTCGGTCTCCAGCTGGATCTCGCATCCGGCCGGCACCGAAGGAATCACCTTGTCCTTAGCCGTTCCTTTCAACTCCTCGTCATTCGCGAACAGCCGCAGCTTCACATCCGCATTCCGGTAGTTGCCGATCAGGTCGATGATGGTGCAGTGTGTCTTCTGCTCATATAACCTGAGGCCCCGGCCCACCTGCTGGGTGAACACCGTTAACGATTCTGTTGGACGTACGAACAGCAGCGTATCCACACTTGGAATATCCACGCCTTCATTGAACAAATCCACTGTAAAAATAATTTTAAGATCTCCATCGGCAAGACGCTGTATCGCTTCTCCCCTGGTCATGCCGGCCGTTCCGGAATGCAGACTGACGGCGGGGTTGCCCTTCTCCTGAAAATACCGCGCCAAAAAATCCGCCTGCCGGATCGACGAACAAAAGCCAATCGTTCTCGTCTGCTTATGCGCCATCCAGGAATCGTAAATCTTGTCCGCAAGACTCCCTCTTAACTGGGCAGCCGTTAGCTGTTCGTCATCGTAGTGCGATCCCATCCAGCGGATGGACGAATAATCGGTATCATCATAGACGCCGTAATATTGAAAAGGAGACAGCCAGCCCCGCCGAATCGCTTCGATAAAATAGATCTGGTACGCCACGTTTCCATCACAAAGAGCATACACATCCTTACCGTCCATCCGGTCCGGCGTTGCCGTAATGCCAAGCAGAAATTTCGGTTCAAAATATTGAATCACCGATTGATACGAGCTGGCAGCCGCATGATGAAATTCATCCACCACAATCAGGTCAAAATGCTTCTGAGCAAAAGCCTCCCGGTGCTTCTTCATGCCCAGTGTATAGATAGAAGCAAACACACAATCGGCGTCTCCTTCTTTCAGCTGCCCGTTATAGATACCAAAGGTTTTGTCCGGCATGATCTGCTGAAAGGACCGCTTCGCTTGTAACAAAATCTCCTCCCGATGCGCCACGAACAGCACACGCTGAAACCGCTGAGCGAAAAAGCCAGCGAGGTAGGTTTTGCCCAGGCCTGTCGCCATGACCACCATTGCTTTATCGTATTCCTCTTCCAGAGTACGCTCCAGGGCATCCAACGCATCCAGCTGGGCAAATCGGGGCTGAATCAGTACCTGCCCGCCGTCCGGAATGACGACAGCCTCAGAGCTGCTGGCACTATCCGAACGATACTCCTCTTCCTCCATCTCGGTAATTCTGCGGATGAGCTCCGGATTCTCCCGGTGGTAAGCTCTATACTCTTCCTCATATAGAGAAATCGTATGGTCATTCAGCGGCAGGGTGGAATCGTGATAAAAGTTCTGCATGAACTTGTCCAATGCAACCTGAAAAGTGTACGGCTCGGCCTTGGCATTCATCGCCAGGTTCCATTCCATCCCCATCCGCATGGCCGACATCGAGAAGTTCGAAGAGCCCACGATCAGCAGACCCTCTCCGTTGTCATAATCAAAAAGATAGGCTTTGGGATGAAACGAGGTTCCCATACTCCGCCACAATCTGGCCTCCAGCCGGCTGTCAGTATCACGCAGGGCCTGCAGGCCTTCCGGCTGTGTTACGAACAAATAATCTCCGGCAAGCAGCTTGACCTCGGCGCCGCGATCAATGGCTTTTTTCAGATGAGGAGCCAGCAACCGAACCCCCGACTGCATTACAAAAGAAGTCATAATATAAATGCCGGAAGCATGCTGCATGCCGACAATGAGCTCGTCCGCCAGGTTCTCCGTAATCAGCTTAACATTAAGCGTTGTCGTCGACATCGATGAGATACACCTTATCCTTAAACCCGCCGCGGGCCTGCGCCTTCTGCTCTCTCAACGCATCAAGCTGCTCCCAGCTTGATCCATGTACAGTAGCCAGAGACCGAATGACTTCAAGCATATCTGCCAGCTCTTCTAAAGCTTCCTCTGACTTCGACGCGGCAAAATATTCCTCTGATTCTTCCTTCAGCTTCACGTTCAGCTCTTTCTGGTACTCTTCATCATCCAAAATCCGTGTCCGGCATTCCTTGCCGCTCTTATGTATAATCTCCGGGATCAGATCCCGGACAAGCTTGTTATATACTGGCATGGGTTATTCATCCTTTGCTGGTTGGTTGTGTAATTGTATTGTAGCATGTTAACCGGCATCTTTGGCGCTTAAGTAGAGCAGAAACACTCCTATTATAAATAGTAAGATGGGTATTAAAATCCACAAAAAGCTAATATTGAACAGACTGTACTCAAAGGCTCCAAGATTTATACCTGCTGAATAGTGAACGGATCTTAATGCTGAAACAATAAATCCTGCACATAGGACGATAACGGATGAGATAATGGACGTGATCCCTAACAAGATTGTGATCATAGGCTCCTCCTTTTTACCGTCAGAGTCCAGACTCTGCTTGAATTTTTTCACCTAGTGTTGGTGAAATTTTCTTGAGAGAATCAGAAGCAATGCCTTGTGATAATAATTGAGACTCTACTAAATCTAATACATCGTAATAAGCAAAATTCGAACCCAACCTGTAAGATTTATCTTCATCACTTTCATCTGCAGGTACATCCAACGTATCATTATATTTCTCCTGAATAAGTACAATTAAGTCACCAAGGAAATCTTTTAATTGTTTATCCATTTCCCCTCACCCCTTATCTTTTTACTATATCTACCATTAACCAGAAATCGTTATAAAGTCCTCATCGATTCCAAAATTTTCAATCACACGAGCTAGCCCCAATACCGACAAATATAATAGAATAGACTAAAAGCTACATGTATTTACCAGAATGCAAGACCGGAGGGAAATGAATTGAAAAAGAACATCCATGTGGTCGGAGCTGTCATTATCGAGAATGGAAAAATTCTCTGTGCCCAGCGCGGGGCTACAAAAGCTTTAGCATACAAGTGGGAATTTCCCGGCGGCAAGATTGAGGAAGGCGAAACGCCACAGGCTGCATTGAAGCGCGAGATCGATGAAGAGATGCATTGCAGCATCGAGATTGGCGAGCACATCGAAACGACCGTTTATGAATATGATTTTGGCATTGTGCATTTGTCTACTTTTTATTGCCGCCTTCTAAACGGAAAGCCTATGCTTACTGAACATGTCGACATCTCCTGGCTGTATCCGGATGAGCTCATGTCCTTGGATTGGGCACCCGCAGACATTCCTGCCGTACACCGAATTCAAAAGGATTTGATTACATAGATGGATACCTCTACTCAACAGCTCAACCATTCTCTAAGCTGGGCGTTCATCAATCACCAACAGGAATCATTGGACAAATACAAGCCGAAGCTGCTGGTGAATAACAAAGGAAGCAAGGATTATGTCCTGACGCCACTGCTGGAAGAACTGGATCACTGTCAATCCTTCGTGTTCTCTGTTGCCTTTATCACTGAAAGTGGACTGGCTACACTGAAGTCTCATTTGCTCGACCTGAACATGCGCGGTGTTACGGGTAAAATTCTGACCTCCAACTATCTTAACTTTAATCAGCCAAAAATCTATAAAGAGCTGCTGAAAATTACCAACGTAGAGGTCCGGTTATCAGACCTGAGTGGGTTTCATGCGAAGGGTTACCTGTTTCACCATGAAGGATACTCCACCATTATTACAGGAAGCTCCAATCTGACAGCCTCTGCCCTAAAAGCCAACTATGAATGGAACGTGAAGCTGACTTCTTTTAAGCATGGTGGTCTCCTGGGGCAGTTTCAAAGTGAATTCAATAAGGTCTGGGATGAATCCGTCCCTTTGTCCAGCCAGTGGATTGATGCTTATCAGATTCTATACGAAGAGGTTACAAAAGCCACTCGAGATGTGAGCCAGGTGCTCCCGCTCGCTCCAGAAGGCATTCCGCAGACGGTGTTCAGCTCTATTGTGCCAAATACGATGCAGATGAACGCGTTAAAAAATCTTCAGGATCTGCGCGCCACCGGAGCGCAGAAAGGGCTCGTAATTTCGGCAACAGGTACAGGCAAGACGTACTTGTCCGCATTTGACGTCAGAAACTTTGCCCCTAAACGTATGCTGTTTGTCGTTCACCGGGAGCAAATTTTGCAAAAAGCCATGCTCAATTACCAGCGAATCCTTGGTGGTGAAGATCGAGACTATGGCATTTTATCTGGGAGCAGCAGAGAGACGGATGCCAAATATCTGTTTGCTACTGTCCAGACGATATCAAAAGCCTCCACTCTAAACAGCTTCGATCCTGAAGCGTTTGATTACATTTTAATAGACGAAGTGCACAAGGCCGGGGCCAGCTCGTATCTTAACATCATAAATTATTTTCAACCTGCATTTCTGCTTGGGATGACCGCTACGCCGGAGCGGACGGATGACTTCAACATCTATGAGTTGTTTGACTACAATGTTGCTTATGAGATTCGTCTGCAAGAAGCGCTGGAAGAAGATATGCTGTGTCCATTTCATTATTTTGGAGTGACCGATTTTGAATATAATGGCCAAGTGATCGACGATACCGTAATGCTCTCTCAGCTCGTTTCGGATGAACGGGTAGCCTATCTAATAGAAAAGATGGAGTACTACGGTTATTCCGGCGAGACGGTAAAAGGTCTTATCTTTTGCAGCCGGAAAGAAGAAGCGCTCGAGCTTTCTAAGCTGCTGAATATGCGAGGATATCGAACCGTAGCGTTAACAGGAGATGACCGTCAAGAAGAACGGGCTCGCTGTGTCACAGATTTGGAAAATGGGCAGCTGGACTACATCCTGACCGTGGATATCTTTAATGAAGGAATCGATATTCCGTGCATTAACCAGGTGGTCATGCTGCGCCAGACACAATCCAGCATCGTATTTGTTCAGCAACTGGGACGCGGCCTACGTAAACATGCGGGTAAGGAATTTGTGACGATCATTGATTTTATCGGAAATTATAAGAATAACTACCTGATTCCGATTGCGCTCTCTGGAGATAAGTCGCAGAACAAGGATAATATCCGCCGTCATATGAAGGACACGAGCTTTATCAATGGAATTTCGACGATTAATTTCGAGGAAGTTGCCAAGAAACAGATCTTTCAATCCATCAGCAATAGTAATTTAACCGCGCTGAAGATCCTTAAAGAGGAATATATTCAGCTTAAAAATCGTTTAAACCGCATCCCTACGCACCTGGATTACTTGGAGCACGGCTCGATCGATCCGCTGATTTTCTCAGATGAGCACGGGAGCTATTATCATTTTTTGCAAAAGATTAAGGAGCCTGTCCCTCTGCTAACCGATCAAGAGAAAAAGTATTTGGTTATGCTGTCGGCGGAAGTGTTGAATGGTAAACGCAGGCATGAGATTGTTTTGCTGAGCCAGTTACTCACAGCGTGTCGTGTTACAGCCCAGGAATGGGTCCACGCTCTTGGTGAGCATAGATGTTCTGTGGATTCGCAAACACTGGATTCCGTGAAACGTGTGCTGGACATGTCCTTTTTCACAGAGCCGACAAGGAAGAAATATGGTGACACCCCCGTCGTCGTATTCACGGAAGCGCAGCAGTTCGTATTTCATCCGGTGTTGTTGCAGTCCATGCAGAACAATGAGTACTTTAGGGGCATGCTTGCCGATATCATCCAAACCGCTTCACATATCACGGAGCAATATGATTGCCATGAACACCTTACGCTCTATAAAAAGTATTCCCGGAAGGATTCCTGTAAGCTGCTCAATTGGCTGAGTGATGAAAGCTCCACCATGTATGGGTACAAGACGAAGTATCAGACCTGCCCCATCTTTGTCACCTATCATAAGCATGAAGGGGTTGAAGCAAGCACGAACTATCAGGAGGAATTCATTTCTCCAGAGGTGTTGAAGTGGTCGACAAGAAGCAGACGAACTCTGGAATCGGAAGAAGTCCGAACAATCCTTGAGGCAGACGAGCGGGAAATCGACCTGCATGTATTCATCAAAAAGGACGATGCGGAAGGAACGGAGTTCTATTATTTGGGTAAAGCTCATCCCGATCCTCAAAGCGCGGTCCAGGGGTCTATGCTCGATAATAACGGCAAATCGATTTCCGTTGTGCATATGAATCTAGTACTGGAGCAGTCTGTGGAGAGCAAGCTTTATAGGTATTTGACTTGAGAATTGTGTAGTAAGGGAAGCGGCGTCGCTCTGATGCGACGCCTGCTTCACTTCGTCAGTACGATCACTACCCGATCAATAAGTGTGTAATTGGGATGCAGTTGGTTCTGATTGAATGCACCAAACAAAATACCGAAATATTACTCTTTTTAATGATTTGTCTTGGCTAATTCAACACTCGTCCCCTCAACCACATCATCCACACTTTTACTCGCTTGCGCAGCAACTCCCTCGCCAATGTCCGCTCCCTTAAACATCTTACCTACCGGCCGGAAAGCGGCTGTGAACGGCAGCATAGAGGCCCATATTCAGCCCCGCATCTGCTGTATCCCGTATAGCCATACGCATCGGTTCGTTGTGCAACTGATCGCTGACTTCTAGACGCATTCGGTTAAAATAAACAAAATGCAGAAATTATTTTATGTATGGGGGAGTGACAATAAAAAGAAACCTTGATAGGCATAAAACCAATCAAGGAAAATATAGTACATGCCTAATTCGCATCTATACATCTATTAACAACTGTTTCATTTGCCGGATGAATGAGAGCCACTCCATTGGACCATTCCGTTCCATCAATATTCAACGCCCGACCGCATGTATCACATTCTAAAATTAATTTTTTCTCCGCTGTCTTTAGAACTTCAGCAACAACATAATTCAATTCATCATCTTTACATCTAGGACAATCTTTCCCTGAACGAAATTTAACCAAATCCCATAGTGTGTTACCCAACCTCATTACAAAAGAATCTACTGTATCTGGTTTCAAACTAAACATCCTTTTTGATTCTTGGTTAAGCAAAATCTCTGGCCTTGTTGAAATATATTCTTTTATATCTACATCTATCACAGTTCCAACCCTATTCCAATACGCTGAATTTTCCAAATCGTCCTTATACTTTTTTATCCACTCAACCAAAATTGAAAAATAATCGGAGTAGCTGTTAAATAATAAAGGGTTGCTCATTAAGCTTTTAAAATCTTCCCAAATGTAATCATCCAATGTTGTTTCGAAGTATTGCATTTCTATCACCCTTTTCTAATCTTAATTCTCATGGTGCTGGAACAGGATAAGTTGTAATTAAATTACCTGCTTTGTCAGTGAAAATTTTAATCCAAGCGGTATCTTCACCCCCATATTTCAAGGCTGAGTTACCAATTATCTCTCCAACAATCACTGTTCTAGTGAACTGACCACCACCGATATCTGTGACAGTAGATTTGATAGCGTCTGAACTTTGTAGGATTCCCTTTAACTTATCTGGTTCAATTGAGAAAATCGACCTACTATTAGCTAATGGTCTGTTAAAATGTTCTGGGTATGTGGATGGGTGAGAATAAGTCTGCGAAATCCTGGCTAAGTGTGCTCTATGAATTAAAGAATCGCGGTATGCAGGGGAGAGCTCTTGATTTAAAGCTTACACAAACTTATAAACACACCAAAAAGCTGACTCCAATGTGATCTCAGCACCAGCTTTTTCTAAATTTATATAAAACTATGTTACAGACTCAACTCATTCGATTCATTTTTCAAAAATCTTAACTTCTAGCATTCTTTGTTCAATCCATATTATCATGATTTTTTTCACATACTCGAATAATCTCTTTAGGTATTGACTCAAAAACTAGTATCTCTGGTTTTGGATAAGGTCTTTTCAAAAAGTATTCTTGAAGTGTCATCATGCTGTCCCAATACAATTTTATCCAATACTCTATACTTTTTCCGGTATCAAAATTTAATGCTTCCTCATCAAAAGCGTTGAAATCATCGTAGAATGCCTGGTCATAAATAGAAATAGAAATATCAGCATCAAATACACGAATTTTATCCGTAAACACTGGGAAACAATATGACTTGAAAAAACGATTAGATATATCAACACCTATAGCTTCTTTAAAATTGACCCAATTAGGGGTGTTTACAGGTCTCAAACTTTCAGTCTTTTCAATTTTCACTCTACCACCGTTGCTATAACGATTATTAGACTCTGTAAAAGATTGTATTCCTTCTTGCATAACTTGTTCTTCCGGAACAAAATGCGCATGATTTTCAGGTAAATAAGCATGATACAATGATAAACTCACGTTCTTTCACCCACTCATTCTTTATTTTTTGGCACATAAGGGAAGTATGAACTTCTGGTAGGGTCATCTAGATGCTCAAAAACTCTGTAACTTCCCGTTGGAGTATCAGGCGTACTGATGTTTCCATCAAATTCTTTATAATACTTTGTTATTCGGTTTGGATTCGGATTATTGGGGTTTGGCCAGTTTGAAAATGCCTTGTCAGGATTAGTCATTGTTTCTTGCCTTAATTTCTCTACATCAACATCCTTCCGATATTGTGACCTATTCGGGGTAGATGGTCTACTTGGGTCATAAAGGTGCTTTTCGGAATGGGGATTAACAAAATCTCTAGGATTGCTTCCCCCATCGGGTTTTATAGGGACTGGAGCATTACCTATTCCCTCAACCACATCATCCACACTTTTACCCACTCCCTTAAACATCTTACCTACAGGCCGGAAAGCGGCTGTGAGGGGCATCATGGAGGCCACGGTAAACCCTTTCTGCACCGTTGACAGCTCTTCATTCGTCACCATACTTCTACCGGTATATAGCTCCACCGCTCCTTTTATCGTGCCGAGCACCGGAATGGCATTGAGTCCGGTATCTGCAGCATCCCGGATCTGGATGCGGATCGGTTCGTTGTGCAGCTGATCGCTGACCACATTGCGCATCCGATTAAAGTTCATCACATTCTGGGCATGGGGATTCAGTGTCTCATCCATCCTGAGTTCCCGGATTGTGTAACGATGCTGAACGAAAAAGTCGCGTAGTGACAAGGAGTTTCCTTAAAAAAAATGGTTGATTTTACCTCGTCATACATATAAAATGTGTAACGAGGTTGGTGTTCATTATGGCTATCATTTATCAAACGAATAAAAAGACAGGCATTACCTATGCCTACAATAACGAGCCCTACTGGGACAAAGAAAAACAGCAGTCTCGGGCAAAACGGACGCTCATCGGGAAAGTCGATCCCAAGACAGGAGAGATTGTGTCCACCCGAGCGTATCGGAGAGAGCCGGAGGCAGAGTCAGGCGCCCCTGCCAAGAAGCGCGGCCCCGTACCAATTACCGGTTTTCTGCGCAGTTTTTACGGCGCAACCTACCTGTTCGATCAAATCGGCCAGGAAACTGGCGTTGAAGCGGATCTCAAGGCGTGTTTCCCGGACAGCTACAAGAAGCTTCTGTCTATCGCCTACTATCTCATCTTGGAAGAAAACAACTCGCTCAGCCGCTTTTCTCACTGGCAGCGCATGCATATTCATCCCTGTGGAGCAGACATTCCTTCGCAGCGAAGCAGCGAACTGTTCCAGTCTATTGAAGAGGCGCAGCGCATGGCCTTTTTCGAAAGACAAGGCAGACGACGCATCGAAAAGGAGTACTGGGCATTCGACATTACCACGATTTCCAGTTACTCCGAGATTCTCAAGCAAGTGAAGAAGGGAAAGAACAAGGAGCATGACCGGTTGCCGCAAATCAATCTGGCCCTGCTCTTTGGCGAAGAATCGGGCCTGCCCTTCTACTACCGAAAGCTTCCCGGCCATGTGACGGACGTCAAGACGGTCCGGCAACTCATGCAAGAGTTCCACATCATGGGCTACAAGAAAGTAAACGTTGTACTGGATCGGGGCTTTTACAGCAAGCGAAATGTGGATCATCTGTATCAGAACCATCAAAAATTTATCATCGGCGTCAAACTGAATCTCTCCTACGTGAAAGCACATCTGGAAGAGGAACGGGAGCGGCTCAAGCTCTGGTCGAATTTTTATTCGCAGTATGGCACCTACGGCATTTGCAAAAGAATCGAGTGGGCCTACGAGCAAGAGAGGCCGTACAAAGGCGATATCTTACAAGAGACGCGCCGAGCCTATCTCCTGCTCTATTACAATCCGGAGAAAGCAGCCAGAGACCAAGCGGATATGAATGAGTATCTGACGAGCCTGCACCGAGATCTGCAGGAAGGCAATCTGCGCGAGCATTGCCGCAAGGACTACACCAAGTATTTCGAAGTGACCGAGACCCCGAAGCGCGGCCGCAGGATTGTACCGAGAGAGGACAAGATGCTGGAGGCGGCTCAAAACTATGGCTACTTTGCCTTGCTCTCCAATGAAGTCAAAGCTCCCGATGAAGCATTGTCACTGTACCGCAGCAAGGACATCGTAGAAAAGGCATTTGGCAATTTGAAAGAGCGACTGAATTTCCGCAGAATGCAAGTTTCTTCGGAAACTTCACTAAATGGCAAGCTATTTGTCGAATTTATTGCACTTATTTACCTTTCTTATGTCAAGAAACGCATGCAAGATGCCGGACTCTTTGATTCCTGGACAATGCAAGGGCTGCTGGATGAATTAGACACAATAGAGCGGTTTGAAGCGCCTGGACACGGTCGAATCTTGGGCGAGGTAACGCAAAAACAGGCTGATTTATTTCGAGCACTGGGAGTAGAGCCTCCCTCGTTATAAATTCCGGGAACTTAGGATCCATGTGCTCGAACGTGATGGGGTCATAGCCTTTGTCCACCGCATACTGTAAAAAATCGGCTGTGCCAGTCCGAGGAGCATAGAGAACCTCAGGTCTTGTGAAAAACTCCTTCTCATCCTTATACTGCTCCAGCAGATGGTCCAAATTATCGGTGTTAACGGAAAGTTGGGACCCATTCTGCCCAGCAAACGTAACGTTACCTTCCTCATCTTCCTGATACTCTCCGATCAGGTCCTCCACTTTAGAGCTGCTGCTGAATTCCGCGACGGTCTGACCGTCTTTATCTGTAAACAGCAGGGTATGATCCGAGCCCTTAGTTTCTGCTGTTGTCGACCCATCCGTCCCGGCCGCTGATGTCCCCCCAAAATTCGCGAGCGTTCCCGAGTCTACAGCACTTGGGTCCATGCAGTTATCCAAGGTTCTGAACTTGATTGCCGCACGCTTTAGTTCGACATGAACCTGATGCATATGCTCTACAGTCAGATTCATCTCACGGGTAGCTTGCTGGAAATCACCATAGAATCGCTCCCGCGTCATTCCATCCTACTATTAACCGGAATTGGGAGCCCTATTTTCACTATAATTCCAGTGGACATCCTGTAATTGTATTTCACACGATCAATGATATCGGAAAAATAACATTAAACCAATATGTCCATGTATTTAATGCACATGACTATACGCTTCAAGTTGAAAAGCTCTGTATAGCAAGCTGCTGAAGGAGGTATGATTTTTTTAAAAGTTTTTGGCTAGGATAAGTAAAAAAGCTGACGTCGATTCAATCTCGGCATCAGCTTTTTCTGAATTGATTTGCAATCAGAATAGTCACTTACAATTTTATTATCATTTCTAAAATGACTCAAATATAAAAATGCTGCTTCTACATGTTGATTACGCATTAAATTAATCTTGGCTAAAATGAATAAATTTATCAAACGGAATCTCTCGATAATTCAAATTAACGTTTTCTGCTAAAAACTCATCTAAAGACTGTTCCGGATCTTTCACTTTGAAAAGAACACTTACATTACAATGGGCTAATGCTACATGTTCAATCAAGTGTTCAGAAACCTGATATAACAGGTTTTCTTCATCATTAGATAGCTTACTTATGGCGATAACATTAACAGTTATATGGTTTTTTCTTCTATCTTCTCCTATGCCATTTAGAATCCACGGATAATCACTATCTTCACTAGGTCTGTTTTTATCGATAATAATGATTCTACAGCTCTTTGAATTCACCGTAATATCCCAGGCTTCTAAGTTTTTCAATCTGATTATCCTTTTGCAATCTCTTAAAAAATCCACTACCATGATATAATTCTTCCTTTCTCCATTAACCACTCGAAATGTGAGCCAGGTCCTTCCACTCGCTCCAGAAGGCATTCCGCAGACGGTGTTCGGCCCTATTGTACTGATAACATCCTCATTATATTAATGCTCCCCTAACTCCCCGAGCAAATTCACAACTCGTAGCACTCCACTGCCCGGTACGATGCGCTGCCAAGCGCACAAAAGCCGCTCCAAAATGGAGCGACTATTAAAAAATGAGCAGGAAGAGTTCATATCTCTTGGGAATGAGATGCCTAGGGTTATTTTGTTAATTCTAGCTTAAAACTTGCCTTGGGGCTTGAAGTAAAAGGCGACTCTTCTGTGAGAGGCGTAAACGGATTGGTTAGCATAATTACCCTTAGATTGTTTCCTTCTTTCGGATTTTCAACGGAAACCTTCATTTTCTTATTTTCCTGACTCGCCAGATCGTCGTAAATCTTTAAACTACCATTCATTCTCTCCTGCTTCCAATCAATGAGGCTGACCAAATAAAAATCCAAATGATCCTCTCCAAGATTACCGTAAACCAAATCGAACACTACCGTTTCTTTGCTCTCTGTCTGCAATAAGGCACTGTATAATTTATCGTGCTTATTGATCAGTAAACCTTCGACTCGTGATTCTGTTAAGTCTTCGCCTATTTGAGTCAACGAAGGGCGTTCCGTCGGTATCGAATTCATGTCTTTAAACAAATTAACTCTGACATTAAATATCCTCGAAAGTTCATCAGCCACAGTAAGATCATTTGAATCTATAACAATGTCTGAGTTCTCCATAATAATATAATCTACAGCATGAAATCCATCTTCAATATTCACCAATTTCACGAGCATGTTCGCTTCTTGTTGACTTTCGAGGTCAAAATGGTAGACCTTCTCTCGTTGGCCGTTCACTATAAATTCTTTCTGTTCACCGTTACTAAAAATGATGAGTGTAAAAGAACGGTCCATATTAGTCTTATTTCTAAATAGTATGTTTCTCAAGAAATCGTCTGTTTCTATTTCAAATGTCCGTTCCTTTTCAATTTGCATCTCTTGATCGTAAAAACCCAGTGAAAAACCTTGTTCCTCTCTGGCATTCGGCAGCATATTTTCTTCCAGATTATCTGGTTTGTTTTCGTTATCCCCTGAACATCCGGCAGCGATCAATAAAACAAAAATCATCAATGGCCAAGCTGTCCATTTAATCATCCACTCACATCCTAAGTTACACTAAGGAGGAAGGTGTTAACTCCCCCCGCCTCCCTATTTTATTAAATTAACCTTTACCAACCTGTTGAGTCTTTTCTAGTATTAGGATACATGAAGTTGAGGTACCAGTTGAATGAAACTGCGCTTGTGGAACTGGAAACTTGAAGGCTTTCCCCAACTCCGTTTAGCATTCCAGTTTGGGGCTGCTGCTAAAAGCTTACTATTTTCTCCATTTGAAAGTGGGTTATAAGCCTTATCTTGAACTAAAACAATATTTTCTTCTTCATCAACATAAGAGTATTCTTTAACAATAACGCCTTCTTTCTCACTGTTATCGAAGCATAAACAGTAACTGAAAATGTCATACCAATAAAAATCATGCACTCATAAGTTTTTTAAACATTTTATACCAACGATCATCAAGACACACTTTCCTCCTTTTCTGTTTTTTTTGGTTGCATACTAAATAACAATAATTTTAATAGAAAGTTAAGAAAAAATTTTAAAAACCTCAAAATCAGTGCTTGACTGTCTGCCCGTATACACTATTGTGAAATAAAGAACTACTCGTTCTAAAATCGTCCACTCCTAAAAGAAGCTGTTTGGCGTATTGTACTATGAGACGGGCCACGTACTCTACTGCGATGGTGAGCGATTGATACTCCAGCTTTTTATTCCCGTTCTGGACGCGGACTTCAATCCTATCTCCAAGGCAACATCGTGATGATCTTAGATAATGGCCGAAATCATCACCTTGAACAAGTACAAATCAAATTACAGGAGCATTCCCGGCTGCAGTTCGTTTTTCTGCCAAGGTATTCACCAGATTTCAATTTAATTGAAGGCCTATGGAAATTTCTATAAGAAGTTATATCACATTAGAATCAACATAGCTTGCCTTTATGAAACGGGTGATTTCCAGAGCAAACGAAGTTTATGACCAAATGTGTATTCGAATGTAATTCGAATGTAATTCGAATGTAATTCAAAACTTCAGTCTTTCAATCGATGAGCAATAGTAGCTTAACCGCGCTGAAGATCCTGAGAGAAGAATATATCCAGCTCAAAAATCGTTTAAACCGCATCCCTACGCACCTGGATTACTTGGAGCACGGCTCGATCGATCCGCTGATTTTCTCAGATGAGCACGGGAGCTATTATCATTTCTTTGCAAAAGATTAAGGAGCCTGTCCCTCTGCTAACCGATCAAGAGAAAAAGTATTTGGTTATGCTTTCGGCGGAAGTGATGAATGGTAAACGCAGGCATGAGATTGTTCTGCTGAGCAGGTTATTAAAAGAGTCAAGTGTTACAGCCCTGGAATGGGTACACGCTCTTGCTGAGCATGGATCCTCTGTGGATTCGCAAACGCTGGATTCAGTGAAACGTGTGCTGGACATGTCCTTTTTCACGGAGCCGACAAGGAAGAAATATGGTGACACCCCCGTCGTCGTATTCACGGAAGCGCAGCAGTTCGTATTTCATCCGGTGTTGTTGCAGTCCATGCAGAACAATGAATATTTTAAGGAAATGCTTACCGACATCATCCAATCCGCTTCACATATCACGGAGCAATATGATTGCCATGAACACCTTACGCTCTATAAAAAGTATTCCCGGAAGGATTCCTGTAAGCTGCTCAATTGGCTGAGTGATGAAAGCTCCACCATGTATGGGTACAAGACGAAGTATCAGACCTGCCCCATCTTTGTCAGCTATCATAAGCATGAAGGGGTTGAAGCAAGCACGAACTATCAGGAGGAATTCATTTCTCCAGAGGTATTGAAGTGGTCCACAAGAAGCAGACGAACTCTGGAATCGGAAGAAGTCCGAACGATCCTTGAGGCAGACGAGCAGGGAATCGACCTTCATGTATTCATCAAAAAGGACGATGCAGAAGGAACGGAGTTCTATTATTTGGGCAAAGCTCATCCCGATCCTCAAAGCGCGGTCTAGGGGTCTATGCTCGATAATAACGGCAACTCCATTTCTGTTGTGCATCTTAATCTAGTACTGGAGCAGTCTGTGTATAGCAAGCTTTATAGGTATTTGACTTGAGAATTATGCACTAACGGACATTACTATTTCCCTCCGAATAATGCACCAAATGTGTATTCAGGTAATTCTGCTTCTTAGCTAACTTGCACTTGGATTTTGAGCGAGTACAAATCGATAAGTAGTACATTTTTCCAAGGAAATCGTTGTTTTTTTTGGAAATTACGCTAAAATAGGGTTATGCATAGAGATATATTATCCAAATTAATACAGTAAAAAGTAATGCATATAAGTATTTCTGCTATAGAAGATTAGCGGGGTTTCCCTAGCTCAATCATATAAATGTGAATCGGCTACACTTAGTTGGACAGGAAAATTAGGGGCTAGTAGAATGAAATCATCACAATGAGGAGCGGATCTACTATGCCAAGAGAAAGACGTACATTTACAGCAGAATTTAAGAGACAAATGGTTCAGTTATATGAAAATGGGAAAACCAGAGCAGCCATTGCAAATGAGTATGAGCTCAGCCCATCTGCGCTAGATCGCTGGATCAAACAATCCCAAACCTCAGGCTCGTTTTCTGAAAAAGACAATAGAAGCGCAGAAGAGAATGAACTTATTGCGCTTCGAAAAGAACTTAAACAACTTCGAATGGAGAATGACATTTTAAAGCAAGCCGCGCTGATCATGGGACGAAAGTAAACATCATTAAACAAAATAGTGATAAATACTCGGTATCAGCAATGTGTAACGTCCTACAAATCCCTAAAAGCACCTTTTACTATGAAGTAAGCGAGAAAGAAAGCGAAGACGAGAGCATTCTTACGAAGGCGATCGTAGCGATCTTTCAAAGCAACCGCAAAGTCTATGGGACACGGAAGATTAAAACGAAACTCCAGGAGCAAGGATACACGGTTTCCAGACGCCGTATTGGGCGGATTATGAAAGAGCAAGGTCTTGTGTCCACGTACACGATTGCTCAGTATAAGCCGCATAGAACGGCTTGTAATGATGCAAACACAGCCAATGTATTGAAACGTGAGTTCAACCAAACAGAAGCAAAACGCTTTGTCGTCAGCGATCTGACGTATGTAAAAGTCGGGCACAAGTGGCATTACATTTGTGTACTGGTCGACTTATTCAACAGAGAAATTATTGGGCACAGTGCAGGTCCGCGTAAGGACGCTGCTCTAGTTTCCCGCGCCTTTGCCACAGTAGAAGGCGATTTGAGCGACATTCAGTGGTTCCACACGGATCGTGGAAGTGAGTTTAAAAACCAGGCCATGGATACGTTGTTAAAGACCTTTGACATCGGTCGTTCGCTCAGCATGAAGGGCTGTCCTTACGACAACGCCGTTGCTGAAGCGACTTACAAAGTAATGAAAACCGAATTCATTAACCAGATGTCGTTCCAGAGTCTCCACCATCTAAAGCTAGAATTATATGATTATGTGAACTGGTTTAACAAACACCGGGTTCATGGTTCACTAGGTTACATGACACCCGTTCAGTATAAAGCTGCGGCCCTTAAAAAAGTTGTCTGATTTACTGTTGACAGTCCAATGATTGAGTTTGATATTGGAAGGTACAGTTTTTTTATGTCTTCTTGAGGAGTTGTGTAGTTTCATGGAGTCAAGGAATCTTAAAAGCGTGAGAAAAACTAATAAAATGAAATGGATTTATCTCTCTTTATTAATCCTGATTATGATGGCTGGTGTTGGCTATCTTTTTAGAAAAGAATTATCTATATTTGCCTTTAATTCGCTACTAAAAGAAGATTTAAAAACAAGTCTAGATAAATCTTACAAAGCAGTAGGATACGAGGATAGCGATAATCAATCGTTCAAAAATGAACCCTTTTCCTTACTTCTTCTTGGGATAGATCAGCGCGACAAAGAAGCCAGTAGATCAGATACTATCATATATTCAGTAATTCGCCCTAAAGATAATAAAGTATTATTAGTCTCTATCCCCCGCGACACTTACACTGAAATTGTAGGAAGGGATGTAAAATCAAAAATTAATTCAGCTTTCGCCTATGGAGAGGAAAAAATGTCTATAGACACGGTTGAGAACTTGCTAAAATCAAAAGTTAATTATTATGGAACTGTAAACTTTAATGCAATCATAAATCTCGTCGACGCTGTTGGAGGAGTGAAGCTTCCTATCACAGAAGTGATTGAAAATAAAAATCCAGTACATATAAAATTGAGAATAGACCCTAACAAATTGATTTATGATGGCCAAGATGCTTTGAATTACGTTCGTTATCGTGAGGATTCTGACTTTAAACGTACTGAACGCCAACGTATCTTTATAGAATCCATGATGGATAAAGTGTTAGAACTGAAAAATATTACAAAAGTTCCAGACTTGATTGATATAGCTGGTTCTAACTTCACTACAAATATGCATCCTGATTTTATTTTTAGTTTAGCTGAAACCTTGTATTTAAATGATACGCCCCCTGATTTTGAAAGCTACATGTTACATGGTAACGGGAAAATGATCGGCAGCACTTGGTACTATGATGTTGATACGGAAGATTTAGATTATACACAAAATCTGATATCAAATTGGTTAGATAGCGAGATAGATAAAGAAAATCTTATGCTTCCTAATGATAAAAATTAGGGATAGAAATTAATGATAGACGGAACGAAGAACGGCGCCCCCACTAACTTTGATGTATCCAACACGAAATATACTAAGGAGCATCAAAATCTTGGCGGGGATGAGCCTTGGTTCGGAACGATTCCCCTTGTACAGCGTGGAGGCGCAGGAGTTTCTTGGACAAAACTTAGAAAAACGACCACAAATTTACTCATTTTTATATTACATTTAGATGTAGGAGGTGATGTGCTTGGAAGAGGATTTAATGAAATTGTTGGCGCCGATATTTCTTTCTCTGATCCTTACGATTGTTATTAGTGTGCGGGGTATTAAGCACGGCAGCTTAAAAACCCTATTGACTGCTACAATTTTAAACGGGGTTATTCTGCTTGCAGGGTTCATATGGCTCTGGAGCAGTGCTCCTGATGGACTCGTTCAGCTTATACAAGCGGGTATTTACGGGATATCGTTTTTCTTTATTCTGGCAATAAATATAGTAATTGTCTTCATTGGCAAAAAATTACTCTAAACAAACTAACCGCGTAGTCCGGTGTCAGACCTGACTATGCGGTTTTAATATATTCATATTGATAAAACCTACAATTGCGCATCGTACCAGCGAGCAAACCCTGATTGGGCACTGCAAACGTTGGATGAGCCTTAATTTGTATTGCAAATTTTTATCCTCCAACTTCTGTTTTCATGCCAGGATTGTAAGTAATATCAAGCATCTCTTTCTCTTGTTTCGTAACTAAATTTTCAATGAATTTTTCAACATCATTTACGTCTTTAAACTGTTGTTTATCGAATTCATTAATAACAAAATTGACTTTTTGTTCAGAAATTCCCACTCCGATATGAGTCATTTTTATACCAGCATCATCAATTTCCTTCAATTTTGTTTTCAACTTATTTAAAGCCTGATTGAGATCTGACCTTGAGTATTCGACCTCTATGAATTTCACTTTATCTTTCAACTTTGTTTCAAGTTTTTCTTTCAGTTGTTTAGTATTTTCATTCTCTTCCTTTAAACCTACAATAATCTTTCCAGAATCTGTGTAAAAGATTCCATCCTGTGCAAATGGAATATTATCGTTGTAGACCTCTTTAACAATCATATTATATGTTTGAATATCTTTGGGTTGAATATTTGTTTCTTTGGTCTTCGTAGAGCTTTCACAGCCAGACATTAGTGCTAAACTGATTATTAAAGCTATCCCCATGCTTTTTTTTTAGCCATGTTTAAACCTCCCTATATATTCAATTACATTTAAACTAAATAATCCCTTTAAATATTAAAAACGCATTCCATCCTAAAAAGTCACAATTAAAAAATAAAGAAGGATAAAAGTCCTAATAAATAAGGTTTTTAAAATTAATCATTTAAACGGTGAACTAAAATAGTTATTACTGTATATACTACGAGTGATATAAGCATGATAAACACGATTACATCTTTTAATAGAAAATAAGATGCTGCAATCGCTGCTAGACCTATTACATTTAGGATGAGACATCTACTAGTTAATGACCAATTATTTTTTTCATAACTAAATATCTTAGGAAACTAAAGAGCAAATGAGAGGGATACAATATTAAGAAGAACAATACAAATACAACACCGTCACCTGGATCACTCACGAAAGGAGTTTCTGATACCAATGATTGATTTACATTAACTAACAGAAAACTATGCAAAAGACTCAAAAAAATAGAGACAACAGTTAAATTCATTACTAACTCTTTTTTTATTCTGTCCACAGTATAACTCCCATTACCTTCGATCCCGTCGTTCACGGATGTACCCATAGAGCTAGCATGCCTTTACCGCGCAGTATCCAATGGCGTATATTAAATCAGTCATCTTCAGATATCATGGTCTACTACAACAGACGGCGCATCTATACCTCTAGTCCTGGGGGTTGGCCCCCAACTATATATCGTGAGAGAATGCTGTCACAAGCAGCGTAGTAACGAGATTTCTGTATGAGTGTGTTTTCAAACTGCACTTTTATTGACAACTCCAAACCTTGAGTGGCATGGAGCCAATCAAGGTCAATTTTTCTAATACTTAGCTATCAATTTCATCCTGTCTTTATTGAGGTCAATAGTTAAGTATTCATCCGTTCCATCATTACAGATAATATACCAATTAGATGAAATATCTTCTTCGCATAATTCTCCCACAATTATTGGATTGGCTAAGATAAACTTTTCAGGAGACACGAAATGATTGGATAGTCTTTATTTTTAAATAGAACTAAGCCACCACAGAGACTATAAAATTCTTTTAAATCATTAGGTAAAATATGCTTTGTTTCGTCAATAATGGGTAACCCAGTAGACTTTAAGATACGACAATTGGGTAAAGTTTTTATTTGTGTGAGTAACTGCTTTATCTTTTCCATTAGCTTCACTCCCTAAAATTATATTGATTAAAGGAATTATAATATTTCTGCCTGGAAGATTTGGGAACATTTTCAGCATCAAACATTCTTTCTGTCAGTTCTTGTATTTCTCTTGGCGAGACAGATTGCCAATCAATCCCCCCCAACCTTCAGTACTCGCGTAAAATTTTCGTATCCTATTTGGATAGTAATAACATAATGAGAGCTACTCATATGTATGCTCGAAACCTGGATGAAGTTCTCGCGAATTATCCAACTGCTCAAGCTGTTATAGGTGGGCAAAATTATAATAAGGATAGTTGGACTTCGGCTCTATTCAGCAAAGCTTATGATCTTGCAGCTTGGCGTACTGTATTGGCTTGGAATAATACTTATGGGTATTTAATGGTGACTAATGGAACCTCTGTTACAGTTCCCAATTTGAAGGTAGCTCTTCAAGAAGTCGGACTTAACCCAGTTAATTCTATTGTACTCGATGGTTCTGGATCTACAGCGATGAGAGTAGTTCAGAATGATCAAATTCGTTGGTATGGTTCACCTACCCACAATAGATATATTGGTAGTATGGTCAGAGTCCACGGGATTGATTGGTTTAAATAACTTAAATAGGTGATGTCAACTCTGCTGGCATCACCTTATATGTTAATGTTTGGCATTTTAGTATATATGTTTTATCATAAAATAAAAATTACATCTTTTAGGAGTATTCCATGAACAAATTAAAGAAGGAATTAATATTGAATCTGTGTGTTGTCCCGCTTATTATGAGTCTTTTGTACAGTTTTCTTTTAGTTAATGTAAATAATTCTTTGGTATCAGGGGATACCAGCTATAGTGATCCTGGCGATGCGGTTGTATTTGTATTGTTTTTCTTAATATTATATATTCCTCATCTGGTTTTTAGTTTAATTAGCTATACTATTATGAAGAATGTTAGATGGACGTTGACAAAAAAACTCTTTACGCAGAATGTAATAGGTCTAGTAATGATAGCAATCGTTTATTTTTTAATAAATGAACCTATCGTTTTCTTCTTGGTTTTCTCTCTTATTGTTTACTCATTAGGTAGCATCAATAATATGCGTAAATGAAAATATCCTTATTTTGCAGAAAGATTCGAAGTGACCCCCAAAAGTTAGACACGGTTATTTCATTAGGCAACATTCTCAATCATAACCCCATTCTTCCCAGAAGCAGATAAAAAAGACTCTACGAGGGAGTCACCACATTCGTCTAAAAGTCTTACTCCTTACTAGGAGCGGTTAATTTGTTTCATCATATCTGGCTACCTGCAGTCCAGTTGCGTTATTCGTAACTGATCAGCTATTACAAGGCATTTAGAAAGGCGGTTAATACGACACTCAATTACTCCAAAGTCGTTAGCAACATTTCTTCGTTGTAACAGTCGATAAACAAGCCTTCTACGGAGTAACACTAGAAAGAACCTGGGATTATTCCTTTCCAGGTCCTTTCGTCTGCATTTAACTTTGACTCCAATTTAATCCTTGTGCGAGATCAAATTGTAGCGCTATTTGACCTTTCTTTCGTATCCCATTTAATTGAATTGCAGCTGGTCCTGAGAGTCGATTTCCTTTTCGGATTTCCTCTACTCCTCGGTTGACCTGCCTCCGTTTTTGTGATTACATCCGAACTTCTGCTACCTACAACCTGAAAGAGCATCCTAGGATGTTCCCCTTTGCGCGAAGGCTTATACTCAAAGCAGATGATCTCCGGGCCGTTGCGTCTACTACGATACAGCCACATGTACGACTCGCTCGTCGCGACCTTCCCGGGCTCCTGCAATACCTGCACCCGCGTTTCATCAGCATGCAGGGTGTCAAATTTAGATCGTACCGTTTTCTCTCCATTTGCGTTCCCCTCCGACTGATTTCAGTGTATCGGAATAAAGGGGTGTATTGTCCAAGTTCATTTGGGGGCTAAATAGGTTACCCATTGTTATCGCCACGAGCTTTGTCATTCTCGTTAGTTTGTTAGCTATTTCATGTTATAGCACCCTTGCCATGTAAAATATGTCATCTCGCCTATTTCTCGTTCTTGTTCGTTTCTCCAAGTATTAAAACGATACTCCATGATGGTACAACCATCATGAGATCTCGATTCTCATACAGGTCATTTTCTTTTTCTCTCACTCAATATCAGCTGATTTAATCTAAAGCAAAGTAAAAAAACCTTGAAAGGCATTTAGCCAATCAAGGTAGTAATAAAAAAGTTAATTATTTTTCTTGTCTATGTTTGTTATATCACATTTTCCAACATGAATCTCATAATTTTTTTCTTCTACAAAAATTTGAGCAATACTTCCCGTAGACTTATCAGCTAATATTATATCACGATTTTCTGATGTTTCCCAAAGTTCTTCAATTGCTTTTGTAATATCGAACACTCTAACATTAGCCCATACGGGAGATTGACAATTTGGCACCAGAATAACCCATTCATTATTTTCCTTTAGAAAATCCAAAGAACTTTCAAACCAAGATATAAAACCAATAGTATCTCCAATAGGTTTAGAATATGTTGGTTCAGAATCTATCCTACGGAATTGTTTCAATGGAAATTCAAATAATTTCAACCACTGCGAATCATAATCTTCAAAATCAATAAGCTCTATATATGATAATTGATTTAAAGTTTTTTTAGCATTCATCAATGCTATTTTCTTTAATATCTTTTCATTTTGATATGACATCACAATTACCTCTTTATCTATTGTAATAAATGTGATGGTCTCCATTCGGACCATAAATATTAGAGTATCTTTCTTTCTTAAAATCATACTCAAATGGATTAGCACCGTCTTTTGGTTTTCCTGCATGTGTGTGCAGTCTTCCATCATTTATATGTTCTACAATAACCCTTTTTCCTTGAGGGGTATCGTATTCATAGTAACGCCCATGATGAGTTGGGTTTGAACTGTACTCATAATTTTTATAGTCGCCACCCTTTTTATTGATATTATCTCCGACTTGCCATTGACGTGTAGGTTGTTGGGACCTAGGTACACCTGCTAAATCCTTCGCATTGTTAAATGCCTCTTTTCTATTAAGATTACCCCACCCTTACGCTTCCCCGCCTGAATCGCATCCAGCCCCAGCGGGTCCACAAACGTCACCGGATTGCCGGTTACATACGCGAAGCGGTCCATGCTGAGCCCCAGGCTCACTTCTCCTCGCAGCACATCGCGGTTCATAAACCGCTTGATGTCCGGGTTATAATATCGCGCGCGCATGGTATAAAGGCCGTTGATGTCAGTCTGTACACCATCGCGGCCACGCACCTCTTATTCGACCAATTGCATAGAATTGCTTAAGGTTGTTGCGGTTTTCGTCATTTTTCTTCCGGCGGTTACACTTTGATGACCTTGGGCTCCACCATCCCTTGTTGAATTGCCTCTCGGTATTCGTACGGCGACAGATCGTATAAGCTACCATGGATTCGCTTGTGATTGTAGTTGTGGATAAAGCTGCTGACGATTTCATACGCTTGTTGATAGCTCTCAAACTCGTGCCGCTGATAACACTCCGATTCCAGAATCGCATGGAAGGATTCGATATGCGCATTCTTGTTTGGCGTCTTGGGTGGAATGCGCTCGTGAACGATTTGAAACTGTGCACAGGCCTCCGCAAAGCGATGGCTAATGAACTGGGGACCATTGTCAGAGCGAATGACAGGCCGATTCGTGTTGTCAAAAGAGCTGGCGCTTCATCAGCGCTTCCTGCGTGATTTGAACCAAGTCCTTGGCCTCGCAGGACAGGCCGTGATGATCAGCGACGATCGCCCGGTCGAACACATCGATGATGCTCAGCAGGAAGAAGAAGCGCCCTTCGCCTTCGACCCACCCATACTTAATATCCGTTTCCCAGAGCTGACTGGAGCCTGTGAGAAGCCGATTATTGGCCAGTCGCTTCGGGTGCTTAACTTTCACCTGGCGCTGGGGCCGCAGGACGTTCATGGCTTTGCACAGCCGATAGACTTTCTTCTTGTTGATCACCAGACGATGCTCACGCTGCAGCATCTTTGTCAGCTTGCGGTATCCGTAGACGGACGTATACTCGTCCGCCAGCAGTTCCATGATCCACTCGCTCACTTGTTCATCGCTAATCCGCTTGCCGTCTTGCGTGGTTGAATAACCAGGCGCGGGGCGACCGCTCCTGTGGATAGGTTCGTGATGTTCAGATCGATTCACATGTGCATAATACGTCGAACGCTCCACGTCTAAAATGCGCAGCACCAGACGAATGGCATGCCCCAACTGAATGTACTTCTGAGCGATGGCTATTTTATCCTCAAGTTTGGATTCGTTTTTTTAAAGGCCACGGAGGATTTCTCGCTCCAGCGCCTGCTCGGCATACAGCTTCTTCAGCTTCTCATGCCCCTTCTCCAAGGTGGCATAATCCGATGCCGTTGGGATGAAGGCGCTTTGCTTCAATGCGGATCCGTCCAGTTGTTCCAGATCCGAGCGGCTGAGCTCCTTCGCCCAGCGAAGCACCATCTTGGGATCCAATTCATGCTGCGTTCCCCTCCGACTGATTTCAGTGTATCGGAATAAGGGGTGTATTGTCCAAGTTCATTTGGGGGCTAAATAAAAGGCACTTAGCCAATCAAGGTTCGTTCATCATATCACCCAATAAAATGAGTCTGTAAAATAGATTGTGTAAACTCCCAAAACTATTAAAATGAAACATAGTAGAAAGGTTGGGAGAACACATGAGACTTTGGGATAAACAACAGCTGCGGGCCTTCATTAAGGAGAATAATCTGGTGACCGCGCAGGATGCACAAAACGCCTTGAAAGATCTGTTTGCAGAAACACTTCAGGAAATGCTGGAGGCCGAAATGGACCAGCATTTGGGTTACGAGAAGCATGTCGTGAAGAGCAAGCAGACAACAAACAGCCGAAACGGCAAGAGCAAAAAGAAGATCACCAGTGAATATGGTGAGCAGCAAATTTTGGTACCTCGAGACCGTGAAGGTGAGTTTGAGCCGTTAGTGGTCAAGAAACATCAGTCCAATGTGACAGGCATTGAGGACCAAATTATCGCCCTCTATGCTAAAGGCATCAGCACTCGTGAGATTCAGGACCATCTGCAGCAGCTGTACGGCCTCGATGTCTCTCCGACCTTCATCTCCAACGTGACCAATAAGATTATCCCTCTCGTGAAAGAGTGGCAGAATCGCCCCCTACAGAGCGTGTATGCTGTGGTGTTTCTGGACGCCATTCATTTCAAGGTGAAACAGGATGGGGCTATTGTCAACAAGGCTGCTTACATGGTCATTGGCATTGATTTGGATGGAAACAAAGACGTCCTGGGCATGTGGATTGGTGAGAATGAGTCTGCAAAGTTCTGGCTCAGTGTGCTCAATGAATTGAAAAATCGCGGTGTTCAGGACATTCTCATTACTTGTGTAGATAACCTTACGGGCTTCTCACAAGCGATTTCAGCATGCTATCCCAGCACGGAAATCCAAAAATGTATCATCCACCAGATCCGCAACTCCACCCGTTATGTATCCTACAAAGATCTCAAGAAGGTGACCTCGGATTTAAAGCCCATCTACAAGGCCACAACAGAGGAGATGGCTCTGCTGGAATTGGATCGGTTTGAGGAGATCTGGGGCGCCAAATATCCACTCATTGTCCGTTCCTGGCGCAACAACTGGGAAGAACTTGCCACGTTCTTTAAGTACCCGCCTGAGCTTCGCAAGCTTATTTATACGACCAATATGATTGAGAGCTACCACCGCCAACTCCGTAAAGTAACGAAAGGGAAAAGCATCTTTCCTACGGACGAATCGCTGCTCAAAATGCTCTATCTGGTGACGGTCGATGTCACCCGCAAGTGGACAGGCCGAGTCCAAAACTGGGGTCAGATCCTGCTTCAATTATCCGTCTTTTATCCTGAACGGATTGGCCAGCATCTGCCTTAAAGAGCATCTTCTTCTCTAAACAGGGGAACTCTTGATTTAGAGTTTACACAAACTTATTGACAGACCCAATAAAATCAACGCTTAATCTATCTGCCCGAATTTGTACGTTTTGATTATGAAGATATCCATAGTCGAAAAGAAATTCACTATCTACCTCGAATATTATGCCTGCGTCTATATTACCAGTATCAATATTCAAGGTACCTCTTATAAAATGCGAAAAACTATCTCCTATCTGTTCAATACTTTTTTCACCTGAATCAATCTTAGATATTACGAAGTCATCAAGTATTGCCAATTCCATTTCAACTAGGTACTGTCCTCCTTGAATTATCTCAAAAGGACAGTTATTGATAAAAGCAACTAATCTTTGTCCATTAATTTCAAGTACAGCTTCTTCTTCAATTAAAGGGCTTAATTCTATTAATTTTGCAGTATATTGCATGAAAAGGCTACCTCCTTATTCCAAAGGGTTAATTGTGTTATTCCGTTTATTGTTATTTAGCAATTTCCATAAATCCTCACCGCGTTTTACATGATATGTTGTAACATTACCATTGGCATTTGTTCCTACAAACGCAAATTTTGCTTCCCCCTTACGAGAGTTACCCATAAACTTCACGTAACCTGTTCGAGTTTCACCTTTATATTGATATCCTACTTTTGTGCCACTGCTCATAACATCCCTAGCACCTTGCATATATTGATCTGCATTATTGTAAGCACCATGAAATTCATTGTTTTTAACTGCATGTTTTTCAAAATGAGACTCTAGTAAATCTCTAGAAGCAAAATTCTTATTAGCAAAGTTACCCGTACCCTATGTTGTAATCTTAAAAGCTAAAATAAAAAAACCAGCCATTTTATCACCCTACTTCCTTATCTTGCACTATTGGTAATTTATAGGCTGTTTTGTGCTTGTAAAAATACAACACAATTTTTGTCTGCACTGCTACTAAACTAGTAACCTTCTTACGTAACCCACCTTTTATCCCCACGAGCTTTGTCATTATCGTTAGTTTTTTAACCAGCCCATATCATAAGTATCCCTGCCATGTAAAATGTCATCTCGTCTATTTAGCGTTCTTCTCACAAAATCCAAATATAAATCAATACTCCATGATGGTACTACCTTCATGAGCTATGAATTTCAGTAAAGCAACATTCATGTTATCCAAAGCATAAATGTCTCATTAAAAAACGAAAAACACCTGTTACCTAATAGGCAATCAAGTGCTTTATAGTTATCTATATTAAATACTTCATTAGATTAAAATGCCATCTCTCGCATAATGATAATTTGTTTATAAAAAAATTGCCATATAATTTCTTGATGGTACAACCAACAAGAGTTTTTGATTTTCAGCAATCTCATTTATAATTTCTTTCTATTTATCTATCTTAATAATCTTCTTCCCATGCTTCTTTTGCATCCAACAACCTTTGTGATAAAAACTCATAAAAATCCTTTGCTGTATTGTAGTCATCAAGTCCCCCTGGTCTATTCCACGCTATTACCGGGCACTCATTATTCTCCATTTCACTGATATATAGACAATAAGCATATTCTCCAGCATCTTCAATAACTACTAAATCCTTGTCCATTCCTAAATCTCTATATCTCTTTGTATTAACAACAACAGGAGCTCTATTTGACTTAGCCACTCCTAAAATATCAACTCCAAATACCCCACCAGAACCATAGGTAGTTAAAAACCACTTATAACTTTCTGGTAATTCCACCCCTAGCTCATTTTGGATTGATTTAATTTGACTTTCATCTACTCCACCTGTAAAGTCATCTGATTCCTTATGTTCATTAATAAAGTTTATTAATTCCTCTTTATCCAATCAAGGTTCCTCCTTTTACAATTCACTTTTATCTATTTGCTTAGCTCTCCATCTCCAATATTTACTTTTAAAGTTGTCATATTGCTTTTTAATACAGGGTCATTCCTAAAGCTCCCACCATTCTCCACCAAACCATGCAAAATTTTATTATATTCATCATGCATACTTGCAGGAATTTCTACCATTGATCCTGGCTCTCTTTGGATTAAATGATGAAGCTCTATAACCGTTCCATCTTTCCAAATTGGTGCTCTACCTTTTTTTCATTAATTGAAAATTTGTCTTGCCAGTATCAGGATCTATTCTCTTATAATCGATATCAACCCTTTGAAAAACCCGTCTGCTAATATCTCTTTCTTCTCCATTAACCCTTGTTGTTCCATTATATTCCACAAATTTATATTTTTTATACTCTTTACCTGTCCCCTTACTCTTCCCCGCCTGAATCGCATCCAGCCCCAGCGGGTCCACAAACGTCACCGGATTGCCGTTTACATGCGCGAAGCGGTTCATGTTGAGCCCTAGGCTCACTTTTCCTCGCAGCGCATCGCGGTTCATAAACCGCTTGATGTCCGGGTTGTAGTATCGCGCGCGCATGGTGTAAAGGCCGTTGATGTCAATCTGTACACCATCGCGGCCGTTGTAGGCGAACGGCTGGCGGGTCGTGCCCTCGTGCTTCACGAGTTCGCCGAAGGCGCCATAGGTGTAGCGGTCGGTGACGTCTCCTTCTTCATCTGTGATCCGTGTCGTACTGCCGCGCAGGGCACGGAGGTAGTGACTCAGGAGCAGTTAACGGTAACTACACGGAAAAACAATTCGCATTAAAAATTGCCACCGGAAATCCAGCTATCCCAAGGTTGTGAAATCTCTGCAGGAAAACCCCTATATCTTCACGTTCTACAGCTTTCCAGAGTCCATCTGGAGAAGTATTTACTCTACGAATCTCATCGAGTCATTTAACATACAGATTAAGAAATACACCAAGCGCAAAGAGCAATTCCCGCACGAGAAAGCGTTGGAGAAGTTTTTGGTTGCACAGTTTGAGGGCTACAACCAACGTTTCGCAACCCGATGCCATACCGGCTTTGACCAGGCTCGGGCTGAACTACAGGCTATGTTCACAACCACAGATTAAACGCGACATCTACAAGACAAGGTTTTTCTATTTACACAAAATTCTTGACGCTACCAAATAAATTTTGGCTGACTAAATCGTAAGAAAATTAAAGCATAAAAAAACCTTGAATGGCATTTAGCCAATCAAGGTTATAAAATTCATTTAAACTATATAATCATCTTTTGGGCTATTAATGGGAACCTCTGTAATCAAAATTTGAATTAGCTGTTGCTATCTCTTTCTTCTATGAATTCTAAAAACAAATCTTGTAGTTCTCCTTCTGTGTCATTAGAATCAAGCAGTAATTTGGGTTCTAACGAACAATCATTTAAAGTTGAGCTTCCATCAATTACACCTAGCATGTTTGAAATGGTATCAATCATGGTTTGTTCAATTATTCTCATTAAAGTATCTTTATTTTCGTCAGTTAAACTATCGTAAAAACCAATAGTTTTTTTCCAATAATCATCTGTTTTAGAAGTAACATTCGTCGTTTCATACAAGTTCTTGTATAGTTGTAGGTTCTCTTCAACAATAGTCTCATAAAGTGATTTAACAAAAATATCATTCATTTTACTTCCTCATTTCTAGATACATTTTTTTGTTTATTTAAAGCAGAATTCGGTATGTCATCATAGACTCTTCTAAGTTCTCTAATATCTCTTGCCAATAACTGTCTAGGATTATCTATTCCTTTTGTACTTCTAAAAACTATTCCATTAGGTCCTTTAATGGTGTGCCCCACCTTTGGCACATTAATTGCAGGTGCCGTATTAAAATCATAATTATCTACTAGCTTCTTCATTGCTGCCTTCTGTCCTGCATGATGGGCATCAAGTCCTTCTACTCCTCTAATATCTTTATATGCTCCAACTTGATATTTACCTGTCCCCTTACGCTTCCCCGCCTGAATCGCATCCAGCCCCAGCGGGTCCACAAACGTCACCGGATTGCCGTTTACATACGCGAAGCGGTTCATGCTGAGCCTGAGCCCCAGGCTCACTTCTCCTCGCAGCACATCGCGGTTCATAAACCGCTTGATGTCCGGGTTATAGTATCGCGCGCGCATGGTGTAAAGGCCGTTGATGTCAGTCTGTACACCATCGCGGCCGTTGTAGGCGAACGGCTGGCGGGTCGTGCCCTCGTGCTTCACGAGTTCGCCGAAGGCGCCATAGGTGTAGCGGTCGGTGACGTCGCCTTCTTCATCTGTGATCCGTGTCGTACTGCCGCGCAGATCGTAATGGTAGCTTTGGTAGCGCCCGTCTGCGCTCTCGCGGCCAATCAGGCCGAGCCCGTAGACATGGGCGGCGCTCACTCTGCCCGCCTCATCGGCCTCCAGCAGCAGCTGGCTGTACTCTGCATGCGGATTCACCACATAAAGAGTGGTCTGGCCCTTCACGTTCATCCAGGTCCGCTCGTTCTCTGCATTATAACCGTACGTAATACTGCCGGCCTGGACCAGGCGGTCCCGGGCATCGTAGACAAAATCCTGGCTTCGTCCGCGCAGCCGCCCTCGGAGAAGGTTGCCGTCTTCGTCCACGGCAACGTCCTCGCCGTTCACACTTCTCAGGCGGTTTATACTTCTTGCACTTTTTGCATAATAAAATCGAACAATACATTACCAAAATCATTAGCAATTACTTTATAACTTTGCCTGTCCAACTATCCAGCTACCACATAATTAACCTGGACAGACGAAAGGTGAGCCAACATTTCTTGTAAGCCCACCCTGTCTATTTCTAGTGCTTCTTCCTTTAGTTATGCGCCACTAATCCCTTCGTCTCCTCTCTAAAAATATGTATCAAATTAATATCCTGTTCTTCACAGTATGCGTTGATTTCTTCTTCTTGAAATGTTAAGCTATATCCCTCTCTTGCTTGTCCTTGAGTGGAGACTCGTATATACCCAACAACATTCAACTTTTCACCCTCCCGTTACGGAAATAACAGTTTATGTAACGCTTTTAAACGAATAGCGAGTATTATAAGACCATCTCTTGTAAAAATACAACCTAAAATTTATAAGCCTACGCTGAGTAAGAACGCCTTATTACGTTAGCCATTGTTTATCGCCACGAGCTTTGTCATTCTCGTTAGTTTATTTGGACTGTCAACAGTAAATCAGACAACTTTTTTAAGGGCCGCAGCTTTATACTGAACGGGTGTCATGTAACCTAGTGAACCATGAACCCGGTGTTTGTTAAACCAGTTCACATAATCATATAATTCTAGCTTTAGATGGTGGAGACTCTGGAACGACATCTGGTTAATGAATTCGGTTTTCATTACTTTGTAAGTCGCTTCAGCAACGGCGTTGTCGTAAGGACAGCCCTTCATGCTGAGCGAACGACCGATGTCAAAGGTCTTTAACAACGTATCCATGGCCTGGTTTTTAAACTCACTTCCACGATCCGTGTGGAACCACTGAATGTCGCTCAAATCGCCTTCTACTGTGGCAAAGGCGCGGGAAACTAGAGCAGCGTCCTTACGCGGACCTGCACTGTGCCCAATAATTTCTCTGTTGAATAAGTCGACCAGTACACAAATGTAATGCCACTTGTGCCCGACTTTTACATACGTCAGATCGCTGACGACAAAGCGTTTTGCTTCTGTTTGGTTGAACTCACGTTTCAATACATTGGCTGTGTTTGCATCATTACAAGCCGTTCTATGCGGCTTATACTGAGCAATCGTGTACGTGGACACAAGACCTTGCTCTTTCATAATCCGCCCAATACGGCGTCTGGAAACCGTGTATCCTTGCTCCTGGAGTTTCGTTTTAATCTTCCGTGTCCCATAGACTTTGCGGTTGCTTTGAAAGATCGCTACGATCGCCTTCGTAAGAATGCTCTCGTCTTCGCTTTCTTTCTCGCTTACTTCATAGTAAAAGGTGCTTTTAGGGATTTGTAGGACGTTACACATTGCTGATACCGAGTATTTATCACTATTTTGTTTAATGATGTTTACTTTCGTCCCATGATCAGCGCGGCTTGCTTTAAAATGTCATTCTCCATTCGAAGTTGTTTAAGTTCTTTTCGAAGCGCAATAAGTTCATTCTCTTCTGCGCTTCTATTGTCTTTTTCAGAAAACGAGCCTGAGGTTTGGGATTGTTTGATCCAGCGATCTAGCGCAGATGGGCTGAGCTCATACTCATTTGCAATGGCTGCTCTGGTTTTCCCATTTTCATATAACTGAACCATTTGTCTCTTAAATTCTGCTGTAAATGTACGTCTTTCTCTTGGCATAGTAGATCCGCTCCTCATTGTGATGATTTCATTCTACTAGCCCCTAATTTTCCTGTCCAACTAAGTGTAGCCGATTCAATTAGCCTTTCCATGTCATAACTACCCCTGCCATGTAAAATGTCATCTCGCCCATTTTCTCATTCTTGTTAGTTCCTCCATGTATTGAAACGATACTCCATGATGGTACAACCATCATGAACTCTCGATTCTTAAACAAAGCATTTTCTTATTGTCTCACTCAAATATCAGCTGATTTAATATAGGCATTAAAGTAAGAAACCTTGAAAGGCAAAATGCCAATCAAGGTTTTAACTTCTTATTCATGTAGAGACTTAAAATGACTTGCAAGTGATACTATTTCATCATCGAGGTTAGGAAACGCAATAATACTATCCAGTACATTTATAAAATATGCTTTTCTATCCCCTTGAGAACCATTGATAACTCTATTTAACATCCAAACAGTATGTTGTGTAGGTTGTCTTTTAAGAGATTCAACCAGCTTTTCTTCATATCCATTTTTATAAAACTTCTCAACAAAATGCACAAGCGGTCCTGGACTACCGAAATTTACACTTGAATATTTTTCCATCAACTTAAAAATGGGTTGAATAGCTTCAAAGGCATCTCCCCTTTCTTCTATCTCTTCAACAATATCGTAAGTAACATCAATAAAGTCCTCTTTCATAATTGATTTTTCTAACTTCACCATTAACCGATTCAATTCATGTTCCATCTTATCATTCCTTATTTTAAAGTATTTTTCATATGATTTAACGCTTTATTTGTAATATCGTTTACAATATCTTCTGAAATACCGGCATCTCGCAAAATTTTAGAATTACTTATAATATTATCTAATGGTAATTGATTGGCAGCGTCAATACCTCTTTGTGCCTGATTTATAACCTTGTGTTGTTCACGTTCTAATGCGATTACTGGATTGTTTTTCGATGCTTCAGTAGATAATCTATTAGTAGCAAGACCAAACTTCATGCCCTTCTAAATTATCCCCGACAACTGACCTATCAACAAAATCCTTATAAGTAGTAACTTCGTTTTGCTTAATAGCTTGCTTGGCTGCATTACCCCCACCCTTACGCTTCCCCGCCTGAATCGCATCCAGCCCCAGCGGGTCCACACACGTCACCGGATGCCGTTTACATACGCGAAGCGGTTCATGCTGAGCCCCAGGCTCACTTCTCCTCGCAGCACATCGCGGTTCATAAACCGCTTGATGTCCGGGTTATAGTATCGCGCGCGCATGGTGTAGAGGCCGTTGATGTCAGTCTGCACACCATCGCGGCCGTTGTAGGCGAACGGCTGGCGGGTCGCGCCCTCGTGCTTCACAAGTTCGCCGAAGGCGCCATAAGTGTAGCGGTCGGTGACGTCTCCTTCTTCATCTGTGAGCCGTGTCGTACTACCGCGCAGATCGTAATGGTAGCTTTGGACGTGACTGGCGCTATCCTGAACTGATCTGATCGTTCACAGCGATCAAGCAAGCCAGTACACATCCCCTTTCAGATGTGAGAAGAAGCTCTGGGTGGAGGCGTTGTCGTAACAATTGCCCCTGCATGACATGCTGATTCGGGCACCAACCTTTGGCAGCATGTTGTGGTAAGCAGCACACAGGCGAATTGAGGAATACATTCACTTTTATAACATGGGAAGAGCACAGAGCACAGAGAAAACTAAATAAGCTGACACCGGTTGAGTACCGGCGCCAGCTTACAGCCTAGGGCTTTTTTCAATGTCTGCTAAATGGGACCTTGACCACAGCCCTTTAAGGTGGTTTTTTAATTATATTGCTTTTAATACTTCATCTACAGAATTGCTAAACATATCTGGGTCTTCACTTTTTATATCCCACAGTAAGTTTATTATTGTCTCTTTTGAATTGTCATCCAGCTTAGATAGCACACTACCGTATACTTTTCTTACTTGTTCATGATTTAAAATTCTGTAATGTAAAACTTCCATCCATTCTCTTGCCCTATCAATAACACTTGGGACAGCTATAGCAATTAAATACAATCCCTCTTCCATATTTTCTTTATAGAGGTACTCTATGCCATGTACTAATCCAAACATTATTTCATATTGTTCAGTATCATCGTCGAATACTGGACTGTCAACAGTAAATCAGACAACTTTTTTAAGGGCCGCAGCTTTATACTGAACGGGTGTCATGTAACCTAGTGAACCATGAACCCGGTGTTTGTTAAACCAGTTCACATAATCATATAATTCTAGCTTTAGATGGTGGAGACTCTGGAACGACATCTGGTTAATGAATTCGGTTTTCATTACTTTGTAAGTCGCTTCAGCAACGGCGTTGTCGTAAGGACAGCCCTTCATGCTGAGCGAACGACCGATGTCAAAGGTCTTTAACAACGTATCCATGGCCTGGTTTTTAAACTCACTTCCACGATCCGTGTGGAACCACTGAATGTCGCTCAAATCGCCTTCTACTGTGGCAAAGGCGCGGGAAACTAGAGCAGCGTCCTTACGCGGACCTGCACTGTGCCCAATAATTTCTCTGTTGAATAAGTCGACCAGTACACAAATGTAATGCCACTTGTGCCCGACTTTTACATACGTCAGATCGCTGACGACAAAGCGTTTTGCTTCTGTTTGGTTGAACTCACGTTTCAATACATTGGCTGTGTTTGCATCATTACAAGCCGTTCTATGCGGCTTATACTGAGCAATCGTGTACGTGGACACAAGACCTTGCTCTTTCATAATCCGCCCAATACGGCGTCTGGAAACCGTGTATCCTTGCTCCTGGAGTTTCGTTTTAATCTTCCGTGTCCCATAGACTTTGCGGTTGCTTTGAAAGATCGCTACGATCGCCTTCGTAAGAATGCTCTCGTCTTCGCTTTCTTTCTCGCTTACTTCATAGTAAAAGGTGCTTTTAGGGATTTGTAGGACGTTACACATTGCTGATACCGAGTATTTATCACTATTTTGTTTAATGATGTTTACTTTCGTCCCATGATCAGCGCGGCTTGCTTTAAAATGTCATTCTCCATTCGAAGTTGTTTAAGTTCTTTTCGAAGCGCAATAAGTTCATTCTCTTCTGCGCTTCTATTGTCTTTTTCAGAAAACGAGCCTGAGGTTTGGGATTGTTTGATCCAGCGATCTAGCGCAGATGGGCTGAGCTCATACTCATTTGCAATGGCTGCTCTGGTTTTCCCATTTTCATATAACTGAACCATTTGTCTCTTAAATTCTGCTGTAAATGTACGTCTTTCTCTTGGCATAGTAGATCCGCTCCTCATTGTGATGATTTCATTCTACTAGCCCCTAATTTTCCTGTCCAACTAAGTGTAGCCGATTCATACCATACATAATTCGGTAATGACTGATTTATCCTCTAAACCAATGAGATTACCTAATGCTTCTTCAAATGCGTCTATTTCTTCTTGAGATTGTAAAAGTCTATTTGTGTAGATTTTATTTAATTCTGATTTCACATCCATGTACTCCACCCACTTGCTTAATAAATAATTCAGGATACAACTCTCTATTCTTTCTAATCGCATTTAATAGTTCTACTCTTATTTCAGGTGTGTAGACACCTTGCTTATTCTTGGATCTAATATATCATGAGTCAGGGCATCGAGAGCGTAAAATATCGGCTAACATAGTATTAGCCGCTCACATTAAACTATCTAACAGTATAAACTTCAATTAAATAATCTTTCTCTAGTTAATTGCCCCCCCACACAATGAACGAGTTTTCATATTCAAACCGTTCAATACATATTCCTAAACTTAATCCTTCATCTACAAATAATAAATCTCTATAATCTTTTGCAAAACCAACGACATCTAGTAATGTATCTATATCAATGAAAAAATCATGTAAAGGAATTTTTAGTAATCCAGTTTCTCTGTCTTGTTGATGAAACAATAACATTGTTTTATCATTTAGTGCTTTAAATTGATTTTCTAATGATAATAGATATTGCTTAGAATACTTAAGTTGTTTGGGAATTGGAGTTTTGTTAGAAATTAGGTCTATTTTTTTATAGATATTTCTACTAATTTTTATTGTGTCTTCAATTCCCATAAAACCTTCTATAGTTATTTCATTTATTTTACTTTTGATATCATTCTCCAGTTTTTTTCTTCTATTCTTTATCTGTAATTCTTTAATCTTTTCTTTTCTATCCTCTATCGTCATTTAATCCTCCCCTTAAAACCACCAAAGTCTTCAGGGAAATGTCCAGGATACTGGTTATATCTTCCCTTATCAAAAGGACTTCCCTTTATATCATCAGCACCATGAAAATGTGGTCCTCTTCCAAATTTATCTTCAGTATGCTTTATTATATACTTCTTTTTACCATTAACATCAAATTCATATACAGTTCGGTTTTCATATTGTTTATCATAAACATACTTATGAGTTTTATGTTGAGATGAGGTTGGTATACCAGCAGACCTCTTTGCTTCTCTAAATGCCTGTTTTGAGTAGTTTGTCCTATACCCTTAGGAATATCTAAAAATGCACTTTATGTAAGGGTGGCAGTTATTGAACCACCACCCATATTAGTTAACTAGCTATTGTTTCAGGTTGATCTGGCATGATATATGCCTTCTTATTTTTCATCATACCATAGATAATTCTGACTAACCTTCTCATAATACAGAGAAGGGCTTGTGACTTAGACTTCCCTTCACTTAGCTTACGGTTATAGTAAGCGTAAAAGACAGGGTTACGAGGTGTTTTACTCCCTTTACAGACCTGTACTTGTTGAACAGCTAGGTTGTAAAAGGTATCGTATAGCTTTCTATTGCCCTGTTTCGTTTTCTTCATCGTTTCTTTACCGCCCGAACCCATTCTGATAGGGGCTATCCCTGCATATCTTGCTAGTTTATCAGAGTTAGCGAAGCGGTGTATGTCACCAATCTCTGCAATTAAAGCGGATGAAGTAACGGTATCAATCCCTGGCATGGGTTCAAGCTGCATACCTAACGTCTGAATAGTGACCTTTAACTCTTTGTCTACCTTCTTGATTTCCTGCTTTTTAAAACGGATATCTCGCACTATACTTTGAATAATAAAGTCTCTAGATGTCTGATATTTACGCTTTACCTCTCCATCAGTTTGAACGAGCGATAGTATCTGTTCTGCTTTTCTAGTGGAACAAGCATTATTACTTGCTTCTAATAGGAACTTGCGTAAGTCCTCTATGGTTGCCCCCTCCAAATGTGAAGGTGAAGGATAGCTTTCCCAAAAGGCTAGTGCTGTTTTCCCATCCACTTCTGAAAAGAAATCCTTGTAGCTTGGATAATGATAGTTTAATTGCATATGAAGTTGATTTTTCAAAGCGGTTTGGGCTTTCACTAAAGCGTTTCTTCTTCCAACAAGTTGAGCGATTATCCAATGAATATCCGATGGTGCAGCGTCAGGTAAAAAAGGTAGCTTGCGAATTAAAACATCTGCGACACATTGAGCGTCCCAACTATCATGCTTTTGTGTCATCGCATAGCTGTTTCGTTCCGCATTGGATAAAGAAGAGTTAACGAATTTGACAATATAGCCTTGTCCAATCAGATACAACGCTAAATCTCGTCCATAACCACCCACATCTTCTAATCCAAATACAGGGGTCAAGTCTTCTGTAAGATACCTATTCACATATTCTAATAAACTAGGAAAAGCTATTGGTTTGTTTTGAATTGTCATTTCCCCTAGCTTTTCATGCCAACAATTCAATATCACCGCTGTATGTTGGAACTTGTGTAAATCTAACCCTATATAAATATGCCTATCTCGTTTCATCAGAAAACCTCACCCCTACTTTGGATTTAAACGATTAAAGCAAGACAGAGAATGTCGGCAACCTTAGGTCGAGCGTTAGTCTCCTAGAGACTCGCAAGGGTACGAAAGCCTATCCATCCTCTATCTGTTAACCGTTATAAAATGGCTTGATGTTTGCCAGTTACTGTTATTTCACCATAGCGGTATAACCCACTATAAAACGCTTTTCTATCCAAAATCCGTTTGATCTGGACTTTCGTAAACAATTTTCCTTGTTTCGTTCTGTGTCCTTCTGCATTCAGTTGTTCTGCAAGTTGTGTTAATGTCAATGAAGGATACTGTTCCTTTAGGTCAAAAACTCTTTGAACGGTTCTGGCTTGTCTGTCATCTATGACAAGCCTTTTCTTACCTCTCTCCACTTTGTAGCCTAATGCGACATTTCCTCCTGCATAACCGCCCTGTTGGGCTTTCTTGTTTCGCCCTCTCCCTAGCTTTAGTGAGATTTCTAATCGTTGATATTGGTCTAATAACTCCATTAAGCCATTAATTAAAAAATCGCTAGGGTCTTTCTTATGGATACTGTATTGCGGTTGTTCAATACTCCGAATGTCCACTCCATACTTTTTCAACTCTCGTTGAACTAACACTTTCACTATGTCTGACCGCCATAAACGGCTTGTATTCAGTGTGACAACATAATTCACCTCTTGGCGGGAGAGATACTCCAACATCTCCTGAAAGCCTAATCTGTCCACTTCTAACGCTTCCTCATCGACTTTAGCCCCACTAATACCCTCATCCTTAAACAAGCGTAAAAGCGTGTATCCTTGTGCCTGACAATATGCTTTGATTTCATCTTCTTGGTAAGCAAGGCTGTATCCATCCCTTGCTTGTCCTTGTGTCGAAACTCGAATATAACCGATAACATTCATGGCATTTCCCCCTCACCGTTACGCAAATCGAGATTAACGTAACGCTTAGCCGCTATATTTAATATAAATTCATTGTATGCGGCTTTAGCGATACAATCAACCCCTTTACCGATACAAATTTATTGTGTATCGTAAAAGTAACATGAAGAAGGGGAAGGGAAATACCATGCCAATTTCAATCAAACTCAAGGAAATCCTTAAAGAACGTGACCTTTCACAACGTGAATTGGCGCGAATGACAGGGCTTCGCCCTAATACAATAAGCCATCTTTGTTCAGACAATGTGGACAGGGTTTATCTATCAACATTAGAAACAGTATGCAAAGTGTTAGACATCGACATTCAGGAGTTAATTAAGGTGGAGTAGACTCACGCTAGTAATCGTTCTATGTACGTAAAAGTTGCGAAAAATTTAAAAAGGGAGGGAGAAAACAAAGGTAGGGTATTAGAGGTTGAGAATGGTAGTATCTAATAATTTTCAGGTTATTTATTCGATTTGAATTTCATTATATCCTGAGTTCCCGGATTGTGTAACGATGCTGAACGAAAAAGTCGCGTAGTGACAAGGAGTTTCCTTAAAAAAAATGGTTGATTTTACCTCGTCATACATATAAAATGTGTAACGAGGTTGGTGTTCATTATGGCTATCATTTATCAAACGAATAAAAAGACAGGCATTACCTATGCCTACAATAACGAGCCCTACTGGGACAAAGAAAAACAGCAGTCTCGGGCAAAACGGACGCTCATCGGGAAAGTCGATCCCAAGACAGGAGAGATTGTGTCCACCCGAGCGTATCGGAGAGAGCCGGAGGCAGAGTCAGGCGCCCCTGCCAAGAAGCGCGGCCCCGTACCAATTACCGGTTTTCTGCGCAGTTTTTACGGCGCAACCTACCTGTTCGATCAAATCGGCCAGGAAACTGGCGTTGAAGCGGATCTCAAGGCGTGTTTCCCGGACAGCTACAAGAAGCTTCTGTCTATCGCCTACTATCTCATCTTGGAAGAAAACAACTCGCTCAGCCGCTTTTCTCACTGGCAGCGCATGCATATTCATCCCTGTGGAGCAGACATTCCTTCGCAGCGAAGCAGCGAACTGTTCCAGTCTATTGAAGAGGCGCAGCGCATGGCCTTTTTCGAAAGACAAGGCAGACGACGCATCGAAAAGGAGTACTGGGCATTCGACATTACCACGATTTCCAGTTACTCCGAGATTCTCAAGCAAGTGAAGAAGGGAAAGAACAAGGAGCATGACCGGTTGCCGCAAATCAATCTGGCCCTGCTCTTTGGCGAAGAATCGGGCCTGCCCTTCTACTACCGAAAGCTTCCCGGCCATGTGACAGACGTCAAGACGGTCCGGCAACTCATGCAAGAGTTCCACATCATGGGCTACAAGAAAGTAAACGTTGTACTGGATCGGGGCTTTTACAGCAAGCGAAATGTGGATCATCTGTATCAGAACCATCAAAAATTTATCATCGGCGTCAAACTGAATCTCTCCTACGTGAAAGCACATCTGGAAGAGGAACGGGAGCGGCTCAAGCTCTGGTCGAATTTTTATTCGCAGTATGGCACCTACGGCATTTGCAAAAGAATCGAGTGGGCCTACGAGCAAGAGAGGCCGTACAAAGGCGATATCTTACAAGAGACGCGCCGAGCCTATCTCCTGCTCTATTACAATCCGGAGAAAGCAGCCAGAGACCAAGCGGATATGAATGAGTATCTGACGAGCCTGCACCGAGATCTGCAGGAAGGCAATCTGCGCGAGCATTGCCGCAAGGACTACACCAAGTATTTCGAAGTGACCGAGACCCCGAAGCGCGGCCGCAGGATTGTACCGAGAGAGGACAAGATGCTGGAGGCGGCTCAAAACTATGGCTACTTTGCCTTGCTCTCCAATGAAGTCAAAGCTCCCGATGAAGCATTGTCACTGTACCGCAGCAAGGACATCGTAGAAAAGGCATTTGGCAATTTGAAAGAGCGACTGAATTTCCGCAGAATGCAAGTTTCTTCGGAAACTTCACTAAATGGCAAGCTATTTGTCGAATTTATTGCACTTATTTACCTTTCTTATGTCAAGAAACGCATGCAAGATGCCGGACTCTTTGATTCCTGGACAATGCAAGGGCTGCTGGATGAATTAGACACAATAGAGCGGTTTGAAGCGCCTGGACACGGTCGAATCTTGGGCGAGGTAACGCAAAAACAGGCTGATTTATTTCGAGCACTGGGAGTAGAGCCTCCCTCGTTATAAATTCCGGGAACTTAGGTTATATAGGGTGTACGTTATTATTTGTTAAAACATCATATAGGGCTTACGATGATTATCCTTATTCTTTTAATAAAAATTGGTTTACTCGGCACTAGGTAGCCCCACCAAAAAAAAAGAAACCTTGAAAGGCAATTAGCCAATCAAGGTTTTTTGGTATTGATTAATCAAGAAGAAATTCGGGATATTCATTTTCTAATTTACTAATCATCTTCTTATCTTTGGTTAGGATGAAAAACATGTCACCATCTAAAATTCTTATTTCTAAATGCGATAAGGAATGTTGAATGGTATTAACCTCTGTAACTTCCACCTTTGGACGAAAGTTATAATCATAGGGGTAATTATTGAAAAAGCAAACAAATACCCCTCTCCTAATTGTTTGAGTATCGTCCAGAACTTCATAAAGAGTTGCTCCCTCTAAAAATACTATTTTTTCATTTTCAACTTTCTCCCCGAATTTCCATGCAATTTCTTTATTTTTATGGGTGCCAGAACCTGGATAGTCTCCAGAATATCTTGGTATAATATCTAAATCTCCTACCCCCCAATATATATTGTTTTGTTCTCTGGATATAACATTAATTAATCCCTTGATAAAATCACTGTTGTTATTCCCATCAGAATATTGAAATTTAATCATAATTTCACCTCTTTTACTTAAACGGTATGTTAGTATCCATACGGTGGTCAATCTTGTATCCACCTATTGGATATCTTTCATTCCATTGAACTTCATGCCAATGTGGAACACTATGGTTTGAAGGATACCCATGGTTTGTAAAGTCAACCCAACCTTTTTCTCTACCATAATCATCATAATACTTAGTTTGTTTAAGGTTACCAAATTCATCATACTTGTTGAGACTCTTAGTTCCTGGTTCAACAAACTTAGGAAGATTTTTTCCATATGCTTCATCTGGTAAGAAAGGTTCCTTAGCAAAATCATCAACTTTACCCTTACCCTTACTCTTCCCCGCCTGAATCGCATCCAGCCCCAGCGGGTCCACAAACGTCACCGGATTGCCGTTTACATACGCGAAGCGGTTCATGCTGAGCCCTAGGCTCACTTCTCCTCGCAGCACATCGCGGTTCATAAACCGCTTGATGTCCGGGTTATAGTATCGCGCGCGCATGTAGTAAAGGCCGTTGATGTCAGTCTGTACACCATCGCGGCCGTTGTAGGCGAACGGCTGGCGGGTCGTGCCCTCATGCTTCACAAGTTCGCCGAAGGCGCCATAGGTGTAGCGGTCGGTGACGTCGCCTTCTTCATCTGTGAGCCGTGTCGTACTGCCGCGCAGATCGTAATGGTAGCTTTGGTAGCGCCCGTCTGCGTTCTCGCGGCCAATCAGGCCGAGACCGTAGACATAGGCGGCGCTCACTCTGCCCGCCTCATCGGTCTCCAGCAGCAGCTGGCTGTACTCTGCATGCGGATTCACTACATAAAGAGTGGTCTGGCCCTTCACGTTCATCCAGGTCCGCTCGTTCTCTGCATTATAACCATACGTAATACTGCCGGCCTGGACCAGGCGGTCCCGGGCATCGTAGACAAAATCCTGGCTTCGTCCGCGCAGCCGCCCTCGGAGAAGGTTGCCGTCTTCGTCCATGGCAACGTCCTCGCCGTTCACACTTCTCAGGCGGTTGTCTGCTGCATAGGACATCCGTATCTGGGAATCGCCTTCTTCCATACAGGTCATATTTCCGGAGGCATCGTAGGTGTACCGGCTGGCGTTTGCCGCAGTGAGTGCTCCCCAGCTATTGTACTCATACCGGGTTTCGTTCTCCTTGATCAGAAGCCCTGCGGCGTCATAACAATAGCGGTACTGCTGCAGTAGCCGTCCCTTTACGCCCGTGTCGAGCAGGGAGATCAACTGACCCTCTTTGTCGTAGGCCCGCAGCTCTGCGGTACCGTTCGGCCGGTCCGTACGGACCAGCTGGCCCCTTTCATCATAGCTGTAGGCGGTCACCCGCTTCTTCCAGTCACGCACTTCGGTCATCCGCCCCGCTGCATCGTAGCGGTACGTGACTTTTTTGCCGTCCGGGTAGTGGAGCACGGACACATTTCCAAGCCCGTCATATTCGTAACGGATGGTCTGGCCGCGTTCATTGGTATAAGAAGTTACCCGGCCCAGTGAATCGTAGGTGCGCTTCTCTATCGTGGCTGCTGTGCCGTCTCCTGTGCTTTCGCTGATGGTGATCAGGCGCCCGGCCGCATCATATTGATGTTCCAGCGTACCGGCCCCGTCTTGCTGCTTATGCAGCCTTCCGGCCGCATCCGGCGTATAGGTGGTAACGATACCGCGCGCACTGCGGCGGCGGATGAGAAATCCTCGTGGATCATAGTCATAGGTTAGCTGCGTGCCTGCCGGTGTGATCTCCTCTGTCGGCCTGCCGGCCATATCGTAGCGGAACTTGGTCTCATTTCCGGCCGCATCGCGGTAGCCTGCCAGCTGTCCTGCTGCGGTAAAAGCCCGGCTGCTCTCTTGGCCGCACTGATTCACCCGCACCAGGCGTGATAGGCCGTCATACGCATAAGCTGTAATATCGCCCTTCGCGTTCTCTTTCTCTAGAATCTGTCCCAGCCGATTAAAACGGTAGTTCACCGCATGCCCCAGCGCGTTCACCACAGCTGCCGGATTGCCGTCCTTGTCATATCGCACAGAGCGCAGGGCATATCCCTCGCCATCCGTAACCTTCGTTACACGGCCGGCCGCATCATATTGATAACGGGTGACTACACCGGATGGATCGGTACTTTGCAAAAGACGCCCCGCCCCATCATACGCATAACAAGTGGAAGCGCCGTTCGTATGAACAACCTGAATGACGCGCTCTTCATTATCGTACCGATAACGAACCGTACGCCCAAGCTCATCTTGTTCTTCGATCAGGTTTCCTGCCGCATTATACTTGTACAACCGGGCATGGCCGAGCGGATCGATCTGTCTTCGCAGCGCGCCCTCCTTATCATAGTCGTATGTAGTGACGGCACCCAGCGGATCGGTTACCGAAACCACCTGATGGCTGACATTGTAGGCTTGACGGATCACGCCGCCGGCAGGATCGGTCACCTGGGTGATGCGTCCTCCAGCATCGTACTCATAGCGTGTCATACATCCAAGCGGATCCGTAACGGTCACCAGGTTTCCGAATGCGTCATAGGAGTACCGGGTCACTGCCCCGGATTGATCCTCCATCGTCTGCATAAGCCCCTGCTCATTATAGCTGATCCGAATGAGGCCGTCTTCGGAGTCTTTCCGCAGGACTGGGCGGTGATGCTCATCATACTCGAAATCAATGGCGTTTCCTTCACCGTCAATGTAAGAAATCAAGGAACCGAATTCATTATACCGGTAAAGGTCGCGAAGCTGTCCATTCATGCGTCGTTCCGTAAGCCGTCCCTTTTCATCGTACACATAGATGCTCTCTTTGCCGTCCGGCTCCACCTCCAAAGTGCAGAGCCCCTGCTCATTATATTCATACCGAGTGACATGTCCCAGCTCATCCTGCAGTGCAATCAGGCGGTACCGGTCGTCGTGGGTAAACACCCGGGTTGCGCCTTCCCGGTTCGTAAAGGTCGTGATGATCCAACCCGGATGGCTCTCCTCGTCATAGTCAAAAGAACACCATTGTCCCAGCGCATCCTTCTGGCGGGCCACACGTCCTTCATCGTCATATTCGTTCACAAAATAAACGATGCCCTCTCCGCTTCGCATCGAGGATAAACGTCCTTCGGGTGTGTATGCACAGCTGATCAGGCTGTGATCCGGGGGCGTGATATCTGTAAGCCGTCCTGCTGTGTAGAGAAAGAACGCGGTATAACCCAGCGGATCGACAACAGATTGAAGTAATCCTGTTTCACTATAAGATAATTGAAATGATCTGCCGCTCAAGGCATCCTTGATTTCAAGCAAACGGCCCTGTGTATCAAAAGACAATCGCTGTATCTGGCCTGCCGGATTCCGGATCTCCTTCAGCTGGCCCTCAGCACTAAATAACAGGACTTTTTGATCCTTCCTGACGAGACGATAGCCTCCATCCGCCCGGATAATCCGGTCATGAAGCACATCCACATCCCTGCTTCGGAATATGCCGTCTTCTCCCCGCTGATAGGTGTTGCTGCGGAAGCTGCTCCACCAAACCTCTAATGTGCCTTCAGCAGGCTGTTCCAGACGAATTTCGTAGTTATGGCTCCAATCCAGGCCCAAAGCTCCACTGCCGTTAAGCAGAGAATGATAGGAAATCGAGAATGTCAGGTCCTCGGCGCCCTTGAGATGCAGCAGCGGATGCTCAATAATCTGGGCTCCAGTAGAGGTATCGACAGGGTCCCCTGCTGTGGAACGCGGATTAACGCCGTCCTTCTTCTGGATCCGGCTGCCAGCAGACACGCCGGAATACGGGGTTCGTGCCATTCCAATGCCTGCTGCTGCGCCGGCACCTCCCGCGGCTGCCAAGCCCGCTGTACCTGTGGCAGCTTCGTCCACTTGTCTTGCAGTGTTCTCCGCTGCCGCTGCAGCCTCATCCCCATGCCTCGCAGCTCCCGGCGCAGCATCCACGGTCGGTCCTGACGCAGCAGCATCTTTGCCGCTATTGGCGGCATCGCCTGCACGATCGACTGCTGTACCTCCATCCCCTGCTTGATCGGCCGCCTTCGCCGCATCCCCGGCCTGATCTGCTGTCTTGGCCGCATTACCCGCGTTGTCCGCCGCCTTGGCTGAGTCACCGGCACGGTCGACGGCGCGCGCAGCGTCAGACGCGCGTTCTCCTTGTTTGGAGACGCTCGCTGCATCATCAATCATTCCAATCAGCTGAGAGCCCTTCTTCACCGTCTTGCCTGCCGGTCCCAGCATACTGAGGACACGCTCTACGTTCGTCAGCTTTTCTTTGGTAAAGACATCATATCCCACCGCCGCATCCACAATGCCTTTGACATTGCCGACGACGGGGACAAAATCCAGCGTCGTTCCCAGGACCACGGCTGCCCACTTCAGGAGCTTTCCGGCCGAGAAGCCGGTTTCCTGCCCGTCAGCCTCGGCAAATCCCTCGCTTTTCTTATTTAAAAATGCCGCCATCTCCTCATACTGCTGAGCCAGCTTGCCGAACAGCCCCGCCATTTCCGCCCAGGCCGCATCCAATGATCCCCGCTGCGAGCCTTCATAATCCACACTGCGCCAGGTGCTCTCCAGCGCACGGCCCAGGCGCTCGATATCCTGGGATGCATTTTTCATCTTGTTCCGCAGGTCTGCCAGTTCTCCCGGATCCACAATGATACGCAAGCGTCCCTCTCCTCCCTCACTTCTCGCCAAGTGCAGCTTACCGCCCTTCGCGTTCTCTTCTCCGTTCCTCTTCATCGGCCCGGCGCAGCGCTTCGGCTACACCTTGGCACTGTGACGCCATCTGCGAAGCTAGTGCTGTCAAGCGATGTAAGGTACGTTCACTCTCATTCCATGCGACTGAATATTTCTGTTCAGCCCGGCCCGACCATTCTATGGAGGCTTTTCGTTTCTGCGGCTCCCCGGCAATCTGCCCAAGCTGCTGACCCGCTGCCGCAAAATGGGACGCCGCCCGTTCCAGTGCCGCAATGTCCGCTATGATTCTCGACAAATAGGTCCTCCCCTTTCCAACTCTGTCTGCTAGGAGCTCTCATCCGCACTCCGGAACCTTCCCGAAATCGCCTTCAGCTCTTCTCCGATCATCTTCAGCGTCTCGGACACACTTTGCAGCTGTTCATGCGAGCCCGTGTAGGATTGATAAAATCGTTCTCGCGTGACGCCCTCCCATTCGCCGGACATCCCATCGATTATTGCTTTGAGCTCCACAGCCATATCGAGATTGCTCTGACTGCACGCTAAGAAGCGGGCAGCCGCCTCATCCAGCTGCTCCGGATTAATCTTGATCTTCGTCATGCGCCTCACCTCCGAAGTTCGTTTTGGGTAATGCAAGCATATCCTGAACCAGAGTTTTCACCGCTAAACCTAGTTTTTTGCGCCGATAATTCTCCACCCGCACGCCCTGCTCCTCGTCACGCCTAGCGATCCAGCCGCCGTCCACTCCTATACCGCAGGTAATGATCTGCTGGCGCCACACCGGTCCGCTGCGCTGCATCAAGGACATTCTCCCGTGAAATTCAGCCTGCTTCATGAGAGCCTTCAGGCTCTCCTGCTCCGGACTCAGCCTCGTGGACAAGGTTCTCGCCTTCTCCTGATCACTGCCGCTCAGCAAAATGTCATAAGCCTCAACCGGAAGCGTAAACGGCTGCTTGATCACTCCTTGTGCCGCGGCTTCAACCGGAAACACTTGCTCAATCAGCGGCAAGGACAGCTCCAGGTTCGCAATAGCGCTCAGCCGAACCATAGAGTTCCCTTCCTCATCGCCATTTACGGTCTGCACTCGTTCGACCACCATCTGCGGCAAAAAATGAAGGTAAGCATCGTAGATGGACTCCCCGCTTTTTTTCAACTCCAGACGTACCGCATAAGGACTGTCCAGCACCGCCAAGCAAGCCTCTAACACAGGTTCAATCAACAGATCTGACCTGCCCGCGGAAAGGAGCCCGCGCTCTTGCAGCTGCTGCCGGGTCTTGTCCCATTCTTCCTCAAGCTCATCAAGCAAGTAACCGGGATACGGATCTCTAAATCCGGCTATCCCACCATGCTCCACCATATTTATTAGAAAAAACAGCTCCCGCTGTCCGATCTCACGCACCCATTCCTGATCGCTCTCTGCTGCCACTGACATACGGCACCCCCTGTTTTCCACAATTCCCCATATTATATATAAACATTTTGCCATGCTGTTCCAAGCTTTGTCAAAAGTAACCATGATGCATTGAGAACTTTCTTGAGATAGTACATCTTCTCTCCTTAAACGGGATAAGCCCCTCCTGCTAATAGCCACTCCCAACCTTTAATGTTAAAATAAACTATATAGCGGAAAAGTTAGCATGTTCTAATGCCAAAGGAGGCTGTTTATGAAACAAGAGGATGAGATCCGGGAGCTGAGAGAACGATTAGCTGAAATCGAAGAGCAGCTCGAACATCAGTCGGACGGGTCAAAGCTTCTCCGCAACATCATACTTGTCGTCATACTTGTCGTGATCAGCGTGTTCTTGCTGTTGTTCTTGGTCGGCATGTTTCAATTTGTATCTGCAAGCAGCAGTTCATAACAACGTATCATTCTGCAACGAACAACATATTTTTGTACTTGAAGATGAAGATCCAGCAGTACGGTTCTGGATATACGTCAAAATCCCCCCGCATAGCCTCGATGCGGGGGGATTTTGGCTGTATTATAGTAGAGATCCTTTAATAGAGCTGCTCCAGCTCATCAATGAGTGAGCCTACATAAGCAGCGGCGTGCTTGATGGGCTCGGGCTGGGACATGTCAACGCCTGCCATCTTCATGAGCTCCAAGGGGCTGCGGGAGCCGCCCGCCTTCAGCACGTCAAGCCAGCGCTCTACGGCCGGCTGGCCTTCTTCCCGGATCTGCTTCGCTGCCGCTGTAGAAGCGGTCAAGCCAGCAGCGTAGGTATACGGGTACAAGCTCATGTAATAATGAGGCTGACGCATCCAGGTCAGCTTGGCGTCATCATCAATCTTGACAGCATCCCCCCAGAAGGCGGACAGAATGCCCCCTTTCACATCCCCCAAGAGGTTAGCTGTAATCGGAACCTGCCGGGATGCCAGATCATAAACCTGGCGCTGCAGCTCCCCTTCCAGCAGATGGGTCACAAAGTTATGAAAATACGTTCCGAGCAGCTGCGATATGACCCAGCGGCGCATTCGGGGATCCTCGGATCGCTCGAGCAAATGATCTGCCAGCAACAGCTCGTTCATTGTCGAAGGAGCTTCAATGAAAAAAAGCGAAGGCCGGGCATTGGTCATCCGCTGATACCGCGCCCCCAGCATGAGATGTCCGGCGTGACCAACCTCATGGGCGAGCGTAAATACCCCCCTCATGCTGCCGGTCCAACTGATGAGAATGTAAGAATGCATGCCTGGAATGGAGCGGCAGAACGCCCCTGTTCTTTTTCCCGTGTTGACGGCATAATCGACCCAGCGATCCCGAAACGCAGCCTCCACAATCTCGCCGTATTCCGGTCCTAGAATGAACAAAGCCTCCTTAATCAGCTCACCCGCTTCCTCATACGTCATACCCGGGCTGAAATCCGGATCCAGGGGCGCCTTGAGATCTGCAAACGTCATTTCATGAAGTCCCAGCACCCGCTGCTTCAATGCCGCATACCTCCGCATATGAGGGGCCAGCTCCTGCTGCAAAACATCCAGCACCTGATTATACATATCTTTGGTTACCTGCTGCGGCGTTAACAGCATCTCGGTCACTGATGGATACCCCCGAAGCCGGGCTTCAATGACTTGTCGCTTCACTTCGGTTGCATAGGTCTCGGCGAAGGTATTCCGGTACTGATACAAGGTCTGGCTAAAGCTGCGAAAAGCATGTCGCCTCAGTGCCGTATCCGGTGACTCTGCATATTTATTCTCATACAGGGCAAACGACAGCGGTACCTGCTCGCCTTGTCCATTCTCTATATCAGGAAACCTCATATCTGCCAGCTTGCCGCGCTCATAGATCTGGTATGGGGCTGTCAGCACCTCCCGAAATGACGATAACACCTTCTCGGTGTCCGGCGATAACCGGTAGGCCTTGTTGTGCAGCAGCAGCCTCAGGCTGCGCTAAAATTCCTGCAGACCGGGCTCATCCTCGATGAACCGGTCCAGCACGCCCTCATCCATCGCAAGAATTTCCGAGTTTACAAAGGAAAGCGCCGACTGTATGCTGGCGACGACTTCCCGTGCCCTTGCGGCATCCATCTGATACTCAGTACACGTACTATCGCCCGCCAGATGCAGATCCGAGTATGCGTTGAGGCGGCTTACTCGGGCCAGCAGCTGCTCCTGCTCAATCAGACATGCCAAGAGCACCGCTGCACCTGTATGCAGCTTCCCTTCGTATTGGGTTACTCGCGATACCTCTTGTTGAACAGCGTTCAATTCAAGGGTCCAGGCTTCCTTCGTTTCATAAATATCTTGCAGATTCCAGGTCGTCTTTTCATCCACTTGAGCTCGTGCTAATTGGCCAGCCATGCAGCATCTCCCTTTCATACGTTTTTCAAGGTGTATGATGTTTTCATCACTAGCATGATTGTACCACTTTTTTGGAACTGTAGTGAAAGCTTGAGCTCGGGCCATGGTGACCACAGGATGACAAAGACAGCTGCAGCCTTAAATCTTAAACTGCTGAATAAGCTTCTGCAGATTCTCGGCCAAGGCGGCCAGCGCCTGGGATGAGGAGGTAATCTCTTCCATGGAGGCCAGCTGCTCTTCGGCGGCGGCAGAGATTCCCTGACTGTGATCTGCCGAATTCAGGGACACGGCTCTTACATCCGTGAACTGGGTATTTACCTGTTGGATTCCTTCGGCAACCTTCAAAAGGGTGCTCGCGATCTCCTCAATACGGCCAACGACATTGCCGACGGCGTTTTCTATATTATAGAAGGTCTGTCCCGCCTGGTGTACAACATGCAGGCCCTGCTGAACCTCTCCGGACGTAACTCTCATCGTGTCGATCGTATGCTCCGTATCTCGCTGGATCTGGCGGATCATGTCTGTAATCTGCTTTGTCGACTTGCCCGACTGTTCGGCCAGCTTGCCTACCTCACTGGCAACGACAGCAAAGCCTTTACCCTGCTCCCCGGCGCGAGCGGCTTCAATAGATGCATTCAAGGCGAGCAGATTCGTCTGGGAAGAAATATCAGAAATGATATCTACCAGCTGTCCGATTTCCAGTGACCGCGTACTCAAGCTTTGGACTGCCTCAAACAATCCGTTCACATTGCTCGAGATGGACCCCATCTGGACGCTGACATCCTGAATGGCCGCAGTTCCTTCGTGAGACATTTGAGAAGCGTGCAATGCGTCGTTCTTCACATGCTGCGTCTGATCCGCAATGGACCGGGTGTACGCTGTCATGGTGTTCATTTCATGGGAAGCATCTTCGATCATCTCCACCTGCCGGTCTGTGCCCGCCGCCAGCTCCTGGATCGTAAGGGTGACCTGCTCACTAGCCTGAGAGCTTTGCTCTGCGCTTGCACTAAGCTGCTCCGAAGAGGAAGCGACCAGCATCGAGGAATCCTGAACGGCAGCGAACACCGATTGAAGCTTGGCACTCATCTGATTGAAGGAGGCAGTGAGCTCCCCCAGCTCATCTCGGGATTGATATTGTCCTTTTACCGTGAAATCTCCGGTTTCGGCAATGGTCAGCATCCGCCTAACCTCCTTCAGCGGTCTAACGATCATCCGTGCTATCGTGTATCCAATGACGATGAGCAGCGTCAGCGTAATGATATTTGCCAAGATTACTCTCGTTATCGCCTGGTTCACATTGTCCTGATTGCGTTCATTGATCGCGCTGGAATAATCCACCTTCAGGCGCTGCAGCTCTTCAAGCGCAGCATTGACCCGGTCTCCCCGATACTCGACAAGAGCCTGGTACTGCAGATAGGCGTCGCTTTTCTTGTCATCCGCTATCAAGGCCATAACCTGCTCCCTACTCTCCTCCAGGGCCTGGATGTAATTCATCAACTCCTGCATCAGCCCGGCCTCTTCTTTGCGCAGGTTGTTCTGCTGCAGCTCGGCCAGCTTTGCTCTAACGTCCTGCTGTAATCCCGACAGATCCTCCTGCAGCTCCTTATGTTTTCTGGTACTGCTGGACATTAGCATTTCAAGCAGCACCGCGTCACTGGATTTGGCCTGAATTTGGATTTGCATGATCGTACTCAGCGGAAGGAGGCTGTCTTTGTACATCGCTTCCGAGTCCCCCGCCATTTTTGTAATATACGCCAATCCCGTCATGCCAACAGAGATTAACGATAAGGCGCTGATCAGGATCAGGATCATCAGTTTTCTGGTGATGGATAAGTTTCGCAGTAGCTTCATGGCTCTTTCCCCTTTTTGTCTATAGATATCCAATCCTGTGCCTCTCTCTTCCCACTTAAAGCAAGTGAATCCAGTTCCTGAGATGAGAAAGGACAACTATGTATATCGGATGACAAGGATTAATTTTTGATATCAAAATTGTAGATTTGAAGAGGATGTCAGGTTCTTTTTTTACCCTGTTTAGCTCTGAGCTGGCTGGAAAGGGATGGGGCAGCGTGCGGTTCAGGCGAGGCGGGGCTGCGGTACAGCGTGGGGCAGCGTGCGGCTCAAGCGAGGCGGGGCTGAGGTATAGCGTGGGGCAGCGTGCGGTTCAGGCCAGGCGGACCCGCCGCACAGTGTGGCGGAGCGTGGAGAGCGTGCGATTCAGGCGAGGCGGGGCCGCCGCACAGCGTGGGGCAGCGTGCGGTTCAAGCGAGGCGGACCCGCGGCACAGCGTGGCGGAGCGTTTAGCGCTTCTAACGGTTGCCACAAGCGTTAATTGGTTCAATCCACGGTTACTGTAAATCTAACGGTTGCTAGACGAGTTATTTGGGTAATTTGATGCCTTTCCGCGACTTATTCCACCATATAAGCACGCTCACAACCGTTAGAATTAGTTAGCTCCCGAATAGCCATCAATAAGCGCTGTGGCAACCGTTAGAGCGAGCATGAGTCAGGGCGTGTTCGCCGCACGGGATGGAGCAGCGTGCGGTTCGTGAACGGCATGCTTGCGGCACAGTGTGGGGCAGCGCGCTTCAAACGAGGGAGGCTCGCGACACGGGGTCGCGGCATGGTGCGGTTCAAGCGAGGCGGGACCGCGGTACGGGTGGTACAAGGTTTCTAACGGTTGCCACGAGCGTTAATTGGTCCAATCCACGGTTACTTTAAATCTAACGGTTGCTAGACGAGTTATTTGGGTAATTTGATGCCTTTCCGCGACTTATTCCACCATATAAGCACGCTCACAACCGTTAGAATTAGTTAGCTCCCGAATAGCCATCAATAAGCGCTGTGGCAACCGTTAGAGCATGAGCCAGAGCGTGTTCGCCGCACGGGATGGGGTAATGTGCGGTGTGTGAAGGGTGTGCTCATAGCAGGTTATGAAGCAGCGCGCGCTCCAAGCCAGAGCGCGTCCCCCGCACAGTGTGGAGCAGACAAGTTGGCACATCATACAGTCGTCCCCCTATAAAAAGCGCCCGTCATGCAGCACGGCTGCACCACGGGCGCTTCACATCTGATCAGGCTTTCGCCATGTCCATCGCCTTTCGCCATCCACCGTATTCGGTGAGGTTCACGGCTCCTTCCGTCCCATAAGCTTCGCAAATAAATCCGGATACAACGCGGCCATCGTCAAGCTCAATCTTTCCGATCCCCAGCGGACCGGGGATGCCGGCGGTGAACGCTCCTAGAGAGGATTGCGGCATACTCCACAGCTCAACCGCTATTGAGGCACCCCCTTCTGCGACCCGAACCAGCCCCGGCTTCGGAGGAACAGTAGGCAGCCTATACAGCTCATACGTCGGGGAAGTTCTGCTTTCCTCCAGGAACACTGCACCCAGTCCGGTCATTTGCGGCTCCAGCGCAAAGCCTCTCATATGCAGTCCACAGACAGCCACGGTTACGACCTCGACCAGGCTGCGGAACTGAGCCGCCGCGGCTGTCAATTGTCCTTCCTCCTCCGGTACACTAAATAAAGTGACTCCAAACGGCAGCTGCGGACCGGCATCGACAGACGGCACGGCAACGGCACTTAAATCCAGCAGGTTACAGTGATTCGTGTACAGCCCCATCTGATTGTTGGTGCCTATCGGATCCTGCTGCACTTGTGCCCGGCTCCACGTACCGCCGCAGGTAGGCAGCAGCAGAACGGCGCCACTCAGCGCTTTCGCAATAATATGCTTGATTTCCGCTAAACGATGCTGCGCTTGAAAAAGGGCTGCTGCACTGAACTCTGCTTTGGCCCCGGTGCGCAGAATCTTCTCGGTTACCGGGAACACCTCCCCGCGCTGTCCCTCAACAAAATCACCAAGATCAGACCAGCGCTCTGCCACAAGCGGCCCTTCATACAACAGCGCTGCTGCCTCCTGCAGCAAGCTGATATCCATTTCCTCCACAGCGAAATGAAGCTGCAGAAGGTCCCGGGTGCGTTCCCATGCCTGTTCATACTCGTGGGCGAAGGGACCATAGAATGACAGCGGACCCTTTGGCAGCAGCCATACCTGGGGAGAAGCAGCGCGTCCCAGCGGCCGGTCCACGGAGAAAGGATCGTCCGGGTCCCGTCCGCGCAATATGCTGTCTGCCACCGCGGCATCCTGTATATGGTGTGCGAACACATTCACACAGTCGATGCTGCGGCATGCCGGCACTACACCGCTCAGCGGCCAGGCCCCGACAGCCGGCTTGTAGCCCACAAGCCGATTAAGCGCTGCCGGTACACGTCCCGATCCGGCGGTATCCGTTCCAAGAGCAAAAGCGGCTTGACCCCGGGCAACGGCAACGGCCGAGCCGGAGCTTGATCCGCCGCTGATCAGCTCGGGCAGCAAGGCGTTATGCGTATCGCCGTATGGGCTGCGCGTGCCCACGAGACCAGTCGCGAACTGGTCCAGGTTGGTTTTGCCTACAGGTATAGCTCCGGCAGACACCAGCCGCGCTACTACCCCGGCATGCTCTTGCGGCGTAAAGGCATATGCCGGACAGGCTGCGGTAACCGGCCACCCGGCTACCGCGATATTATCCTTCACGGCAAAAGGAATCCCCCACAAGGGATGCTCCGCCGGCTCCAGCTCCTGCAGCCTTTCCAGATAAGGTGCAAGGTTCTCCAGAGAAGGCGGCGTGATCCAGATGTTCATCTCGCGGTCCCGCTCTGCCCGCAGGATTACAGCTTCCATGACCTCCTGCGGTGTAAAGGCACGGGCTCGATATCCCTGCTGCAGAGTGTCAATCGTCAATTCATGAGGCACAGCTTGCACAGACATTAGACCATCGCCTCCTTCTCGACCGGAAATAATGCGACAATGCAGTCGCCAGCTTTAACCTCGGCCCCGGCATTGGCGTATACGGCAGCCACAATTCCGTCAAACGGGGCCACCTGATGGAACTCCATTTTCATACTTTCTTCTATTAAAAGAGTGTCTCCCTTTCGAACCTCATCCCCCGGGCTGACGAGCACCTTCCAAACACTGCCGGACATGGAGCTGTTAATGCCGACACTGCCTTCAGGCAGCTGCTCCTGCTCCTCGGATCCAGCCGATTCAGCCTCCGACACATATTCCGCAATTCCCAGCTCTCTCCACCGCTCCCGCTCCTGCTGGAATGACGCCTGCTGCCGATTCCGAAAGACCGAGGATTCCTCCTGAATGTCCGTCAGCCATTTCAGATAATCGCCTAGACGGAACGTCGTCTCCTCCACCTCAACCTCAAAGCGCCCGCGCGGGAAATCCTCCCGGTATTGCAGCAGCTCCTCCTGAGTCACCGGATAGAACTGAATCTGGTCAAAAAACCGCAGCAGCCAAGGCTTCCCTTTTTCAAAATTAACGGTTTCGCGATGCTTGTTCCACATCTGTACCGTCCGGCCAACAAACTGATAGCCTCCCGGTCCTTCCATCCCGTAGATGCACAGATAGGCTCCGCCGATGCCAACGGCATTTTCCGGCGTCCAGGTTCTCGCTGGGTTATACTTTGTTGTTACGAGGCGATGCCGGGGATCCAGCGGGACAGCTACCGGCGCACCCAGATACACATCTCCAAGCCCCATCACAAGATAGGAGGCATTAAACACGACCTCTGCAACTTCATCATGCGAGCCGAGACCGTTCATCCGGCGGATAAACTCCAGATTGCTCGGACACCAAGGCGCATCCGGGCGCACGTTCTGCTGATAACGCTCAATCGCAAGCTGGGTTGCTGGATCATCCCACGACAAGGGCAGCTTAACGATCCGGGATGGTACTTCAATCGAATCCAGCGGAGGCAGAGCTTGATCCAGTCCCAGAATCATGACTGCCGCTTCCTTGACCGTCATCTTGGATGCATCCAGATGAATCTGCAAGGAACGGATGCCCGGGGTCATCTCGATATATGGAATCTGGCCGCTGTCTTCAATAGCCTGCATCAGCACATACACTTGAAAACGGTATAGCAGATCCAGCTCGCGCTCCCCATACTCAATCAGCAAATTCTCATCTCCGGAGCAGCGGATGGCCATCGGAAAGCGGCGACCCTCTTCTTCGTAAGCAAGGAGCGGCATGTAGTTTCCGCTGGATTGTGCCGGAAGCGCTGGCAAGGCCGGATGATTCGCAAGCGTGCTGAGATAGCTTTCCTGCTCACGGCGCAGCTGCTCTGCTTCTTCCACGGTGATGAGCGTGAAGGAAACACGATCGCCAGGATGCAGCTGTCCGAGCTTCCATAGCTCGGCTGTGGCTGTGGTCACCGGACAGACAAAGCCGCCGAGACTCGGTCCGTCCGGACCGAGCAGAATCGGCATGTCGCCGGTCAAATCCAGAGCACCTATCGCATAGGCATTGTCATGAATGTTGGAGGGGTGCAGTCCGGCATCCCCGCCGTCCTCCCGGGCCCACAGCGGTGCGGGACCCACAAGCCGCACGCCGGTGCGTGAGCTGTTGAAGTGAACCTCCCACGAAGTTGTCGTCAGCTGCTCCAAGTACTCCGGGAGCACATACTCCGCGGTACAATGCGGGCCCGGAATGACGCCAATATTCCACTCCCGACCGAGCTGAGGTACCGAGGCTGGTGGCAGCCCGGCAAGGAGCGGCGCGCTATCTTCAGGCGGGCCGGGATGGACGCCAAGCACCGCACCCGCTCGCAATGCACTGCCGGAATGTCCCCCGAAGCCGCCAAGTGTAAAGGTAGCCGCACTGCCAAGGGTCAACGGCATATCCAGGCCCCCGCCCACGAGCAGATAGGCTCGCATACCGTATTGCGCCTCGCCAAGAGTGAGCGTGGACCCCGCCTTCACAGGTATCGGCGTATACATCGGGATCTTGTCCCCGTCTATGGTCGCCTGCATGTCAGCACCGGTGAGACAGATTCTGAAATCTGCACGGAATCGGTACGCCCCGCCGCGCAGCGTCATTTCAAGGCCTGCAGCCTGATCGTCATTACCAAGCAGCCGGTTCCCGGTCCGGAAGGCCAGGCGGTCCATTGGACCAGACGGTGGAACCCCGATATCCCAGTATCCGACCCGGCCGGGATCATCCTGCACCGTGGTCTGAACACCGCCGTCCAGCACCTCAATCGCAAGCTCGGTGGGCATGAAGCCATCCAGAATATGTGTATATACTTTCCCCTCCTGAAAAGCCGGGGTTTGCAAAAATCCTTCAATATAAGCCTTATTGGTTGTCACCCCGTACACCCTCAGCTCTCCAAGGGCGGTCATCATCGCCTGAATAGCTTCATCCCGGGCAGGAGCATGCACAATGAGCTTCGCAAGCATAGGATCATACAGCGTCGTAACCTGCACGCCGTTCTGAATCCAGGTTTCCACACGCGTATTGCGCGGCCATACAATCTGATCAATCATGCCATCGCTGGGACGGAAGCTGTTCACCGCGTCCTCGGCATAGAGCCGGACCTGAAGGCTGTGACCCTGCGGCGTCCCTGCTTTCGCACTTAATTGCTGCAGATCCCCGGCAGCTTCCCGGATCATCCATTCCACCAGATCAATGCCGAGCACCTCCTCGGTCACGCCATGCTCCACCTGCAGTCGGGTGTTTACCTCGAGGAAATAATATTTTTCGTCTTCAGGGTCATACAGGAACTCCACCGTTCCCGCGCTGCGGTAGCCTGCCGTAAGCGCCAGCTGGCGCGCATCCTCATGCATGCGATGGCGCAGCCGATCCGGGAAGCAGGGGGCCGGGGTTTCCTCAATAATCTTCTGATTTCTTCGCTGCACAGAGCAGTCACGCTCACCGAGAGCCACCGCCTCCCCATACTCGTTACCAAAGATCTGCACCTCCACGTGCCGCGCGCGCTCCACATATTTTTCCAAAAACACACCGCCATCGTTAAAGTTCGTCATCGCGAGCCGGGTTACCGCATCGAACGCCTCGCGCAGAGCCTCGGCATGATCACAAATTCGCATCCCGATGCCGCCGCCGCCGGCTGTACTTTTTAGGATCACAGGATAAGTAATCTCTTCCGCAGCATGAACCGCTGCTTCCACATCTGTAATCAATGCAGTGCCGGGGAGCAGAGGCACACCTGCCGCCTGCGCCATGGAGCGCGCCGTATGCTTCAGTCCGAACATCTCAAGATGCTCCGGAGACGGACCGATAAATGTAATGCCGTTTCTGGCACAGGACCTGGCGAATTCAGCATTCTCACTCAAAAATCCATAACCCGGGTGAATCGCATCAGCACCTACCTCCAGTGCGGTACGCAGAATCAGCTCAGCATTGACATAGCTTTCTTTGGCCGGGCCTTCCCCGATCTGCACCGCCTCATCCCCCTGATAGACGTGCAGGCTGTCCTGGTCCGCCTTGGTGTACACGGCCACCGATGGAATTCCCATTTGACGCAGGGTACGCTCGATCCGAACCGCAATTGCGCCCCGGTTAGCAATCAGAACCTTCTTAAACATGGACCTCGCCTCCTTCGCCTGTTTCTCCATTTCCATCCCAGATCAGCACTCTTGCAGGGGTCGGGTTGTAGCCGTTACACGGGTTATTCAGCTGCGGGCAGTTACTGATCAGCACGGTTACCGGAGCCAAAGCGGTAAGCTCGACATACCGGCCCGGTCCCGAAATGCCATCCTCAAAGGTCAGGCCTCCCTCCGGCGTCACAGGTACATTCATAAAAAAATTCACGTTAGGTGCCAAATCCCGCTTGCTAAACGAACTCCGCTCTGACAGCATGAGCATAAAGGTGTCCCGGCAATTGTGCATCGGCAGTGTGTCATGGGCATACCGGACCGTGTTGCTCTGCGCCGAGCAAGCGCCCCCGATCGTATCGTGACGTCCGCAGGTATCGGCCGTAATCTTCAGCAGCTCCCGCCCGGATTCAGCAACCAGCACCGAGCCTGTCGTAAGATACAGGCTGCCTTGTCTTGTGATCGTCCCCACTGCACTATAGTGATCCGCAGGATCTTCTGTTGAATAGAACAGCGTATCTACGGCCTGATTGCCTTCCACATCGACGATCCGAAGCACCTGACCCGGCAGCAGATCATGCATCCATCCGTCCCCTGCCAAAATCGTCTGATCATACCCGGCAGCCGCCACGCTCCGTCTGTCCTCCATCGCTCTTAGGTTCTCCATCTCAATAAGCCCCCTTCAACAGCGCATTGTCATGCCATGTATTTTCAAATGCCCGGCGGTTCTCCCCGCATCGATTCACGCAAATATCATCTTCCTTCACAGGCTCTGCGTCCAAAATCTCGATCTCAATGGGAGCGTTAAGATAGTGCTCGGAGGGATCCAGCGGGCTTGGCGTATTCGAGAATACTACCAGCACCTCCATCTCTGTTCGAAGGATCACGGTCTGCTGAGCCACCGCCTGCTCTACATAGCGCATGGCCCCATCCTTTTGACATACGATTTTTGTGAAAAAATTAACCGGCGCTACCATGTCCCTGCCTGTCAGGCCGTGGCGGAAGAGCTCCACCTTGAAATTCTCTTCTCCGCTGCGGTACCACTTATTCCCTTCCGTCTGGTAACGAGTCCACCCGTACTTCTCATCCGTACCCCGTCTCGTCGTGTAGCCCGAAAGAGAATCATGCCAGCCCACCTCGTCCTGGATCATCGATGCCAGCACCTTTCCCTGATCACTCATCAGCACATGACCGGCAGTCAGCATCGCAGTATGCTGTGCCTTCAGCGTATCCGGCATATTGTAGCGTTCGGCAGGAGATTTGGCGTTGTACAGCATGCAGGCCAGATTAGCCCGCTCTCCTTGTGCCGTGATTCGGATCTGCTTGCCCCGACCTACCTGTGCGGACCATTTACCGCCCGCTGGAATCATCATCTTGAACACTGCTGTCATGAGAATGGCCTCCCTTATTCAAATATAAAAGCCCGGAAGAACGTCAAAAGATAACTTTTGATGCATTCTCCCGGGCTTTTGTCCCGCCGTGTACACCGGCACTGGCACCCGATGCGTTCTCTCTCGGACCAGACGGCTGCACCTGGCAGCCCGGAACCCTAGAAAACCTTTTATATTCACTTTTGTTGTTCTTGTGTTAAATATCCTAACATAAATTGCAGGCAACCAACAATCAAAAAGAGTAAATATCGTGATAAAAATGTTTTTTCAGGCGAAAAAAGGGGTGGTTTGCATGAGTTTTCTGAAATTCGAAGGCTGTATTTTAATTTTTATGAAAAAAATGTTGTTGTCTTTTGAACCGTTACCTGCAACAATGTTAAATTATATAACACGAGAAAATCATTGCCGCCGACGAACGACAATAACAAGGAGGAATGAAAGATGCCAAAAGAGATCACTTTAAAACGCAATCTTTCCATGACACATGTGGTGACGATGGGGCTGGCCTGGATGTCTCCCATGATTTTTTTTACCAGCTTCGGGGTACTCTCTGAAGGCTCCGGAGGGATGATGCTGGCTGCCTATGTACTGGCTTTTATCGCAATTATCTTTACAGCGGCCAGCTATGCGCAGATGGCAAAGGCGTTCCCGGTATCGGGCTCCGCCTATACCTATGTCACGAAATCCATGAATTCCTTTACCGGCTTTCTGGTCGGCTGGGTCATTCTGCTGGATTATCTGTTCTCCTGTATCGTGGCTGTGCTTATGTTCGGCATTAACCTGAATGCCCAGTTCACCACAGTGCCCTCCTTTGTCTGGATTCTGGCGTTAACGCTTGTCATTATGGTCGTGAATATCATCGGAATTAAATCCTCCGCCAACCTGAACAAGGTGTTCGTGACGATGCAGATTCTGTTCATTGCCGGCTTCTGCGGACTGATTGTATACAATGCAACGGAATATGGCCTGAGTGCAGGCTGGAATCCGCTGCCTTCGACGGACGGCGTATCCTTCTCCACCATCCTTGCCGGTGCTTCCCTCGTCTGCTTCTCGTTCCTCGGTTTCGACTCGGTCACCACGATGGCGGAAGAAACCAAGGACCCCAAGAAAACGATCCCCCGCGCCATTATGGCCATCGTTCTGATCGCGGGCGCGATTTATTTTGTAACGGCGTATTTGATTCAGCAAATGTACCCGTCCTTCACCTTCGCTAATGCGGAGTCGGCGGGCTTCGAACTCATGCAGGCGATCGGCGGAAGCGGCCTGGCCTCCATCTATACATTTGTCGTCATCTTCGCAGTGTTGTCTCAGGGCATGTCCTCCATGACCACTGTCTCCCGCCTGCTGTTCGTGATGGGCCGGAGCGCCATTCTGCCTGCCAAGACGTTCGGCTCCATTCACCCTAAATTCCGCACGCCCGTATTCAACATCGTGCTGGTCAGCATCATCTCGCTATCTGCGTTGTTTATGAGTTTGGACACCGCGATCAAATTCGTGAGCTTCGGTGCTCTGACTGCGTTCTTATTCGTCAACCTTTCGGTCATTTCCCACTATATCCTCCGGGAGAAGCAGCGGGGCGCGAGAAACCTGCTTCTTCGGTTCTTCTGTCCGCTTCTGGGCGCCGGATTTATTCTGTATCTGATTACCCTGCTGGACCTTGATTCGCTCCTGCTTGGCTTCAGCTGGCTGCTGCTTGGCTCGCTGTACTACGGCGCCGTACGGATCAAGCGCAGAATACCTGCCGTCTCCATTGCCGATGCCGAGGGGGTATCGTAACCGGGGCATGGTCTTGGTCTGAAGAACGCCAAGAAGCTGACGTCGAGCCGTGACGTCAGCTTTTTTGAATAAAGTATTGTGCGCATAGGCCAAGAAGACGGAATGCCTGCTGATGATCCGTTTACATCTCGGCAGAGGAATAACCGAGCAGCTGATCCCGTACATCCACCCAGCCCTCACCGGGATGACGCAGAGCCTCCAGGATCACCTGAGCGTTATAGCCGTCGTGGAAGTTAAAGATGACACCGGGTTCACCCTGGATGCACTGCAGAAACTGCTTGAGCATTGGCAGCGGGCTAGAGACATCATCCAATGGCACCGGCTGCATCTCCGCTTCGGCCGGGCCGCCAAGCTGCAGGTCCCGCCAGTTCTCCAAGGCGATTCTCCCCTCTTCGCCATGGATGACGAGCGAGACTCGCTCATCACCTTCCCGGCGGTCGGTTCCTGACAACTGAATGTCCGTGCCGTCCTCCAGGCGCAGCACAGCGCGCACAAGGCTTTCGCACTGGGAGGCATCTTCGGGAAACGTCACTTGACTCTGGACATGAGTGATGGGTCCGAACACCTGCTGAATCATTTGAATCCAGTGAATTCCCACCTCCAGCAAATATCCGCCCTGCTGCCTGGATGTAATCCACGCATTATGCTGCCAGGCTCTGGGCCACTGCGGGAATTCCAGGAACAAATTCATGCCCGCAATCGCGCCGATGGCTCTCTCCTTCAGCAGCGCTTTCATCTTCAGCACAGCCGGGTCCAGCGGAAGTGAGAAATGAACGGCATGAATCTTTCCGCTTCGCTCCGCGAGGGCGGTCATGACTCTCGCTTCTTCCAGACTGTTCGCAAGCGGCTTCTCACAGAATACGTGGAGCCCCTTCTCGAACGCGATCTTCGCCACGTTCTCATGCAGGGAGGGCGGAACCGCAATGTATACCATATCCAGCTCTGTTTCATTCAGCAGCTGGCGGTAATCTGTGTATAGGCGCGGGCTGTCTGCGATCTCGGCGGCTTCTCTGCGCAGTCTTTCCTCATGGCTGTCGCAAATGGCGCTCAGCTCGATTTGGCCTTTAAATTGAGGCAATAGCCGGTGAATCATATGCTTGCCCATGTGTCCGAGGCCGATCACGGCCATTTTTTGAATGGTATTCATGTTGAACGTTCTCCTGTTCTGTGGATGCTTGTTCCTGTGCAGCTTTATGGAGCCAGCTTTTCTATTATAGAGCAAGAGTCCCGTCTTTCAAAAGTATCCTCCATTTCGCATTCTGAACGCGTTGACGTTGCTGCGAATGCAGCTCTATTTTTCTTCCTTACGTCTTTCGAATTTAACATTCTGTTAACACGGTGCGATATACATAGTGATAGTATAAGGCTATAGCGGCAAAACAACATGAACCTCGCCTCGCTTCTTCAGGCATAAAAGGACGGATGGATTATGAAAACACATCTCTTTTCTTCACAGAATTCTCCAGGTGTTAATAAACCTATGACTTACCTGTTTGACGTCATCCGGCAGTACATGGTCTCTCTGAAACGTTATCATGCTCTGCGGGGGATGATCCGGGACCAATCGCTGACGACGTATTTCCAGCCGGTCATCAGCCTGCAGGAGGGCAGTCCTCTCGGCTATGAGGTGCTGAACCGTCCGCCGGCCTCTTCTTTGTTTCCGAATACAGAAGCTTTTTATGATTTTATTGGACATACCGATCAGGTATTTGCCTTTGAGCGTGCCAGCCGGGATTTGTCCTTTAATCGCTTCTGCGCTGCGTTAACGCGTTCGGACAAGCCTCGAGATACTGTGATCTTCATCAATATCCATCCTCAAGTGCTGCTGGATACCAACTATCGCAGTGGTGAAACATTGCAGCTGCTGTCCAGATACGGCCTGTCGCCGAAGCAGGTAGTCTTCGAGCTGACCGAGAAGCAGGCGGTCCATGATTACGTGGAATTTGAACGCATCCTGTACCATTACCGCGCCCAAGGCTTTCGCGTGGCTATTGACGATGCAGGCTCTGGCTATAACAGCCTGAAGGCGATTGTGAGCCTGAAGCCTGAATTCATCAAGCTGGATAAATCGCTGATCCGAAACGTCCACCAGTGCCCAAATCAACAGCGGATCGTCAAGCTGCTGCAGGAGTTTGCTGCGGAATCCGGGACGCATATCATTGCAGAAGGCATTGAGGCGCGGGAGGAATTTGTTTTTTTACAACAGGAAGGGATTGAATACGGGCAGGGCTATGCCATTGGACGACCGGCTACCGAGCTGCAGACCGCTTCACTGCCTGTCTGTGAGAAGACATCGATGTAAGCAGAGCGGTGGCGGGCCCGGATGCCCGTTCGTAATGAAAGGCTTGACGAGGAGGAGAGTCGACTTGACGCTGGCACAAATCGGCGACATTGCCGAGACCATTCCCGTCGTCTCCCCGGATACCAATTGCCGGGTTGCAGACGAATGGTTCAAGCAGAGCCACAGGCTGGAAGGCATCGCTGTTGTCGGGGAGACCGGCAAGCCTGCTCTGCTGACACGCAACCGGTTTTATCAGCATGTGGGAACCCAATATGGCTATAACATCTACATTCAGCGCCCGGTCAAGCTGATTATGAACCGCTGTCCACTTGTCGTGGATGCGAGCGAATCCATCATTGATGTCAGCCTTCAGGCGATGAACCGGGCAGAGGAGGAATTGTATGATGTCGTACTGGTCCTTCGGGAAGACCAGCTGTTAGGTGCTGTAAGCATTCGCAGGCTGCTCCTGGAGGTCGCCGACATCCGGGCGGAGAAAGCAGCCTATCTCAATTCGCTGACTGGACTGCCGGGCAATCATATGATTGATGAGCAGCTTCAGAAGACCGTATTGCTGGAACAGTTCAGTGTGCTGTACGTTGATCTCGACTACTTCAAATCGTACAATGATAGCTACGGCTTCAAGATGGGCGACGTTCTGATCCAGGCGACGGCCAATCTGCTGCGGGAAGCGTTTCAAGGACCCGGCTCTTTTCTGGGACATATCGGCGGGGATGATTTCATCGTCATTTTGAACCATCATAGCTACGCCAACTCCTGCAGTCAGGTCATCGAACAGTTTGAAGCACTCAAGAGCAGCCTGTACAAGCAAGAAGATCTCCAGAACAATTACGTGATGGGTGATGGGCGCTCTGGCGTCTACGGCCAGATCCCGCTGGTGTCCATATCCATTGCCGTCGTCACCAATCAAAGCGAAAGCTTCCACAGCGTGGATGACATCATTGAAGAAGCGACACGAATCAAAAAATTATGTAAATCCCGCTCCGGCAGCACCAGTATTGCGAACGAATGCTGCCGGTAATCCACGCGCAGGTCTACAAAAACCAAGTGCTGCTGCCGGGCTTTGCGTATGCCCTGAATAAGACATGCTTGTTGCCTGTTGGCAGCAGCAGGATCATCTGCTATTTTGCCGATAGAGCTCTATGCTCTTGAAGCCTTGGATTAATAGCGACTTCATCTCTTCCCGCCGCTTGGCTCTTGTTCCCTCCTGCACGGCACTGTAGACATAACGCGCCCAGTCTCGCTGGTAGCCGGGAGTCAGCGATCGATAGAAGGACAGCGCCTCCGGCTCCCCGCTCAAATCCTGCTCTATATTAGGTATCATCGCAATGTAATCGGCGACGGACTGGCTGGGCTTTGAGGAGGATCGGGCCTTCTTCGGGCCTTCATTTTTGAAGCCGACCACGGTAAAGACGTCATTCATGCCCACCATCCGGCTAAATTTCATAGTGCTTGACCCGATATACCCTTCCGGATCTGCTCCCAGTCCCTCAAACAGCGTGTCCCGGTGAATATAAGAGTCGTATACGCGATTGCCTTTCTTGGGATAAGCGGCGTATAAATACCCTCCCTTTCGGATACAGTCCCGGTCAATAACCGTTGCGACAAGCTCCTGCAAGGCTCTCAGATCCAGACAGAACGCAAAAATCATATCATACACCTGAGGCTTCAATGCCCGGTCCGCGGCTGTCAAGGACGCCAGGCTGTCCTCCCCCTCCGGGGTAAACAGCACGGCGGCGTGCTCGTATTTATGCAGGTTCAGCTTTTCTATAATTGTTTTGGCCATATCCATCTCTCCTGCCTTAATTCATCTCTAAATCAACTATACACTAACCTAAATAAAGGAGCCGCTTCAACCCCGCGGCTCCTTTCTAAATCCTCTCCTCATTGCTTCGTTCTTAACCTTCTAGAGCCGTCAGCATGTTCGCAACAGCCTGCGCGGCCTCTGCGCGGCTGGCGGAGGCTTTCGGCAGAAAGCGGCTTCCACCGGCTCCGTTCAGCAGCCCGGCTGCGGTTCCACGGCTAATATGTGCTTGGGCCCACGATGCAATCTCGTTCTGATCCTCGTACCTGATGGTGGAGGAAGACATTGCAGACGCGCCGCGGGAAAGCTCGTATGCCCGAACCAGCATGACCGCCATCTCCTCACGGGTCATCCCGGCATGCGGCTCAAACGCCTTGGCCGACTTGCCCTGGATGAGTCCGGCATCATAGGCCGCTGCTACTTCAGAAGCAAACCATGATGAAGTCGGCACATCCTGAAAGGAATGGGTGACTTTACCTGAAGTCTGAAGGGAAAGCGTGCGAACGAGCAGCGCTGCAAACTCAGCCCGGGACACCTGCCGGCTTGGAGCGAACATGGTGTCCGATACCCCGAAGACGATGTGCCGGGCCGCGAGCGTAGTAATCGTCTCCTGAGCCCAGTGCCCGGCTGGTACATCCGCAAACGCTTTATGGTATTCCAGAACTGCAAAGGTGCTGAAGTGGGGAAGCTTCGCGATCAAGCGCGTCTCTGTTGTGTCCAGAGCTCCGCCCATATACTCCCATGCTCCTTGCTGTTCATTCCAGTAGTAGACACCCATCAGACGCTTCTCACGATTCTCATCGAAGCCGAAAGACACCTCAATAGGTTCGGAGAAGGATGACAGCCTGACCGCGGTGCCGGACTGCGTGTGCAGTGCCAGATCCAGATCCAGCACCTGTCCGGCTGTTGTCATCCGGGTTCCGGCCGTGCGCTGCGGTAGCTGCTTCTCCGCCTCTGATACATTCAACTCCTGAACGATAAACGATATGGCTGCCCCCTCCAGACTCTCACCCGCCTTGAGCTTGACCAGATCAGAGAGCACCTTCGGCTGGATCTCGACGCTGACCGCGCCGCTGTGGATAATCAGGCTGCGGCTGCCCAAGAGCTCCCCTGCATTGTACGGCAGCTTAACTCCCTCATTCCCTGCTGGCACCTTTATGGTGACTGGCCCCGGCCCCGCAGTATTGACTGCGCTGAGGCTGGAAGCATCTACGACATATAACGGGACTGAGCCCGGCTGAACAGCAGGCGGCTGTGACGGCTGAGTGGGCTGCGCGCCGGGCGCTTCCGGTACACTCACTGGCGGCGGAGTGGGCTGGGAGATTGCTGAATACGTAAACTCCGTCGTTACCAATGTGTCTCCTCCGCTGCCTCCCACCTTGACTAGATAGGTCCCCCTCGGACTCATTTCCTCCAGCACATATTGAAACTCATATTGTCCGTCACTGCTGCTAGAGGTCTGATCCACATAATCTATACCGCCGGACGGCCGGATGACCATGACCGTAACCGGCTGACCTGCCCCTTTGGAGACCGTCCCCGTAATTCTCACTGTGCCGGATGCAGCATCCACCTGGGCGACTGCGGACAAGGCGTTTGGGGACAGATCTGCCGCCGCAAAAACACCAGACCGGGCGCTGCTGTATCCTGTATTCATCATGACTCCCTGAGACGTTGAACCTGCTGCAGCACCCTCAGCCGCTGCACTCCCTCCGCCTGACAGCGCTACAGGCACCACCATCATCGCCATACATATGCGGGCTTGAAGCCGTGTTATGGGTCTGTTCATAAAATCCTCCCTGTTCTGTGCCTCGTATCCCGTTACTGCTTCACCGTATCCTGCTCTTCATTCGGGAACTGAACCGCCTCCGACAACGGCTTCATGCCATTGAAGCTGTCCCATACCATCACCTTGATCACGTAGCCTTTAACATTGTTCGGCAGGCTAAAGCCGGCTTTCAAGGATTCCGTTTGGCCGGCGGCCACTTTTTTCTCCACGTACGACACATTCTTCAGCCGGTTCTTGCTGTCGTAAAGCGCAATAATCAAAGCGGCCTGCTGCTCTGCACCACTCTGGTTCGTCATCACACTCCCGACTTGAATAAATTGATCCCGCTGCAGCGCCGTTACCGGCTTGCCTGAAAGGTCGGTAAAGACCGGTGAACCCACCAGGAATGCATCTGGAGCCGTAGCGTCAGCATCTGCAAAATCCTCCATGCTCCGGGGCTTCAGCTGAAAGCTGCCATTGTAAGGGACAACGATCCCCGTGATATGCAGCACATCCCCTGCCGTCACCTCGGCCTTAAAGGCTTCATAAGTGATGCCAGTGCGGCTGTCTACATAAATGCTCTCGCTGCGCCCGTCGCGTACCGCCTTAAAGCTGAAATTGCCGTATCCGTCCTTGGCGGATAGCTGCTCGACCTTGACCTCCTGAAGCGTTACCAGCTCATACTCCTGCGCTCCGGTCAGGGTGCTTACCGCCTGCGGCTGCAGCTGCACCTGTCCCAGCACTTGCAATTCCGCAATGCCGTTCAGCTGATAAGCCCCGCGGTATGTGCTTTTTTGCGACTTCAGCTTCAGCCGGTCTCCGACGCTCACACCCGGATTCTCGAAGGTATATACCTGAATGCCGCCGCTGTCATCCTGAAGGTAAAAGCTGTGGTTCGAACCGAAGGCTCCCGGCTTGCTGCTGACGACGCCTTCCACCGTCACTTCAGCTCCGTCCTCCAGCAGCTTGGCTTCTCCAATGGTCACGACAGGTCCGAACTCACTGCCTCCGCTGCCTACTTCAGAGATTCGTCCCTCCGCTTCATAACGGATCGGCTCCTTAAAGCTCTCGATGAAGCTTACAAGCGCCTCCAGATCCTCCGGTCCCATGACCGGATTGTTGCCCAGCTCACCGAACAGCTTGTATTTAGCGCCTGTGGATGTGGACATGTAGTTGTTCACCGTGAGGGTGTACACCCGATCTGCATCAATGGCACTTCCGTCCGGCAGCATGATGTCCACTACTTTAGCCGTGCTGCCATCCCAGGTATATTTGAATCCGCTGATGCTGAAATCCGGCCCGTACAGGCTGGTCATCTGGGCATTCACCATCTTCACCAGATCGCTTCCCTGAATCTCCAGCTTCACGAGCACGTTATTAAACGGCAAAATATTAAACAACTCGCCAAACGTAATCTCTCCTGCATTCAGCTGATCGCGGATGCCGCCGCCGTTCATCATGGCAAAATCACTATCCATCGCCCAAGCCATACTGTCTGCGATCAGATTGCCAAGCGCATTGTCCCCAACCTCGCCTTTAACGGCATAGCCGCCCTCCATATCGATCGCCGCTGTGCCAACGACCTCATTCAAGAGGGGAGCAACCTGCTGCTCATATTTGTCCAGAATGGCGCTTACTTCCGGGTCCGGCTCAACACCGGCATGATCCACCCACAGAATATCCGCACTCTTCTCTGCAATATCTCCGGTCACCGGATCCAGGCTCAGCTTCACCCGGCTCAGAGCCTTGCCATATTCCGACGCCTGCACGATTAAGGTGCTGCCGAGAAGGCCATTCACGACCGCATGATTATGCGCGGCAAAAATAACATCAACCTCCGCATCAATCCCATTCACATAATCTGCAGCCTCGCCGGTAATGCGACCTGCAGCATCCTGTGAGGCAGCGCTGTGAGCCAGCACGATGATGGCACGGACGCCTTGCTCCTTCAGCTCGGCTGCCGCTTTATTGATGGCGTTGACCGGATTCGTAAACTCGATATCCTGGATGCCTGAGGGCATCACCATCTCTGCTGCGCCTTCCGTGACAACCCCGATAAATCCGATCCGCTGACCCTCTACCTCTTCAATGTGATAAGCCGGGAGAATACTTTCGCCTGCCGACTCTCCGGATCTCCAGACCACATTCGCCGCCAGCAGTGCATGCTCCATACCGCCGTACGCCCGGTTCACGTCATCATGCGGGTAATCTCCGCCGTTTACCATCCGCAAGAGCTCCGTAGTCCCCTCATCGAATTCATGATTGCCGGCGGTATTTACGGCCATATCCAGAGCATCCAGAATTTCTACGGTCGGCTCGTCCTGAAACAGAGCCGATACTGGTGAACTGCCGCCAATCAGATCACCGACTCCGACAAACAAGGTGTTAGGTTGTGCTTGCTGACGCTGACGGATATACGCTGCCATATACTCAGCCCCGCCGTAGGTTCCGTCCATCATGCCATCTCCGTTAATATCCAGCTCGTAATGCTGATCGATTTTGCCGTGAAGATCGTTCAGGCCGATCAGCTCTACCGCAACCGGCTCCTCCGATGCGTTATCTGTATACACAACATCCTCTGCCGAGCGCGGCTTGAGCTGATAGGTCCCGTTAAAAACACTTGCAATTCCCGTCAGATCCAGCATATCCCCTTCTTTGTACTGGGCGGTAAAGGTATTGTAGTTGACTCCAGTGCGGTTATCGATTCGCACCAGCGTGCTGCTGCTTCCTTTTACAGCATTGAATTGAAGAGTGCCGTAATTGTCTGCTTTTACGATATTTTGGATACTGACGCCGTTCAGCTTCACTACCTGTCCCTGATGGCTCTCATCTACAGTTGAAACCACCTTCGGCTGGGGAAGGGTGCCGTTACCGGTTACGGTTATTTGGGATATATTGGATAGCTGGAGCTCGCTGCTAAACACATTGACATCTCCGGTCACCTGCACTTTCTGACCCAGAGCGTAGCTGCCCGCATTTTGATACATGTAAATGCCGCCGGTAGCGTCCTGGATATAAAAACCTTTGGCACCCCAAGAGCCCGGAGTCGTCGTAATGACCCCTTCGACCGTAAGCGTCGTGCTTACCGGATACTTTCTCGCCTCAGCGATCGAGGTAATGCCGGGCACCTCCACCTTCTCGGGCGGCGCTTGACCTGATCCATACGAGCCCGGGGCAAAGGTAGCGGGATTATACCATTTGTAGCCCCCCGTCGGATTGCTCCACGGCTCCTGCTGCGGCTCTGTCGATGCAGCCGGAGTCTCAAAGCTGAGCAGCGGTGTCACCGGACTCAGCTCCACCCGTCCTTCAAAGGTCGTGTAGTCCTCCTGTACAGCCAGCCACTCTACTGTTTGAAGCAGAAATTCGCTGTTATCGCCTTCTTCCAGGAAGCCGTTATAGGTGGTCTTGACAGCACCGCTGTCCTCCCGGCGGTATTTTGGCGTGATATCCTCTACCGGAGAGGAGTCGCCAATGAATGCGGCTTTGCCGGCCCCCACCTTGGCAATGGCCGCATACGGACCTTCGTCGATGCCGCCTCCGTTGTAGACCCCCTGGTCTACCGCAGGTCCCCACTTCGGTGCATTTTTAGGCATATAGATCAGACCCTTGGCAATCTTCGGATTCAAAATGGCCAGCGTACCGCCGGCGTGGGATTCAACGACGCTTACTCCCTCTGTGATGCCAAAAGCATCGCTCGGAGGCACCACCGTCTGACCACTTTCGATCGTTCCCAAGGCATTAAACCGGAACCGGATGCCGAAGTTCGTACCCAGCCAGTCTGTGCTCGTTACGCCTGCCATGGCGCTAGAAGCTGCTTCCTCTGCTGTCATGCCTTTGGTCGGATTACCGAAGGCCCCGCGCCGATAACCGTTAAACACCTCGGTGGAATCCCAGCGGTTATAATTTCGGTCTGCATTATAATGATCGCCGATGAAGAAGATGCTGCCTCCGTTTTGAGCATATTGCAGCAATGCATCTTGCTCCGACGCTTTAAAGGGAATGTTCGCTTCCCCGATAATAAACACATCATATTCCTGAAGCTTCTCCAGCGTAATGGCCTGCTCACTGAAGTTAAATGGAGCCGTGCGCTCCAGCTGGTCAACGGTGAAGCCGAGATCCTTCAGCCCATCCGCAAAATCCGAAAAGGCTCCGTCAATAACCCAATCTGCCGCGCCGGCAGTCTGTCCATGGGTATTGTCAAAAAGGATTTTTTTGCCGGAAACGTTCGTCAGAGCCGGACGGATATCACCAGCCTTCGATGGCTTGATCTGCAGTCCGCCTTCAAAAGGAGTCACGACTCCGGTAACATGGACCTCCTGTCCGTTTTGCACTGTGTTTTTGGCAAGGCCGGTATGGAAGTCTACAAACACCCGAACCTGCTCCCCATCTGCTGCTGCATAGAAAGAAAACGAGCCGGATGTGCCCTCATCACTGACCTGCTGGGCAGTGACTCCCGTCAGCTTTACCAGCTGTCCGTAGGTATCTGCACTGACCGTCGCCGGCGTTACTCCCACCGGGGCCGGTATCGGGCTTGTCCCTGTAATCTGTACCGTTGTCGCTTGAAGCTGCACCTCGCCGCTGGCGCTGTCCACCGACTTGATGCCGCTGACTGTCACCTTGCTGCCGGCCTCCGCCTCTACGCTCTGCTGCTGAACGTAGATGCCTGCGGTATCATCCTGCACATAGAAGCCTTTGGAGCCAAAAGCGCCCGACTTTGTTATAGCAACCCCTGTAATGATGGCGGCTTCGCCGTCATGCAGTGCCCGTGCTGCTGCAATGGACATTGTGCCGGGATTGCCGGGATCGCCAGGATCGCCGGGTGCTTCCGCGAACACCATCTCCGTCGGGCTTTTCAAGCCTGGAAAATTGTTGTATAACGCAAGCTGTCCCGTCACCTTGATCTTCTTACCGATCAGCCCCTGGTTGCTCTGAAGACCAAATTCGCTGCGGTACCCTGACGAAACCTGTACATTCAACAGCTTGCCGGGATCCCTTTCTCCTGCCGCATCTGCCAGATGAACATTGTAATCATTGCCGAATGGAGCTGTAAAGTTAGACGTCTTGGAGCCCGTAGCATGTCCGACAATGTACCCCTCCACCGTCGCAGTGCCACTGTTCCCAGCGATCGCCTGCGCAACCGTCAGCGCGCTGCCCGGTGCCGCCTCCACTTGCTGCGGTGCCACAATCCATAGATTCGAGAGCATGAGGACACCACTTAACAACAAAGCCAGCCACTTTCTGTGAAAAAGCTTCATGATTCTACCTTCATCCTTCCTATGCTTTAATGACATCTACCCGATTATAGATTCGTATAATTTACAAAGATTTCACTCTATGTAAAATATGTTCCTTAATTTGTTAATTATTTGTCAGATTTACAAGAATGGTCGCATTTACTCTAAACCCGCCGCTGTGGATCATCGTGTTCGGTTTTTGGTGTTCATTTACTCCAAACCTACCGCCGTGGATCATCGTATTCGGTTTTTGATGTTCGTTGGGCGCTAAACCGGGCTGCGCGCGCATCGAGTTCGGTTTTTCGCGTTCATTTACTCCAAACCCGCCGCTGTGGATCATCGAGTTCGGTTTTTGATGTTCGTTGGGCGCTAAACCGGGCTGCGCGAGTATCGAGTTCGGTTTTTCGCGTTCGTTCGGCGCGGGGGTGGGCTGTGGGCGCATCGAGTTCGGTTTTTCGCGTTCGTTCGGCGCTAAACCGGGCTGCGCGCACATCGAGTTCGGTTTTTGGTGTTCGTTGGGCGCGGGGGCGGACTGCGCGCACATCGAGTTCGGTTTTTCGCGTTCGTTGGGCGCTAAACCGGGCTGCGCGAGTATCGAGTTCGGTTTTTCGCACTCGTTCGGCCCGAAAGCGGGCTGCGCACGCATCGAGTTCGGTTTTTCGCGTTCATTTACTCCTAACCCGCCGCTGTGGATCATCGAGTTCGGTTTTTGATGTTCGTTGGGCGCTAAACCGGGCTGCGCGAGTATCGAGTTCGGTTTTTGGTGTTCAGTTACTCCAAACCCGCCGCCGTGGATCATCGAGTTCGGTTTTTGATGTTCATTGGGCGCTAAACCGGGCTGCGAGCGCATCGAGTTCGGTTTTTGGTGTTCATTGGGCGCTAAACCGGACTGCGCGAGTATCGAGTTCGGTTTTTGGTGTTCATTGGGCGCGGGGGCGGGCTGCGGGCGCATCGAGTTCGGTTTTTCGCGTTCATTTACTCCAAACCCGCCGCTGTGGATCATCGAGTTCGGTTTTTGATGTTCGTTGGGCGCTAAACCGGGCTGCGCGAGTATCGAGTTCGGTTTTTCGCGTTCGTTGGGCGCTAAACCGGGCTGCGGGCGCATCGAGTTCGGTTTTTCGCGTTCAGTTACTCCAAACCTGCCGCCGTGGATCATCGAGTTCGGTTTTTGATGTTCGTTGGGCGCTAAACCGGGTTGCGCGAGTATCGAGTTCGGTTTTTCGCGTTCGTTGGGCGCGAGGGCGGGCTACGGGCGCATCGAGTTCGGTTTTTCGCACTCGTTCGACCCGAAAGCGGGCTGCGCGCGCATCGAGTTCGGTTTTTCGCACTCGTTCGCCCCGAAAGCGGGCTACGCACGCATCGAGTTCGGTTTTTCGCGTTCGTTGGGCGCGGGGGCGAGCCGCGGGCGCATCGAGTTCGGTTTTTCGCGTTCGTTGGGCGCGAGGGCGGGCTGCGCGCGCATCGAGTTCGGTTTTTGGTGTTCATTGGGCGCGAGGGCCGGCTGCGGGCGCATCGAGTTCGGTTTTTCGCACTCGTTCGACCCGAAAGCAGGCTGCGCGCGCATCGAGTTCGGTTTTTCGCGTTCGTTCGGCCCGAAAGCGGGATGCGGGCACATCGAGTTCGGTTTTTCGCGTTCATTTACTCCAAACCCGCCGCTGTGGATCATCGAGTTCGGTTTTTGATGTTCGTTGGGCGCTAAACCGGACTGCCCGAGTATCGAGTTCGGTTTTTCGCACTCGTTCGACCCGAAAGCGGGCTGCGCGCGCATCGAGTTCGGTTTTTCGCGTTCGTTCGGCCCGAAAGCGGGATGCGGGCACATCGAGTTCGGTTTTTCGCCTTCGTTGGGCGCTAAACCGGACTGCGCACACATCGAGTTCGGTTTTTCGCACTCGTTGGGCGCGGGGGCGGGCTGCGCGCGCATCGAGTTCGGTTTTTCGCACTCGTTCGACCCGAAAGCGGACTGCGCGCGCATCGAATTCGGTTTTTCGCACTCGTTCGGCCCGAAAGCGGGCTGCGCGCGCATCGAGTTCGGTTTTTCGCACTCGTTCGCCGCGATCCCGCATCCCCAGCCCAACACAAAAAATCACCCCCAGCCCGTATTTCAGGCCAAGGGTGATCTTATTTACCGCGTACGTCTTAGATGAAACGTAAATACATCGTTGCGCATATAATCCTGGGAATAAAACACAGGCTGGTTTCCTTCATCATAGTGCAGCTGCTTCAGCAGCAGTACCGTCGTGTGCGGATGCTGCAGCAGCTGCTGACAATTTCGGTCAATGTGCAGCGGCACCGCAATTTCGGTATCGGCGCGATTAATGGTGACTCCTAAGGTATCCTCGACGAACTTCAGCAGGGAGCCGGAAAAGGTATGCTGCTCAAATCCCTCCCCGAAACGCGCCGCCGGCAAGTAATTGACGGACAGCATCACCGGCTCATCATTCGCTTTACGAATCCGCTTCAGGATGTATACCGCGTCGCCCGCTGCAATGCCGAGACGCTCGGCGGCCTCTTCAGGACAAGGTGATTTCGTCAAGGAAATCATACTTTCACTCTCGGTTAAGTTCGCGGATCGGATCATTTCTCCAGAGCTGTACAGCCGCTCCAAAGTGCTCTTGATCGGCGGCAAGGGACGAATAACAAAGGTACCGACACCATGCTTGACCAGGATTCGCCCTTCCTCCTCCAGCATTTTCAGTGCGCCCCGGAAGGTTTCGCGGCTCACCTGAAACTGCTTGGACATCTGAATTTCAGAAGGGAGCTGCTCTCCTACGCGGTAAACGCCCTGATCAATAAGCTCCATCAGCTGCTGCTTGACCTGCATCGACTTCGAATTGGCATTCATGTGATTTGTATTAACACCTCTAGACATCATCTTCTGTGAGCTTATTGTCATATGTTCTCTCTGCCTTGTCAACATTCCCCCACCCGGGCCGAGCCAAGCCGGGTCGGCTCGGCCCGGGCAGGAGCACAAACGCTCCGGCACCTCACGGCGTACCGGAACGTTCCTGTGAGAATATTCTTTTCTAGAAATTGGTGGCAATCATTTTGGAGGCATGCTCGCTGGTGATGAAGTCCATCGCCGAGATCCCAAACCGCCCGCGCGTATTTGCCGTAAATAAGTCCAGCACCTTGGGATTGACGTAATCCTTCGTATCCCGGATGTCCGGAATACCGAAAATGCCTGGCTTGTACCCGCTGGTATAGTTGATATACAGCCATGAAGGGTTGCTGTTCTTGGCCTCATTGTACATGCTCTGAATGTCATTCCACTTCTTCGCCTTGTCCGATACCTTGTAATAGTCCTGGATTTTCAGATTGGCAGCTGTGTTCTGGATGGTGAAGGTGGTGTTCTCCTTCCAAGCTGTTGCATCCAGACCTTTGGGCAGCTGGGTCGCCGAGAATCTTCGGAGCAGCACGATTTTTCCCCGAGCTTGGTCCAGGGTGGGAACGCGGTCAGTCAGCAGCCATTTTCCCGGGTTTTTGCTCGTATAGGCATTAAACGTGGCTTCAAAAGAACGCGTATTCTCTGCCGCCGTGTGCTCCTCCTTTACACTCATGATGACCGTTTCTGTCGGGTTGCTGTTCAGAAAGGAAATGACGGTGTTTAAGACTGAGTCGAAATTTTGCTGCTGATACACGGCACCGTGATGGATTTCAAACGCATTTTTAAAATGTCTTGTACGAATATCGAGATACCTGACCCCGATGGACAGCTGCTGCGCAATGGTCAGATCCTGATTCTTGGCTGTGCCGTAGACCGGCTCGTACAAAGCACCGGAATCATGCGTTCCCGGGATCGTGAGGGAGGACAGCGAGAGCGAGCCGTTCACTTCCCCCATCCAATTGTTACTCGTGTAAGCAGACGCCGCGCCCGCTAATGGCACTACCAGCATCGTCAACAGCATCAGGCATAACCAGGTTTTCTTCAGCATGGAGCATACCACCTTTTCTTAGAGTGTTATTGACTCTTCAGCCAGCTCTCCGACTCGGACTGTGCCCTCTGGAGTGCTTCTTTCGCCGTCAGCTCGCCCAGCAGAATACGCTGTACATTCTCCGACAAAATATAGCGCGGCTGACCGGAACGGTACGGGTAACGCGGCGCCCACAGCTGACTCATCTGCTTCAAAATAATATCCATTTGCGGCAATGCCTTCACACTGTCCCAATCCGCAGCGGCCTTGATGACCGGCATGCTCTGCGAACGCTGCTCTTCCCACATATATTTCTGGAAAAACTCACTGCTGCTAAACTTCAGCCACTCCCACGCCAGATCCTTGTTCTTGCTGTTCTGCCCGATCGCAAACGGACTTCCGGCGAACATGCCGCCCATGCCCAGCTCCGGGTTGGTGAAGAGCAGCGCAGCCTGGTAGCGGTCCTGTGTACCAAAGGTTTCAATGATGTTGATGAAGCCTGGAGCGGCGCGCAAATGAATGGCAATGTTATTTTTATCCGTCAGGAAATTCTCCGAGCCCTGATTGACAAGAACACCTTCCGGCGCATATTGATTCGCTTCCTTCAGCAGCTCCGCCGCTTCAATCATAGTGTCACTATTGAATTCCAGCGACATGTCCTTCCACAGAAATCCGGTGCCCCATTGGCCGCCCTTCGACTCACTGATATTCATCACGGTGTCGGCCGCATCGGTTCCATTATAGGTAAGCCCGTAATTTTGCTCGCCGGTTTTTGGATTCTTGCCTGTCATCTTGGCAGCCTTTTCCAGCACTTCCTCGATGGAAGGCTTCTCTGACAAATACTCTACACCCCAGTCATCAAAAAGCTGCTTGTCATATACAATGAGCCGGGCGTCACCGATGTACGGCAGACTGTAAATTTCCGGCTGCTGATCCTCCGGGCCCATTGCTCTCCAGCCGTCCACCTGACCGTTCAAGTAAATGCTCGTATCAAAGCTGTCTTTATCAATGTAAGGCTGAAGCGGCTCAAGCAGGCCCTGCTCAACAAAGGTAGCCAGCCCCGGCACCTGATACACATCGGCTGCACCGGATTGAAGCATGGTTTGCGTCTTCTCGTTATAATTGTCCCAGCCCATGAGTACAAATTCGACCTCCGCGCCCGGGTACATTCTTTCGAACTCCTCCTTCAGCACGTTCACGCCCTTGGAGGTGATTCCGGTGATTGCATCGGTTTTTTGCTCTGTCGCAAAATCACCAATCATCTGCACCTTCAGCTTCCCCGACGGCCCTTCACCCGCAGCACCTGCTGCGGTACCGCTGGCAGCGGTCGCCGCTTGTCCATTGGAGTCGGAGGATGAAACGCCGCCCTCCTTGCCGCTGCATGCGCTCAGCAGAAAACTTAACAGCAGAAGCAGCATCAGCGGACTTCGCAAAGCTTGAAATTTCTTTTTAAACATAAACATTGGTTTCCCTCCACAAATGTAATCTTTTTCTCTTTAGACCTGCATGATTTGTAACCTTGCGCTACAGCTCTCGGATGCGGTGACACCTGCGGCTGCGTTAACCGCCTTGTCCATCACTCTCCCTTCAGGCCGCTTAAAGCAACGCTGCGAATAATATATTTTTGGAAAAATAGAAACACGAGCAGGATCGGCAGAATGCTCATGGCGGCCAGCGCCATCGTAATCCCTGCCAGGCGGCCTCCGTTCTCGGCCGAGAAATTAGATAAGAACAGCGGAACGGTCCGCAAATCCTGATCATTGATCACCACCAGCGGCCAGATGAAGGAATTCCAGCTGTCCTGGAAGGCCAGAATCGCCACAGTAGCTGTGATAGGACCTGTCAGCGGTACAAAAATGTAAAAGAACGTTTTGAACTCCCCCGCCCCGTCGATCTTGGCGGACTCCCTCAAGCCTTCCGGCAGCTGGTCAAAAAATTGCTTCGCCAGCACCAGGCCCAGAGCATTGATTAACGAAGGAAGAATGAGCGGATATTTGGTATTGATCATTCCAAGATCATTAAACATCGTAAACATGGGAATCAGCCGGGTTTCGAATGGAATCATCATCGTCGCCAGCACGATGAAATACAGCAGCCTCTTGCCCTTAAAGCTTCCGCGGGAAAAGGCGTATCCCCCCAGCAGCGCCGATGCTACACCCAGCATGACACTGAAAAAGGCGACCACGGCAGAGTTCCAATAGGCCAGAAATAAAGCGTTGTTCTCAAACACGAGCTTGTAATTAAACCACGCGAATTGCTCCGGGATCAGGCGCGGCGGAAACGGCAGGGCCAGATTCGCGGTTTGCTCCAGACTGACGCTGATCATCCAGATGAACGGATAAATCATAATCAAGCCCACCGCAGCAAGCAGGATGGTCGTTGCGGCATCCATGGTCTTCCATTTGTGCTTCCTGTCATGCATGATGGTTCACCTCTTTTAAATTTTCATCTTCAGCAGCTTGGTATTTAGGTACGTGAACAGCAGGATGAAGAAGAACAGGATGTACGAGGCCGCAGATGCGATACCATACTCATTGCCGCCAAAGCCGCGCTCGAAAATGAAGCCTACTACGGTGTGAAGGGAGCGGGCAGGACTTCCCTGTAATCCGCCAAGCATAAAGGCATCTGCAAATCGCTGCAGTCCTCCGATCCAGCCCAGCACCAGAAGCAGCGTCAGGCTGCCGAGCATATTCGGCACCGTAATCCACCACCACTGCTGCAGGCGGGTGGCTCCGTCTATGGAGGAGGCTTCATAGTACTCAATCGGGATCGCCTGCAGATTCGCCAGGTTGATAATAATGACGAAGCCCAGCCAGTGCCACACCGAGAGCACTACAGCGCCCCATTTTGCCGAAACCGGCTGGGACAGCCAGACAATTTTTTCAAAGCCGAGCAGCTGCACGATATAATTCAGCGGCCCATCCGGATGAAGAATAGCCAGAAACACCGTCGCGGCCGCAATCATGGAGGTGGCATTGGGAATGTAGAACAGCACTTTGAAGAAATTCGATCCCCGCCGCAGACCATTGATCAAGCAGGCAATCAGGAAGCCGATCGGGATCGCAATCAGCAGCTGAAAGGTGGTTATATACACCGTGTTGTAGACGGCATACCAGAACGTTTCCGAGGCAAGCACCTCTGCATAATTGGCACCGCCCACGTAGCGTTCCTCAACGCCCTTGGTAAAGCTGAGCCGCAAGGATTCGATCAAAGGGTATACCGTGAACAGCAGGATGCCGAGCAGTGACGGGATCAAGAATACATACCATACAGCGCGTGATTCCAGCCGGGAAGCCGGCTGTCGCTCTGAACGGACCAGGGCTCGTTGTCTTTCTGCATTCACTAAGGACATCTTGTCGGACGGCGCAGCCGCCGTCCTCCCTCCTTTACTAGGTTCATATTTTCTCGCTTAACCTGCCCTCCAGACGGTCATGGAGCCATTCCCTCCGAAGCTGGCTACAGTAGGTCACATCCATAACAGACACCGCATCAACGCCCATGTCCATATATTTCGTAATCACGGCTTGATCAGCCGGAAGCGTGAACACCCACACCGCCAATCCATGCTGCCGGGCACAGCGTACCAGCGAAGTCCGACAGGAGGCGTACTGAACATTAATGCCGGCGAAGCCGGACTGTCTGGCGTATTGACACCATGCTAGTGTCTGCTCTTCATAGGCAGCATCCGTCAGGTGAGGCGCTGCAGCCGGTGCGTTCCAGATCACATGCCGGGCGGCATCGCTGCCCGCGAGAGCATCCGTCAGTCCTGTGAAATAAATCTGATCCCAGACCTGCAGCTCCGTAATGACCCTAGTCGCGGCTTCATAAGCCGGCAGTGTCTTCAGATCCAGATTGAATGCCGCCTTCTTTCCTCGCAGGAGACGCAGCACCGTCTCCAATGTTTCAACGGAACCAAGACCGGCTGCAGGCAGTTCGTCATAGCTATAACGGGAGAGGTCCGGCTCGTCATCGTGATAAAGCACCGGAATGCCATCCTTCGTCGCCCGGACATCCACTTCCAGGACATCGGCGCCTGCCTTATAGCCTTTTTCACAGGAAGCTGCTGAATTATAAGGAGTAGCCTCACAGCCGGTATGTGCAATAATTCGGCATGGCTTCATCAGACTGCCGCCCTTTCTGGTTCAGGCACGGGAGGAGACGATACATAAATCGGGTTCGTCATCGCCAAAGGGATCGGGCTGCTCTCCATAAGTCCCTCCGCCTTCACTCTCAGCCACCTCAGACCTTCTATAGAGACCAGGTGCTCGGCTTCACTCTGATCCTCCCGCCATGGAATCTCGGTGATCTCGCCAAGATTGGATTCAAGAATCAGCTTCGTAACCACCACCCGCTCTCCCAAATTACCGGAAGCCGTGGATGAGTCCAGCTGAAGCCGCAGGCTCATCTCCCCGCCGATATTACTTGAGCTGTCCACACAATCACCAAGGAAGTAGGCCCTCCCGCCGAGTCTCGCTTCCACATGCAGCCGTGGCCCGACGCTTAAGTAGCAGCGTCCGTGAGAGATCGCCTGTACCACCTTCTCCCGGGAGAAGCGGTCCTCTTCATGCTCAAGACCGATATACGTAAACGCCGGGGCACCTCCTAGGAGATCCGAATGATGCCAATCCCGCCCGGCCGTGGCTGTAATGCGATGGCCTTCATTTAACAGCTGGTCCCACAGCTGCAGCGCGGGCCAATTATAAGGCCGCAGTGCGGGCATCATGCCGTGCCATACCTCGATGTAGTCCAGGTCAGACCAGTCTGTAATGTCGTACTCCCAGTGGCAGCCTGTACAAATCGGACTTCCCATGGTGTACGGATGAGCGATCCCGACAATGCCTCCAGCCTCATGTACGCGACGTATCCCTTTATGAATATCGCGCGGTCCCAGATCCCGCCACTCGGTATACGGTGCCCCCAGCGTCAGCATATGGCCGTAAAAGGTCGTCCACTCCATACCCGGAATGACAGCCACACCGGTTGTCTGCTGAATGTGCTCGGCCTCCGCTAACCCTGCCGCCGTGTTATGATCGGTCAATGCAATACCCTGCAGCCCCAGTCTGCCGGCTTCCCTGCACATCTCCGCCAGTGAGTGCCTTCCATCACTATGTGGTGTATGCGTGTGCAGCTCGAACGGAACCCAGATCACGGCTTTGCCCTCCTTTGTGAACAATAAGCTGATATGTGCACTCCGGTGTCACTACACAGTGCACACTGATCGTAATTTTCCAGATGCCCGAGGGCAGCGGTCCTGCCAGGAATCCGGGAGAGGCTTCCTGCTCACATAGCATATGTCGCTGCTCTGAGGGATGACGGTGAGCGGACCCCCGAAAGCCATGAGGATCATCGACCGACAAGGTTAACAGATTTTGCAGCGGCATGTACCGCTCCCACTCCGCTTTCCGCAGCTCTACAAGCTCAGCAGCTTCATACTTCTCGATCGCTTCCCAAATGAGCAGCCGCGAGGCTTCCGGGTCCTCCATCACCTTGGGCGTGTACCTGAACTCCATGTCCAGGGAGGCGGGGTCTTCGTCTACCAGGCATGAATATGTAATATGACTTTTGGAGCTGAGCGGGGTCAAGGTCCCCTCTACAGCCAGCAGCTGCTTCTTCATAGCTTCACTTCTCTTTCTGTCTCTTGCTCAGGCGTCATTCATGATTTCCCCTTCATTTGTCTAGATTTCTTCAATAAATACAATGGTAAAAATAATATAATCTAAAAAATAACCCAAAGAGGTATAGACATCTCTGTTGTTTATACAATACCAAGCCTATGTCAGCGCAATATGAAAAGAATGTAGCGTTTATGTAAATAAGCAACAAAAAAAAGACGACCCCGCCTTTCAGGAGTCATCTTTATGAGATGTTCATGATACTGGTTACGAAGTCGGTTCATCACGGCTTGGCCGGTCTTGAAAGCCCCGTCCCTCCCGATCACCCGCAGAAAGCCGCGACAGCTGCCCAAAGCCTGTAACGGCGCAGTAAACCCCGTCCCGTTCTGGATGAAGATAGGACTGAAACCACTCTCCCAGCCGCTTCCGGAATACCTGTATTCGCCCCTGGTGCTCCGGCTCTTGAATGAGGTTATGCTCCTCCCCGGGATCGTGCGTGAGATCATATAGCTCATGGGGACCATACGGATAGCGGTGTATATATTTCCAATCGGCGGTTCGCAGCATGCGAACCGGGCCATACTCGTCATATATGACGACCTCCTCCCGGTGCGTGGAGGCTCCAGACTCTGTTCCCGCAGCCGAGCCCAGCAAAATCCCCGCAAAGCTGCTTCCCGGGCGCGGCTCTTTCTCTGTTCCCGAATTCTCTTCATGAATCCCAGCATACTCCAGAATCGTTGGGTATAGATCATATTGGCTGACCAGCTCCGCACAGATCTGTCCGGCTGGAATCCTTCCCGGATGACTGAAGAGCGCGGGTACCTTGACCGAGGTATCGTACATGTTCAGAGGAAAGGTGCCGTTGCCTTTGCCCCACACGCCGTGATGCCCCATATTCATTCCGTTATCACTCATAAAAATGACCAGCGTCTGCTCCCGAATTCCCAATTGCGTCAGCTGCTCCAAGAGCTGTCCAATCCCGGCATCCATAGCCGTGATCGAAGCGTAATACCCGCGCAGCAGCTCCTTTCTGGCCTCCCCCTGCCCCTGCGGGCAGGTCGGGCTTTGATCCGGATGCGGCGGCAGCTCAGGCACCGAATGAAATTCACAGGAGTCGTACAGGCGGAGATATTCCTCCGGATGCTCCTCCCGATTCCAGGGGGAGTGCGGTGCCGTGTAATGAACACTCATATAAAACGGATGGCGCTCCTTCGCCAGATCCTCCATATCCCGCAGAGCCTGGCGGGTGATCAGATCCGTGACATAGTGCCGCTCCAGCTTAATCTGGCCGTCAACCACCATATCCGGCTCCATGTAAGAGCACCCGCCTCTGGCAATCGTATACCAACGGGAAAAGCCCATCTGCGGAGTTAGACTGCTGCCCAAATGCCACTTGCCGCTCAGGGCACAGGTGTACCCCGCTGCGACCAGCTTCTCGGTATACCCGGTCTGACCTGCAAGATAGGACGTCGCCAGGCTCTCATCCTGAAACCTCGGCAGCGTGGCCAGACCTTCCTCCAGGCCAGCGGCTTCAATGTTGCCGGCACGAATCCAGTCATGTACTCCGTGCTGAGAAGGGATGTGACCCGTGAGAATAGAAGCCCGTGCCGGAGAGCAGACCGGTGAGGTGCAGAAGAAATTACTAAAGCGCATGCCTTCTGCCGCCAGCCGATCCAGATGAGGTGTCTTTACCTCCTCATTCCCCGAACAGCCAAGCGCCCACTCCCCTAGATCGTCTGCCAGTATGAATACAATATTGGGCCGGTGATGCTGTGTATGCATAGGCTTTGCCTCCTTCTATAGCGGCACGCTCTCCCGCTTAGTCCAGCTTCTGGGTGCGTTCCAGTTATCGTAATCGTTTAATGTGAACGGATGCTCGTTCTCTATTGTCAATACTGTCAGTGTGAAGGCTCTCACTCCTTTATTTCACAATCTATCTTGCGGTTCAGCACCACCACCTGCTGCTTCGCGGCCGACTCATAACAGGCGTATACCGCTCGGACCGAGGCCATATAATCCCTGCCATTCGTCTCGAACACTCCACCATCCCGAAGCACGTCTACAAAATGCTGCTGCGTCGCGATCGTACACCCGCCCTTCCAGCCCTTAGCCGGAATATGATATTCATGTCTTCTCTCCTGACCGTCCCGAGGCGTAAAATAAATGGCTCCATCCTCCTCTAGGCGGAGCTTGCCGGAAGTGCCTTCGAGCGTCATCCACCCATAGACCGGGGAACGGACCTGCTCCATATAGGTCACCCGGTTGGCATCATACAGCCCGGTTGCCCCGGAAGTGAAGTTCAAGTGCACCATGGCCAGATCCTCTCCCTGAATGACGGGGTTGATCGTACGAAGCTGGCAATAAAGGCTCTCAATTTCCCCGAATAGATAGCGGTAGGTATCCAGATAATGAATACCTGTCTCATAGATTAGAAACTGCTTCATCTCCCGGAAATAAGGCTGTACCGAGTAAGGCTGCTCTCCCCAGCCATCTCCCGGACGCATCGCCATGTACGCAGAATATACCTCTCCCAGCATACCGGCATCCATCATCGTTTTGATTTCTCGATACCAGGCCTGCCAGCGCCAGTTCTCGTTAACCATCAGCGGGACGCTTCGTTCCTCACAATAAGCAACAAGCTCCTCTGCCTCCTGCAGCGAAGGGGCGAGCGGCTTCTGACACAGGATCGGCAGCCCCCGGTCTGCCGCCAGCCGGGTGTAGTGCAGATGTGAGGGCGGCGGCGTGCAAATGTCTATGAAATCCGGGGAGAGCGCATCAAGAGCATGCTCCCAGTCACCGAAAGCTTCTAACCCATACTTGTCAGCCAGAGGCTGGGCATCCTCCCGCGTCCGGCTCAGTACACCTACAATGCGGGCTCCCTGCACCTCCGCCCAGGCCTCAAGCTGTATATCTGCAAAATGCCCGGCTCCAACAATCAGTCCCTTAATCGTCATACTGCACCTCATCCCCTTCGTCGGAAGCTAAGCTCTCTCCCAGCGCATACACTTGAAGATTTGAATATTCCGCAATCAAGGGTGACATCTGCCGGAAGCCGATTCTGCCGCCCTTCAGCACATCGCCATACGTCACTCCATCATCGTGGAAATGAAACACCTCCAGATCGTTGATGAAAAAAGCAATCTCAGCACCCCGCTTCAGCAGCGCCAGATCTAAGGGGCTGTGAATATCCGCAGCGTTCGGGATCGGGTCAGCACCCTGCTTCACCAGATGAAAACCGGCGCTTTTTCGCAGATTACAAGTATGTAAGGCCCGCTCCTCTTTCAGGTTCCGCCGGAAGTAGGACACATGGTAGGTGTTAAAGTCTCCGTCATAGTACTGTTCATATTCGCCGGTGCGCGGGCGGAGTCTGGCATCCAGAACATCCTCGCCCATTTTGCCCTCCGCCGCAAAAAACAGCATCGCAAGCCCCTTCTCACTCAGCGGCCTGAATGTCCACGTCACTAGCATGTCGGCCGGAAATATTTGATCACACCACAACACATAGTTAGCACGCTGTCCCTCGCTCGGTGGGAGCACAGGCTCCATTCTCATTCGTCCCTGCTCAAAGCACAGCTTTCCAGAGCCCTCCAAAACAAACCCTGCCGTGTCCTCCGCGGACTGTAACGGGTTACTGTATATAAGCCGGGGCTTAGCATCTTGAATACGCTTTCTCAGATCCATTCATAGCTCCTCCTCACTCCAATAAAGAACCGGCCAGACACCATCATGTACTCACGTTGGCATACCGTAGTAACATGTGATTTTCAGTGCTCTTACTCTCTTCCAGACGTTGTTACATGTCATTTATTTTAAAGGAGTGGGCTTCCGCAGGCTAGTTAAAAATGATGAGGATGTAAAAAGGTACCTTCAGGCAGGTCACCTTCGGTTAAGGTGATGGCTGGGGTACCATTGTGTTTTATATCAATTACTGTCTACCGGATCAGCCACCTGTAATCTTGTCTGCAATCTATAATGTGGTCTACATAGACGGTTTTATTTTTTTAAATCAAAATACATTACCAGTTCCCTTTTTCAAAGTCTTCATTGTCTATTTCTTTAATGTATATAGAAATCCATAAAACTGTGTTATCGATTGGCTCAGTTTCAATATAAATCCCTTTAGGACTGCCATAAACTTCTTCAAATTCATCATATTCAAAGCTCGGCTCTATCTTTAAGACCTCTTCCATTGACATGCCAATCTGTATTTCATTAAATAATTTCCCAGTATAATTCTTCAATGCAGTAATCTTAAACAGCTTTCCATTAAACAAATTAAACCATAAGTAAACCTCATCTTTAATCTCGTACCTCACTAAAGTCTTACCAAATAAAACATCAGTATCAGTGAGTTTTATTATAGTGCTATAAAATTCGCTGATGTGACTATACAGATTAATACCTCCCATTTCCTTCCATGGAACAATAGCCGAATTCAACAAGACCATAGTTAATTGCCTCCTGTGAAAATTATAGTTGCTGTTTTTTTCCATCAGTCTTATATACATCTTCAGTTCCATCTACTACTTTTATAACCCCTTGGTCATTTATACTAATTTTTACATATGGACTTCCCTCCGTGTCTCCCACCCCCCAGGTGATACTTGAACTTGAATAATATACCTGTTTTCACCAGTATTGTTTATTTTAATGATTTTTGCTCCTGAACTTGATTTAGTGGAGTCCCGTACAATAGCATCATATCCTCCATCTTTTAGCATTTGGTTGATTTCGTCGGCAGATTTATCTTTGAAAATAGTGGGATTTAATTGCCGTGCTCCTTCGAGGGCTGTTTTTCATACGATGGTGTTTTTCTAATGCATTTTTATCTTAGCACTCCAATGTGCGTACAACCGAAATAAAGAAGTCTCTATTAGGGTATTACATGGGTTAGGTGTGGTACTAGTTAAATGAGAGATTCATTCGACACTGGGTAGCCCCACCAAACTATAAAATGAATTTATACCAGTCTAACCTATAAATACAACTGCATCCTTCCGCTGAAATGCAAGCGGCAATTTATCTTGAAGTCCAGCTATCCTTTCAAATATCTTATCTTTTTGTTCCTCATCTAAAGTTTTAGCTACCCATTCTTTTATAAGTATTAGTTCCGCAATGATATGAGGTACATCTTCCTCCTCTACATCAACACCTGTCGTGAAGAGGTCTGTCCATTGTAGCCCTAATGATTCAATTGCAGGTAACCAACACTCCTTAAAAAATGATTCCGTAGCAACTGGAATGAAAAAATTCTTTTCGAAATCATTTTGTGGGTCAAGAATTAATGCGCTGATAGCCATAATTTATTTACCTCCAAAGATTACATTGAACTTGTGATCAGGAAATTCTTGTCTTAATTTGTTTAGACTATTTTCAACTGCCTGTCTTAGTTCGGGTGTATCTCCATCTAATCTAAAAACAAATTCTCGGATATCCTGAATATCCTCAAGGTTAGGTATTTCTGATGAGCCATTATTAGTTGCCCGGTTTTGGGATTAACCTTAATGAAAAAAATAGCCAAGATGATCCGCCGTCATCATAACAAACATGCTAAATTTACGCATTGTTCTCTCCTCTCATGATAGCCTTAATATAATGCTCCCATACCTTGAGACACAGGAGGGAAAAAAATAAGTTATAATGAAGCCATGGAAAAACGGAACCGATATACCGCAGAGTTTAAGACAAAAGTCGTGCTGGAAGTGCTTCGAGAGGAGCAGACAGTGAATGAAATTGCCGCTAAATATGAGCTTAGCCCCGTGATGATTAGCCGATGGAAATCAGAGTTTTTAGAGCGCGCCAACACGGTGTTCGAGAAGAAGGCCAGTGAAGTCGACAAAATGAAAAAGGAGTATGAAAGTAAGCAAGAACATCTGGAACAGCTGGTTGGCCAACTCACAGTGGAGGTCGACTGGCTCAAAAAAAAATCTGGCCTTAAATGAGCCTCTAGAAGCTCGTAAAGGTATGGTCGAGCGAGGCAACGCTGAAATCAATATCAAACGTCAGGCAGCCCTTCTAAGTATCAACAGAACCAGCGTATACCGTCCTGAAAAGGAGCATTGTGAGAGCGAAGTCAATGTGCAAATCATGCATCGGATCGATGAGATCTACACGAAACACCCTTACTTCGGCTACCGTCGAATAACCTGTTTCCTTCGAGATCTAGGCTATGAAGTGAATCGCAAGCGTGTACGCCGTCTTATGCAGCTTATGGGTCTAGAGGCCATCTATCCAAAGCCGAACCTGAGCAAGCGCCTGCATGCCAAGTATATCCGTCCTTACCTGCTTCAAGGCTTAACGATCGACCGCCCGAATCAGGTCTGGGGAATCGATATTACCTACATCCGGATGGGCAATGGATTTATGTACCTATTCAACATTATCGATTGGTACAGCCGAAAAATCATCGATTACGAACTATCCAACACGCTCGAAAAGGGATTTGTTTTGAGGTGCCTCAAACGTGCATTCAGCCATTGCAAACCTAAGATTATGAACAGCGACCAGGGCTCCCATTTTACCAACGCTGACTATCTTGAGCTGCTTGAAAAAGCAGAAGTAAAGATCTCTATGGATGGCAAGGGCCGGGCAACAGACAACAGCCGGACAGAACGATATTTCCGCTCCCTTAAGTATGAATGCATCTTTCTCAATGAATTCGAAAACCCTCGCGCGCTGCGCAAAGGGATAGCTCGTTATGTCCATTTTTACAACCATGAACGGCCTCATGCATCTCTAGAAGGAGCCAAGCCGGCTCAATTCTATACGCATTCTGTTGAACAAATCGCGTCTTAAATCACAAGATCTCACAAGACAAGGAGGATTAACTTATTTCTCGGAAATTCGTGTCTTGACAATGGGGGGCATTACATAATTGCATTAATGCATGCCTGCAACTTCTAATAATAGAAGCTACAGGCATGCACGGAATTACATAACTCACTTCATTGATATTAGATTACTTGTATGTATAAGCTAAGTCATAGTAAATTGATTTTTGAGCCAGCTAAACCAAATCCATTTTTAGTTTATACCGGCCCATGTTGCCTAAGCCGATCACGGCTATTTTCTTTTTGTCATTGTGTTCGCCAGTTCCATCAGGTAATGATGTATGTGATAAGTAGTTGAATTAAGCTACATGTCCCTCTTCAACCAAAAATCCGGCTCCCTCATATACTCCAGCGGATAGATATCATCCCTTGCCGAAATCAGGCCTTTAAACAAAGCTACAGTTCCTCTGTGGGCCGGGTCTGGATAATGATAACCGAGATTTTCAGGTTCAACATGCTCTACAATAACAAAGGCATCTTCCTTGTCCGTCATTTTGTAGACGACATTCTCCGGTTTAAACACATGCTCCGCATGATCTAAGGTGACGAGATGAAATTCCCTGTCCCGCCATATGGTCCCATAGATTTTAAAAGCCTGCGATTGGATCAATGCAATGAATTTTGAGGGCAGGAGGGTTAATTCAATGCCTGTGATGTAACCATCACGGTCCATATCAATACCAAATTCAATATCGCATCCCTGTTCATTAGCTTCTTTAAACGTCTGTGGGGCGATGACTAACTGATCTAAATATGTACTCACGTTGGCATCGGCTATATAGGGAATTGTGATCTCATCAGGATTTACGTGCTGAAATAGTTCGTTATCACTGCTTCCGCTGAGCTCTGATTCCTTCATTGCCGGCGGCTTTAACGTAATGTAGCCCATATTCCCGCTTGTACCATAGTAACATGTGATTTTCAGTGTTCTCACTCCTACTTATATAGGATGTACTCTTCTCAGATATACTCCTGTCGTCTACCTCTTCAGCTCTTTCAAACGTTGTTAAACATCCTTCGATTCCGCAAATCCTCAATAAGCAGGGTTACTATCCCCTCCTGATAACCAGCTCTGCCGGTTTCCTTCACAGCCTGGGCTACTTTGCCCAGCTCAGAGTCAAGCAGCGAATGCAGCTTGGACTCTCGGTCCCCTAACTCCACCACAGGAGAAGATGCGTGAAAGTCATCTATACTCATTCTCCATAATTGAGCCTGCTCACCGTACCGTTCCTTAAAACGAACTGCCATCGCCAGCCCCTCCGGATCGAAGTCCCCGCTGTAAAAAAGAGTATGTCCGGCCTTCGCAAGCAGGTCCAGCAAGTATAAGCCGGCAAGCTTAAACTGCCCATGAGTGCAGACCAGGCTTGCGTCCGGCACGGCATCAAGCAGCGCGGAGAATACGCCTGAATTCTCTACAACGTACACGCTGGGTGCGTGCCCAGCCCCTGCCGCAGCGGCCGCAGTCACCCGGTTCACCTTGATCAGCTCCCGCATGGGCATATTCATGACACACTGCTCATCTGCAGCGGCTCTCCAAACAGGATGCTCGCGCTTCATCGTAAGCCAGAAGATTGGCCTGCGAGACAAAATTCTGGATGTCATCCAGCTCTCCGACTCCGACTGTGCTTTCTTAAGGGCTTCTTCCGCTTTGAGCTCTCCTAACTGGATACGCTGCACGTTCTCGGACAAAATGTAGCTCGGCTGACCGGAACGGTACGGATAATGCGGTGCCCACAGCTGACTCATCTGCTTCAGGATGATGTCCATCTGCGGTATAGCCTTTACACTGTCCCAATCAGCAGCTGCCTTGATCACCGGCATGCTCTGGGAACGCCGCTCTTCCCACATATATTTCAGGAAAAATTCACTACTGCTAAAAGAAGCCATCCACACATTGGTGAAGGCTTCTTTTATCCTAGCTGTGGTATTTGTCTGGGGTTTCATTTTCAGCGGTAACAATCCACGATACATTCTGCCCATAGAGGAATAGAATTTATACTATATGAAATAGTACCATTATCAACGCTCAATATAATCCTGCCCTCTGACAAGCTATTGTCGATAACAACTAAGTGATCAATCATTTGTAGATGTAGGAGTAAATTTCGAATAGAAGTATCATGGCGTCTAATGATATCCTCGGTTGGAATGTGGTGTCCGCCATTCTTGACACGTATAGCAACTCTCTCAATGTTCAAATAATAATCACCTAAACCAACATAAAACATTGTAATTTCAAATCCATTAGCCTTGGCATCACGTATGAGGCGAATAGCATTACCTCCAGCAAACGTTGTTTCTACTGAGAAATCACGTCTGTTTTGAATACAATCCCTGGCTAATTTTATAGCTTCTTTTCCTGCTGAGATTTTCCTACTCTCAGGGGATCTGGGATTGATACTCCTTGCCAAAGCATCGGGATCAATATTCACACTAATTCCAAGCCGATCCACAATAAGATTTCTTATGGTGCTTTTCCCACTTCCATTGTTCCCGCCAAAGACGTACATCATTGGAGAGAGTTCATGCATGAGAGGAGTCATGTCCGGTAACCGGAATCATATGACCATTATTGTACTCTTTAATCATCTGCCCTTGTGCATTCTTATATACAATGTAAGTGTCGTTCGCCTTAGCGTCCAACTTAGCGCGATCACCTGTAAGCTTGATCAACTTTTGAAGGTCTTGAATTGAATCCATGAGTATCGCCTCCCAATAGTTAAGATCTACAATTTCAATTATTATAACACACCTTCAAATCATCAAATCCTGAGCCAGCAGACCGTCTTATTTTCCAATCCTCAATAGCCCCGCTCTTACAAGAGTCAAAAATACGAGTACTAGCTGTTCTAGCAAGTTCCGCTCAATAAATACTTTTCATAAAACCCTCAAAAGATGAGCTCACCATCTCCATTGTATCTTCCACTTCATGATTCCAAAACACAATAATGGGCTCTTGCTCATTCCCCTTATAATCAAAACAGATATAATTCCCACCGTCATCGCTGGCAAAAGGAATCATACCTGGCTGCAGCCGCGTCTGGATCCAGGCATACACATCGTACACATTCCCTTTCTCTTTCTTACTCACAGGTAAAAATGTCTTGATTCTATGCCCCATCCGCTTGTACGTATCGAACTGGTTCGGGATTGGACGTGCTCCGTGATGTTCCAATACGATCCTTCCGTATACGACAGGCAACTTTATATTAAAATGCGACTCAACCGCCCACAAGTCATAAACGGTAGCAATCGATTTAGCAAACTGCCACTGCATTCAGCCGCCTCCTTATCATCGTCTGTGCTTATTTACTGTCTATACTCCTGCCCCCCGCCCCATAGAAAGCGTCCTCCTGTATGGCCCGATTGAGCATGTACTTGTTCATCTACTAACTCCATTTCACCAGGTGTTTCCGTATGATGCCATACATATCCATCGGGAGTCTCTCCTGCTTTAATCTGCTCTAACTGGACTGCTGAAAAATGTGATCCCATCTGAGGGTCAGCGCTCACTGCGGAAGCCAGTTGATCGTTCATATAGGAGAATTGAGTGTAATCCGAAGAGTAATATAATTCTTCCGGCAGTTCTCCTACGTATATGGTACGCCAAGCCACCGTAATAAGCGTAATGATATTTTGGGGCCGCGGGTGCGGAATGGATATGAACTTTTACTTTCTCAAAACAAAAAGTGACCATCGAGCGGATCTCATAATGAGTCAGGCTGCTGATAGCTTGTTGAATGGTGGGAATCAACTCATCTGCTGCTATGGGAGCAGAGCGGATAAAGTCCGCAATCGAGACCCCGTCCTCCTCATTCGTTTTCCGAATGCGAAGGACTTCAACTTGTAATCGATCACGGTACACTTGGACCACACCCTGAATCTTCACAAGACTCATCGAGAAAAATGTCTCAATATCCGTTTTGCTCGCATCCCAGTACTTGGCCGAAATGCTTCCGCTGGAGTCACCAAGCACCAAATCCAAATAATCCTTGGGCACCGAACTATTAGTCTGCTTCGCTTCTATTTCTCGTATTAGGTAATAACCGACAAACTCGTCGCCTTCTCTCAATTCTTTGATTAATATGCTCACAGGTCCACCTCGATCAAATCTTCCTCTACATCAACGAGCACTTCGTCATCAAAATCAGCAACATAATCATATCTGTCTTCATGGCCGGTTATGTATTTCGATAACGAGTTTAATACACGCATCGTGTATGGAAGAATAGTGTGCTTGTCGTAAGTCAATCCAACCCGTCTTAAATGATCTGCTAAAACCGCCAGTTCATCCAATTCATCATCGTCCTTGGCTCCTAACGGAATGTATTCTACAGCTTTTTGCTGAAGCAGTTGTTTGGACGGAGATGAAAACTTTGTTGCAGCGTTCGAAATGCCTTTCCATGCACTAGGTCTCCCGCCTACACCATAATAAGCACCCATAGGATCTTTAAAGATTCCTGATGCTTTATTTACTTCATCCCATGCATCGTTAACAATAATTCGATACTGTGGAACATCATCCGTTGCATTAATGCGTATAAACTTTAATCGAGGTTCATGTGACAATCTCTCATTAAGGACAGGAATGCGATCCCATTGTATTTTGGTATTTCCGATGGCCCGCAACCATCCGTTCCTCAGTGTGGCATTCACCAGTACAATAAGTTGACCCTCACACCGGTCCAGTTCATTTTGGATCTCTGTTGTAATAAACACCTCAAATATTTTACTGCTACGGTTATTCTTGTTGGGGCTATCCAGAAACTTGGTCTCGTTCATTCTAAGAGCCGCTTCTTGCAAGGACAACCAGGAATCGATACCGAATAACTTTATCCTTAGTTCTGTACCTGTTAATCTCGAGATAGCCGGCAAATGCTTGTTACCTGCTTTCAGCACCATAACGGATAACAACGTTCCAGGGTGATTGATTTTATTGATATTATGACTGAGTAGACCGTAATCATGGAAGAGATCTAATGCAGCATTGAGTATGCGGGATACATCTCCCGTTTCATCATCAGTTAGTGGATAGATGAATTGAGTAAGACGCCCGGCCTTGATCATTCCTTCCCGAATGGCCTTCTTCGGATCGCAATCTTCTCTCCATTTATCCTTTTCATCAATTTCTACCAGGGTTACAACGGAGTGGTCCTGCCGCTTAGAATGGGTGAGCTGTTTAATAATCTGATTGATACGTTTGTTCTTAGCCATTGATTTCTCTTTGTATTGATCGATCTCTAGTTCAGCGACAATACCTTCGGGGTTACAGTGAACCAGCTCCACTATCACGTCTTTATCACAATGAAGTTTATAAAGAGAATCAGAGATTTCATCGAGAACAACGGTATCATCTATCGATTTTTGCGGTGCAGACAATACATTCCTGATCTTCTCAAACATCTCTTTAGAGCTATAGACTTCGATGGTTAGTGTTTCATCCTTCGAAGCAACCATGGGAAACAGGCTGTCATTCATACTGCGGCTGCTAATGTCAGGAATCAGCGGAAGTTCTTTCGCACCAAAGGCTGCTAGATAGCTTTTGACCATGTTGTACAAGGCATTTTTCTCAGGGAGACCAATTCCTGCCTTCACACTATTTCCTATAAATAGATTGTTATTAACGACATAGGCAGTCAGTTCGCCATTTCCTTCGAAAAAGGTCTTGGGACTGACAAGTAACGCATCAGAATCAAATGCCTCCCCATGAAGCACATCCCAGTACAATCCATCCAAAGCAGTTTCCCAAGTCGTAAAAGAGGAACTGGCTCCAGACCGCTTACGCTTCTCGATTTTTAATTGGGAAAACGACCGGTCTGTTCTGGTTTCATAGGGGTGCTGTACGGAGACAAGTACGGAACAGGCATGACCTGATCTCATAAAACACTTGCCATCCTTGATCTGCTCTTTGCTCAAATATCTTCTGGTCCCAAGGGATACGGTTAATAGATGCCTTCCAGCATCTCCACCTCGAGTCTTTAAATCAAGCCGAATTATATAGGAAAAAGGATCATGGCGATTGGACTTTTGAAGTGGATTGGAAATGCACTCATTCTTACCGTTAAATATAATATGATGAAATTTCAGCTCTTCACACAGCTCGTTTCCTAGGTCAAGAAACTTGGGGTCTTCACAAAATTTAATCGCAGCCATCCCCGGAATCCATTGAAAGTGATCTATGATACCGTGTATATCATCGAAATTACACGCTACCCAGTCAGGATCTGCATCCCTTACTTCTGGAGGCAGCTCAGAGATTGAACATCCTTTTACATCCGCTAACCATCCAAGAGTCAGTTGTCGAACATAGGATTCTGGTATAGGTTTTGTTGAAACCAACCACGGCTGATTATGAATCAGCATGTTGTTGTCAGAGAGTATACTTATGATTTCTGGAAATATGCTTTTAAGCTTCACCCCCAGAGGTTTTAATTTAAATGAAAGTTTATATCCCCCATTGATTCGCTCTTTATTAATGAAGTTACGCCAGCTCTCCGGCATGTTCATATAACAAATCGATTCGCTGTAAAACAATGACTCATCAATCTCCAGTGCAAAAAGCTGCATCTTCTTCATTCCATTGTGCCTCCCTAATCATTTGATTTATGCCTTGGATAAATGGTCCATACAAGCTCTCAAACAGCGGATCCCTCTGGTGCTTATTCATGATAAACGCCCAGCTGTCCAGCATAGACATGCCTTCGGAATTCCCAGCCGGCTTAGCACCAAACTTGAAGTCACAGTAGAACACTCTGGCATTCTTACCGCCGCGCAGCAACCGTCCGATCATTTGCCAAACCGGTATAAAGGTAAACCATGCCATGACTTCACGCTCGGAATCATCCAGACTACCCCAAAAGTCAGGTTTTCTGTACATCGTCTCAAACTTGCTATTGCTGACTCTGCGTAATCTGGATACAGCTTTATCGTAATAAATCCCTTGTCTCTCAATTTGTTTCAAATATTGAGGCAGATAAGCATGAAGGATTTGAACCATGTAATTCATGTCGTTAGGAATAGGATAAGGACGCACCAGGAAGAAGACCGATCCAAACAATGCCTCTCCTCGCTGATCCAAAATGTTATAACCTCTGCCTACTGACATCAGCGGAACAATCAACACTTCGGCCTGATCTCTACGAAAGGATTCAATCATGGATCTTGGAAATTGATCACTTTCATCACTTTTTACCTTAGAAAGAATCTTGTATCGGCCTTCCCAACCAGGATCACCTCGAAATGCCCTGCCAACCGTTGCCGCATCGTCATAAGAGTTAACGACCAAGAGCACCCTCCTTGCGTTCCCGACGCTTGTCCAGTACTTCAATTCGTATTGAATGTCAGATTTGAGATGATGGACCATCTCATACAAATTCCTGCTCCTGGTCTCATCATCCCGAATTCCTGATACCTCCAGAAAACCGCCTTGACGAGCATCAAGGACTGGTTTGAAGACCATTTGGATATTAGAAGGTGTTCTTTCTGCCTTGAGCAGCCATTTGGATCCTGTGTTCAAGTGGTAATGTGCTGAGTCGGGAGCATGGCTTGTACCGGACAACAGAATGACGGCCGGCCCTTGTTTCTGATCGGAATCCTCATAAATACGGTGCCAGTCATGCAGCAATAATCTGCCTACCCCCGTGTATTCGACGAGTTTAAATACCCCCATGCTCTCCCCGTCTTTCAAGTCATATTTGTACCCCAGCATGGTACCTGTCATGGCTTCCTTCATGAATGGCTGGTAATCTCGCTGCATCGTAAATAAAGGAGAAAAATTTACAGATAAACCAAGTTTGGCCTGGATCACAGGGAAGGAGGTCAGAATGTACTTAATACATTCCTCTGCTCTGCATAAGTAGATAAAAAACTCCAACTGGTCATAAAATAATTTCTGGTTTACCCGCGGCTTCATTGAACCTTTCAGCAGCTTCTCTGTTATTTTTGTAAGCAGCTTTTGTTTCTCTTCGGTATGGTCGGTTTCAATCAACCTGTCTGCAGGACCAGACAGTGCTGGGTCTTGGAATGGTTCACTTGCGTATTTCATGAGACCTTTTCGTATTTTCTCCTGTGCTTCAGTGTTATCCGAAATCTTACCGCTTATTGAATCGGCTAACGCTGCTGCTCTGATCAAATATCGGCTAATGTCTTTACGCAGTGTGTGGGAAGACTCTAGCTTTTTATAAATTCTCCATACCATCTGGTCCAATTGACGAAGCTTATCCTTCCACTCATTCACTACGGGATCTCCGGCATATTGATACCTACCCATAGTCAGCTGATTGGATTCGTTATACAGACTTTCAAAGATATCCTCTTTACCTCCAAATACATTATATTCCGATAAAAAGGTCTCATCGAATTGCATTTGGACATCATCCACTTCGTCAATGAACACGATCTCCATTAAATCATACATGGCTTCGTATATGGTTCTCTCAAGTGGATCGATCATGGCCGGAATTCTTGTTTTGAGGACACTTGCAGATGTAGCCACCCATACATCGGCTTCAGCAAGTCGAGAGAAATCATGGTACACTCCGCACTGGTTCGCCAATGGACACATTACGGATTGTTGATCCTGCTTCAGCCCAGTGCAGGGAAAAGGTTTATTCCGTTCGACATCCTCAGATAAGGCTTTAATTACACATACGTCAGATAGGTGTGTTAAAGCTTGGTATTCGTTCTTTGCCCAATCACTGATTTCAAGGATTTCGCTAGAATTTGCGAATAAATAGTTCTCTTGATGCTGCTTCCTGGATGACCTGCCAATGATCGGAACTGCATCAATACCTAACTCACGGAGAACTTTGACACGCTCAATCACTTGGGATACGCTGCCTTCAATGAAACCAATCCGGGCCCCTTCCTGCTTCACCAGGCGATAAGTTTCCATCACCATAAACGTTGATTTCCCTGCTCCCAGCGCACCGCCAATATGCTGGTTTCCTCTGTAAACAAATTCTTCATCCCAATCCACAGATTCCAGCACAACGGAACTTGCTCGGTTCTCCCATGCCGAGGATCCACCAGCTATTTCATCCATTTCCTTGGCCAGTGCACGTCCGTTGAACGGCAGCGCCAGAGTATGTCTCTTTTTCTCCCGATAGGAAGGCAAACCATGTTTGTTATTTATAGTTAAGGCTTCAGGAATACTTCCATGAAAGTGTTGAGATATCCCGCCTCTTCCCATTCTGGAATATTCGAAGGTTTTCTCCGGAATTGCAAATGGAATATCATTCAGTTTTCTCGGAATAGGATTACTCAGTATCTGTTCGTACACCGTATGCCGATTGCTAAAAAATCGCGGAATCCGTTTGGCAGCCTTACGCTCCTCGCTGATATCAAACAGACGATATTTCTCATTGATCATTCCATAAGCTTCCATTCGCCGGGTTAGAACCTTTTTGGATCTAAACTCCGGAAATAAGATCCTAAGACGAGTGACGATATCCACACGTTTCAAGTTCTTCAAGACAGGTTCATCATAACCGACCACAAGGGACCAAGCCTGATCCAACTGAAGCAGCGGGTCAATCATAAGGCAGCCCGAAATAAATAACTCGAGACTTATCATTGTGGATATGTCTGATTTGGGCAGCTCCAGAGAGGAGAAGCCTTTGTTCAAATCCTCGGTCATATCCCAATGTGTTTTTCTCATGGAAGCACCTTCTTCAGCATTTTCTCCACTTCATTTTCCATCAGGATCGTAATGAATTTCTTAGCCTCTTCATTAAGAAATAATGACGCCCTCTGGCTGTAATAGGGAAATAGATCATTTCGATACTTAGGAACAACAACATATACGTTTGGACCGTACTTCTCTAAATACGCTGCTGACTGTTGGTTGAAGAAATTTGCGAGCGTTCGTGGATCTTTGAAATCCTTCACATCCAGAAAAATCTTAAGGTTATGCAGGGAGATGGCGAGGTCATATTCATCGATATTAGGATAGAGTTCCACTTCATACTCTTTCCGTCTCAAGTAATCAGCAAGCTTCATTTCAGAAATCCCAGGCAGCAGTACATACCTCTGAATACCCGGAAGCAAGCGATAGACACGTTCATTCCTGAAATCAAACTGCTCCACCACTTCAAAGTCAGCCAGGGTATGACAGATGTTCTCTTTATTGCAGCGCCAGCGATCCTGCTTATATTCCAGAGTCCAGCCGCAATGTGGACATTTACGGTAGTTCATCAAGGGTGAAGTTATTTCTTCATAGCACTGCCGAATTAGGCTGCTTAACTCACGATCACGAAACGAATCCGCGAACTGAACAAACTGGAATGATGAGACTACCGCATGTTGGGGTTGAGACAGAAAGGTACGGATTTGTGTATACTCCGTCTGCAGCTTCCGACTGTCCTCTCTGCAAAACTGCAAGATCGCAAACATATTCTTCTGCTGCGCTTCATCCGGAGAATGATATGTATTTATGAAATCTTCTGCATCCGGAGTGATTCCGATGAATTCCTCAACTAATGGGGCCTCTTCCGGGTAGTACTCGGATAACCCCTGAATTCCCCATTCGTTTGACGGCTTATGTAACAATTGAAGCAGCCGATGCACATCAGCAGGAACCTCCCCTCCTGATTTCGCCGCTTCTTGTATAAACATAAGCATTCCCTTGTGAAGCTCGTCCGGGATTTTTGAATAGTTATTCGGCCACCCTTGCAATCCGGTGATTAGGTAGTAAAGCATATGCTGAATTTTATCCAATCCGACACGCTCCTTATATGTGCTTATGATTTATTGTAGCCTGTAGAAATAGCAGCCATCTGTCACCGAATGTTTGTTCCCAAGTGGAAAACGGACTTCAATTAAGAAGTCCGCTGTGAAAGAAGCGTTGAACTTAGCTTGACAATCCGTCTTGACAAAAAAAAGATCCCTTACTTTAGAAGTCAGGGATCGCAAAAGCCAGTCAGTCTTATTAAGTATTCCCCGTATCGTTACCCTTTTACAATCTCCAACAACTTCTCATAGCTGTTAACCACATCATACCTCAACTGATCCGAGTTGAGCTTGGCAAAGTGCCGCCGTGCACATTCAATCTTCGCCTTCTCAACTTCGCGCAGCTCCATGGAGTCCAAAGAACCTTTCGTCTCAGCAATAAAGTAGATATGCTTGACGTCACCATCTCTGAATACAATTGCCCAGTCCGGATTGTAGTCGCCGACTGGAGTTGGGATGTAGAAGCCCCGCGGCAGCTTAGCATAAATGTTTACTTCCTTGCTCGTATCCAGCTCTTTCGCAAAAGCCCGCTCAATCTTGGAATCCGTCACTACATAGTCGTAGATGTGCTTTTCAACCGCTATCGCGTTTTGCCCAGGCTGTCCCTTTAGCGTGTTCTTCGTGAACACATCTGTATCGAACGTTTCGTTGATCACATCATACGTAATTGATTCAATGATCGTCGTCGCCTTCTGCTCATTGATCAGTCTGGACGCTCGAAGTATGAACTCCTCAGGGTTCTTCTGGAACAGCATAAATTTCGTTTGCTTGATGCCTTTCATAATAGCTACAATCGTTTTTCTGGTGAGCGTTGTTTCATCCATCAGCTTACCGATCAAGTCGTATTTGATCTTCGAAGCTGCAGCTCCGTGAACGTATTCTGTCTGAGTCTCACGCTGTACGAACGCTTCACCTTGCTTCAGTTGATCACGGGATTCAATCTCGTTCATTTCTCCATGCTTGATGGAATAACGTATCGAGGGCACGTCCAAGCTCATATCAATTGCCAAGATACACTTTCGCACCAACTCTTCCGAATCAAACTGAACGGTATACATTGATCTCTTATTGATCCGATTCCACAATTCCTTGAATTCTTTCTTATGAAAGTTGTTGTTCACCGTGATGGATGGAATCGTATTTTTCCGGTCATCGTTCGTCATATCCGACTTGCTTTCAACGTAGATCGTTTTAACCAGCTCAATAAGCTGCTCTTGATGTGCATTCAGCTCGTCAGGCAGTTTGATGGTTTGTTCTTCTACGGCTGCAAAGTAAACATCCGTCAGATTGTATTCATCGTCTGTATAGCCATTACGGATGAACGCATTTTGTAACTTGGTCGCGAGTCGCTCATCGATTTTTAATTGTTCGCTACGGGCGTTCACAAGAACTTTCTCCAAGAAGAAGCTATTATCTGCCTTGCGTGGGCGATCCGACAATGTCGCCGCAATCTCGCTCTGGAGCTGTTTGGCAAACTGCTCATAGGATTCGCTTGCAACAACGGTTAGTGCATTAATCTCATGAACATTAATACCCTGAATACTAGAATCGATTCGTTCACCATGCTTGTTCACGCAGAGTCGTAATCCACGGCCTACTTCCTGCCGCTTCTTGATTGTGGAGTCACTGTGCTTAAGCGTACAAATCTGAAATACGTTCGGGTTGTCCCAACCTTCCTTCAGCGCCGAGTGAGAGAAAATAAACCGTGTCGGTTCCTCAAAGCTGAGAAGTTGCTCCTTCTGTCGCATAATCAGGTCATATGCATCTGCATCATCGGAGTCCGTTTCTCTGGCAGACACTTTGGAATCAACGAACCGATTGCTCTTTTTGTCGATGGAGAAGTACCCTTTATGCGTAGCCTTTACTCGAATGTTATTCAAATATTGAACATATGGGTCGTCTGCGAACAATGACAGTTGTTCGTTAAGGATTTCCATGTACTCTTCTTCGAAGATATCCGCATATTCGCCGTTTTGTTCGGTGCTGTCTTTATCGTATTGTCGGTATTTGGCAACTTCGTCGATAAAGAAGAGCGAGAGCACTTTAATATCTTTATGGAACAGCACCCGCTCCTTCTCGAAGTGAGATTTCAGCGTCTCCCGAATCTGGATTCGCCGGAAATGAAGCTCGCTGACATCACCTTGCACGTCTCCGGCATACAGCGTGACTCCATTAATAAAGCTGATACTGTTATTCTGGCCATTGATTTCAGATACCTTGTAACCTTTATACTGCTCCAAGTTATCAGACAATTGATAGAGGTCATCGCCTGTGATGATCTTCTTGGATACTTTGGTTAATCCGGACTTGGTGCGTTTTTCATACTCAAGTCGAGCTACTGGAACATGCTTGTCGCTGACATCAACGCCTTCGAGATACACATAACTGTTCGTTCCGCTTGATCCTTTAACTGAGATGCCTTTTACGCTAATCTTCTTGACCAGCTTCATGTTGTAGGCATCCAGTGCATCGAGGCGATAGACTTTATTGTAGTCTTCTCGATGAGTCGCCGAATATCGCAGCGTAAACAATGCCTTGAAATCTTTCAATGCCTCTTTTGTTTTCTGCCCCTCAACGGATTGTGGCTCATCAATGATGAGTATAGGATTGGTGCTTGCGATCACATCAATGGGTTTACGGGAAGCAAAATCATCAAGCTCCATCGTAATTCTTCTTGCATCCTTACCTCTAGCATTAAACGCTTGAGCATTTATAATCATCACGTTAATACCCGCGTCACTTGCAAACTTCTCAATATGATGCAGTTGCTTGGAATTATAAACAAAATAACGAGCTTTCGACCCATACTCAGCCATGAAGTAGTCTTCAGTTATCTGAAACGTCTTCAGTACGCCTTCCCGAATTGCAATTGAAGGGACAACAATAATGAATTTGCCCCAGCCGTACTTTTTGTACAACTCAAACATCGTCCGAATATACGTATAGGTTTTACCTGTACCGGTTTCCATTTCAACCGTCAGATTGTATTTGCCTTCAAGCCGCTCGGATAGTTTCAACCCGTTTTGACGTTGTATCGCTTGAATATTGCTTAGAACTTCTCGATCGACAAGCTTAATAGGGTTGTTCTTAAACCCATATTCCGAATCATTACCGCTTGTTTGTTGAAAGAGGTCGCCTATCTCCACACTCTTTTGTCGCAGACCTTTATCAAGCGTAAACCGTGAGGATTCGTTAGGTTGTCCTTGAAATACGTTAACAATGCTCTTTACTGCATCCAATTGGAACTGCTGGTGTTTGAATTTAATTTTCATCGCTTCTCACCTTCCTTATAGCACTTGTATTTCAGTGCTTGGGGAGAGTAGCCTGAATAGTTCTTCAACATTGATGCGAGCAGAATCATCCTGGAATGAGCTGTCACGGAATACAACGCGAAGCGGTTGGTCCTTAGTGATTTTCTTGATAAGAGACTCTGATACCTCTACATCAAAACATGCAATCAAGGAATTCCCTGCAACACAATGGATCGTTTTTCCTTCAATTTCCTTGGACTCTATAGGTAGTGAAAGCTCCAAGCCGCACTCCAGCATAACTTGGATTAGCAAGTCCTCGCCAGAGCGTTCTTCCTTGATGTTCAACGCCACATCATCCAGATTCATCTGACCAAGTCTGTCTGGCGTGTAATAGACGTCTTTCATGTTGCTAGAGTCTAATCGATACACACGGAAGCCGTAATCAATGTCTGCCCCAGTTTCGTCTTTGATTTTCTTAGCAGCACGGCGGATGCGTTCTTTGCCAATCTCACAAATATTCGACAAACTCAGGGTTTGTGCTTCAGCTGAGTCATTGATAGCTTCTGGTATCTGTATCATAATAAAATTGCGAGTCGAATTATCTTTTGAGTTTAATTTCAACACAGCCTCCGCTGTTGTAGCAGAACCCGAGAAAAAGTCTAGTATTATATCATGAGAGTCAGTTACTTGTTCTATTAGCTGTTCGACTAGTGATAAAGGTTTTGAATAATTGAAAATTGGAATATCAAAGTGATCTTTAATAACTTTTGTACCCTCAGAGTTCATTCCAACATCTGAAAGTAACGTTGAAACTGGATCAACATCTCTTTTCAACTCACTCATAAATCTTTTTAACATTGGTCGTTTATTAATATCTTTAGGGAACACTACTCTATTCTCAGCAAGTAATTTATTCATCGATTCAGGAATAAAAGCCCATACTCTATTAGGGTTTGCCTTATACGCCTTACCTGTTTCCGGATCTATTAAATCATAAAATTGATTTGGTCTTTGATCCTTTGTCATACCTACAGTTAAATCACCAAGTGTCCAAGGCCCTCTTGGATCATAATCAGGATTCTTATAAGTCGTATAATTCTTTTCTTTTCCTTTAAATACTATCCCACTGTTTTTCCCATATGATAATACATATTCATGATCTGTTGATACTAGGTTAGAAGCTAAAGCCGATGATGCCCTTCTTTTCCATACAAAACAACCGACAAAAGATTCTTTCCCAAAAATCTCATCACATATTTTCTTCATATTGTATAGCTCATTATCATCAATACTTATAAATATAACGCCATCTTCTTTTAATAAACTCCTAGATATCTTTAATCTTGAGTACATCATTGTCAGCCAATCACTATGGAATCGACCATTCGAAGTTGGGTTAGAAATTAATCTGTATCCAGATTCATCTATCTGACCAGAGTTAGCTAAGTACTCATCAGTTGATTCATTAAAATTATCTTTATATACAAAATCATTGCCAGTGTTATAAGGAGGGTCGATATAGATACACTTTACTTTGTTCAAATAAGATTCCTGTAGTAGCTTTAATACTTCCAGGTTGTCACCTTCAATGTAAATATTCTGAGTGCTCTCCCAATCAATACTATCTTCTTTTACCGGTCGTAGAGTCTTATCTATTGGCAAATTTGCTGTCAAAATGGCCTCCTTTTTACCCGGCCAAGTCAATTGATACCGTTCTTTCTCTCCTTCAACGTGAATATCGGACAGTTCTTGCTTCAACAAATCAAAATCAACCGCACGTTTTATTTTTCCGTGTTCATCTCTTGCTTCTGTAATAACGTTGGGAAACAGTTCCGCAATTTTGTCGATATTGACCTGAGTCAGATCGGCTGATTTCATTGTTAGTTTGTTCATGAAAGATTGACCTCCAGTTACTTAGTTGAGAAGTTGATTCAATTCTTTACGTTTACGTTGCAGTTCCATATTCAATTCGACCTTGCGGTTGAACTGCTTCTCTCCGCGAATTTTCGACTCTAACCGCTGGCATTCTAGCGTCAGCTTGTCTATGCTTGCCTGCCGCTCCAGAACGGCTGAAAGTTCCATTTCTGAATTCGAGCTAATAGGCATCAGTTGACGGATGATGTTCTCGTATACGGCCTTTAAATCAAGCCCTTGAATGATGTCCAATTTTAATTTTTCTACAGGTTGCCATTCCGATTCGTGATAGGAACGTACAACGGAGCGGTTATCATTAATCTGATTCCGCTCCTTGTAGGCGATGGCGAGCTTTGCCTGATCTTCGTATATAATGACGTGCAGTATAGGGTAGGAGATCGCCTTGTCGATGCTCCGCAACAGATCAATTGAGTAGGTTCGCTCTTTCAAGTGAACTTCAAACACTTGAACTTCCTCAATCTCTTCTTTTGGCTCCAGTCGAATCGTTTCCTTGGATAGTTTGTACTTCCAGATGATCGATTCAACTTGTTCAGTAAACAGTTCTTTCAGGTGCTGATTCGCCTGGAGCTTCTCATAAAACTTGTTCTTCGGTATTTTGCGATTTACGAGTGTGCTTAATGGCAATTGAAACATCAGTCACCCACCTGCCTTAAGACGACAAAGGTAATGAGTTCAAAATCTTCAAGCCCTTTAACGGAGTCAATTAAAGCTGTTGTGCCTCCAGAACTGAACAAGCTATCCAGGTCGCCTTCTTCCTTCACCTGGACAATGGAACGAATCGCTTCCTCCAGTAGCATGGAATAGGCATCCATCTTCCTGCCGTCTTTGGTCGCTTGATTAAAGCTGCGGCAAGCATCTAGAACGGGTTCTGCTTGTCCTCTACACAAAGCACGTAGGACATCGAGCGTCTTCTTTACATCCATATGATTGGTTATGACTTCGCCATCGTCACTCATGTAGACAAGGTAGAAAGGATGCAGGCGGTTTTGCTTATCCGGGTTTAATTCTTCATTTACATTCCGAAGGACGAATATGACGCCGGGCTTTACTCCTTTGTCTTCATCAGCAGGAACAACGGTATGCAGTCCGCTTAGAACAGTATCGAGTTCACCATTCTCTTTGACATAGTTCACCAAATCCATACGAAAGTCATTAAGACCTAAATCCGTTATGGCTACCCCAGTGTTCATGTCATCCAAATCGACGACTTCTTTCTGTAAGCGATTAAGCTGCTGCTTCCGATATTCCAGATCGCTGGACTGATTAAACAGGACATTGTCATCACCGGTTGCTGTCATATCCATGATCACCATGCGATTCTCAACCCGTTCTTTCAGTTGAATATATTCATCCAGCGTCATGTTAGGCCAGAAGTTTACTAACTGAATGGATTTGTTTTGTGAGCCTATCCGGTCAATTCTTCCAAATCGTTGGATAATCCGTACCGGATTCCAGTGGATATCATAATTAACTAGGAAATCGCAATCCTGTAAATTTTGACCCTCAGATATGCAATCGGAGGCAATTAGTAAGTCGATTTCGCCTTTTACATCAGGCATTGTCAACTTCTTCTCCTTGGATCGCGGAGAAAAGCAGGTAAGCAATGTGCTGATGTCGTTCCTCAGACCAGCGGTGTTCTTATTCTCATCGCTGCCAACAATTTTAGCTGAATCGATATTGTATTTTGTTTTCATGTATACGGATAAATGGTTGTATAGGTATGCCGCTGTATCCGTGAAGGCACTAAAGATGATCACTTTACGATTGCCCGGATTGATTTGCTGCCCGATTTTGTTATCAATGACTTGTTTCAGGACATTCAGTTTCTGATCATGCTCAGGTGTTACTTTCCGCATCTCCTCATGAAGGGAAGATAGAATATTGTAATCGTTCATTAAATCTTCTTTCCATCTGATTACGTCCATATCGGAAAGGTTTATTTTAATCGTATTCCCGATGGTAAAGTCATCATCCAGCCAGTCATCATCATCGAGACTAGCATCTTCAACCTCAGTGTATCCGACTGCATCTGACTTTCCGCTTTGCTGGTAAGCCTCAATTCTCTCTAGTGTCTGGCCAAGCTTCGATATAATCTTGGACAGCGTCAATCGGAAAGATTCAACTGAACTCTCAAGTCGTTTGAGCAGATTAATCCTCATCAAGAGCTGCAAGCTACCTTCCCGATCCAACTGTTTAAAACTTCCGCTTCCACCCTTCAAGCTGGTATCATATAATTCTTCATACTTCCGCAAGCGACTCGGTTGGATATATTTGAACGGAGCATAGATGCCTAAATTAATTTTGGATAACTCCATAAAGATATCATTATACCCGATGACGTCTGTTCTGTCTGTCAGGTCACAAAACTTGGATATAGGTGGTAGTCGCTTAGGGAATTCACCGATTTCTTCCGAATTGTAATACTTCTGAATGTGTTTCCGAGAACGAGCGATAGTCAGGCTATCCAAGAGCTCAAAAAAGTCAAAGTCCAGCATCCCAAGTAATGTCTCGGTTGTACGACCAGCGGCATCCAGCTTAGACCACTGATTAAATGCAGACTGAGCCCTTTTGAAGATATCGTTGATGCCTCGGTCAGTGCCAAGCTTGTTGTTGATTTCTTCAGGATTTCCTTCATACGCCAGAGCAAGCTGGTTACGAAGATCCATGAACTTGTTGTTCACCGGCGTTGCAGACAGCATCAACACTTTCGTTTTAACACCACTTTTAAGCACTTTCCGCATTAGCTTTTGATAGCGCGTCTCTTTGTCTTTCTTTGCTTCGTTATTTCGGAAGTTATGCGATTCGTCGATAACAAGCAAATCGTAGTTGCCCCAGTTTAGTCTATCGAGTGGAATATCATTAGACTTACCTCTCTCACGGGAAATGTCCGTATGATAAAGCACATCGTATCGCAAACGATCGGTGTACAGTATATTATTAGTCACGTTTTGTTTGTACGTGAGCCAGTTATCTGCAAGCTTCTTCGGACACAGCAACAAGACCGACTTGTTGCGAAGCTCGTAATATTTGATAATTCCGAGAGCAGAGAATGTTTTACCGAGACCGACACTGTCTGCAAGAATACAGCCATTATATTTCTCAAGCTTATTAATGGCACCCAAGACAGCATCCTTCTGAAAATGGTAAAGACGTTTCCAGATTTCTGTATCCTTAAATCCTGTTGCTTCGTTTGGTAGTATATCTTCAGTGATATCAGACAAGAATTCATTAAAGATATTGTATAAGATGACATAATAAATAAACTCCGGTGAGTTTTCTTTATAAATAGATGAGATGTGCTCAGCTACTTGATTCGTGACATCTTCAAGCTTACTTTTGTCATTCCATACTTGATCGAATAAATCGAAATACATTTTAGTAAATGGAGCTTCAGTGAACTTGTTGACCATCTTGGACAGCGCATTGCCTTTTTCATAACCAAGATCAACGGTAGTAAACCCTTCAAGCGGCATGTACGTGACATCGTCATCGTTGGTTTGAAAATTCAACATGCCTTGCATCGTACCAGATGTGCGGTTCGACTTAAAGGTAACTTTCTGACGAATCCAGTCGCTGCATTCCTTTGCAATTGCTTTGAGCGTCATTTCGTTTTTAAGTCGAATTTCAAATTCTGTACCATAAAGGCTTCTTTCACGATTCAATTTCGGAATATAGAATTCCCGTTTCTCTTTCTTAATGCTATCTGCTACGAAAGTAGGCGAAGTGAAGATAAATCGCACTTCTTCTAATTGATTAAGCTCTTTCATTAACGATTCATATGCATAGATCGAAAAGCAAGATGCTGCTATCGACAATCGAGATCCTTTTCGAATTGATTGTTTAAGATCATCGCCTAGTAAACGATCAATATTATTTAGAATTTCCATTATTCACCTCTAGTGCCGAGACTAAGTAAAACTAATATTCGACATTTCTTCCTAAAATCCCTTTTGAATTAGTTCTGAATACCCAACTTATTCGCTGATTTATTTAGTAAATTGATATTTACTGTATCGCCTAGTATAAAAGACTAAATTAAGCCTAAGCAGTATGAACTAATTCTCAGCCTAGCATACTTTAATGCCGCAATGATTCCTTTACAAAATCCAAACCCCCAACTGCACAAAATACAACCCTACCTCCTTCACTCTATAGCCAAAAGTCCTCTCCCATTCCGACGCATATGTCTGCACCTGCGGCCGATAGAAGTCTATGAACGACTGCAGGTTCTCTCCTGTTACACTATCCGTCTTGAAATCAAGAATCACCCAGCCATCTTCTTCCTCGAAAAGGAAATCAATGACGCCACGAACATACGTAAGCCCGCTGATCTCATCCGCCCGCTTCCGAATCATCAGCGGAACTTCAAACAAGCGGCGGGAAGCACGTAAGCTCCGCTGCCACAATTCGCTGGCGACCACGCTTTTTACAACCCGAATCGCTTCGCTTATATGCTCGGCAGCCATGCCCTCCTCATCAGCTAAGTAGCACATGGTATCCTCAATTTCCGATTCTGCTAACCCTTTGCCTACGAGTTCAATAGCCCGGTGAACGACGCTCCCGAAGGCCAGTCCTTTGCCTTCTGCGGACCATTCCGGCTTATTCCCGGCAGCTTTCGTCTGGCTGGTCACGGATACAACGGCGTATGTAGGTTCACTCATTGCATCCAGCCTCTGCTTGCGAACTGCCGCCATGTTTTGCAAGTCCGGCCCCTTGGTTAGCTCGGTCTTATGCTCTGGCTTAATTGCTGGCACATGAAGCTCGCGTAGGGAATACAAACCCTCTATGAGAGGTGACCAGGGACATTTCGCTGGTTGATCTGGATATAAGCTGATGATCAGCATCTGCTTCGGACGCGTTGCCGCGACATAGAGCAGACGGTCTTTCTCAGCGTTTGAGAAAGCACGCTCGCGCTCGCTCATCTCACCCCAACGGGCGGGTTGAGCGATTAATTCCTTTTTGAATGTTCCGATCGTCTTGCTTATCGTGAAATAACCAGCGGCGGGTTCTGCAGCACGATCAATATACTGCGCTGCATCATGATCAGACTCTCCGCAGGGGCAGGCCAGGAACACTATCGGTGCTTCAAGCCCTTTGGCCTTATGCAGGTTCATAATACGTACTGCCTGATGGCCGCCCGCATATAGACTGGATGCTTCCATCCCCCGGCCTGAGATCATGTGCTCCATCAACCGGCACCATTCCGTCCAGCTTGAGCTTGCCGCGAGATCACTGCACATCATCTGCATCATTCGAACCAACGTCCCTGCACGAACAGAGCCTGTCGGCAGCGTTGACACGTAGGGCAGAATACCGAGATCATTCACGATTTGATTAAACGCAGCAGCCGCGCTTAACGTGCGGACCCACGCTTTATATCGCTGAAGCTTGGCAAGCACGGCAACCACAGCCTTGGCTTCATCTCCGCAGACGTCCAGCACTGGCAAGTTAAATAATGAGAACCGATGACCTTCTCTCTTGAATGCCCACAACTGCCGGTCGCTTAAGCCGAACAGCATCCCCCGCATCACCGCAAGCAAAGCGGGTTTATCTTCTGAATCCTCCAGGCAGCGCATCAGCTGCAGCAGGGCCAACTGCTCCCCATAGACGGTTGAACTCCCTGAAGTATGAGCCGGTACACCAAATAAGTCTAACTGTTCTGCGTACAGGTGGATGAAATCCTTTGTTTTTGTCAGAATCAGAAAATCACTCGGAACCGCATCCCGGTTCCTTCCATTCCGATCGATAATCTGTAAATTGCCATTCGTGCACGCCCAGGAGATATACTGCGCAATCTGTTCAGCATCGAATTGAGCGACGACCGCTTTACCACCCGGCATTTTAGGATATTGAAGAGTATAGATACCCTGTGGTGCCTTAGGCCCCCCGTTGTCATCATAGACCCGGGTCTCCATCTTCACGAACGCAGCTTGGTACTCCGTCTCCGAAGATGGCAGCTTATCGACAAACTGGCCATTAACGAAGTCCCCAATAGACGGCACAGAGCGAAAATTGGACGAAAGATTTAACACCGCACCGCATTCCTGTATGCGTGCCTTGACTTCGTTATATATCGAAATATCCGCTCTGCGAAAACGATAAATCGACTGCTTCGGATCTCCCACCACGAACAAGGAACCTGGACGGGGAGTTAGCTTCCGCCACTGCTTCGTGAACCTGATATCCTCCGTTTCCCCTGTTAGCAGAAACATCAATTCAGCTTGGATTGGATCGGTATCCTGAAATTCATCCACAAGCAGCCTCTGGTATCGTTCCGCGAAATAGTTTCTCACTTCTTGATTATCCCGCACAAGCTTGGCAGATTGCATAAGTAAGTCCTGGAAATTCAGTTTTCCTGCGGCGTATCGACGCGCTTCATAATAAGCCATTGCAGGCTGCACGAAAGAAATGAGCTTCGGATACATATATTCACGCCATTCCTGAAGGAACGGAAACAGCACATTAATCTGCCATTCGGCAAACAGCGTCTTCATCTCTCGGGCATGTTCTTTGGACGTCCATCTATTCAGCGTTACGCCAAGGCTGCGATCAAACTCCTTAGCGATCTCAAGAACGCGCATATCATCTGTCAAGTCAATATACCTCATCTTCTGACGTGTCTGTCGAACAAGCTTCTGAACCGCGTCCCAGCCATTCTCGGGCTCTACCGATGGAATATAAGGTGCCGCAGCTTCGAGCAGCGGAATCAGGGTATTCCGGATTCGGTCAAAGTCAGGCTGCTCCCGCTCCTCGCAAGGAAGCTCCACATCTGTAAAGAAAGACACTCGATCAAATACATCCCGAAGGGTGTTTACATCCACATGCAGGGACAGCAGCTCTTCGTATTGTAACTGTGCATCTTCATCCAGCTCAGCCATATAATCATCCCAACAACCCGCTCGGAACAGTTTATCTTCTTCCTCGTCCATTTCTTCAAATGAAGGATCCAGTCCTGCTTCAATGGGACGCTCCCGCAGCAGCGATCCACAGAACGAATGTATGGTACCGATAAAGATATGATCCAGATTTTCCAGCGCCTCAGACAATCGCTCGCGAATGACAGAAGCCTCCGACGAATCGCGGTAGGCTTGCTCCAACGCCAGCCGGAAGCGTTCCTTCATTTCATCGGCAGCTTTGTTGGTGAAAGTAATAGCAGCGATCTGACTGACACGAACACCGGACTCGATCAGCGCCAGAAGTCTGCCCACCAAACTGGTCGTTTTCCCCGATCCAGCGCCTGCCTCCACAAGCAGCGTCGTATCTAAGTCTGTTAATATACGATCACGGTCACTTTGATCTTCAGGTGCAGTTAGGACATGCAGTTCAGCCAATGCTCTCCACCTCCAGCAGTGAGTTTAGAATATCCACATTTACAGCTGAACCCCGTTTCTCCACCATCCATTCTGAATGAGATCCACATACGGCCTGGTAGTCACACCATTGACATACCTTCGGTTCCTTGGTCGGAATGTAGACCCCACGATTCCGGGAATCCAGCAGCTTTGCAATGATGGCGGTTAATTCTTCTCTTCGATTCTGCAATCGTATTACGTTCTCGCCTCGCCCGCGCTCAGTTGGGAAATAATATTCCGCCTCTGTAACCTTGGCTTCGGGATCCTTCCCTGTTTCGCGAAGCCACTGCTCTACAGCGATCGAATAGATGGCATGCTGCAGCTGTGTCCCACCGCAGAAGTATTCGGAATCTTTGTACTTCCCTGTACTGCCTGTTTTGTAATCGGTAATTCGGTACTCATGGGGACCGATCCGATCGACTCTATCGACGAAACCTTTCAGCTTAAAGCGAACTCCGCCCGGCAAATGAATCTCCATGGGCTCTCCATCAAGGTTGGTCAATTCCAGCTCGAAAAAGCTCGGCTGACCGGTTCTGCCTGTTTCATGGATATAGAAGATTTCCACATCACAACGAATCTCCTCACACTCCTTAGCGAATACATGTGCACTAGGAGCAGGAACGGACAGCGCATTCTCCCTGATCACGGATTCCATGATTTCAACCAACCGTTCTCTGCTATGTATGGGCCTTTTCGCACCATGATCCGTAACGACCTCTAAATATCTTCTGAACACATCATGCAGCAAGGTGCCTCTTTCGCTTGCTTGCAGCCAGCGGATTTGATCGAATTCTACATTGTCCTTCGGACGAAGCTTCAAAACATAGTGAAAATAATACTGCAGCCCACAGCTCGCATATTTCTCTAACTGACTTACACTAATCGCATCGCGGTGTGGAGGATCATCCGGGTCACTAAAATCTGAAGAAGGTACGATCTCCAACCAACCATCGTAAGCAGACAGCCGCTCATACTGACGGGACGTTTGAGCCTGGTAACCTGCAGCCAGAGCAGGATAGGTTTGAAGCACCGCGTTCCATCCATCTTTGCAGTTATAGTTTGCTCCCTGCAGCAGTCCGCTCCACGCATCGACTTCATCCAACGGGACAGATGACTCCACTGAATGCATGATATCCATGACACTGTAAGGTTCACCTAATGAATGCTCCAATGTGCCAAAATCTATGGACATATCTCCTAATTGCAGCCGCAGAACCTGAAGCATTTCAAAAGCGGGGCTGGTGCTCTTCTGCTCACCGACATCATAAGAAGAATAGCTGAGCCATATGTTGCCTCGTATGTTCGACAGCCGGGACTCCCGCTCGCTTCTGATTTTGCTTACACGTTCCTTGGCAGATTCCAAATGTGTAGACAGCTTCTCACGTTCTTGGTCCAATAGAAGAGGGTCCTGCAACGCGGATATACTCCAAGTTCTCTCATCCATACCCACAATCCAAGTTACATCTCTCCCGCTCCATCCACCATTTTGCAAGGAACTGATATGAATGACACCCTGTTTCGGTACCGCCGCCGAACGGATAGTAATTCCAGTTAACATTTCTTTCACATACTGGACAGCTATGTCCATCGGCATAGGTTCAGAAGGACTTAAGGAGTAACGTCTAGTCATCTCAGTCAGCATGGTTCCTACGTCTGCATCATCCACTGATCGTGCTGGCACATATCTTTGAACAAAATCCGATACCCATCCTAACAGAAAAACCGGATCCCATTCATTTCCTTCAGGCAGCCGATCAAACCAATTTTTCATATGGCTGTATAAAACAGCACCCTGCTCCCGATCTTGCTCGCTAAGCCTTTCTGGACGAAGAACAGCAAGATACCTTTCTCTGCTCCAGCCAATCGCGGACTTTTCTAATAAACGGACCCAATCGGCCCGAGACCATCGTTCCTCTGGAAACGAGATATATCCGTGCCGCAGCATGTCTGTAAGCCTATGAACAGGAAAGCCTTCTGCAATCCAGTCCACGATACCTGCAGCCGCTTTTCCAGCAGCACAGTATACTAGCGGCAGCCCGTTAGAGAATGTACATGCAATGCCCAGTCCTTCGGCATGGGAGTGAATGATAGGTGCATACTGCTCATAATCAGATAAGATAATTTCCATGCGATCCAGAGGCGCCTGCTCTGATAGTATCCTGCGAAATCCCTCTTTGACTTCCGCTAGACTTCCGGCTGCGCGGAACATCTTAAATCCATTGTTCGAGAAATCTTGATTTATGTAAAAAGGATCCTCCGCATCCAAAATACAGAGCTGACCGGCCGATAGCTTATGTATCATAATCTGCTCCACCTGTGTCCATCCACTTGGTGCAATCGTCAAGTAGAGCTTATCGCCCGTTCCTGGTTTCAGATATGGAGCTAATCCGGCAAAATCAGTCCTGGCATGTTCCAGCAGATACACTTCGTATGCTGCGAGTAGTCTCTTGAGATATTCACCTTTACGCTGACTTGTGAAGTGCTCTACCCATACTTCGTCTGAATCAATACCGGCGAGCCGCATATCGGTAATGGCACAACTCACCTGTTTTACAATACCAGGTTTCAGCAAGGATTCTGTTATATAACCTTCCGGATTCTTCTCAGCTAACTGCTTCATCAGCTGACGGACAACCCAAACCACCTGATCCTCATCAAGGAGAGTCACTTTTCTGCGAAACAGCTCTGACTTGGCATTTGCCGTCACTACTCCCCAAGGAGTCTGTACTTCTATGTTAAAAATAGCCCCGTAGCGCTTACATATCTGTTCGAGAAGTTGATGTCCTTGTGCATAGGATTGGGCCAGCAGCACTTTCGGAGACCATGGGGTCTCATTGATTTTGTGATATAATCGATCGATCAGATCCATGTTCAAGCCTCCTTCTCTCTTTATTCTACAACCTTCCCTGGGCAGCAGTATGTCAGCGAATGTATGTTCCGGAAAGCGTAACACCCCGCTTTGATTCAAGCGAGGCAAAGCGCACAAAAAAACACCCCTCCAGCACACTGGGGGGATGTTCTCCTTGTATCAATAAATGTCACCGCGATTATCGATCGCCAAAATATATATGACTTGTTCTTGATGATTAATTTCGAACAATATTCGATAACTTCCTACACGCAGTCGAAACCGTTTATCATAGCCTTTCATCGGCCTAATATCACCAACTGGCGGCCGAACAGTTAACCCGAGCAGCGATTTTCGAATACGTTCCTGAACAGCTCTTTCTTGTTTGGCTACAAACTTAATAGCATCACGATTTAATGTCAGTTGGTAAGTTAAGCTCATCCATGGCATCCTCCCATGACACAAATCCAGCCTCACTGTTCAGTTGGCGCTCTTCTTCTTGACTCAATGATGCAGCATCCGGCTCCAATCCCGCAAGATCATCCCAGTCAAGCTGATTCTGCTTCTCGGCAAGATATTGCATAAAATCAAAAGCTGACTGTTGTGACGATTCGGTCAATTGCTCAAACATTTGCAATATCTTATCTTTATCAACTGCCATTTATAACACCTCCGATATGGAGTGGTTTTAATGCGTTCATTATACCACATGGTCAGGAAAATACTAAGCACTTGCTGCAGCCTTTGTGACCAAGGTATACATCCCGCTATTTTCGCTTCATCCGGCGATACTTCTCTTGGTGAAGCTCCTTACGCTTCCTGCTGGAATACTCGAAATTGTCCAGCTGACTGTACAGCTTCGCCGATTCCTCGGCCATAGCGGGGCTGTTTAAAGCGACGGACATTTGAAGCATCTGATCGGCCTGGGTTTTCAGTAGCTTATGGCCATGGTGCATATCGCCTTGGTCGAAGGCCTCCATCGCTTCTTCGATGGCCTTTGCGGATTTAGTCAGCTCCACATTCTTAATGACCTCAAGGTTGCCGGGCTCATTCAGCAGGTTGATGTCCGACGTAAAGGCAGCTTCTATATCTATACTGGTACTGCAGGCTGCAGCATTCTCCGTAACGTCTGCATACTCCCAATCTAACTGGAGTACCTTATGCGTACCCTGTGTATGAGGGTGAAAAGCCAATTCTACAAGTACGGACTTCACTTCATCCTGGTAAATGTCACCGGCGTAGATAACAGAATTTCCCTCTTGGTCATACACCGGATACCCGTAAATTCCGGTTATCACGGTTCCATCCGATGGTATCAGCCTAAGCTTCATATTCTGGGCAACTACAGAAAGCAGGCCCTGCAGTTCCTGTTGGAAAATCGAAGGAATATCATCTGCCTTGTCAATATAATAGAAGTTACCGCCACCATGTTCCGCAATGCCTTCCATCAGTTCCTCATCAAAACCATCTCCAACGCCCATACTGCTAATCCCTATACCCGAAGTGCGGAATTCCTTTGCTATAGCGAACAGCTTCTCCCGATCGATAATTCCTTCGTTGGCATGGCCATCAGACAGGAGGACCACACGATTCACCATGCCCTCGGCCTTATTTTTCCGTACATGCTGTGCCCCTTCGATTAAACCCCCGCTAAGATTCGTTGTTCCGCCAGCTTCTATGGTATCGATGTGCTGTTTGATCAGGTCCTTATGAGTCACCTTAGCAGGCATGATAACCGTTCTGACCTGATCATCAAATGCGACAAGACTGAGTAAATCATCGCTATTCATCTGATCGGCCACAAATCTGCATGCCCTTTTGCTGTACATGAGAGGATTTCCAGACATAGACCCGCTGCGGTCTAGTACCAGAGAAAGATTGATCGGGGCGCGGTCTTTGATCCCGTCCTTTTTACCACCACCACGAGCTTCGATAAGGAGATATACTTTTTCTGTTCCCGCTGCCGGGAAATATGGCTTGCTCCATGCGTGATCAAACAATACAGGCCGATTCATCCTGCATCCCCTTTCTTCTAGTGGACTTTTGCTGCAGCTGCTCTGCAATAACGTCTTAGCCCATCTTAAAGCTTCTCTTGGGCACCTATTTGTCAGCGAATAAACGTTCCCATAAAGAAGCCCCGCTTCATCTTTGAAGCGAGGCTGCGTACGACTCCATTGGGAGCAATTTCTACTGATACATCGCGATCCATTGTGACAACTGCTGTTTTAACGATTCTCGTACGGCTTTAGGCTCCAAAATTTCCGCCGCGGGTCCATACTGAAGGATCCATCTGAGGAATTCTTTTTCATTATTCACCGTCACTTCAAAAATAAGGCTTCCGTCCTTCTGATCCTTCATTCGCGGATGTACGAAGAGTTCTTCTTCCTTTATATAACGGGCAACTTCTTCATTGAACCGGACTTTGAAGGTGGCATTCTTCTCGCCCCGATCAATGGACCACGTATTCTTCAAATATTTCTTGATATTGAAATCGCCTTTATCAAACTGCTGCCCTGTAAGTTCAATCTGCTGGAAACGGCTGATCCGAAAGGTTCGGATATCCTGCTTCAGATGGCAATAACCAATTAAATAGAACCGTTTATCTCGCGGAATTAGATAGTATGGATCGATTTTACGTTCCGTCGTTTCATCGCGGTATTGAGTATGGTAGACCACATCCATCGTCTTTTGCTCCAAAATGGCATGTATGATGGGCTGCAAAAAATTCGGGCTTTCCTTACGGTATGCGGGTGTTCCCATTTGAATGACGCCGACGATATCCTCAATAATATTATTTTGGCGCGATTTTTCTTTAAGATGGGTACCCATCACCTTGTCGTATGCTGTATCAAAACCTGGCGGCAGCTTGTCTTTGTCCAGTACGGATGGCAGCAGCGAAAATGCAAGAGCCTCCTGCTCGGAGAAATTAAGAGGGTACAAAAAAAACTTGCCCATGAACCGATACCCAGTGCCTCTGCCCTCTCTCGAAACCGGAGCAATAAGTTCAAGAATATCCATATCCCTGTAAATTGTCCGGATGTTCACATCGCATTTGAAAGCAAGATCTTTTGCCGAAATTCCGGGGTTCGCTTGAATGGCATTAATAATATTAAATATTCAAATCACTTTATCTATCATGACCGGTCCTCGTTTTCCATGGTTAGTTACCATCAGTTTGAGATCTATGGGGGAATATTAATTGTAATTCTGCCTTCCTAACGACACTAATCTGCCAGCAAACACATGTTTGTACTTAAATCCCCTTCAAAATCTCTTCCTCGATATTCAGCTTTCGGCTTGAAACGATTACAGAAGAGGCCATATCCTGCTTGTCTGTCAACAGCTGATGAACAATTTCTTCTACCGTACCATTTCGTGTCAGTCCTTTAGGATCAGTCACGATCGGATAATAAACGTAAACCGGCTTATCCTGTCCGATGCGGTAAGCTCGGTCTGTCGCCTGGTTCTCGACGGCAGGATTCCACCACCGCGTATAATGAATGACGTGATTGGCCGAAGTGATCGTTAGACCCGTTCCCGCAGCTTTTGGCGATAGAATCATGACATCAAATCCATCCCCACTGTTGAATTTGTCCACCTGTTCCTGCCTGCGGTCGGTCATCCCGTTAATGATCATCGGATTAATGTCAAAACAATCACGTATAGTCGAGCGAAGAATCTCCTGCATCTTAATGTACTCCGTAAATATAAGTACCTTCTCACCTTTTTCTTTCACCTTACGAATAATATTTATCGTTTCCTGAAGTTTTGGAACCAGCTCGTAGGATAGGTTTATATATTGATCAGCCACTAATCCGGGATGCGAGCTAAGTGCCTTTAACTTCTGTATAGCCTGCAGTCCATCCATAGCCTTATTGCGGACCAAGGTAAGAACCTCTGCATAAAGTTTAGATTGTTCAGTGCCCAGCGGAACTTCTGAAATGATCGACTGTTTTGGTGGAAGTTGGTCACCGAGCTCTTCGGATTTGGTACGGCGTTTATATACCATAGATATACGAGCCAGCAGCTTCTTTTCCGCTTCCGAGTCCGTCGTACCTTCATCCATCCTGCTGACATACTCTGCCTTGAATTGACTTAAGCTGCCTAGCAGACCAGGCTGGACATAATCCATAATGGACCACAGCTCACTCAATCCATTCTCTACAGGTGTACCTGTCATAGCCAGCCTAAATTTAGATTTCATAGCCTTAAGTACCTTGGAGGCAGCGGTGGACGGATTCTTAATCGCCTGCGCTTCATCGCAGATGACAGCCTGCCAGTCTACCTGTCCAAATATGAGCTGGTCTTTTGCCAGTGTATGATAAGTGGTCACGGTGATTCCGATGCGCTTCAAATCCTCGGCATCCTTCAATCGGTGCGCTCCACGATGAATATATAAAGATTGCAGCAGCGAGGGAGCAAACTTTCTTACTTCCTTCTCCCAGTTATCCATCAGCGTCTTGGGTACAACCACTAACGTAGGTGTTAGATAGCCAATGTCCTGCAGATAAGATAAGAAGGAAATAACCTGAATTGTCTTGCCCAGTCCCATATCATCCGCAAGCAGCCCCCCGAGTTTTCGATAGTGCAGCGACTTCATCCACACAAATCCATCCATTTGAAATGGTTTGAGGGTAGCCACAAATGAAGACGGTGGCTGCTTTGTAAAGATTCCAAGATCCTGGATTTCCTGCTGTGCCCTTAGGATGGGCTGATTGAACTCCAACTGACTGATATTGTCGTAGATTTCTAACACATAGGGTAGCTTCGTAATATCGACGAGATTCCCCCCACCCATGAATTCTTTCTTAGCTGTCTCCGAATGATCTACAAATTGTTCAGCATCCTTGGGCAATCTCAGCCAGCTGCCGTTCCATTCAATAAACTCTTCGCCATTCTCCTGTGCTTGTGTGATTAAGCTTTGCATTTCAGAAGCTTCCCAGGTCTGATAAACCTCCCCATCCTCATCCTGAGCCGCAAATCCAAAATCCAGTTCAAACCAGCCTCTCTCCTGTTCTGTTGCGTGAACATAAGGCTGTGCACGATATACACGGATCCCCAGTGATTTTACCCGTTCGCCAAAATGTGATACATCCAAACCATCGATATCCGGGAGAAATGCTTCCGGGTTTTCGACAAACTTTGGAATATCTGATCCGGTAACAGGGGGAAGCTCTTGAATACGGTTTGCTTCTTCTACAATAGAGGGTTTAACAAACACTTTTCGGTTGTTCTCGTCCACCGCATATCTACTCGACGCAGCACTCATATTGCTTAAAATCTCTGAAGATATATCATCCGTAGACCCATATCGAGGATGTAATGTAATAGCGGACTGATCGTAATTGAGGTCGATCTCCAACTGATCCACAAACAGATATTCCTGATGACGCAGATAATCATCCATCGGATAGCCGAGACGCATTGCTGCATTTCGCACCTGAGCAACATAGGTGAATATTTTTTCCCGGTCCATGGCATTAGGAGCTTCATCTATGAGCTGCTGGAATTGATACTGTTCTTCATTCATTAGCAGTACTTGTTGGTTAGGCATTACGATCCACGGCCCCAAACATTTGGACGACCTCTCAAGATGCTCCCACGTCTTGTAATTCTTCTCAAGCACAAACTTAAAATGCGGGGATCCCACTGCACTTTCGTGACCTAGTCTCAATTTAAGTTCGGTAGGCTCAGGTATTCCCAGCCGTTCCTTAAGCTCTTGTGGAATTTCATGAAATCGATCCATAGTCAGGACAAACCCTGATGATTCCGACTCTAAATAACCTTCAAACCATAAATCCTCAAGCGTTTCCAGCAGCTCAGCATTACCTAATTGTCTTAATTCAGAGATTCGAAGATTAAGCGGAAACTGCAGTAATTGAGCATCTCGTAAAACTTTGTATTCTAGCCCCTGCGGAACAAGAACCTTATCTACCTTTATCTCGGTAGGTGTTGAAGAAGCAAGTTTACGTCGTTTATGAATGAAATCAAATACACCTGCCATATTTTCTGCCCCTCCTTAAAATACTCCATCCAAGTAATATCTCATGTGCTCATCAAATTTGTCTGTCCAGTATCTTCCATGATGACCCAGCTTGTTGATGAAGAGAGGGTGACCCTTTTTTATCGGCTCGGGTACCTTCAACATGTATTCTTTCTTTGTTCGACTACGGCTGTTTCTAAAGGTATGAGACGTACTGATTGGCTGAATGATGTTGTCGAATCCTTCACGATGGTAAAAGTAAGCAGCCCCGATATTTCCATATTCAACAACCACGAATTGGTCAAAATAAATAAATGCAATCATCGGATCCTGAATCAATTCAACATCCCGCATATGGTCAATAAATCTTTTCCAATAATTCAGGCGTTTATTATCCTGATCATCCTTAAAGATAATTTGCAGTTTCCTTTGGATTAGCCACCGTTTGACTTCTCCAACTGCCTGATCATTTAAGAAATGCCAGTCCGTTAACCGTTCTCTGGGATCTCTAAGCCGATCAATTGCTTGCTGGGTTAGAACTGCATGGAAGTGATCATATGACCGTGCTTCAAAATAAATCTTGATGAGCTGTTTATATTCATCCATGGGGTAAGTATCGAGTAATCTTGCAATAAACTCAGTTCCATCACGATTAATGATGAAATCTGTGCTTAAACCTTGCTCTAGCACTCTCTTCATAAGAGACATTTCAAGCTTTGAATTTTCCTCCACTTTTAATTTTTCAAATACATCCTTAATCCCCATATCTAACGACAACAGCATAGAAGTCATCCCTTGTACCATACCATCAATATGAAAGATAGCTTGTTCTAAATTTCGCTGTAAACGTACCTCTAGAAGTAAGAAACCGAACTGATCAACTTGAAAGATCCGTCGAAGCAAATCTTGCAGCATATTATCTGAAATAAGATGTTGATACATATTCCAAGCCGTCTTACCCACCTCGTTCGAGTAGCGGGCTGTAAGAATTTGATTGATTTTAAATACCGTTTCCGGATTTTCATCCGGGAACGGGTAATCCTCATAAATTAAAAGTAAGACTTCCATCTTTTTCAGTTTTTTTGCCAAACCTTCGATCTGATCCATAGGTGTAGAGCGGATCAACTCCAGCAGGTTAGGAAGCAGCATCTTCCCACGCCGTTTTATAATATCAGCTGCCTTGTTCTCAAATTTTCGTTCGACTCTATGTCTTTCTTCCGTCAACAGTTGAGGTTCAAATGAAAACATGTAAAAGTACTTGTTAATTTCCATCTCGTTCCCCCAGCTTCTGCAGTTGATCAAGCAGCTGATCATCTCTAAGCCGAAATTTAAACTCAACTCTCCGCGATTTGTCAGCGTCAATAGTCCCGTCTTTTTTCAGAATCGGAATACTAAATGATCTACCGTTAGCCGTGATGACAGACTTTAACTGATTCCGGTATTTAAATTCCGGGAAGGAGGGCTGAAATATTTGTTGGACAACGGAAAGAGCACGGTCCTGAGACAATTGCAGGTTGTATAGATAGCCTCCTGTCGTATCTGTATGGCCTTCTACAATGATTTGTGAGACCTCATCCTTAAAGCGATCGGAGAGCAGAATATTAATATATTGGGGTATGAATTTCTCAAGATAATCCGTCCCTTTCACTGAAACCATACTGCTGTTCAAGTCAAAGAACACGCCTCCTGAGAAACGAATCGCACCGGTTTGAGGATCAACCTCCATGGCAAGATCAGAGTCTTCAAAAGCTCTAATGAGTTCCTGAATGATCTCGGATTTCACTCCGATCACATCTTCGATCATTTGATTTTTTTCGTTTATAGCCGCTTCTTTTTCTTCGTAGGCCGACTGGGTATTAAATATAGTAATCATCAGCACCAACGCAAATATAACAAGTAACGCGGACATCAGGTCGGTATATGATACCCAGAAGCTCTCTTTCTCCGCCTCATGAGACCGAGGCATATGCCGTTCATTTCTAGCTCCTTTTGCCAACTATATCAACACCTTATTCTGAAGTTACCGGACTTAATATCCGTTTGGACTGACGGTTTATCTCTCCTACTGCTTGCTTCAAAGCTTGAATCGCATCAGGTAAATCAACAATGCCTTCTTGGATTGCATCTACTCCGCTAGCCAAATGCTGAACAGATTTGGTCAATTCCTGATCAAATTGTGTGAATGTATTTTGCAGTCCACGGTGCATATCGTCTGTAAATTGATTCATAGATGTTTCCAAGTGCTTATTCGTCTTAGCCATGGAGTCACTGGCAGACCCCCAAATAACCCTTAACTGTTCAACTCTTTGATCCATATCATGTAACTGGTCGGTCAAAGTACTTTGGACTTTACTAGAGATATCATCCAGCTCTTTTCGTTCCTGCTGAATGATTTTGATGATGCTTGTAAGATCATCTTGAATATGAACAAATTCAGAGTTATTGTAAGTAAATTTATCAAAAATAACTTCCAACTCCTGATTTGATTTCTTGTTAAGATCTGCCTGCTGAGCCATTGTAACGGCCAAAGTTTGCTGGCTCTGTGTGATGGTAGAGATTCGCTGCAGGTTCTCTTCTAATCGTTCCTGGAAGGTCACCTGCAATTCGGTTTGATGGACAATATTATCTACATTATTTTTTAACGTGATCATATGAGTTTCGAAGTACTCGTTAAACAGCTTACGTTCTTCCATCATTTTATCAAGCAGCTCTGCGGTTACACTTTGAAGTTGGCTGTTTTTCTCCGTGGTTTGATTCAGCTCCGTCACTGTTTTCTCAAGTACTTCCTGATAGTCTGTAATTTTTTCGGTATAACTATGGATTTGTTCCGCTAAGCCGGTTGTTTTCTCAACCATAACGGATTGGCTAGAAGCAGATTCTTGCATGGATTGTACTAATGCGCCCATCTCTGTATGCACTTTCTGCTGCCATTCAATGGTTGAATTCAACGCCACTCCTAAGTTTTTCATATGATCCCCAGTTAGTTCGTTGAGTTGTGTAACAAAGGTATCTACCATTTGCTGCATCCCTTGTGCTTGATTTACCGTCGTCGTTTGCAGCAGATCCGACATAATTTGCTGAGTCTGCTCCATTTGAGGAGCAATGGATTTATGAATAGAATCGGCCAATCCGTTGACCATATTAGGGATCAGGACTTCAGAAAAAAATGATTGAAAATCCTGCATTTGCTTTTCCTGACGTTGATCCATACTTAACAAGAGGGTTCCCTGATCTTGAGTCGGAAAGGCCCCATCCAGGTCTTGTCGTATTTTCGAGAATGATTGAGAAAGCCCCGGATAATAACCCACTTTGTCTATTGACACCCAGAGTAATGAAAGTAAGATACCAACTATAGAAGATGAAAATTTAACTTGCATCCCTGAAAGCAAAACTCCAATCCCGGCTTGCATCACCTCCGGATCTCCTCCTACTTCAAGTCCAGACACGCCAAATGCGATTCCAAGAAAGGTTCCTACTATCCCTAGCGATAAAAACACTCCTGCAATAATGTCGGCAGCTTTCCGTTTCCCGAAGCTCTGTACCAGAGATTCCTCAAAAAAGAAATCATATACATCAGGAGTATAAGAGATGCCTTTTTTTTGATAAAACAAGTACTTTTCGTAATAGCTTTGCCAAGCTGGAAAAACACTTTTCTGTATGTACTCGTTATTGTTCTGCTCAAACCATTCATTCATTTGATGAAATTTCACTGACATATCATGGGTCTGAGACAACTCAAGTAACTTGCTGTTAATCGCTGTTGCAGCTTTCTTACTCATAGAATAAGGACGAAGGATACGATACCAACTGAGTGCAAATATTACAACCATTATACCGATATAAAATATGTAAAACGATGGGGAAGTGAAAATAGCTTCCATAGTTAACCTCCAAGTTCATACAAAATTTCTTCAAACAAAAAAACTTCACATAGAGTGAAGTCGTCATATTGAAAAATCAACATTACACATTCATTCTTATGTAATCTTAAACCTCATGCTTAGAATGCTATATTGACAGTTAATCAAATCGTTAGCAGCCCCCTTTTTCCTATACAGGTAAATTTTATAATATACCCTAGTATATTATACCTATGAACTTATATCCATGAAAAATTAAATAAACCAACACAAAGAGCCGGTCCATAACCGGCTCTGACATTAAACACTCCCTACGAAGCAGGACTCACATGCTTGCTCTTCCAGGCCCGGTACGCATAGATCGTTACGGCGAGAAACAGTCCATAAATAATGATCGTAATAAATACGTTTCTTGGCTCGGTGAGCAGGCTGTCGCCAATGAGCACGAACAGCAGCATTGCAGGAATTTTGCCCAGGGAGGAAGAAAGTGCGTAGACCCCGAACGAGACCCGGCTCAGGGCCGAATATACATTCACGATGATGGACGGGATGGTGGGGACCATCCGGGCGAAGAGGATGAACAGGAACGCATTTTGTTCAAAAAGCACGGTCATCTTCTCCAGCCTTCGCGCCTTCATCAAGGCCTTCTTGCCCCAGTCCTGATACCCGTAGCGCACAAACAGGAACATGATCAAGGAAGCCGCTGTCGAGCCGGTCCAGATCATCAATCCGCCGGTGACCGGGCCGAATGCGGCTCCGATCAAGCCTCCCACCACAGGATAAGGAATCATCGGAAACAATGCCATTAGCGTGGCCATCCCAATGACCTGGAAGGCACTGTCGGTCTCCCGAAACCAGGCTAGAATGGACTCCCCATACTTATAAATCAGACCGGCGATGACAAGATAAAAGAGGGCTAAGCCAATTTTTTTAACCATAGACTGTGGTTTCGCCTCCGTTCATCATCACAGCTTCAGCCTGACCATGGCCTTGTTCTCCAGTCCCCGAATGGCCGGTGTCCATTCCTGATGGTCTGCTGTCGTCTGGAGCATGTCCTCCACCATCTGGAGCTTCGCATCCATCGCATCAATATAATGAAGAGCCACGGCTTCCGGCATTTGCGGCTGGACGGGACTGCCCCACTCCCCAAGGTTATGATGAGACAGAATCAGATGCTGCAGAGCCAGTACTGCGTTCGATCCCGTGTCCAGCTCCAGCTTGATGGCTGCTTCGGTGACCCACTGGGCAGCCATGCTGATATGCCCGATCAATTTGCCTGCATTGCTGTAATCCTGCACGATCCCGTATTCCGAGATCATTTCGGCGGGCTTCGCAATATCGTGCAAAATAATGCCTGCCTGAACCAGATCACGTTGAAGAAACGGCCGCTGCTTGCACAGAAATTCACCGAGCTCCAGCATGCGCACCATATGATAGGCCAGCCCGCCAAAATAAGCATGATGAAACGATTTTGCCGCTGGCGCGGACTGAAGCTGCTCCTTCACCTTGTCGAAGCAAAAGGTGACGATCCTGCGGATGTCCCCATGCTCCAGGCTTTCAATGGTCCGCTGGATGACCGCGATGAGCTCTTCTGCCGCGACAGGCGCGCTGCGGATGAAATCCGTGACAGAGACTCCATCATTCTCATCCGCTTTGCGAATCCGAAGCACCTTCACCTGCAGCTGGTCCCGATAAACGTGCGCCGCACCCTGGATCTTCACCACGCACATCGGAAAAAAGGTTTCCAAATCCGTCTTGCTGGCATCCCAATACTTCGCGGAAATGCTTCCACTGGAGTCCGAAAGGACCAGGTCCAGGTAATCCTTGGGCACCGAGCTGTTCGTCTGTCTTGCTTCCATCGCTTTAATCAGGTAGAAGCCGACGAAATCGTCGCCTTCCTTCAAGTCTTGAATTAATGTATTCACGGCTTCACCTCTACCCATTCGTCTTCTGCGTCTACCTTTACCGCAGCCCTATTACCACAGACTATTTTACAGCTTTTCGCTAAAAAAAGTAACTTGGGCAGCATCATCCGAACCGCTGCCTATACAGGTCAATCTATAGCTGCCTCCAGCAGAACCTGCTCTGCTTCCACTGCCGGCAGCTCTTGAACTTTTTTGAGCTTGCGCTCTATAACTCGCGTCCGGGTAGATGCAGCGTCAATCGAATTACTGGCCTCCTGCAGCTTTTTCTGAGTCTTCTCCAGCACGTCACCGAATTTGCCGAATTCGGTTTTGACGGCGCCAAGCACCTGCCATACTTCACTGGAGCGCTTCTGTATGGCCAGCGTCTGGAAGCCCAGCTGGAGACTGTTCAGAACAGCCGTAAGTGTAGTGGGGCCTGCGATGACGACACGGCATTCTCGTTGAATAGACTCCCATAGTCCCGGCTTGCGAAGCACTTCAGCAAACAGGCCCTCGACCGGCAGAAACATGATCGCAAAATCGGTTGTATTCGGCGGATCGATGTACTTGTCCCGAATGGATTTGGCTTCACTCTTAATCCTGGCATCCAGCTGCTTCGAATACTCGCTTGCCGCCTGGCTATGGCCTTCCTCCAGAGCATCTAACAGCCGCTGGTAGTCTTCAATCGGGAATTTGGAATCAATCGGCAGATGTATGAAGTGATCCTTGTTGTTCTTGTCCGGAATTTTAATAGCAAACTCTACACGTTCGCTGCTGCCTTTTTTGGTAGCGATATTTTTGTCATATTGCTCTACAGTAAGTGTCTGCTCCAGTAAATTTTCCAGCTGCAGCTCGCCCAGTGTTCCTCTGGTCTTGACGTTGGTCAATACTTTTCGCAGGTCGCCGACTCCATTCGCCAGCGTCTTCATTTCCCCTAGTCCTTTATGGACCAGCTCCAGCCGCTCACTCACCATTTTAAAAGAGTCGCCGAGCCGCTGCTCCAAGGTAGCATGCAGCTTTTCATCGACGGTAGCGCGCATTTGCTCCAGCTTCTTGCTGTTATCCTCCTGCAAATGCACGAGCTTCTCTTCCACCGTGCTGCGGATCGTCTCCAGCTTTCTTTCATTCATCACGGTCAGATCAGAGAGACGCTTAGAGAAGCTGTCGAGCAGATTCTTCTGCTGAGAGGCCAGCTCCCCAATGCTCGCTATAAGGGTACGATTCATATTACCCATAGATCCGTTCAGCTCTTCCCGGTTCATTTTTGCCGCGGTATGGGCTTCCTGCCGATTTTGCACAGCCTGCTCCATAATGGACTTGCGTATTTCTTCCTTTGTCTTCTCCAGCTCCACTCGGAGCTCAGCCTGAATCACCTCAACCTCTTGTTTCTTGAAGTAAAGGGCAGACACGACCAACAGCGTCAGGGCATTTACGATGAGTGCAATTATTTCCATATACATCCTCCTTCACATGAATCCAGCGTTTTGTTCTATATTACATTTCCTCAATGGCAGCTTTGTGTCATCGAACATATGTTCTTAAAAAGCTATAGAATAAATTCTCGTACTCACCATAATAAAAACATGGCGGGGCTGGGCTAACCTACCCGACTCCGCCATGTCTTTATTATTTTGCTTCGGGCTTCACTCCAGGGAGTTGTCTCGTGAAATAAGAATCTACCTCCAGGCGCTACAAATCCTCCGTACTCAGCGTAAAGCCCTCAATGATAATGTCCTCATCGACCTCAATCAGGATGCTCTTCTTGCCCTGGTAGTTAACCTGCTTCACATACTTCAAGTCCTGTGGACTGACAGAGATGGTCGCCACCTTGGTATTGATCTTGATGGACTTGGAGTTGAATTTCGGGATCACACTGCTCGCTTTGATCTCATAGTTCTTGTTATCGACGATGCTCTCAAAAGCCCGCTCCACCTTCTCGGCGGTGACGTTCTCGACACCGCTTCCCGTCAGCAGCCGCTCCACATCCTTGTAGTCAAGCCGTGCCGGCTCCTCTTCCTCATGGGTCTCGATCACCTGATGAATTTCTTCATATACACTGGCAATCTTGGAGGCATCCAGCTGGTCTTCTGCGACCTCCTTCACAATCTCCTCAAAAATAGAGCGTTCCTCCAGCGCGGTTACCGTCTTCTCCGCATTCAGAACCTCTTCTATGAAGCGCAGATTGGGATCGTTCGGCTTACCCGAGCAGTACAGCACCCGGTTCACATCGGAATAGCCGTCGGTCACGCTCGGGTAGAAGAACCCTTGCTCCGGCGAGCTTAATTTAATGATGGGATCCACAATCACGTTGTATTTGAATTCTCGCTCTACATAATCGAAGAGCAGGGACTTGCGCTGCTGCTCTGTTGAATTGATGCTGCACAAAATAAACGGGTTCGCGAACATTTCATTATTCGGGCTTTCTTCGTTCTCATCCTTGCGCGCCTGGGTCGGCTGATAGTATTGTCCCCGGACAAAGGTGACGACCGTATCCTTCTCATAGGTCGTATCTGTCAGCATCTTCTCCACCAGCAGCAGCATCAGATCATGCCACTCCTCCGGATCGCCGGTTACGAGGCCCTGGTGAAGCATGACCCGGGTCGGCGTCTCCGCTTCCTCGTGCAGCTTCAGCTCGAACAGCTTCTGATCGAGCTCTCCGGCCAGCAGCTTTTTGAAATTGCCCATATACAGCTCCTGCTTCTCCCGGTCCAGCATCTCAAACGGCAGGCGTTCATCATGATACACCTCGCTGCTATCCTTCATAATATACACGTTCAGAATGTCGTATATATGAAGCTTCTCATGATCCAGCTTGAATTGCTTGCGGATATAAGCTATTTCTTTTTTCAACATAATTAATCAGACATCCCCCAAACCATAGATTCATGCTCCCTAGCATATAGGTTATCTAAGCCTCACGTCCAGCAGGACTTTCTTCCTTTCATGGCGTAGCATGGCGTAGCCCTCTCCATTACAGCGCACTCCGCCGCAGCTCATAGAAATACTGCACCGCAGGATGCTTAAGCTTCATGGTGTCGGTCAGAGCCAGCAGACGCTTTCTCCCCACCCGCCGGTCCACCAGGGCCAGAATATTGAGCAGAATATCCTTGCTCTCCAAATTTTCTTCTATAGAAGTGGATAAAAAATGTGTGGCCTTCACCGTAAAGCTCGATTTAACCAGCGCGGTCTGGACCGACATCAGCTCCTTGGCGAGCGCGGTCTTCTTCCGGCTTGCTGCCATGACCCGCAGCCGCTCCTCGGGAATGCTGCTATTTGTGCCAGCGCGGACTGCCTCTACCTCTTCCGGAGAGATGTGCAGCTGAATCGTGTCATCCTGCTTGATTTCCTGCTCGGAGGCATACCATGTGACAGGGCTGCCGGGGTCATTCATATTCAGCACATTGTGCTTGAATGCGGTAATATAGCAGTCTCCTGCCTTATCAGGCGCATACCGGTAGCTCGTAGCACGGTACTCCACCTTCCCCTGCAGCGCGGGGCTCAGAAAGCTCTCTAACTGCTGCTTCAATTTACTCCAGGACATGTGATCCTCCCATTTTCGCTTTCTTCTATTGTAGCATGGCTCAGGTCAGCATTGCCCACGACTCAAAAAAACATCCCTCCCAAGGAGACTTGGGGGGATGTCTTTAAGCCGTGCTATTTTACAGTATCGTACCAAGCGTTAACTTCTTCCGTGATTTGCTCACCGCCGGATTTCTTCCAGTTCTCGACCATCTTATCGAACTCGTCGACCGAAACCTGACCGTACACAATCTTGTTGTACGCTTCGTTAATCAGCTTGTTCAGCAATTCATTCTTGCTCTGCATCGTTTCTGTCAGTGGACCCATGTAGTAGTTCTTCAGGTAAATGTCCTGCTGATCCATAATCACCTTCATAGCCTGAACGTTCTCGGGATGACGTCCGCCGACCTCAGTCTTCTCGTAAGGAGTTTCCAGCTCGCCGCCCTCCGCTGCCTTGACCATACTTTCGGCGTACAGCGTCGGAATCCGTGCACCTTCATACGTCAAGGTGTAGAACATCGGGTTTGGCAGCGGGTTGTTCAAATCTACGCCAGGGAACAGCTCCGGATTGGCTTTGGCTTCCTCTGTCGTTTTGATAACCTTGCCGTCCGGACCTACTGCGTAATCATAGCCTTCTGCAAAGCCCTGAGCGAATTCGCTGCCCTCTGCCGGATTTGCAAAGTTATCGAAGAAGAAATTGTAGTAATGGAGAACCGCTTCCGGGTTCTTGGCATCCTTGTTGATGAACAGATAACCGTTTACAGGCGGGTTGTTTCCAGCGGCGCCTGCTTTACCCGTAGGACCTGCAGGCAGCGGGTACGCTTTATACTCGCCATCCGGTACGTTCTTCTCGAAGTCTGGCAGCGGCCATGCCGGAATCCAGTTCGGACCTACCATCATGCCGGCCTGACCTTTTGTAAAGAACTCCGACGCGCCAACTTCATCCTTCAAGGCTGCGTCTTGAGAAATGTAGCCTTTTTCCATCCAGGACTGGATCGTAGCCAGGGCTTCCTTGGCTGCCGGATCGACAGAGCCCATGCTCAGCTTTCCGTTTTCATCCGGATTCCAGCTGCCTGGAATTACGCCGTGCGCTCCGAACACGAAGCCGATGTCGGTCATCCAGTTGTTAAAGCCATTCTTGAAGCCTGCTGCAAGACCAATGGTATCCTTCTTGCCATTGCCGTCCGGATCCTGGTTTACGAAAGCATCCATCACCTGCTCCATTTCCTCCAGCGTCGTTGGCGCCTTCAGGTTCAGCTTCTTCAGCCAATCCTCCCGGATAAACAGCGTCTGGTTCGAGTTATAGGCGTAATCCAGAATCGGAAGTGCCATCTTCTTGCCGTCGCGTGTTACCGGATACCAGATCGTTGGATCGAGTTCCAGGCCCTTTTTGTATTCCTCGCCGGCATATTGCTCAACGAGCTCATCCACAGCCATAAACTGGCCGGAGTCAATCAGCATGTTGACGGTTTCCATGTCACCGCGGTAGCGAACGACATCCGGCATTTTCTCCCCGGAAGAAAGCATCAGCCGGAGCTTGGTTTTGTAGGCGTCATTCGTGTTCGTTACGACCCAGTCATATTTCAGCTCAATGCCGAGCCGGTCCTTAATAAGCTCGGTGTGGACATTGTTCTCCATCGTCTCGCCTTGCTTGAAGATCGAAGCATTGGAGTCAAGTCCCTGTACTGTAGTCAGCGTAATCGGCGGATCATATTTGCCATTCTCAAATCCCGTCGAGCCTTCATTCTGCGATGTGTTATTGTTCGCTGTATCGGTTTCACTGTTATTGCTGCTGCCGCATGCGGCCAAGCTCAAGGACAGCGTGCCTACCAACAAAACAGACATCCATTTTTTCATGTGTACTTCCCCCATCATTGTTTTTGTGTCGTGCTTCTTGAATACGTTTACACTATAACCCGGCTACTGCAATCTCCGAAATGCCACAATATTTGCATTTATGCTAATTTATTATGTCTTGCCGTTATTCTTTTACCGCACCCAGGATAATACCCTTCACAAAATATTTTTGCAGGAACGGATATACTAACAGAATCGGCAGCGTTCCGATAAAGATCTGAGCGGATTTTACGGTACGCTGGGAAATGTTCTTGAGCTCATTCACATCCGGGTTAATCTTGTTGAAATCCTGCTGAACAATGACGGTCTGCAGGAACGTAGACAACGGATATTTCTTATAGTCTGTTATAAACAGCAGTCCGTCAAACCAGGAATTCCAGTGAAAGACCATGGTGAACAGGGAAATGGTGGCCAGCGCCGGCATGGAAATCGGCAGGAATACGCTCCACAGGGTACGGAAATGACCCGCGCCGTCAATCAGTGACGCCTCCTCCAGCTCCTTCGGCACAGCCCGGAAGAAGTTCATCATCAGAACCATGTTGAAGACATTGACGGCAACCGGAAGTACGAGCGCCCAGATGGAGTTCATCAGATCCAGGTTACGGATCAGCATGTAGGCCGGGACGATCCCCCCGCTGAACAGCATCGTAAACAGAAAGTACCAGGTGTAAAAGGATCGACTGCGGAAGCCGTGTGAATCCTTGGACAGCGCGTAGGCGGCGAGCACGATCAGTACCATGCCGACAAAGGTGCCGAGCAGTGTCCGATACACGCCCATCGACAATGCTTGATGGAAGTTGCTGTTGTTCAAGGTTTTCGTATATGCCTCGACGTTGAAATCAATGGGCAGAAGTCCAACCAGGTTGGAGTTCGCCGGCGCACTTCCGCTGAAGCTGACCGCCAGAATATGAAGCAACGGCAGCACACAGGATATGCAGATCAATGTGAGCAGTGTGTAGTTGAAGATACTGAATATGCGATAGCCGCTTGTTTTGTAATACATCTCTTTCTACTCCTTCGCCCTAAAATATTTTGTAGCCTGCATATCTTGCTGCCAGGCGGTAAGAGATGACGATCAGTACGAGACCGACCACCGACTTGAACATGCCGACTGCCGTACCAAAGCTGAACTGTCCATTCAAAATCGCGGTGCGGTAGACAAACGTATCAATGATATCTCCTTTGTCGTACACAAGCGGGTTATACAGGTTGAAGATCTGGTCAAAGCCTGCATTCAGAATATTACCGATCGACAGCGTGGCGACTACGACCGTAATCGGAATCATGGCTGGGATCGTAATATACAGCGTCTGCTTCCAGCGGTTCGCGCCATCCACCTCGGCCGCCTCGTACAGCGACGGATTCACACCCGCTAATGCCGCAAGGAACACGATAGTGTTAAAGCCGAAGTTCTGCCAAATGTCACTGACGACGACCGTAAACCGGAACCAGTTCCCGTCCCCGAGCCAAAAGATCGGATCCATACCCATGGCCTGCAGCATGCCGTTGACGATGCCCTCACTGCCAAGCATATCGGTCAGGATGGCACCCAGAATGACCCATGAAATAAAGTGGGGCAGGTAAACCAGGGTCTGGACGACCCGCTTGAACAGAGTCAGGCGGATTTCATTCAGGAGAATGGCGAAGGTGAACGGAACGAGAAGCCCGAACACGATCTTGAGTCCTGCAATAATCAGGGTGTTGATAATGACTTGCTTACTGTCGGGATACTCGAACATAAATCGGAAATGCTCCAGACCGACAAATGGGGAATTAAAGACGCCATCGTATGGCTTGAAATCCTGAAAGGCCATAATCAGGCCGCCCATAGGCACATAGGCAAAAATCAGGGTCACCAGCGCAGCCGGTAACAGCATGAGATGCAGCGGCCATGTTCTTCCTAGCTTCTCCCTTGGCTTTTTGCTTTTTCTTACTTTACTGACGGAAGGCTTTGGTGCTGCCTGCGGGTTGCTTTTCACGCTTTCCATCCTGCTTCGCTCCTCTACTTAATTGTTGACATGGATTGATTTTCAACGGTTTCTGTATTAATAATTGTATCAACAGCGCTCCCATGCTTATAGACCACGATTTTTGGAACGATGCCATTCTGTTGACTATTCTGAGCCGGCGCCGTTCACCAAGGAAGGGAAGAAGTGATGTTGTTACCGATCAAAACCAATACATTAACCAAGATGATTATCGTGCTCGTGCTGCTGCTGATCCCGATCCTGGTGCTGTACAGCCTGTCCAACCGGGTCAGTGTCTCGGTCGTAAGCAGTGAAATCCGGGCTATGAAGCAGAAGGATCTGCGCTTCCTTGCTACCGAATTCGACAACAGCGTCGACAATTTATCCACCCTTGCTTTTCTTCTTAGTGAGGATATCCACATTCAAGAGCTGCAGCAGCTGCCCTCCATCCGGACGGCCTATGAGCGCAATTCTGAGAAATCCCGGATGCTGGAGCGCCTCCGCCTGTTAAATGTTGCGGAACGGTGGGATACACAATACAGCGTCATTGCTCCGCAGCAGCAGGATATCGTCTCTACGAATCCGCGCGCGGCCTTTGATCTGGAGGAGCTGAAACGCATTGCATCGCCAACCTGGCAGTTCAAAGAAATGAACGTCGGCGGGCGCATGGAGTATCGGTATGTCCGCCATGTCGTCAAGCCGGAGAGCATGCGAGACCGCATTGAACAGGCCGGGCTTGTCGTGGAGGTTTCATTTCCGCAGGATCTGCTGGCCAAGGATCTGGACCGCTTTAAGCTGGGGGGCCAGGGAGATCCCTTTATGCTCCTGCCCTCGGACCAGATGATTACGAACAGCACCGCCGATCTGGACAAGATGGAGGAATTGAGCCGCCGGATCGCCGCTGAGCCTCTTAGGGGTCAGGACAGTACGGTGATGGAGCTTGCAGGTGAACAGTATCTGGTAAGTACCGTCCGGATCGAGTCCCTGAACGGATATCTGGTCGATTATTATCCGCTGGAGGCCATTCTGGAGCCTATTGTGAAATCGCGTAATCTTTTTTATGGATCGATCGGCCTGCTCTTGATCTTAAGCACTGTCGCTGCGTATCTGCTGTACCGGAACGTACAGCGTCCGATATGGCTGCTCATCCGAAATGTACAGCGGCTGCGGGACGGCGAGTATTCCACCCGGATCACGGTAAATCCGAACAACGAATTCTCGTATCTGTTTGAGCGCTTTAACGATATGGCATCCGACATTGACCGGTTGATTCACAAGGTGTATGCAGAGCAGATCAGCACGCGGGAGGCAAATCTGAAGCAGCTTCAGTCGCAGATCAATCCGCATTTTTTGTACAATTGCTTTGCATTGATTCGCAGTCTGGCTCGGCTGGGCAAGAAGCAGCAGGTTATGGATATGGCTATGCACCTCAGTAAATATTACCGGTACACCACAAGGAGCGAGAAATCGAGCGCCGCGCTGAGCGAGGAATTAAACCTCATTGAGAGCTATCTCGAAATTCAGAAAATGCATATCCAGCATTTGTCGTACGAGATTGACGTGCCGGACAGCATGCTGAGACTTGAGGTGCCAAGGCTGCTGCTGCAGCCACTCGTTGAGAACGCTGTCATCCATGGGATTGAGAAATCTGCTATGGACGGCATCGTAACGATCAGCGGGGAGCAGGCGGACGGACTGAACTGCATTACCATTGAGGATAACGGCATGGGCATGACCCTGGATCAGATTCAAGAATTGCAGCATCGCATTACGCTGCCTCCGACGACGGAAACCGGCACGGCCTTGTGGAACATACACCAGCGCATCTTCCTGCAATTCGGGAATGAGGCGTCGCTGAATTTTGCTCCCGGGAAGCATGGCGGGATGAAGGTGAGGATCCAATGGCCGATAGAGCCCGGCGAATAAGAGTCGCCTGCTTTAGCGGTCTCCCTTGATTTCAATCGGCTGCACAGCAGCAAAGCTTACAAGAATTGGAGTGTGACAGATGCATCAGCTTCTTATTGTCGATGACCAGCCCGACCTGGTAGATGACCTCGCGGAAATGATACCCTGGGAACAGCTCGACATTGTAAAAGTTCATAAAGCCTACTCGGCTCGGGAGGCTCTGGAGATTATCACCGTCCACCCGATCAGTGTTATGATCACAGATATTCGCATGCCCGGAGACTCCGGGCTCGATCTGATCGAGCAGGTCAGAGCTTCATGGGAAAAAATCCGCTGTATCCTTCTCACCGGATATGATGATTTTGATTATGCCAAGCGCGCGCTTCAAAACCAGGTGACCGATTATTTACTCAAGCCCTGTGAAGACGAGGAAGTGCTGGGTGCTGTGACGAAAGCCCTCAAGAGCATTGAGGACGAGTGGAAGTCCATCGCTTCATACCAGAATGCAATGCAGTCCATTAAGCTTAACCAGCCCGCCCTTCGCAATCATCTGCTCATGGAATTGCTTGAGGGCAGACGCGTTTCATTTGAGGAGCTGGATGAGCGGCTGGAGCTATTAGAGCTGCCTCTGCGGCAAGAGGTGCCGTACAGCCTGATGCTGATCCGGCTGGAGGATTATTTTGACCGCTATCGGGGGAATGATGTTCCTCTGATGGAGTATGCCATCTTTAATATGGCGGAGGAGCTGTTTGTCGACACGTTTCACATTTGGCAGATCAAGGATAAGCATGGCTATCTCATCTTCCTGATTCAGCCTAAGCCGGGTGCTGGAAGCACCGAATTGGATTGGAAGGATAAAGCCGAGAACAAAGCGTCCCGGCTGCAGCACAGCGTCAAGCAATTTCTGAAGGGGACGATCTCGGTCCTGCTCAGCAGATGGGGTCCATTCCCACAGCAAGTGAAGAAGCTCTATGATGAGTCCGTGATCCAGTTCCGCCAGCATATCGGCAGCGATCGGGAGCTGCTGCTGACCCTTGCCGAGCAGCCGGAGCCGGAAGCAAGGTCCGTGAATTCCTTGACGCATTTATATGATCCCCCGATGCTGGTCCACCTCATTGAGGCCGGTCAATGGGAAGCCCTGGATGAGAAGATGGATGCTATATTTAATGAATTGGAGCAAAAATGGAGCCACTCTCATGAGCATATTCTGGAGACCTATTTCATGATTGTCAGTGCATTCAGCTACTCCATTCATAAGAGCAAGCGCTGGATTCAGGAGCTGCTCGGGGAGGAATACAAGAAGCTGGTGAATGGCCCTCAGTTCCATACCATCCAGCAGCTGCGCGATTGGTCCATGAGCATTTTGCAGGTTTACAAGCAGAGCATGGACGCTGAAACCAAGGATTCACGGTCCAGTCTTGTTCGACAGGTTCAGGACTATGTGTACCATCATCTTAGCGAGGCGTCCCTGCAATCCATCGCAGCGCATGTGTTCTTGAATCCCTCCTATCTCTCGAAGGTCTACAAGCTGGAAACCGGTGAAGGCATCAGCGATTATTTATTCCGCCTGAAGATGGAGCAGGCCACCTACAAGCTGCGGAACACGAACGAGAAGGTGTACGAGATCGCGGAGGGACTGGGCTATATGAAGACCAGCTACTTCATCAAATTGTTCAAGGATAAATTCGGCCTAACCCCGCAGGAATATAGGGACAAGCTGGCTTGAAAACAGAGAACCCGCTCGCTGCAGCATTCAGCTGTGGCGGGCGGGTTCATTATCTTTTACATAAGCATCAGCTGAACAGCTGAACTCGTATGGCAGCAACCTTCCCTGAACGAACAAGACTCGCATAAGGCTCGGAAATAACACCAGAAGTCTCCACCTTGCTGCCGTCTTGCAGCGTCAGCACATACCGAATACTGCTGCTGTTAAGAGCAAACGTGTCTTGTCGCTGCGAATTGCAGTAGGTCACCTCACAAGCACCAAGAAAACGGAAGCTGACCTCACCCGACTCGTCAAACAACCAACCGGGAAGTTTGGGAAGCAGGCGCAGTGTTAAACCCTCATCCTTCACTTGAAACGGCTGTTCGCCGGCCATCATCACAAACCACATGTTCAGAAATTCTGCCGTAGAGCCGCTAAGCCGCGCCACAAATCCCCTGCCATGCAGGGTTTCGTCCGGATTGGCACTACTTGCAATAAACGAGGAATTTTCCAGAATACTGCGGCCGTATACTGCAGGATCAAAAAACGGAGGCATTGAATGCTTCATATCCTCAAAGAACTCTTTATACAGTCCTCCTTTTAACAGCTCCAGCAGATACTTGTATGACATGTGCATGAATATGGATTCATTCTCCAGCCAGCCCGGTGTAAATATGGTTGAACGTCCCAGCTCCAGCGGCTGTCCTGCCAGCGATTCGTTCACCTTGTACATCTTCAATTTGCGGTCATAAATACCACTGCTTCGGATTGCCTTGTATAGCTGTTTGCGCTCCTCATCCTTCTTCAGCACCTTGAATGCACGCACAGGCCCTTCCAGGAAGCGCGGAACATCCACCCGGCGGAACTGCTCAACCTTGACAAGTGGTCTGCCCTTCGCGTCATACTGCGCTTTTCCTTCTTCGTCTTCAAGAAGGGTATAGGACTCTGCTTCGTAGCAAAAGTACGTTGGATAAATACCATTGCCTATGGCAAGAGCTCTTTGCATAGCATCTTCAAGCTTGCTTAAGCAGCGCTTGAGGAGCTGTCCAATTCGCTCAGGTGACAGCTTTGTCTCTGACCCCTCAAAGCCCTCTGCAACACGGCTGCGATACAACTCGCGGGCAGATGAAACATGATCCCAATACAGCATATTTCTGCTTGCTTCCTCAGAGGTCTCGTAATGTTCCAGTTCAACTGCAATCGTGTCCATAAGCTCGGCAGCCTCTGCAGGGATGGAGATTTCTTGGGTGTTCCATTGCTCCAGTGCTTCCATTAGCCGTTTCAGCTCGCAGGTCTCCCCGAAGCCGGACGCAAATAGCCCGGGCAGTCCGTTCATGGAATCATTCCAGCCCGGCTTACCTGCCTCCATTTCAACACCCAGTCCCTCGGGATCCAGTGTCGCAAACTTGACAGCAGCTAGAATAAGCAGCTTCTCAAACAGTGTGGAGCGATAGACCTCTCCCCCACCGTTAGCAGAGGTGACCCAATGTCCGCCGGATGCATGGCTGAGACGGCGTTCCTTGTCCTCATTCTCCTCAATGGCCCCATATTGACGTACCCCGCCTTCTTGCGTCAGTACATATTTCCGGCTGCGCGGAGCTACGAAAGCAGGGCTGTCAAAGTAGGTATAGGACTTGCTGCCGTATAGCAAATCCTCTTGCCGGTCAGGATAGATCGTCAGGTAGCTTTCGACCAGATCCATGTTATACGTCCAGTGATCGATCCAGTAGCCTTCCCCGAACTCAGCTTCAAAGCTCTGCTCCGAACGACGAAGTGCTTCCTGCATAAATTCCTCTGGCGTGATGACCAGAGCGATGTGTTTGTCCATCATATGATTCAGCAGTTCTCCCGGATGATAGGGCTTGTCAAAAAAGCGGCTCATCGTTTCCCGATGTTCTTCCTCCACATGCTCAAGCAGCCCCGCTGTATCCTTCAGTCTGAAAGAGCAGCCTTTAACGACCAACGGGTTATAGCCATCAGGCTGAATCAAGCTGAGAAACATGCGGATGTTGAAGTCATGAACCTGGGGATGGATGAAAATATCGCAGCGGCGGTTCTGGTTCGCATCCCGGTAATTTCCGTTACCTTGAGAATAAAAGGTCGGAAGCAGCTTGAAAAAATTATAATCCCGCTCCAGATCACCATGCTTGCGGGAGAAAATATGATAGACTGCTCCTTCCTCCGTCCCATTGTCTAGAATAAGCGGATAGCCGCCCCGCAAAAAATTGTCCGTATAGCTCTGTTTAATATATTCATCAAATTGGGGCAGGGCAGTCCGGGTTTCCACATCCTGAGTGTACTGCGACACCACCTCGGACGCCTCCTGTTTCTTGCGCTCTATATAGACAGGACTTACAAACTCCTCCGCTCTTGCATGAATACGGCCAATATCCTTAACATGCCCGGTCATCGATATGATCTGTAGGCTTTCACCGTGCTGTAGCGTTTGGATTGCTCCCGTGAACGCACCAGGCACCTTATTCGTTGTAACCTGCGGAGCAGACTGTAACGCTTCCAGGCCCCTGTTCAGAAAGCCGTCAGGGCGTGTCAAGCTCGTATTTTGCTCAAAGATCAGATCCATATCGACAATAGGACGGCCCGGTTTGCACGGTCTGAGCCGGGAATGGGACGCAGAACCTAAATAAAAATGTCCTCCGCTGATCGCATTGACCTCAGCCGTATCAGCAATGCTGCCGCGCAGGCTGTACAGGGGAATGCCTAACTCCAGATGCTGGACATCCATCCAGCTCCTTAGTGTGTAACCGAGCTCTTTGTAAGCCGAATGATTCATCCCGTATGGAATGACGGCAGGCATACCATCAAGCACCTCTAGGTCCATCGTTTGTCCTGAAATGTTCGTAATCGAAACGTCCCGCACAAGCGCTGCAAAGCTCTCCCCAGGCATAGTAAAGTAACTTACCTTTACCGTGAAGCCTTCAGATTGATAGCTTCCCTCCAGTTCAAGCATATTCGGAGAAATCAACATGCGCTCGGTGCGGTCTCTTCCTGCTTCTTCTATAGCAAACGGCTCAAGAAAGCCCTCTCCTTGTGCAGTCCTGTATTTGATAAAGGTACGGAAACCCTGTTGAGGTACAAGTTGATAGGCTTTGTTGGCAGGAAAAAACTCCATTATGGCACTATTCTTATCCTCAATGCCGAAGCTGGCCACCCCTTGTCCCCGATTCACATAAAACAGCCATAGCGGAATCCCGGTCTTGCCGGCCATGCCAGGCAGAAAGCTGGAGAACGGTTCGGCCCTGTTGTACTGCTCCACAACAAAGCGGCCGCGGTCATCATATTCATATTTTACAGTGTCCATATTCATCCTCCTGTAACGGCAAATTGGTCTCCTCTCCATTATTCTTTTCAGATCCACTTTAAGGTAGCCCAATATCTTTACATTTGTGCCACTTTGTTGGGTAATGGCACATAAAACAAAAAAAGGACAGCAGAGACCGTCAGGCCAGGTTTATATCCCCTGGCCCGGCGGTCTGGCTGCTGCCTTTTTTAAATTTCAGCGAATATACGGCTGTTAAGGTGCTACAGTAGCCCCGCTGATGGCTTCGCGTGCCCCCTTCAGCTCCATTTGCACATCATCGATATAAATATCATGACGATCTGCGCCTATACCTGGCGCTGCACCCATGAGGAACTTGAGCCCGGCGTTCTGATCACTCTCAAGTGTCACTTCAAAGCTGAAGATCTGCATCTCTGAAGTCAAATCAATCGTTTCGTTCAGAAACCGGGTATACTCGTGATTATCAATGACAGCTTCAATCGCTCTTGGACTTGTCGATCTGGCCTTAAAGGAAACCAGATACGTTTGACCCTGCTTCAAAGACTTGTTGGTCTGCATCAAGATAATATCCCATGGATTTATTCCCGCATGATTGATACTGACACGAGCCTCTCCCGCATCTTCCTGGAAGGAAGCGGAGGAGGGTCCGTCATATTGTCCCTGCAAGTGCGTGCCCCAGCCGGTAAGGCCGTCTGAGAAATCACCGTTGACAGCGAGAAAAGCCTGATCCCGCGCACCCTTCTGCTCTACACGAATATTGTCTACATAGATATCATGCGAGCCGGACTGCAGTCCAGCGAGCTTGCCCATAAGCAGCCTGAACGAGACTTCGAGATCGTCGTTTACAGGCAGCTCAAAGCTGAAATGCTGCATGCTGTCTGTCAGCTGAACGGTTTCTTCAAGATACCGCTGTTGACCTGTTTCAATCACCAGCTCCACCGGACGGTCCATCGTGGATCTGGCATCCATGGAAACAACATACGTGCTGCCACTACGCAGAGGGAAATCCGTCTGCATCAGCATAACATCCCATGGCTGATTGCCGGCGCTGGAAATGTGAAATTTCAGCTCACCGTCCTCGACCGAGTACCGGGTTTGCTGATCCCATCCATCCCACCGGCCTTGTACATGCTCGCTCCAATTGGCTGTGCCCCGCGAGAAGCTGCCGTTCTTCAACGGAAACTGCTCATCCAGTGAGAGCTCATTCGCAGAATTTCCCTCACGCGTCAAGCTCACATTGTCCAGATATACATCTCCGGCACGTCCGCCCAGCAAGAACACCAGCTGCCCCTCTTCATCGGAAGGCGCCTGCATTTCGAAAGTGACGGTCTTGATCTCCATCTGCTCCGTTAGCTCTATGGCCTGAGGAGCTGCATAAATCACTGTACCCTCTTTGTTCCAAAGAGCTGCTTGAATCGTCCGTTCCTGATCTGCTCTTGCGTCGAAGCTGAGCTTATACGAGCTGCCGCCAACCAGACGGACGCCCGGCTGTACCAGCTTGACCGCCGTCTCCGAAGCTCCCCCGTCTGTAATCGCAGCCTTCAGCTCCCGGGCTGCTGGATCAACAGCTGCTGTCGCCGCGGCTCCGTCAGTCATCAAGTGCCAGAATGTCATCCGATCGATCCGGCCCAGATCGAAGGTTCCGTTATAAATGTAATTATCATTTACAGGCGGCTTCGGCTCATCCGGGTATAGGGCTGGAGCGTTACTTTCCTCCAGCTTGACGTTGCCGATCCATACGGAGGACATATTCAAGCCCGCATTAAATTCAAGTCTGGCATTCAGATCCGTTTCTTTCTCCATCTGGAAAACCAGCTCGTAGCGCTGAAGCTCGGGACTCAGCTGGGCTTCAAGCGTTCTGGAATAAGCGCCCCAGCCTCGATCAGCGCCTCCTCCCAGCTTCACTGCCATCGTCCGATCTGCCCCGGCCTTGGCATCAAAGCTTAATTTATACCATCTTCCTTTACCCAGTGAAACATGCTGTATAAGCTGCACCGCATGCGCAGCATTACCGGCAGCTGTGATGCCCAGCTTGGCAAATGGAATGCCGTCCAGCAATTCTACAGCCGCAGTTCCGTTGCCGCCAAAGGTGCTGATATGAACAAAATTCCAATAATCCGGGCTTAAGGCTTCCCCGTCTGCAGCCACTTCCTTGATCGGCTGCTCGTAAAGCATATCATGCACGTAGTTCCCATTGACCGCTTCTTTGGCCCCTTCAGGCAGCGGCTCAGCCAGCACCTGCGGTTCTACGGGCGTGTTGTATGGTCTGCCTGTCAGCTCGTAAACACGAACATAATCTACCTCCATAGTCGAAGGCAGCAAAGAGGCATCCGGATTGCGTCCCCCATCATAATTGCCGCCCACGGCCAAATTCAAGATCAGGTAAAACTCCTGATCAAATGGAGCCGGGAACGCATATTTGGCTGGCATATTCTTGCCCCAGCTGTCCCAGTTGGTCAGCTCCTGATAGAGCTCGCCATCGACATACCAGCGCAGCACTCCAGGCTCCCATTCCACAGCATACGTATGAAAATCCGAAATATCGGTACCCTCCGGGAAATGGTATTCCGCTCCTGTACTCCGATTCAGCGGCCAGCTTTCTCCATAATGGATCGTTCCGCCAACCTCTCCCGGCAGCCGGCCTCGGGCTTCCATAATATCGATTTCTCCGGAAGCCGCCCAGCCTCCGTACCGATTGTCGGCCGGCATCATCCAGAAGGCAGGCCAGAAGCCGGAACCGACCGGAAGCTTCATACGCGCTTCAAATCGGCCATATTTCTTAGTAAAGGTCGGCTGCGTGTACAGTCGGGAAGACGTGTACGGTTTCCCTCCGTAACCGTCATTTCGCGCCTCAATGATCAGGCTGCCGTTCTCCACCTTGGCGTTTTCCGCCCGGTAATATTGCTGTTCATTATTTCCCCAGCCGTCCAGACCGTACTCGGCTCCGGTTCCCAGCTGATAATCCCATAAATCCAGGTTGACTCCGTTCACATCCAGGTTGGAGCCTGTCCCATCGAACTCATCACTCCACACCAATGTCCAGTCGCTCTCGTCTCCCGGCTCCGGCTGTGGATTTCCACTGCCGGGATTTGGCACGGAAGGAATCTGCGGAGTGCCGCCTCCGGAGCCTGGCGCAGCAGGGGTCTGCGGAGTGCCGCCTGGTGTTTGCGGTGCTACACCCCCGACCGGCTCTGTCTTCCCGCGACCCAAGGTTTTGCCGTTCAGGGTAACCTCATCCCCCTCATTTGTGATTTCGCGGATCTGTCCCTTTCCGGTAATCGTGGTACCCGCTGCACCGGAATGAATATGGATCACCTCGATAGAGGCTCCTTCTTCCACCTCAATCACCGCCGGGGTCTGCACATCCACGCGGCCAATCTCCGAGGCTCCCGAAATAACGATTCGCACCGGACCCTCTTGTTTATTCAACTGCAGCTCTTCTACGGAAGAGTCAGCCAGATAGATGCTATTGCTGCCGCCGCCATGGACAAACAGAGTGCCTTTGACCGTCGTTTGCTCTAAAGACGCATCTCCCTCACCAATACCAGCTGCGAGAAATACGTTTCCATTCACTATAGTATTGCGGATCACCGCACCTGCTGCTCGAACCAGCAGATTGCCCTTCACGGTTTCACCTGTGAGTGTTTCTCCCTGCTTCATCATCCTCGGCGCTAACCGCTCCAGAAGACTGACCAGCTCTGCTCGTGTAAGCGGAGTGCGTGGCCGAAGGGTGCCGTCCGGATAGCCCTGCAGGATCCCGCTGGCTGCAAGCTTTGCCGTGCTTTCCTGCGCGTACTTGCTCACATCGCCGGCATCCTTGTAGCCGGTTAAAGATGTGTCTGCCGTTGCGTTAAGAGAAAACAGTCCTGCCAGCACATGAGCAGCCTGCTCTCGTGTAACTGCCTGGCTTGGACGGAAGCTGCCGTCCGGATAGCCTCGTACATATCCCGCCGCTTCCACCGCAGAGACTGCGGCCGCAAACCACTGCTCAGCTTTGACATCATGGAAGCTTGCACTGCCTTGCTCATTAAAACCAAACATCGTGTGAAGCAGCTTGACCAGCTCCGCCCGTGTAATCACTTGATCCGGCCGCAGACTGCCATCCGGATAGCCTGTAAGCAGTCCTTCGTTATGCCACTTCTGCAGCACCGGGGCTGCCCAGTGGCTCTTTTCTTCCAGCTGGTTGACGAGTGTCGATTGAGCGGACACCTGTGTTGTCCAAGCTCCACCCGTCACCGGGACATGAGTGGCTGCAAGCAGCAAGCTGAGCACCAGAGCCGTTCGCTTCCGGAGCCGGGTCCCCGGTTTACTGGAGCCGCTCTTTTTTGATAGCGCTGTCATTTTGAAATATCCCTCCTGATCGATGATAATTTCTTCCACCCTCTAGCTCTTTTAGTATTCCTGATTCCCGTTGCCAAAGAAATGCCCCGATTTTTGTTTTTATACTCCTTTTTGCTCCAATACATTTGCAGCGCCGTAAATCCATGGCATACGCAAAAAGCCGGACAATAACAGGAGCAGCCTCCTGTCTTATCCGGCTCTGTGCTTAATTCATGCTGCCATTTCTTATGTCTATTCCGTTCTGCTGTGCTCCACATCCCCGAAAGTCTCCAGTAGGGAACGGACCTCACTTGTGGATCTGGCGTTCATTAATTGATTCCGTAGCTCGCCTGCGCCGCGGAAGCCGCGGACATAGATCTTGAAGAAGCGGGCCAGCGGCCGGAACGAGCGATGCTCCAGCGCGGAGTACTGGTCGTGAAGATCGAGGTGCAGCCGCAGCAAATTCAATAGCTCCTCACTGCTGTGCTCTCTAGGCTCCTTCTCGAAGGCAAACGGATTGTGAAAAATCCCCCGCCCGATCATAATGCCATCCACACCATACTGCTCGGCCAGCTTCAATCCGGCCTTACGATCCGCAATATCTCCATTGATCGTAAGCAGCGTATCCGGCGCGATCTCATCCCGAAGCTGCTTGATCTCCGGAATCAGCTCCCAGTGTGCCGGCACCTTGCTCATCTCGTCTCTGGTCCGCAAATGGATGGAGAGGTTGGCAATATCCTGCTTCAAAATATGAGTCAGCCAGCTCCGCCATTCCTCTACAGCATGAAAGCCAAGTCTAGTCTTCACGCTAACGGGCAAGCCCCCTGCCTTGGCAGCCTGGACGATGTCTCCGGCCAGATCCGGCCGGCAGATGAGGCCGCTGCCCTTGCCGTGCTCCGCCACATTCGGTACGGGGCAGCCCATATTAATGTCAACGCCTCGGAAGCCTTCCTCCGCCATCCCCATGCTCATCCGGCGAAAATACTCCGGCTTGTCTCCCCAAATATGAGCGACCATAGGCTGCTCATCCTCTGTAAACGTCAAGCGGCCGCGCACGCTTTGGTTCCCTTCCGGATGACAGTAGCTCTCTGTATTCGCAAACTCCGTAAAAAACACATCCGGTCTTGCCGCAGCACTTACAACGTGCCGGAACACGACATCCGTTACATCCTCCATCGGTGCCAGCACGAAGAATGGCCGCGGCAATTCCAGCCAGAAATGATTCTTCATCTTCAAAACCTCTCTATTTATACCAGGACAACGTGAATCCCGCAGTTTCCCAATATCATGTGATGTCATGCATCCTCTCCCATTATAGCGGGTTTGCGGCATGGATGAAACGGCAAGACCCGCAGATCAGGATCAGGTCAAGCCTGGAGTGGTCCGCACTCAGCACTTATGCTTCCTTGGGATTTTCTCTCTTGTCCTTTGCCGTATTCATCTTTCGTTTAATGAGCAGCGGTAACGCAATTGCAATCAGAAGCACGGCCGCAGCGGCCAGAATAAGCCCGGTCCTGCCCTCTGCCAGGCTCGCGCCGAGAAAATTGTAGGCAAAGGTTCCCGGTATTATCCCGACCAGCGTGCCGAGCACAAACGGCAGCAGCCTGACCTTCGAGGCTCCCGCCGCATAGCTGATCAGGTCAAAGGGAAATAACGGAATGAGCCGCAGCACCACAACATAGACAAATCCGCGCTCCTCCAGCTGCTGCTGCACCTTGCTCCATTGGCCCTTCCATTCCTTCTTCACAAGTCGTTTTCCCAGCATTCGTGCAGCCATAAAGGCGACCGCCGCTCCCATGACAGCACCTGCGATCGTATACACCGTTCCCCACAGCGGCCCGAAGGCCAATCCGCCAGCCACAGACAATAGGGAGGCCGGGAACAGAATCAGCGGCCGCAGTGTATATAGCGCGATATAAATGACCGGCGCCGCCCAGCCGAGCGAGAGCATCCAGGCCTGAATCGTACTCGGGCTGAGATCCAGCACATTCTGATGAAACCATAGCAAGCCGCCAACAATGGCTGCTGCTCCAAGCGCCTTCCATATCCAAGGGGGTATTTTGTTCATCGCTCATCCTCCGCGGCTTTGTCACAATGACCGCCGCCGGAATCATGCCGGGCCTGCAGCCTTGTTTTTTTCACCTATCTTACCACAATGGACGGACTCCAGACCGTAAGGCAGAATACAGAAGGGGATTTATGATAAAAAAAGCCGAGCAAACTCAGGCACCCCATCCTGAATTCACTCGGCTCATTCTCCGTGATTTCCTAGCTGATCAAGATGATCTCCGCGTGATCTCCCCGGAAATGAATCTCGGTAGCCTTGGCGGCCACAACAAAGCTCTCCCCTTTGCTCACCTTGAACCAGCTTCCCCCCGCACAAATCTCGGCTTCAGAGGTCACAACAATTCCCACCATCAGCCTGTTCTCCGTGGCCAATGTGGTTTCACCCTGTACCTTCAGCCGATCCACTCTGAAATCCCGGGTTATATCTGTATCGACCAGGTTCTCCACCTGACCGCGCGGCTTCGGGGTCAGCTTGAACTTGTCCTGCACCTCCTGCGGAGTATATTCTGTATAATCAAACACATCCAGGCAAAACTCCAGATCCCTTCCCATAAACCGGGCTTCCGGCGGTACAACCAGCCCTTCGCGCTCAAATTCACACCGCACGACCCAATCCGAAGGCTCCATAATTTCAATCATCGTAATTCCCTCGCCTATCGCGTGCGGAACGCCGCCCGGAATGTACCAGATATGTCCGGGCTGAACCGGTATCCGCTCAAAGCAGTCATCCATCGCTTTTAAATCCTGCGTCTCGATGATCCTCTTCCACTCCATCCGCGCAGGCGAATGCTGAAACCCCAGCCGGATATAGGGCTCGACATCATCCCGGACATCCAGAATATAATAGCATTCCAGCTTGCCGTGATTTGAATTCAGGAAGGCACGCGAGAACTTCTTCGTAGGATGAGCCTGTGTATGCAGTCTCATCTGGGAATCAAGCAGCTTGCACAGAAACGGCATTTCCGCCGCCGCTCCTAAATAAAATTCCTTCTCTCGTTCAAACAGCTCTTTTACCGTGATGAGCTCCCCATCCACAAGCACCTGGGATAAGCCCTCGTTTTCCCGTGGCGCAAGACCCGGATTCTTGGCTGTCACCGTAGAGCAGATCCAATCCTCCGGAGTCTCCCCGTCGGCACAAGCCTCTTTTCCCTTGAATACGTCAAGCCCATAGCCTCCGCGGTAATTTCTTCGCACTCGGTTCTCATTCAGCTTCAAAATATATTGACTCATACGGCCTCCTGTATGCATGTAAGGTTTATGACATTGCTGCATGCTGAGAAAAATAGGTTAAAATACCAAGCCGAAGCTATTATAATGAATAACTGTAGCGTGGGTCTTGTATAAATCGTATAGAGACTAGGGGGGAAACCAGCTTGAGTAAACCATGGGAAATCATGAAGCAGCTGAATCAAATGAACTTTAACGTTCTCATTGCCGGCTTAGCCAAGCACGGACCATGCTGGCACAGCAAAGCGTACAAACATCGCTTTCATAGCATATGGATGGTCACCAGAGGCAGCGGAACCTTCATGCTGGACGGAAACTCATATACGGCGGAGCCTGGCAGGCTGTTCGTCGTGTCGCCCGGCATGGTCGTTGAGCGCATGTCTGAGCCAGCCATTGAGTTTTATTTCGTCCGATTTGAGTATGCCCTAGCTTGTGCCTCGAATGACCCCGGCAATTCAGATCACAGTACACCCTCGCCCTTTCCGCTGAGCGGGGCGTATACGATCCTGACGCCTCTTTCCTTGGTGAACACGATGGAACAATTAGTGCAAAATATGAAGCGTCGAGGTGAGTTTACCTTGATGCATCGGCGCATTCTGTTCCTTGAGCTGCTTATGCAAATACTGACGGATTTAAGAACTCAACTGGTCACCGGGGATACCACGATGGCTATAGAAAAAACGATCAATTATATGGTCAATCACTACAACGAAAACATTACCTTAGATCAGCTGTCTACGATGGCTAGTCTGAGCATTAGCCACTACTCTCGTTTATTCAAAAAATATACGAATTACAGCCCGATTCACTATTTAACGCATCTGCGTATGGACCGCGCGAAGGAGCTGTTGATTTTATCGGATTACAGACTGAAGGCCATTGCGCGCAGCGTAGGGTACGAGGACGAGCTATATTTCAGCCGCCTGTTCAAGAAGACCGAAGGCCTCTCTCCTTCCACCTACGCCAAAAACTATGAGACAACGCCCAAGCACTAACTCTGCTACTGTACATGGGGCATGGCATCCAAGCTGTGTTCTTTGTTCTGCAGATCATATAATTTACGATACACTCCCTTTTGCTGGAGTAAAGCATGATGCGTACCCACCTCTTTGATTTCACCCTTATGAAGCACAATAATCTTATCCGCATGACGGATCGTGGATAGACGATGCGCTACAATCAATGTCGTTTTGCCTTTGGACATTTCAAGCAGCCCGGCCTGCAGAGTTTGCTCGGTTTCTGTATCCACGTGAGCCGTAGCTTCATCGAGAATCAGGATGTCCGGATTGTTTACGTACACCCGGAGAAAGGACAATAGCTGCTGTTGTCCAGACGAAAGCTTGATCCCCCGCTCCCCCAGCATGGTTTCGTATTGCTGCGGCAGCTGCTGAATGAAGCTATCCATGTGCAGCGCCTTCGCGGCCAATGTAATTTCTTCATCGGAAATATCCGTGCGGTTGAGCCGTATATTCTCATATACGTTGCCTGTAAACACGAACGGATCCTGCTGAATAACTCCCACCGATTGTCTGAGCCCCGTCAATGCATAGCTGTCTAAAGGCTTCCCGTCCAAGCAAATGCTTCCCTTTTGTATATCATAGAAACGATTAATCAGCTGAATGATCGAGCTCTTCCCTGCCCCGGTTGAGCCTACAAAGGCCACCGTTTCTCCCGGCTTGACCTCAAAGCTGATATCTTTAAGCACCCAATCGTCAGCCTCATAGGCGAACCACACCTTGTCGAAGACTATGCTGCCCTGAAGCGGCTTGGTAACCTCCTTCGCGTGCGGCGAATTCATGATAGCCGGCTGTTCTTCCAGAAGCTCAAAGATACGCTCTGCTGATGTCAATGCCATCTGGATTTGGGTGTAGCGGTCTGAGAGCGCCATTAACGGCTGGAAGAATTGGCGAACATATGTTGTAAAAGCGTACACGACCCCAAACGTAACGGTAGCCGCCAACACAGAGCCACCCCCGTACCATACGATGAGAGCCAGGGCCAGATTGCCGAAGAGTCCAATCAGCGGATTAAAAAGAGAGTTATTTACCGTTGCTTTCATGCCTGCTTGGTAATGCGCATCGTTGAGACCCACAAACTGCTCCAGCTGCTTCTTCTCCCGAGTAAATATTTGGACGATACTCATGCCGCTCAAGCTTTCAGCCAGGAACGAGTTCAGTTTGGAGAGCATGATGCGGGAGAGCCGCTGCGATTCCCGAATCACCTTTTTGAAATAAATCGTAATAACAATCAGCAGTGGAATCATCGCAAACGAAACGAGTGCCAGTGAAACGTCGAGATGAAGCATAATCGCAGCGATCCCGATCAACAACAGCAGCTCCTTGGCCAGATTGACAATAACCTGTGAGAACAATTGATTCACGGCTTCGACGTCATAAGCTACCCGGGTTACGAGCCGGCCTACAGGATTTCGATCATAGAACGAGGTCTGCAGCTTCGCCAAATGCTCAAACATGACAACACGCAGATCACGAATGATGTGTTGTCCCGTCGTTTGAAGCAATATGGATTGCCAGTATGTAAACACCCCTGCCAATACGACACTGATCAGAAAGAGCACACCGATCGTAATAAAACCGCTGACGTCCTGACTCCGGAACGCGCGAACCTGGCTGTCCGTCATAGGCTCCACAAGCTGAGTACGCCCTTCGGGTGCCGTGATTTCCATCCCGCTTGCGGCGGGAATAAACGTGAGCTCGTCTGTTCTCTCCACCCAACCGTTCAATACATAATATTGATCTTGATAGGCAACAATTTGAGCGCGCTGAACGCTCTCTCCTCCCACCGATTCAGTCAGGTCCTTGGCATCAACCCGATAATACATACGATCTTCATAAGGTATTGCATCCCCGTTTACAACAGGGGCAAGGTCTGCTGGCGCAATGGAGGAATCCGTAGCAATCATCGGTTTGAAAATACCGTGGATGCGCTCATCAATTGCATTTTTTACAAGCAGCGGCTGGGCTACGGTCAATGCAGCAATCAGCATGGCAAGCACAAAAGAACCCGCAATCCGCTTCCGATAGGGGATAGCAAACCGCATCATTTTTCTCCATAACAATGAATCCTTCACTTTCTTCAGCTGAGCTTCCTCATGAATGTCCATGCTATCCCTCCATTACGCGGTTCATAGTCTGCATATGATAAATCGAAGCATACATGCCGCCTTGTTTCATCAGCTCACGATGCGTCCCTTTTTCAACAATCCGTCCCTGATCCATGACAACAATCTGATCTGCATGTCGAATGGCAGACAGCCGATGACTTGTAATGATGGTCGTCCTGTTCTTCATCATTCTCTTGAGCTCTGCTAAAATTCTCTCTTCTGTTTCTGCATCGACCGCGGATAAGCTATCATCAAATATAAGGATGGACGGCTCTTTGATGAGTGCTCGGGCTATGCTCACTCTCTGACGCTGTCCTCCTGATAAAGACACGCCTCTTTCACCGAGCGAGGTATCAAATTGTCTGGGAAATTCAATGATGTTATCATGCACCTGAGCTATTTTGGCCGCTTCCGTAATCTGTTTGAAGGTATACTCCTTGGGGTCAAAGGCAATATTCTCACCGATCGTTGTGGAGAACAGCATATGCTCCTGAGGCACAAATCCGATCGACTGCCGCAGCTGCTTCAAAGGAATGCTCCTTATATCTATACCATCCATAAAAAGCGTTCCTTCTGGCGGATTGTAGAGCCGCAGCAGCAAGTGGACGAGCGTCGTTTTTCCGCTGCCTACCTTCCCGACAATCGCCAGGCTGCTGCCCGCCGGCACCGTGAGCTGAATATCCTCCAGCACCTCTCTGGACTGGTCGGGATAACGAAAGCTCAGTCCCTTAAACTCAATGTGCCCCTTAAGATCAGGGACTCGCTGCACCTCCTCAGCATCAACAACCGCCGCCGGGGTATTCAATATGCTGCGCAGCCGGATATCTGCTGCTCTTCCTCTCTGAAACACATTGATCACGCGCCCCAAATTCTCCACCGGGGGAATCAGCATCGTTAAATAGGTGTTAAAGGCAACAAACTCACCCAGGGTGATACTGGACCGCATAACCAGCAGCCCTCCGAATACAACAGACAGTAAATAGCTAAAACCCACGATGGCTTGGCTTAATGCGGTAAAGAAGGAGTTCGACTCTATAAGCTTCTGATTGGTTGCAACATTGAGCTCATTGTCCTGTTTAAACTTGTCAAGCTCCTGCTCTTCCTGCACATAAGCCTTGACGACTCGAATGCCTGCACAGAACTCCTGTACCCGGCTGGTAAGCTGGCCAATAGCCTCCTGCACACGGGTCGTTCTCACCTCAATTTGTGTACGGAAACGATAAGCCATATACGCCAGTACCGGCAATGGCAGCATAACCAGGGCGGTAAGTCCGGCATGAACCGTGCTCGCCATGGCCGCAATAGCTATAACGATCAATACAGCCGCCTCAACCAATGCGAATACGCCCATCATGCCTACTTCCCGCAAAATGTTAATGTCATTCACGGCATGGGACATCAAGTCCCCGATACGCTGCCTGGAAAAGTATTCGTTGGACAAGCCTTCCCATTTCACGAACAGCCTCTGTCTCACATTCTTTTCGATTAATCGGGCTAGCCGCAGCAGAGCAATCCGGGCTGTAGCTCGAAATACAGCCAATAGAATGCCGATCCCTGCGATCAACCAAGCTAATGAGATGATTTCCTCTGAAGTGATGGACATTCCCTGCAATTGGTCTGTAAATGTCTCAAGCACCTGAGGAATATACAATTGAAGAAGGCAGGATATGGACAATAACGCTGTCCCTATCATATAGCTGAACTTATACTGCAGCATGTGCTCCTTAAATAATGTGTTTGACTTCACTCATGATCCCTCCCCTTCTTCATCACAATGTAAAGTTTACGCCTCTTGAAGAGATCACAACATGGAGATAAACATCTAGTTTTATGGATATTCTTACTTTGTGGGATGGGGTGGGGAGGGGATTTTCTCTTCCTGTAAACGATATATGTACTAATTAAGAAGGCCGTCCTGTTGTCGATAAACGACATCAGGGCGGCCCAGTTGTTCTATACTTTCACATGTGACTGAATCCATTCCATTATAAGCTTTGCAATGTCCGACTTGTTCATATCTTGCATCATAAGATGGGTATTCCCTTTGTATCCGAGTTCAGTCAAAGTCATCACTTCCCCATATCCGCCAAGCTCATTTAACACTTTTGCGGTCTCCATGCAAGACTCATATCGACCGGTCTGTCCCCTGCTTTCAATATAATCGCCGTATACGGCTAGATAAGGAACGTCCACAAAGTGCTGCTTCAGATCCGCCTGATCGGTCGGTGATCCCACCGGCTCGATGACGATTAGAGCCTTTACTAGCTCTGGACGCTGCCTTACCACTTCGAAGCCTGTAACACCACCCATGGAATGCACCATGAGCACGGCCGGTCCTGTACGTTCGAGCAGAGCAATCATATTCTGAACCTCGACAGGGTCAGCATTTCTGGAGCTTTGTCCTCCTTGTTCCGTCGTTTCTCCTTGAGCCGTTCCGACCGGTCGTTGGCCTCCCTTAGCTGGTCCTTCCGCTGCCTGTCCGCCAGTAACTGCCTCTTTCTTTCCATTTGCCGGCTGCTGCTCGCTGGCACCTCCGCCTTTTACAGAGCTTTGCGTCCCCGTTCCTTCAACACCTGAGCTTTTGCCCTCCGAGATTTGCGGCGAGAACGAAGCGTACAACTGTTCAATATACTCAACTGGATATTGTGTATCTGCATACGGCTCATTCGGTTTACTGCCAAATCCCCATGTTTTCCATATTTTTGACTCGCCCCAAACTGAAAGTGCTGGCTGATTTTCGGTACCGAAAGCGGCAGCATCCAACCCGGATACCGCAAGATTATGCGTATCTACGGCATAGGTATCATATCCTCCAGCAGCGAAATCGCTGGTCCACCCCGCTCTTCCATCCGGTGTCGAAGTGTAGATATACGCCGATAATCCCAATCCGGGAAGCATCACAATAGGCGTTGTTGGCTCTCCCAATGAAAGTCGGTGAATCATGGATTGCCCCGTGTACTGCGTGCCATTGTAAGCACCTCCAACGAAGAAGGTTTCGTTGTGCAGCATCGTCGGTGCTTTTTCCATATCTTTGTTCAGGATAGATGTTAATGGGGCTTGGCTGACTTCATCACTGCATGCAACAGAACTCGCCATCATAACTGCCGACATGAATCCGATCAGGATTCTTTTCGTTCTTTTTTGTTTGATTGATATCATTTTTCTTCATTCCTTTCTCAAATACCTATACGGAGACATACATTGAATTCGATCGTAAGTATATCTCCAAAATGTGATGAAATAATGGAGAATTTAATGATTTCTCTCTGTTGGACAATTGATGACTACAATGAAATAATAACTATAGAATTTATTGCAGGAGCTGTTAAGATGACTGATAATCTAGAAATTCTCCTCGTTGAAGACGATTCCTCAATTCTTGAAGCGCTAACCATTTTTCTGCAAAGAAATAAATATTCAGTTTACGGTGCTACTAAAGGAGAAGAGGCCTTACTGCTGCTCCATAAACACAGTTCCATTTCTCTCGCTATTGTAGATATCATGTTACCCGGTATGAGCGGCTTCGAGGTGCTTAAGAAGATACGTGATCACTCCAATCTTCCAATCATCATTTTATCTGCCAGAGGGCAGGAATGGGATAAGGAGCAAGGCTATCTTTCGGGTACGGACGATTATGTAACCAAACCGTTTTCTCTCAAGGAACTACACTTCCGGATCGAAGCTTTGCTGAGACGATCCCATATGAATGCGGGCACGACAACCGAACAACCTATTCTATCTTATGGAGAGCTCACCATTAACGTGTTGACGCGGCAAGTTCTAGTACGTGGTACACTGATTAACTTGACGCGTAAGGAGTTTGATTTGTTATTTTTACTTGCCAGCCATCCCAATATTGTATTCAATCGAACGTCTTTACTCGATCGAGTCTGGAAAGATGATCTGACAATTACGGATCGAACCGTCGATTCACATATCAAGAATATAAGAAAATCACTTGGCGAGGAAAGCATGATGATTCGGACAGTATGGGGGGTTGGCTACGCTTTTGAGTACGCCAAATAAAGGAACGCACAATCGGCTGTTTTTGAAGCTATGGGGAACGATGGCTTTGCTTATAGCAAGTATTATGCTTCTATTCTTTGTCGTTCAAGTGCTTCAACTGGATTATAATTATCGTGTTAGTACAGAGAAATATTTATATAAGGAAATCAATCGGCTGTCAGAACGGATTGACCGGAAATCCGATGTATCTTCGGACATCCTTGCCTTTGAAAGCGAACAGAATGGCATTCTTGCTGTTTACGGACCGAACATGATATTAGAGCGCTCGACCGCTATGAGAAACTTTAGGGTGAAAATCATGTTAGAGACGGCCTTGTCGAAGGGAGCAAGTGAGATCGCCCAACGTGAAGCTTTCATCGTTACCGTTCCCAAAGCGGATAATCCAAGTTCGGTTAAAGCGGTCATTGCAGGACAACCCCTTAACAATGACGGATATGTAATCGGAATTTTGCCGTTGTCCTTTTCCCAGCAAATTCATGACATGCTTTCAGGACAATTAATCGGAATTGGGGTAACAGCTTTGTTGCTAGCAACATTAATCGCTTTTGTACTTTCCAAGACACTTGTCAAACCGATTAAAGAGCTCCAGATCTCTGCAAGTCGCATTGCCGCGGGTCAATTCGGCATTCGATTAACATGGAAGAGAAATGATGAATTAGGCGATTTGGGACGCTCGGTAGAAGCGATGGCCGAAGAACTTCAGAAGCGGGAACGGGCAGAGAAGGATTTTTATGCAGCCGTATCTCATGAATTGAATACGCCCATCAGCGCAATATCTGCTTTTAACCAATTAATGGAGGAAGATTTGCGCGGACATGAAGAACTAACCGGGTATTGTCGTCAGATTAGCAAGAATACGCATAGACTCCAGCATATGGTCGATGATATGCTCAAATTCTCTAAATACAATAGCAGATTGGATAAAGTCAGATTTCGTGCGATACATATACCCACGCTGTTCAATGATGTCGTGGATGCCAACCGTTCGTTGGCGGAACAAAGAGGAATTCGTATCATCTCGGAATACAATCATAACGAAATTGTTTACAGTGACGACGAAAAGCTTCACACTATCATGTCCAATTTGATTGTTAATGCAATAAAGCACGGTCGTCATGGAAGCGACGTTTGGGTCAAAGTAAGGGACACAGCTGCCGGTATTACCGTCGAGGTTTCCAATCAAGGCTCCATTCCCACTACAGATCTCCCGTTCGTTTTTGAACGGTTTTATAAAAGTGAAAGCACCGGATCGGGAAGCGGCCTAGGTCTTGCGATTTGCAAATCTCTTTTTCTCTTACTAGAGCTACCGTACGGCGTTCACAGCGAAGAAGGCTGGGTAAGATTTTGGTTTGTTCTCCCCAATCCTCCTCTACAAGAGTATAAAAATTAGAATAATTCATCCAACAGTGTATATTTAACTTGGCTTCTTTCAGCATGGCAACAGGATTAAAGCCAGAGGCTGTCCCAAAAGTAGATCCTTGTTAACGAGGCAGCTCACTTGAGTGAGATCTGAAGCAAAAAACAAAGACATGGTGGAGTCAGGGAGGTGATCCCAGCACCGCCATGTCTTTATTTTGGTCTATTGTGTTTATTCTGCAATAAACTTCACTTCAGGCACGAAAGACGGCGGCAGAGTCTCAAAATTTCCGACGTTTAAATAGTTGTCTTTAGTTAGATACGTATCACCTACTTGAACATGATCGAGGACGATATTTTCGACCCGTCCAAGACCGCTTGTTGAAGAATCTGTGGATCCTTTGATGAAGTTTTTAAACTGTTCAAACGGCCAGCTGTGAATGTACGAGTTGCGGATTGTAATATTGCGGAACACTTGGTTCTCGGGTAGTCCGAGCGCAATCAGCTTGATGGCTGGTCCGTCAGCACGTATACTGTCGAAGGTGATATTTTCAATGACGTACTCCCGATTTTCTTGGTTGCTCGCCCGTGGGCGATAATTAATAATGCCGAGATTACTCTGACTGTTTCTTCCATCCACAAATACGATGTCGATATTCGAAACATGGATGTCCGCCACATCGCGGAAGCCCCAACCGAACTGGAACACACCCCCATTGACCATCTGTCCGATCACCGCATTCTTTAGAGTAGCCCCGCCGAAATACAGCTTTACGGTATCGTCGTTCCCGCTCAGGTAGACATCTTCGACTGTCGAATCTTCGGTAAGATTGATACCGTCGTTATTATATCTCCAGTTCGCGAGAACCTTAAAATTGGCGCCGTCGTAGTGTGCATCCCATGACCGCAGGGCATAATGCACGGCGTCGGCAAGTGTGATGCCTTCAACATATCCACCCTTACTGCCGGCTTGGAATTCCAGAAGATTTAATTGATGATACAGCAGCGGCTCACCGGATAGAATTCCTCGGCCATTCACTGTCACACCATCATGCTGGATGAAGAATCCGCCATAGACGATTGCACCACCGGCAATATAGATCTGCTCGATATGAGAAGGGACCACCCATGCCTTGTTCGATCCTGTTCTATCGGTTTGTGTCGTTCCCGTATTGACGGGTCCATACTCTTCAATGTTATACTCGCCCGGACCGAAATACAGCACTTTGTCATTTTTCTTGAGTCCATCAAGTGGGCGATCACCGGCTTTCGCCACGAACACATTGCCTCTCTTGCTGTTGGGCACAAGCTTGGGATCCTCCAGCGGATCAGCAAATACAAACATACGGTCAATCAACTGGCCATTGATTTCTAGGAACACCTTTTGCTTCGGTTTGATGGGAAATGTAACCGTAGAGCCGTCATCCCCAATCTGTGCCTCGATCCCGTATCGGGACGGAAGCACCCTTACCGACTCGAACGGTACGCAATCCAATCTTCGCACCTCCACCTGAGCCGTCCCGCTGAGCGAGAACGTTGTCCAATGCTGTGTCGTTCCTGACTCACGGTAGATTTCGGCACCGTCCTTCCCATTGCCGCTCTTCGGATCATTCTTGTCAAATAACGGGGGTTCAGACAGATTAACGAAAGAGGCGGCCTTTACCCCGTTCTGTTCAACCGTAACAGCAAAGGTATCTGACTCCTTGGTAGCGTCGCCGGGCTTTGGATAAACTACGAATCTCTCTTCATTCCGTTTGCTGTGCTCGTCCGCATGCTGTTCCGCCTTGTCCGGAACCTGAGGGCTGGCACCTGCAGATACGAAGGGCAGAGAGAAGAACAGCGATAGGACCATTATCCCTGAAACAAGCTTTTTCCCGAATCTTATTTTCAACTTTGACACCTCTCATTCGTAATTATTTACTGGACTGAAGTGGGCTTGCCTGCCTTTATCTAAACTCGATTTCGTCACCAAACGGGGTGTCCATCGGGTTGAGCTGCTCTAGACTTGTCAGATGCTGGCCTCCTACCGTCAGGTTTTCAAACACGAAGTCTTCGATGCCTCCTCCTACTTTGATCATATTGATGACGCCAGAGGGATAGGTAAATGGCTTCTCGATCCAGATGTTGCGGAAAGTGAAGTTTCTTAGCGTCCCGCTGTGTGTATCCATATCAAATGCGATAAGACGAAAGAGACTTCCGTCAACCCGGATATCGTCAAACACGATATCTTCGAGATCTCCTGTTGTATTCCGGAGTACACCCGAGAACAGTCCATTGTTCTGACGATCCCCGCCATCGCTCATCCATTCTCCTCGGAGAACGTTAATCTCTGAAATCCGAGTTCCTCCGCCTCCGTCTGCAGCAGCCTGCCCCCAGCCAAGCTGGAACAAAGCGCCGTTCTGCATCCCCCAATAGGAATTGCGCTCAATTAAGCCATGGTTAAAATAATTGGCGTCATCATTGACGCGCGCGAAGCTGCCACGAACAATATCGCCATGGAAGCCATCGCTAGAAAATCTCCATCCGAACGCTTTAAGATTGGAGTAGCTATCTGCACCTTCATAATTAAAGTGATACGGATGGATGGTTGCAATTCCTTCCGCTTGTCCGCCGTTCATGTCAATAATGCCTTTAATCACACTGCCGTCGGGAGAAATATCACTAGGATAGTTTTGCGCCCAATCCGGCTTCGACTTGGGCCATGCCCATCTGGAGCCGACCACCATCCCGCGACCGGCAATCGTAAAGCCTTCTTTCCTTACCTCGATCCTGCCATCCACGATGGTGTTGTGCGGAATGTACAATGCGTCATACGGGCTGTTCTCATCAATGACAATTGCGTTAAGCTCATTCATCGCGGGGTGCCTACTCCCGATCACACCTGGAGGCAGTATCAGCACATTTCCGCTGGGGATTTGGGACAGCGGGTTGACGAACAACATAAGCCCTTCACTGTATGGCCCTGACTCCGGGGCATTGATCTCCACCAGTATGTGCTTTGTCAAATCGGAGGGGTTAACTTCAAATTCCAGCCAGTCCTTGCCGCTTGTCAGTGTGGCTTGCACCTCGCTGTACCGGCTTGGATTGACCTTCAGCGTCTCGATCGTACCGCCGTCGATCAATTCCACCCTGATGCGGACCCGGGTTTTCGTATCGATCTGAGACAAGTGGACACTGTTGTCTTTATAAGCAGCAGGAATGGTTTCCGGGTCGACGTAATCGGGCCAGGCCTTGTAGGCTGCCGTCCCGTTCGCTGCCTTGTTCCAAGGAGTTTTGTCCCCTGCCGGCTTGACCATGACCCTGTATCGCGGAGATACTTCGATGCCCCGAGGATAGTGTAAGGTCGGCTGTACAGTTTTGAAACGTTGCAGCTGCAATCCTTTATCATAGCCCTTCATAGATGCAGTGCCTTGGGAGCTCAGCACCCCTGTGACCGTGAATACAGCTAGTAGCAGTGCGAACCATTTCCTCCGCATATTGATATCAATACCTCCTTCAATGGGATTATCGTCTTTACACGGTTAGTTGCTCTCTCTACTTCCTTTCCATTCAGTTATCGCTTGCAAATCTTAATCCCAGCATTATATTCACATTTCCCTCACCCCCTTAACAAACTACAAATCCGATTGCCTCCGATGAAACCGAGGCCAGAAATAGCCGAAGATACCCGGATGAAACGGTCATAAAAGGGCCGTTTTCCGAGGGATTCATTAGTTTGCCATCATCAAACCAATATGTGTTCGCGTTCGCCTTCGACCCAGCAGCCATGCAATGCGCACATCCATGGCTGCTGGGCTGCAATGACGAGTTATACGGCATTAACTTGAATCGTCCGTCCGTCCTTCAAACGGACAATCGCTGTCCAGGCTTCCTTACGCATCTCTCCCTGCCAAGCCCGCTGGTACCAATTGCTTTCGTAGTTCACCATGAACGGTTCCACATAACAGGTGTACACACATTCGCCGTTTACCATGAAATCAACATAATCGATCGTTTCGGGATACAAGCTTGCGAGCCGAATCCAACGTTTGCCTTCAAACTCCATGCCGGTCTCGAATCCTTGCAAATAGTATCGCTCATCCTCTGGCAGCTTTTCCGTAACAATGCCAATTCCTTCTGCCATTCGCAGAGCAAAAAATCGGTCCTCGCCCTCCGTAATGCCCCAATCTACCGGCGGCTCCTGTTTGGTCATATTGTTGTAGTATCCCCATGACGAGCGCGTGCGGTAAGCAACCTCCAGCTGACCGATGGCCGGGGAATCCTCGTTGCAGACAACCGGCTTGCCCGGCGCCCACTCCCTCACTTTACGGATCATATTGTGATATATTTGCCGGGTCTGTCCGTTGCCATGAATTAGAATGACATCGCTTTCCCTGCAAACCTCCTCATGGATGTAACCGCCGGCCCCACTGCAGCCTACCGGTAATCCACCCGATTCCTGGCGAGCGATTTCCATCAGGGCAACCATCCCCTCTGGCTGCTGGAGCAGCGGATGCTTGCTAAGATTGTGCTCATTACAGACCTCAATGATCACATTGGTATATTCCCCTTCCCTCAAAAAGCGGGATGCCGTGCGGACCGCATTCAGCACGGCCTTACCGTCCGCAAGCCGCGCGGTTTGGCCCGGATAGAAATAACTTACGATAACGGCCATGCCGATCTGATCCGCCGCCCTGATCAAGCGGTCCATTCTTGCCGCATATTCCAGATCCAGCTGAGAGCCGTCCGGACCAAACGGATTGTTCTCGATCGTATGATTGGCAACGGTAAAGCACGGGCCTCCGCCCTGAAAGCCTACTGTGAACGCGCGTAAACCATACTGATACCACGCAGGCAAAGCTTCGATCAACCCGTCCGTATTACGATCCGGATCCCATTGGCGGCCAAACCGATTGAAGCGGCCTGGATCAGCTTTGTCGTCAAAGATTCCCTGAATAAATCTGGCGTTCATTAGCAGCCCGTGAGCCTCTTGCCTGCTCCCCGGGATGTCGGCGTACACCTTGATGCCGTTGATGTAGAAGTTCTCGCCTCGAATTTCAAGCTGGGTATGCCCCATTTACACCACTCCTTTTTATGAATGATATAGTAACCGGCATGGATGACTCATTCGGCAAGTATTTTTGATGAGAGTACCGCCGACGACCGAGCGATGAATTTAGTATATGTACAGCGGCCGTCGAGCGGGGTACCGTATTGGTTCCGTTGTTTGATATAAAACGCTACCGCTCTCCTGCCTGGCGGCCATTTGCCGTCACCTGGCGGTAGGCAATCTCGAGCTTTATTTCAAGCTTTGATAGGCTTCGTTCAGCTCTTTAATGATCTGGTCTCCACCGTTCTTTTTATACTTCGCAATGGCTGAGTCAAGGTGATCAATAGGCTTAGTTCCAATGATGATACTGTATACATCTTGCAAATAGTCCTTCTCAATTTCCTTTGCCTTCTTGGCATACGTTGGTGATAGATGTGTGATGCCTGCAACCGGATCTAAAGGAGCTGCGTAAGTGGATGCCTCTTCCATAAATCCGATAATTCGGTCTTTATATGCTTCAGGATCCCATTTATACACATCATGATCATTCGCAATGCTTCTGAAAAACCAATTGTTCAGAATCGCAATTCGGTTCCCTTCACTTTTAACGGATTCGGCAGGAGTGAATGTGCCATCTCCGTTTTCTGTGTAATACACGCCTGGAGGACCATTCTTAATGATGTCGGTCCCTTCCTCGGTAACCCACCAATCCAGAATTTCCAAAATTCTATTGATTTTTTGTTCATCCATTTTAGTATTCAGTACGATTTTATCCAGCATTTCCTTTGAATCGTTCAGTTGTATCCCCGTAGGGCCTATAAGAGGAGGCAACTGGATGAACTCAGCCTCAGGGTTTGCCTCTTTGAGCTTGCTCTCATGACGAATCATGGCGACTGGAATCGCATGATCGATGCCGAGTTTTCCGGAGCTGGCTTTATCCTGAATGTCGCTGCCTTTGTTTAGTGGGAAATCCTTGTCAAGGACACCTTCGCGATAAGCTCTGTTCAGGAAGGTCAGATAGTTCTTCATCTCTTCAGCCTGCACCTGAAAAGGCACCAATTGTCCGTCGATTTCCTGCCAGCCCGGAGATAGACCGAATGCATACCTTAGAGGAGCTTCCCCGGCAAATTCGCCGAAGGAGAAGCCCAACGTATCCTGTTTACCGGACTGATTGGGGTCTTCTAGTGCAAATGCTTTGGCAATTCTGTAAAACTCATCTACCGTAAATCCCCCTGGCTCCGGCACTTCAATTCCCAGGTTATCCAGCCAGTCTTTTCTTACGACGTAAGAGAACGGAGTGTTTGGAGATCCCTGAGGCACGCCATAGATTTTATCCTTGGGATTGCGCATACCCCAGATCTCCTGTGGAAATGCCTTCTGCAAGTTTGGATAATCCTTCAAATAAGGTTGAAGATCAACAAAAGCCCCTTCTCCCTGCCATTTAATAAATAAATCACTTGCGGGCAATACCTTATAAAGATCCGGCAAATTCCCTGATGCTGCCATGACATTTAATTTCTCATCATAATTCGGACCGGGGATCCACTGAATATTCAGTTCAACATTAAATTTTTCATTTAAATATTGAATAGTCGGATGATTATTGTCCGGCCACCCCCCGCCGGCATAAGACGGGGCCAGCATACTGATGGACAGCTTCTCACGCTCCTCTTCCTTCGGTTGATCGGCTTCGTTCCCACTCGATTTGCCAGCTGTTGTTGGCGCATTCCCTGTACTTCCAGCCGTTCCACTGCTCTGTTCGCTGCAGCCCAATACCATAACGATCATCATGACAAAAGCCAATGTTAAGTACATCCTTTTCTTCATTTCATCTTCTCCTTTCAAAGCTTGCAATAAGTAAAATCATGGAATTGCACGCGGCCCTTTCCTGTTGCCTCAATACCCGCCCGAAGACTCAGGAACCCGCCCAGTGCATTATGATGATACCCGGACGTATCCATCGTCTCCGGAAGCCTCACCCAATCTTCTTCTTCCAGCTTGTAATAAAGCTCTACCTCATGATTGTCATTGATGAGCTTGAGTCTCACGCGGTTTGCACTGCAGATTCTAGGTTTAAGTTTCCGCGAGCGTCGGATGCCGAATACACCATGCTTGCTGAGCCCGATTCCCATATAACAAGCTCGATCGTAAAACAGGAGAAGCAGTCCCTCTGCTCCTTCATCCAGCAGGCTAATTTCCGTCTCGATTGAATAGGCATGATCCGGTACGATGCAGAGAAGCGGGGATAGCTCGACTTCATCGGCGTGAATCGTCAGACTCCGATCCTTGAGTTCGTAACGATGATCGTCAATGGATGCCCCGAAACGTTGCCACTGCAAGCCTAATCTGCTTTCAGCAAACGAGTCGGAGAGCATCATGCCATGATCCGATGGATCCACTGAGGCGCCTGAAGGCAGGGGCAGGGGCAGGGGCTGGTCAGGTTGTATGCCACCTGGGACCCGGAACCACCCGTCCGACGTCCATTCAATAGGCTCCATCAGGGTTTGCCTTCCCAATGTATAGAATTCTTTTTCGTATCCGTGGTACAGCATCCACCAGGTACCATCTGATGCGTCGAGCAGCGTGCCATGTCCTCGCGAGCACCATCGCTCGGATCGGCTTGAAGTCCGAACAATCGGATTATACGGTGAGTTTTCCCAAGGACCCCATGGAGTCCGCGAACGAGCGGAAACGACCATATGGCTTGTAGCAGGACCAGCCGTTCCGCCTTGGGCTGAGGTCAAATAGTAATAGCCGTCCTTATACCGCAGTTTCGGGGACTCGAGACAAAAACCCTCGACTCGCCATTCTAGTGGATAGGACCAGCCCACATATACTTTTCTTGGTGTGCCAATCACAGAGCAGCCATCTGCCTCTAATTCCACGAAGTGTCCGCCGGACAGGTGTAAATACCGTTTGCCGTCTGGGGCAGCAATATGGCCCGGATCGATATGCCCTACCGACAGATCGATCGGTCGACTCCATGGCCCTATTGGGGAAGGGGCCGTTACGACCCAGTTTGTTCCGTTCGCAGGGAAGTAAATATAGAACATTCCGTGATGCTCAATAAAGTCGGGGGCCCACACATCCCCAAGATATTCCTGAAGAGCATACCCTACAGGCTCCCAATGAACTAAATTTCTTGAATGCCAGATTAATAATCCAGGAGCATATTGAAAGGACGAATGCGTCATATAATAGTCCTGATCCACCCGCACAATCGAGGGATCAGGATAATCGCCGGCAATAATCGGATTCATATAGTGTTCCACTGTTATGCTAGGCCACCTTTCTGATCAAATGATTCCTTTCAACACCTCTTGAAAGGTTGGAATATAGATATCCGGAAACACCTGATGTCTTCCAGAAGTCCCATTCAACAAATTTCCGTCGCAAGCTTTCAATAAACAGCCTCTGAGCCTTTTTACAAGCTCCGGGTATTCCGCCGACAACTCTCGTTCCTCCGACGGGTCATCTGTGACATGATACAAACCGATCGCCACGCCTTCCTCATAATTCAGGGATGGCTTCTTCCGCAGCGCTTCCGGAATGACTACACGAAGCTTCCAGCCTTCCTCTGTCACGAGTGCCGGGCCGTAGGGGCCCCCAAACACGATATATTCGTGCTTTGGCGGGTTCGAATCTCCCCGAAGTACAGGCAGAAATGAAAGGCCGTCGCTTCTCTCCGGTAACGGAACGCCTGCGATCTCGGCTACCGTCGCCATCGTATCATAGTTCGCAATCAACTGATTGCAAACGCTCTCTTTGGGAATAACGCCCGGCCAGGAAACCAGAAACGGAATCCGGCATCCCCCGTCCCAGTTTGAGAACTTTAGGCCAGCCATACCAGCATTACCGTTAAAGACATCCCCATTGGTACGCGTGCGGAATGGAGCATCAATGTCATTCATAGGTTTGCCTTCCAGCGTCCGATCCTTCACCGTGCGCCCCTCTTGCAAATAATAGGTTTCATGCCCGTTATCCGAAGCAAACATAACGATCGTACGATCACTCAAGTCAAGCTCATCTAGCAGCTCCCAAATCTTACCCACCGTCTCATCCAGACGAAGAACCATGGACGCATATTGCTTCTCCTGTTCCGTCAATCTCTCGTCATCTCGAAGCTGTGGGTATACCTCCGGATAATAAATTGGACCGTGAGGAAGCTGACTCGGATGATACAACAGAAACGGACAATGTTGGTTCGCGCGAATGAACTGTGAAATTTTCTCATCGAACAGATCCTGAGAATACACCTTTCTGCAGCTCATATCTTGAGGGTCCGTCAAGGCCGGATTTCCGCAGTGAACGTCCGTATTCCCATCAATTTCTATCTTCATCCCATTCTCATAAAGAAACGGAGGGTAAAAGCCGTGGCATTGAATATGATCGTAATAACCGTAGTGATAATCCCAACCATGTTCCCCGATGCTCCGGGCCGTCGTGGAAAATCCCCATTCCAGCTTTCCGATTTGTCCGGTAGCGTATCCGCCCTTGCGCGCTACGGAAGCCAAAAATTCATCCCCCGCCTGCGCTTCAATACCGGTGTTGTATAACAGCTCTTGGAGATCCTCATTGCCGATTTCGCCTGTCGATAACTTCTTATAGACATTGCCTGGAGTATATGTCCACCTTCCCGCATGCACGTCGTGAATGCCGCACAGCAGACTGGCCCGCGCAGGAGCACAAAAAGAGGTCCCATACGCTCTTGTGAAGCGCATGCCTTGATTCGCGATGCGGTCAATATTGGGCGTCTCGATCACTTGTTGCCCGTAACAAGACAGCATCCCCATGCCAAGATCATCTGCGTAAATATAGATTATATTTGGTGTGTCAGCCATACTTCAGCTCCCTTTTGCATATTAAATTTATTACTGTTAGCACTTCCTAAATTCTGGACACCTGGGTTAAAAATAAGGGTTAGAAGTCTTGATTCTGGAGTCTGTAAAATAGATTGTGTAAACTCCCAAAACTATTAAAATGAAACATAGTAGAAAGGTTGGGAGAACACATGAGACTTTGGGATAAACAACAGCTGCGGGCCTTCATTAAGGAGAATAATCTGGTGACCGCGCAGGATGCACAAAACGCCTTGAAAGATCTGTTTGCAGAAACACTTCAGGAAATGCTGGAGGCCGAAATGGACCAGCATTTGGGTTACGAGAAGCATGTCGTGAAGAGCAAGCAGACAACAAACAGCCGAAACGGCAAGAGCAAAAAGAAGATCACCAGTGAATATGGTGAGCAGCAAATTTTGGTACCTCGAGACCGTGAAGGTGAGTTTGAGCCGTTAGTGGTCAAGAAACATCAGTCCAATGTGACAGGCATTGAGGACCAAATTATCGCCCTCTATGCTAAAGGCATCAGCACTCGTGAGATTCAGGACCATCTGCAGCAGCTGTACGGCCTCGATGTCTCTCCGACCTTCATCTCCAACGTGACCAATAAGATTATCCCTCTCGTGAAAGAGTGGCAGAATCGCCCCCTACAGAGCGTGTATGCTGTGGTGTTTCTGGACGCCATTCATTTCAAGGTGAAACAGGATGGGGCTATTGTCAACAAGGCTGCTTACATGGTCATTGGCATTGATTTGGATGGAAACAAAGACGTCCTGGGCATGTGGATTGGTGAGAATGAGTCTGCAAAGTTCTGGCTCAGTGTGCTCAATGAATTGAAAAATCGCGGTGTTCAGGACATTCTCATTACTTGTGTAGATAACCTTACGGGCTTCTCACAAGCGATTTCAGCATGCTATCCCAGCACGGAAATCCAAAAATGTATCATCCACCAGATCCGCAACTCCACCCGTTATGTATCCTACAAAGATCTCAAGAAGGTGACCTCGGATTTAAAGCCCATCTACAAGGCCACAACAGAGGAGATGGCTCTGCTGGAATTGGATCGGTTTGAGGAGATCTGGGGCGCCAAATATCCACTCATTGTCCGTTCCTGGCGCAACAACTGGGAAGAACTTGCCACGTTCTTTAAGTACCCGCCTGAGCTTCGCAAGCTTATTTATACGACCAATATGATTGAGAGCTACCACCGCCAACTCCGTAAAGTAACGAAAGGGAAAAGCATCTTTCCTACGGACGAATCGCTGCTCAAAATGCTCTATCTGGTGACGGTCGATGTCACCCGCAAGTGGACAGGCCGAGTCCAAAACTGGGGTCAGATCCTGCTTCAATTATCCGTCTTTTATCCTGAACGGATTGGCCAGCATCTGCCTTAAAGAGCATCTTCTTCTCTAAACAGGGGAACTCTTGATTTAGAGTTTACACAAACTTATTGACAGACCCTGATTCTGACTTCTAACCCTGATGTCAATTTGTTACTTTATGCTTTGATATGCTTCATTGATTTCCTTGATAATCTGTTCACCGCCTTCCTTGTTCCAGGTTGCGACAGCATCATCAATATGATCAACTGGAGCCTTACCCAAAATGATGTTATAGACACTCGATAGAAACTTCTTGTTAATCTCGTCATACTTTTTGGCATAGGTTGGTGATAAATGAGTAATTCCTTCCGCGGGGTCCATCGGTGCAGCAAATGCCTCTGCTTGCTCCATATGCCCTACCATTCGTTCACGGTATTCTTTAGAATCCCATTTATACACATCAAAATCATTAGCGACGCCTCTGAAAAACCAGTTGTTGAGGATGGCAATACGATTACCTTCACTCTTCGCAGCTTCATTAGCTTCAAACGTACCATCGCCTTTTGCCGTGTAATATACTTCAGGTGGTCCATTCTTAATGACATCGACGCCTTCTTCGGTGACCCACCAATCAAACATAGCAAGGATACGACGAATCTTATCTTCATTCATTTTGCTGTTCAGAACAATCTTATGTTCGAGCTCCATTGTGTCATTGAATTGAATCCCTGTTTGACCTTTTGGTGGGGGGATCTGTACAAATTCTGCCTCAGGTGTGGTCTCTTTGAGCTTTGCTTCATGTCTTAGCATCGCCACCGGAATCGCGTAATCCAGACCTAACTTTCCGGAGCTTGCTTTTTCTTGAATATCATTGCCTTCATTTAAAGGAAAGTCCTTATCCAGCACTCCCTCTGCATAAGCCTTTTGCAAAAAAGCTAAATAGCTTTTCAATTCCTTGGTCTGCGCTTGCCATGGAACCAATTCCCCATCCATCTCCTGCCATCCAGGCGACAATCCAAACGCATATCTCAATGAAGCCTCCTGGCCGAATTCCTGATTAAACGTAAATCCTACTGTATTTTGTTTACCGTCTTGATCAGGATCTTCCAATGCAAACGCCTTTGCGATTTTATAAAACTCATCAACTGTAAAGCGATCTGCATCCGGTATCGTTAAACCTAAATTGTCTAGCCAATCTTTTCTAACTACGTAGGCTACTGGATTCGTGGGCCCTCCTTTAGGAATGCCGTAAGTAATACCTTTAGGATTTTTCATTTGCCATACTTCTTCTGAAAAAGCATTTTTCAGATTAGGATAGTCATCCACATAATCTTGAAGCTCTGCAAATGCTCCTTCTCCCTGCCATTTCACATACAGATCACTGGCAGGAAGTATGGTGTAAACATCTGGCAAGTTACCTGATGCTGCTAACACGTTAATTTTCTCGTCATAATTTGCTCCCGGAATCCACTGTACATCCAGTTCAATATTGAATTTCTCGTTCAAATATTGGATAGTAGGATGGTTACTGTCAGGCCATCCTCCTCCTGCATAGGATGGAGCTAGCATGCTAATACTCAGCTTTTCCTCTGAATCAGCTTGTTTCCCTTTAACCGAATCTGTTTGTGTTGTTTTAACATCTGCAGGGGAATTATTACTGCCATTGTTTTGCCCGCTACAGCCTGCTGACGTCACAATCGTTACGATCATCATCAGACAAAGAAACTTTTTCATACAACCCTCTCCCTTTAATTTGTTCTTCATACACTCCCTGTAAAGAATGCGTTTTCATAAATCTGAAATATCTTCTTTACATTTTTATCTTATATCAAATACATCACCTGTTTTTTACACTATCGCAAGATATCTTATACATTCTCATTCTGATGATATATGTTCCAACACAAGTAAAAGAGACGCCCTTTTAAGGGACGCCTCCAAGTTAAAACTATTTTACCGATTGATAGGCTTCGTTAATCTCTTTAATGATTTGATCTCCGCCATTCGCTCTCCATTTCGCAATAGCAGCATCAATGCTGTCTAAAGATTGTTCTCCAATGATAATTTTATACACACTTTGAAGAAATTCATTATTAATTGCACTGAATTGCTTCGCATATGCAGGAGACTGATTGGCAATACCCGGCACTGGGTCTATAGGTGAAGCATACACTGCCGCCTGTTCCATAAAGGTAGTCACGCGATCTCTCTTTTCTTTAGAGTCCCATTTATACACATCATGATCATTGGCAATCGTCCTAAAAAACCAATTGTTTAAAATCGAAATCCGGTTTCCCTCATTAATAGCTGCCTCCGTGGGTTCATACGTCCCGTCTTCTTTTTCAGTGTAATAAACACCTGGAGGTCCATTTCTTATAATGTCTGTTCCTTCTTCGGTAACCCACCAATCAAATAACTCCAGTATGCGTTGAAGCTTGGCATCATCCAACTTGCCGTTTAAGACAATTTTATGGGCAAGTGTTTGCGACTGATTGTACTGAATTCCTGAAGCTCCTTTGGGTGGAGGAATCTGGATAAACTCTGCCTCTGGTGTCGATTGTTTAAGCTTCATCTCATTATCAATCATGTTAATTGGAATATGATCAAATAATCCGAGCTTACCGGATGAAAGCTTGTCTTGAATGTCTTTGCCTGTGTTCAGCGGGAAATCCTTATCCAGGACCCCTTCTTCATAAGCAGTATTCAGAAATGTTAAATAATTTTTAAGCTCTGAGGACTGAACCTGCCACGGCACAAGTTGACCGTCAATTTCCTGCCATCCCGGCGATAATCCAAATGCATACCTAAGCGGGGCCTCTCCCCCAAATCCACTGTTGAATGATATGCCGATTGTATCTTTTTTGCCATTTTGATCAGGATCATTCAGTGCAAATGCTTTAGCAATTTCATAAAATTGTTCGACCGTGAAATTTTCCGGATCAGGAATACTTAAACCTAAATTTTCCATCCAATCCTTCCTGACAATATATGCATACGGATTGACAGGTCCTCCTTTAGGGAGGCCATAGATGATCCCATTCGGGTTTTTCATTTGCCACATTGGATCTGGAAAGGCTTGCTTTAAATTTGGATAGCTGTCCAAGCGATCTTGCAGTTCTGCAAACGCTCCTTCACCTTGCCACTTCTCGTACAAATCACTGGAAGGGAGGATTGTGTAAATATCAGGCAAATTCCCTGAAGCAGCAAGCACGTTTAACTTTTCGTCGTAATTGGGACCCGGAATCCATTGAACATCTAAGTCAATATTAAATTTGTCATTGATAAATTTAATGATCGGATGATTATTATCTGGCCAGCCCCCTCCTGAGTAGGAAGGTGCAAGAAGACTTATCTTTATTTTTTCTGTGTTTTTAGCGCCTGCTTGCTGGTTCGCATCATTCGGATTTGCAGAATCACTTTTTTCTCCGCTGCAACCGATAGCCAGCACAATCAAGGCTATCCATGAAATCATTACATATATTTTTTTCATGTTAGATCTCGTCTCCCTTTTACTATTAAATGGACTGCCTTACCCCTTTACGGAACCTAGCAGCATTCCTTTATTAAAATACTTTTGAAGAAACGGATACACTACGAGAAGAGGCAGAGCTGTCAAAAGAATTGCAGCCATTTTCGCAGCCGGTGTATATTCAATAGCCTGCACGAGACCAGCACCTGCACTGGAATCGTCATCAATGAGCATTTGTCTCAGGAATACCTGCAAAGGCCATTTATTACTGTCATCTAAATATAGGATTGCTGGAAAATACAGATTCCAGTTTTGTACAAAGTAAAACAAAGTGAATGTAGCGATCGCTGCCTTTGAAAGAGGAAGATAAATATTCCAAAAAATTCTCCATTCACTACATCCGTCAATTCGACCAGCTTCCTCCAGCTCAATCGGAATAGTTCTAAAGAAACTACGCATGACTATGAAGTAAAAAGGCGCAACCGCCATAACCAGCCACAGTGCCCAATAAGTATCGATTAACCCTAAAGATTTCACAATCAAATACGTAGGGATCATCCCGCCGCCAAATAACATGGTAAACAAAATCAAGAAATTCATGATGCCTCTGCCTTTTATCCAGGATTTTGATAACCCGTAGGCTAATAGTGAGGTTAATGATATGTTGATAAGCGTTCCCACAACACTAATAATGACGGCATTCTTAACGGCAGTTATAAATCCAGGGTTTGTTAACAAATATAAATATCCGTCTAGCGTCCATTCATTTGGAAGTATAAAAAAACCTCTTGTCAAGTATTCAGACTCCGGTGCAAATGAAGTTGTAATAATATAGAACAATGGAAGCAGTACTAGCAATGAAGAAATTGTTAAGATCGTATACACCAGAACGTCAATCCAGCTCTCACTTTTTTTCACTCTTAATGTTGACAACCTAGTATACCCCCTCTTGTCCAGCACGCTTTACAATGGTGTTCGCTCCAATAATCAATACAAGCCCAACAATGGATTTGAAAATACCAACCGCAGTGGAGTAGCTGAAGTCACCCTGCACGATGCCTTGACGATATACATAAGTATCAAACACATCGGAAACCCCTTGATTTAGAGGATTTTGCAGCAAATAAATATGCTCGAAACCAATATCCATGAAATTACCCAATCGAAGAATAAAGAGAATGATGATGACACCGCTTAGAGCAGGAAGAGTTACGTGCCAAATTTGTTTTAGCCTGCTGGCCCCATCTATGGAGGCCGCTTCGTACAAGCTGGGATCCACTGAAGAAAGCGCTGCCAAAAAGATGATGGTTCCCCAACCCACACCCTGCCAAATATTTTGGATTAGCCATGTCCAGCGGAAAGCATCTGCGTTTGTTAAAATGTTAATGACAGGTAGACCCATTGATTTCAACAGCTGATTGATTCCGCCGAATTCCGTGGAGAACAAAACGACTGTGATCCCAACTATAACAACCCACGACAAGAAATGAGGGGCATATAGAATGGTTTGAACCGATCTCTTGAAGAATCGCAATCGGACTTCGTTTAGTAATAACGCCATAATAATTGGTGCTGGGAAAAAGAAAATAATGTCCATAAGGCTTAACATTAGTGTGTTATACAATAGGGGCATAAAGTCTCTTTCCGTAAATAATCGTACAAACTGATCCAGCCCTACCCAGTCACTTCCTAAAAATCCTCTGAAGGGGTTATAGTCCTTGAACGCAATTACAATTCCAAACATGGGAATGTACTTAAATATTAAAAAAAACAGCATTCCCGGCAAAATCATGATGTACACGGGCAGGGCTCTTTTTAAATAGCTCACCCTCATTCAGCCTCCGATCTATATGGTCATTTCACGTGATAGAACCATTATAGATCAGAAAAAAAGACTGTTTTTTATACATTCACACGATTTATTGACTGATATTTCTTTCGTCTCCTTGATCCACGAATGGTATCCTCATCGAAACAATTGTACCTCGCTCTGGAAACGAGGTAAGACTCAGTCCATATTCTCTGCCATATTGCAATACAATCCGGGTATGGACGTTGATTAATCCGACTGTGTCGGCTGCAGTAAGTTTGTCTAATCCCGAATGTGTAATGTCCTGCAGCTTCTGATTCAAATCTTCAAGCATGCAAGCTGTCATCCCCGGTCCATTATCCGCAATCTCGATAATTAAATCATCCTGCTCTATATATGCGCTTATAATCACAGCAGCCTTCCCTTTTAATGGCTCGACCGCATACTTAATAGCATTTTCTACTATGGGCTGAATCGTAAAGTTGACAATACGGGCACCCAGAAATTTCTCATTGACGTATATTTCACTTTGAAAGTGCAATGTAAATCGCACATGAATAATTTCTAAATATTTTCTTACATGATCAAGCTCTTCGTTTAACTCCACCTCGAGCTTTGATAATTGTGCCGTATAACGGTAAATACTTGCCAAATTAGCACACATTTTTTCGATCATGGGGACATCCTCTAGATAAGCGATACTTTTGATAATATCCAGAGTATTGTACAGCAAATGAGGGTTAATTTGATTTTGAAGCACTTGAACAAGCGCTTCTTTCTGTTTGAGCTGCAATTGAACCTCTCTGATTCTTAAATCAGTAACAGTATTAATTAATTCATCTAAATTGCCCGCCATCTTGTTAAATGTAAGATTCAGCACCTGCATTTCGTCTGCACCTTGAATATATTCGGCACGTGCTTTCAGATCTCCATTTTGCACTCTAAGCATTAAATTTTTCAGTTGAATAATGGGCTGAAGCAATCCGTTTGATAATACCGGCACGAGAACCATTATTAAAACGAAGAGTATGATTGCTACTAATAAGGTAGAATTCCTTGCAATCATTAAACCACTTGCCATTTCATGAAAGGGCACAAAGGCAATTACCTTCCACCCTGTTTGTTCCGATTCATGATAGGAAATCAAGTGTTCTTCTTCATTTAACCATTGAATGGATCGAGTCGCAGTAAAATCAAGTTGATGCAATGAGGTATCCTTAATGTTTTGACCGATCCAGCTTGCGTTCGGATGAAAAACGATAGTGCCATCTTCTGCAACAACAAAGACATATCCTGTTTCACCCAGCTGCGTCTGTCCAAGAATATTAATGATTTCACTTAATTTTAAGCTTATGATCAATTTACCTGATTGTTTAACCGTATCGACACTGTAAATCGGAATGATTAGTGAGATCATAGCTGTATCTTTCCGTGAAGAATTATAGTTTGTATAATACGTGGGAATGATTTTTGATTCTTTGCTATCACTTGAAGAAAACCACGGCTCATTAATGACATGTTCAATGGATATGGTCGTGCCTGTGGATGAAATTAAATCGCCTTCGTTGGAGACCAAGAACATCCCGGCAATCTCTGAGTAGTTTAATGCGATGTATTTATTCAAAATATTTTCAATGGTTCTTGTATCAGCCTTGGTGAGCGAATTGTTCTTGCTCAGCCATTTTTGGATGAGTCCACTTTCATGGCTATTTAAAGAGACCCCACTCGTAATGGGGCCTGCTATGGTCGTATAGGTCGATTGCTCCAGCTGGGAGAAATATAGATCCATCTGATAGTTTGTTCGGGTGACAGCCTGTTCAGCAATGGAATAGAAGTCCTGCTTCGTCGCGCTGCTGTAATTATTATGAGCAAACACAGCCATTAACGTAACAGCAATTAAACTTATACTCATAAAACCAATGACCATCTTCATTCTAATGGACAGCTTTGACAACCATCGGAGCATCCTCATATTCCAAGCCTCTTTCTAAACTCTTTAGGGGAATAGCCTACGGTCTGTTTAAATAATCGAGTAAAATACGGGAGGTTCGCAAATCCGACCGCTTCGGCAATCTCGTATATCTTTTTATCCGTATCCTTTAGCAGCTTTTTCGCCTGCTCAATCCGTATATGATTCACATAATTAACAGGAGACATTCCTGTTTGTCTTTTGAATAATACACCAAAGTGTGAGGGGCTTAAATGAGAATGCTCTGCCATTTCATGAAGCGTCCAATCATAATGGTAACTAGTTTTCAGTCGATCACAAATATCGTTGATGATGAGTTTAGAGTTTTGAGATTTTTTGTTGGGAAACTCGGTGGCCCACACAACGAGCAATGTTTGAAAATAGTCCAAGATTCCATGATCCTTTGATAGGTCGGGCAACTGCAAATGGGAAGTGTTAATTTGCATATCCATGCATGCTTCTTTTATTTTTCCGTCCAATATTGTCAAAAGATTTTTTCTAATTCCAGCATTAATAAATTTCAAACGCAGTATTGAGTTCACTAAATCATGCAGCTTATTAAAGTGTAAACGCGGATCCCAAACATACATCATTTCTATAAACTGCTGAATTTTTACGAAATATTGATTCATCTCTTTATGCGAGGAAAGCTGCTCCGTACAACGGTGTATAACATCGATTAACTTCTCAGATTCCACTGGTTTTAATAAATACTCAGCCACACCGTATCGGATTGCTTGCTGAGCATACTGAAAATTATCGAATCCACTAATAATAACGATTGCCATTGGAATATGATGCTCATGAATTTTTTGAATTAAAGACAAGCCGTCCATATCTGGCATCTGAATATCCGTTATCAGCAGAATTGGCCAATGCTCTTGTATCATATTCCAGGCTTTTTCACCTGTCTCCGCTTCGCCAACCACTTGAAATTCATGCCCCGCTTGTTCAACCATTTTCACAATCGCGCTGCGAATCCAGGGTTCGTCCTCGACTACCATAACCGAATACATGCCGCTGCCTCCCTCAGATGTCTGGCAAGACCACCCCTGGAATTTTATTATTGAGTTGGCTTGGTCTTTGCAGAACAGATTGTATCAAGCTCCTAGAACTTCTGCTTGCAAAACCAGCCTTCCTTGTAGGCCTTCCAGGAATGTGACTGATCTCCAACATATTCATAGTGATCGAACACGTCACCCCTGCCTTGTGTTCTTGGATCCCCCGTCTGAACGAGTACCTTTTTTAATTCCAGCCATAGCTCCTTTTTCACTGGATCAAAGTGAGGATCTTCTGCCAAATTAGTTATACATTCAGGATCAGTCCGGATTTCAAACAGCTCTTCTTCTGCCCGTTTGCCAAAAGATAAATGGTAATAATCATCTTGTCCCTCAGCATGCTGCTTGAGCAGCAACGTCTTAGTCGGTGAACTGTCTACATTGGTATATCCCGTTTCCGGATTCCCTGCAGGCCATAGATCTGGTTTGAAATTTCTCACGTATAGATATTTTTCAGTACGTATGCATCGAACAGGATACGCCACATCATTTTCTGTTCCTACATCGTGACGTTCTTTCCCCATGTAGACCTTGTTTCTATCCGCCTCTACCCGTCCTTGTTGGTCCGATCTAATCATGTTCATCAAGCTTCGACCAGCAAATTGAGCGTGTGGAGGCAGTCCTGCCGCTTCTACAAACGTTGGTGCTAAATCAATAAAACTGATCAAATCCTCTATCTTTCTCCCGCCAGGGACTTGATTCTTCCAGTACAACGCCATTGGAAGGCGCAGATCATGCTCATACATTTGACCTTTGATTCGCGGAAATGGCATGCCATTATCAGAAGTGACTACAATCAAAGTATGTTCCAATTCACCGAGTTCCTCAAGCGTATTCAGTATTTTTCCAAGCTGTAAATCGAACCAATCAATTTCAAGTGCATAATCCAGCCAATCACTTTTAATGATTTCATCATCTGGATAATAGGAAGGGAGCTTGATTTCATCGAGGTTTTTCCCAGCTCTTACACCGCTTCCCTCCTCGTATTTTCGATGAGGCTCAAGACACCCAAACCAAAAACAGAATGGTTGGTTCTGCTGACGCTCCTCCAAAAATGCATTGAAGTTGGAAGCATAATCAATGTCACTAATTCCTTCTGTCGGAGGAACCAGCTTATGCTGGTTATAGACCGGACCCGCAGGATTACGGGCGAAACCACCAGCCTCCCAATCTCCAGGTGCCCAGCCCTTTCCTGTATAGCCTACATGATAGCCAGCGTCCTCAAGCAAATCCGGATAAACCTTGAACTTTGAAGGGAATATTCCATAATGATTGCAGGCCTCTTCCATCTGCCATGTGTGCATTCCGGATAGGATACTTGCTCTTGAAGGCGCACATTTCGGATTCGTCGTAAATGCATTCTGAAATAGAATGCCTTCTTCAGCAATACGGTCGAAGTTAGGTGTATTTACAAACTTGTGTCCGTACGCCCCCATATGCGAGGCATCGTCAGCGATCGCAAACAAGATGTTGGGTCTTTGATTCATATTTAAACCTACCTTTCTATTTTAAGGAATAGCATCGAGCTGTCAGCCTTCATATTGGATTAATGTGCAAATGATCATGCCTTGCTGAAAAAGCAAGACATGATCATCTCATTAGTTGGTTGCACCGTCGCCGTGCTTTGGCCAGTTATGATGTTTCATTTCGGAAACGATTACGCTACGCTGACCTGAAACTCTGGATTGAGCAGGTACAATTTCAGGCTCCATTTCACCGATCTCCACCATTCGGCGCCGCAGCCGTGCTCTCAGATCAGCAGTTATCCCAGCGAAAGTTTCCATGCCGATCAAATTATTCGTTTCATATGGATCTGCTTGTAAGTCATAGAGGAATGCTTCTTCATAGCGGTCTGAACCGGAGTGTTCACCTCCATGTTTGCTGGAATCTTCGACGCAATATTTCCAGCGCTCTGTCCGTATGGCCCTTCCAACGACACTCTCACTAATTTGTACAAGCACTTCTTGGGGCCAGTCAGCAGCGTTTCGATTCACTAACGGAACCACCGATCTTCCCTGCATATCCGATGGCACTTGGATTCCGGCGGCATCCAGCAAAGTCGGAGGCAAATCAACGAGGCTGACGAGATCACGAATCTGTCCGCCTCCCATAAATCCAGGACCGTATATAGCGGTAGGGACTCGAATGGAGCTCTCATGACAGGATCTTTTGTACTCCGCATTTCGAGTTTTGAAATGACATCCGTGATCGGAAGTGAACAATATTACGGTATGATCAAGCATATCCATGCTCTTCAGCGTATCCAGCAATCGGCCAAGTGCCTCGTCCAGCCGCTTTACCATTCCGTAATACCCACCTAAATGTTGGTGTGCCGTTCCGCCAAGCGCAGCAAGATCTGGCGGCGTCCAGCGCCCCGTATACGTTTCTTCCATCCCATCCGGAGCCGGATAATTGTCGGTATGATTTTGATGATGCGGCTCCAGATAAGAGAGGAACAGAAAGAAAGGATTATCCGTATCCTGCTGTCTATGAATATACCTGATAGCGGCATCTGTTTGCGCATCTACGCGGTATCCAGGAAGCTTAACGCGATTATTATCGTTATCAAATAACACGGCATCGTAAGCATCGGATACGAACTCCAGCAAATTGGCACCTAACCACTCTTCGTACCCCCCACGTTCATGCGCAGGCACCGGGTCTTCGCTTGCCAGATGCCATTTGCCGATATAGCTCGTGCTGTATCCCGCTTCCTTGAAGTAATGAGCCATTGTTTTAGTCTCTTGCGGTAACGGAATGCCATTCCGATAGCAGCCTGTCGTGGTAGCGTATTTACCACTTTGCAGACAGGACCTGGCAGGTCCGCACACCGGCTGGCTAGTAAACATGTTGTATAAATGCGTCCCTGCTCTGGCTATACGGTCAAAATTCGGTGTTAATCCTAAGGGGTTACCATGTACGCCGGTCGTATCAAAGCGCTGTTGATCCGTAAAGAAAACGATGACATTCGGTTGTTTCATAGCCATTACTCCTCGCCTCAATTAGTTATCGCTATGTCCGACAGACAATCGTTCTTGATGGTTCTGAACGACTTCTCCACTCAATGAAGGCGGCAGATAATCAGCAGGCGCTGCATTAACCTTCAAGTACTCCCCTTGAAGCGGCGTCGGAATATCCTTCCAGGTGCGTCCTTCTCCGTTGAACTGCGGCATCCATGGAGCCAAGGCTTCCAGCATCTCATCGCACATCGCCCATACTTCTTCCGTGTTGCATACAGCGGCCGTTAACGGATCATGCAGCACAGCCAATTTTAACAGGTCCTTGTTCCCCGTTAATGCAGCCTCCACCGCCATTTCCTGAACGCTAATACTCGCTCGGCAAGTTGCTGCCAATGGCATAGGCAAATCGCCAACGAAGCTTGCTTGAACACCATTTTTATCTACATAACAAGGTATTTCAATCGTGGATCCGTTTGGAAGATTCGTAATAAGACCTTTGTTCTCAATGTTGAAATGTCCACGATATGCTCTGCCCGTCTCTAAAGCTTCAATGATGTAGGAGCCATGCTCATGCGAACGCTCACCAAGTTTGATATATTCTGCTTCGCCGCTCATCCATTTTGGATACAAATCACGGTATTCATTTGTCTTCTTAATGCAGTGATTCAAGTATCCAGCCGTCTGTCCTCCAATCCACTCTTCCTTGAATATCCACTTATCTAATTCGTCTTTACGCTTCCGATACCAAGGCAAATATTCGCTCAGATGTCCGTTAGACTCTGTGGAATAGTAACCAAATCGTCTTAAAACGTCGATACGGCATTTTTCACGCTGAGACAACTCGGGGTGCTTTTCAAACGCTTCCAATAAATAAGGCGTCATATCCATTCCTTTATGTGTCACTTGAATGTACCAGGTTTGATGATTTATACCAGCACAGATAAAATCGACTTCCTCTTCCGGCAGACCGAGTGCTCTAGCTATTTGCTTGTGACCACCTTGAACACCGTGGCAAAGACCAAGGACATTGACTCCTCCTGCGCGACGTAAAGCCCAGGTATTCATGGCCATGGGATTCGAATAGTTTAATAACAATGCATTCGGAGCTGCGACTTCACGAATGTCTTTCGCAAGATCCAGAAGCACAGGAATCGTTCGCATCGCGAAAAACACACCGCCGGGCCCGAGCGTATCACCCACACATTGGTCCACCCCGTATTTGAGTGGGATTTCAACATCATGTTTGAAGGCCTCTAATCCGCCTACACGCGCCGTACAAATGATATAATTTGCATCAGTAATCGCTTCACGTTGGTCTGTGGTAGCTTGAATAGTTGCCGCCAACCCGTTATCTTCAATCATTTTACGGCACAAGTTTACAACCATCGTCAGGTTCTCTTCATTAATGTCCATCATACGGAACTCCGTGTCCTGGAATTCCTCTACCGCTAATAAATCCATCATCAGCCTACGGGTGAATCCAACACTACCTGCACCGATCATTGCAATCTTTAACAATATCATTGCCTCCCATGTTATATAATATTGCTACATCATCTCTTTTCAATTTTTAGTTTATTACAATGAATACGTATCTACAATGGTAATTAAATGCGATACAGTGGTCATATATTGCTATTTAATTCAATGAATCTGGCAACCAAAAACGGATCCCTTGGATCCCGGAACCCGCTGATCGTAATTCATATTGTGAACAACTGAATTCTCTGATATCATGTTTGAAAGTTGCCAAATCTTTAAGTGCACGATCTTAATATATGTACTTTTCAGGATATCAAAAGGAGGGGGACCTTAATTGTGACAACCACATCCAAACCTTTTCGCCACTCTTATGGATTTCGTTTCCGTGATATCCCATCCTATTCAGTCTCTATGATCCGCGGAGTTGGCTGGGAGAATATCATGTCCACTGATTACAATTGGAACGGACTTACAAGAGAAGATACATCCATGGTGTTATTCCAGTACACCGTTTCAGGTTCTGGCCAGATACGGATCGGTGATCAGTTATATTCATTGAATGCAGGCAATGGATTCCTGGTTTCTGTACCCAGCGACCATCACTATTATTTCCCTCAAGGTAGCAGTCATTGGGAATTCCTTTACATTACTCTTACTGGGGATATACTGCCGATTTATGAAGAAATAACCTCTAATTTAGATCCCATATTCTCTTTATCTGCCGAGAGCAGTACGGTTCAATTACTCCGTAACATATTTGAGATGGCCCATCGAAAACAAATTATGGACGGGTATGTTTCCTCTTCCCTCGCCTATCAGTTCTTGACGGAGTTATCCAGGATTTCCATCTACCCACAGACACTGCAGCATTTCCCCCGTGGGATTCAAAAAGTATTGGACTATATGGAGCTTCATTACGAGTCAGCAGTTAGTTTAGAGGAGTTCGCAAACATTGCTGAAATGTCTAAATATCATTTTCTACGGGAGTTCCGACGATGCAAGGGAATTACTCCGATTGAATATTTAATCAAACTGCGTATCGAGAAAGCGGCCCATCTCATTCGTACAACTGAGATCAGCCTTAAAGATATTTCCAGAGCTGTAGGATTTGCGAATGGAAACTACTTCTCTAAAGTGTTTCGAAGCTGGGTTGGAGTATCCCCTGGTCAATTTCGCCGGGATCACAGCCTGATCGCTTCCGACCATCTTTTTTTTCGCTAATCGTTTGACAAAAGAGGCTGTCCCCAAAGATCTAGGATCTTGGGGGATGGCCTCGTTCGTGTGGTTGTGAGATGCTCCGCGTACGAAGAGGCGACCGCTACCGCTGGTCCGGAATAATTTAGTTCTCTCCGCTATATACAAGGGATCTACTGATCTTCCAATGAGTCCGTTTGTACAGTGTGGGGGTTTTTTATGAAAAGCTTATGAGTTGCGTCAGGGGCATCGAGTAGGAGTGAGGACGGTTGGGAGAAGCATACTACAATTAACACTGTGATTCTTTGATGATCTGATCGCTGGGAATCCCTGCTTCTCTTCGATAAACGGTCGGAGTCAGCTTGTGCGCTTGCTTGAACTGCCGCATGAAATACCGCTCATCGCAGAAGCCAACGGAACGAGCAATGTTCTTCACGGAATCATCCGTCTGCGTAAGCAGCTCCTCTGCACGTCGAAGCCTCTCCTGCAGCAAATATTGTCCTAGCGATAGGCCGGTATGGCGTTTAAACAGTCGTGCCATATAATCGTAGCTGTAGTGAAACTGCTCGCACAGCCGTTTCGGCGCTAGCTCACAGGGAAGGTTGGCTTGTAGAAATTGCTGCAGCGCCTCCACGAGCCCTTGCTGAGGTGAGAACCGATCACTCTTCTGTGTTATAGCGACATGGGTCGTCTGCGCAGCCAGATCCACTAATAATGCAGTCAGCAAATACGGCTCAGCCCGACGAGCGCAGCTATGCTGTCCCGCTGTGCGAAGCAGATGGTCTGCCAAGGCAAAGGCTCGGTTTCGCTGAGCAAGCTGTCCGGCCATCGGGATATACAGTGCTTCATGTTCATCACTGAATTTTCCAGATCGGCGTGTCTGCCTCTCAGCTCGCTTCTCATTCTCCTCAGCAAGCTCCTCACTGCTTACATAACGCACAGGTTGTGTGGAACGAAATCGCAGCCAGTAAAAACACGTCCCCTTATCGCTGCAGCGGTAACCTTCTCTTGGAAGATCTGGTCGCAGCAACAGCATCTCACCAGGCCGAACAATGTGCGCCATCTCCTGCTGGCGCGTATACACCGCGTGGTGTGTAGGAAGTAACAGTTCGAAGCCTTGCAGCGTGCGTTTTTCCTGCATCCACGGTTTGTCCAGCTTTGTATATCCTCCGCGCAAATAGATAAACGGCTCCTGAAGTTGATAAGCAGCATATTGCATTCGCAAGTCCCCTTCCACGATTAGGTCGATATTATCCACCTCTTATACGATGGACACCACTTTAAACAGGAACCATTTATAGTAATATATGGCTATCAAAGCGAAGGGAGGCTAAGATAACTGTTTTTTTCACTACTCATTCCAAGGAGGAATATTATGAAAAGCAAGCTGTGGCTGACCCTATCCCTTGTATGCTCGCTCGGCACCGTTCCATTGCTCTCCGTGAACGCCGCTCCTGCACCCGACATGCATGTCGCAAAGTATAAGGATAACAGCACCCCGTACCCGCTCTATGCTGCCGAGTTCGGCACCGACCCGCTCTGGACTGCAGCCGAACTAGAGTTATTGGGCAAAAATTTCGATGGTATCTTCGGCAATCCGAACATAAGCATGTCGATGGCGAACACTCTCCGTTCCCATTATGCACCATTCAAGATCAATCAGTACAACGGCAAATGGGCCGTAAACGGGACGACCGCGGACTACATCGAGAACAACAAGAAGGAAGTGCTTTATTACCGGGTGGGCAATTCCTCTGCCAGTATCACAGCGACGCAAACTACGTTCTCCTTGAACGATGTGTTTGGCTCCCTAATCCCATCGACCTCCAACACATGGAATTCAAACTTTGACAGTAACGGCGAGTTCAAGTTCGTTACCTGGCTATTGATCGGCGATGAGCTAATGAAAATTCAGAGTGTCAGCGGGAATACTGTCACGGTCATTCGTGGCATCCACAGTACCGTGCCGAAGAGTTATCCAGCGGGAACACCGATTCTGTCACCCGTATACGGTGCCGCACCGGTCGCCGGAATGACCTCGGAGGTGCAATATCGACTCGATGAAGGGACAAATGTCCGCTGGGATCTACTGTTGAGCGCAGCACTCGCTGAGTACGATAAAAACCGCGGAGGCATCTGGATTGATATCCTGATCGGCAATTTATCGCAATTCGCCCAAAGCGGCCAGACGGTGCCAAGTAATCGAATCTGGGACATCCGCAACCAATCAGTATACAACGATGAAGTGCGTGCAGAAAACGTAGAGCGCGGCATCGTGCGTATTCAGGAACAATTCAAAGCACAAAAGGGTGTATATCCGGTCATCTGGGGCAACAACCTGCTGCATCCGACCACATTGACAGACCAGCGGGTGAAGATGCTCCTAAGCACGTCTATCAAGCCGCGTCCAATCGATGGCTTCGCTATGGAAAATTCGTACGGCGGATACGGTACGGGCGGCAATTCCGGCACCGAGTTCTGGTTCAAGGACTACACCGGTTGGAAAAACAATCTTAAATCAATCATGTTCATGGGAGAAAATAAACTGGCTGCTCTTCCGCTTATGCTGGATGGCGGGCAAGACAACAAAACCTTCGCCGCACTTCCTGCTGCCGAACGGCGCCGAATCCTGCTCTACGGTTATGCCTCTTACCTGCTCGGGGTAAAAGTCGAGCCGGATAACAAAATTTATACTAAGATTGGATTTACCCCACTCGTTAATCCGGGAACCGGCCCTGCTTATTTGTATCTTGAGCCTATGTTTACTTGGGACATTGGCAAGCCGACCCAGACACTCAGCAGCTCCAACTACAGCAATTACAAGCTAAGCGGACGTGATGTGTGGGTCCGCACCTTCCAGAATGGCATTGTGATTGTTAATCCGTCAGAGAACGCCGAGAACAACGTGAGTGTATCAAGCTACGGCTCCCTCAAGGATCCAGAGCAAGGCAATATTTCCGTGACCTCCGTTTCTTTACCGTCGAAGACCGCCAAAATTTTACTATTCAATTAGTACTGAGCAGGCAATCGCCCCTTCGTTCTTTGCGCGAGGGGGCTTTTGAAGTTTCCCGGCTGCCGCTGCATAACACCTTCTCATACATAAATCATATTGGGGGTGCGAGCAGGAACGCAATACGAACATATTGCGTTAAGAAGGTAATATGCTGCTGTGTCACCTTCAGTCCTAATGATATAAGGTACTGCAAGGTGCCTCATCTGTTATCACGGTGGCCGCCTTACCATGGGTGCCGTCGACGACTGCACAAAAGCAAAAGTCAATTCCCAAAACGCCTTCCGCTTTGATGCTGACGGATTAACATAATGTACGGCAATCAGTAAATTTCTAAATGAAAAGAGTAGAAGGCCCCCCACGGCCTTCTACCCTTTTTTTAGTCAATGTCGGTAATTTTCCACTTACCGTTCTCTTTAATAAAACTGTATAACCTTGTATTTTCTCCGTTTTCAACGGTGGTTACTAACGCCACGATGAGAGCGCTAGTTTCGCTTTTGACACTTACCGATTCCAATAACATCTTTGTAATTTTGTAAGAAGCCATTTTCATGTTAGGATCTCGCTTCGAATCGAAAAGAGAGAAGTACGCCTGCTCATCCCCATCATTTTGGTGCTCAGCTGCGAGGTTTGCAATCTTCACTAATTCCAGTTCATCGCCCGCCAGTTGGGAATGATCAAGATACACCACCTCGTTCTCCACCTTTGGTGGAGCAGAAGGTTCCGTCTCACTTACTCCGCTGTTGTGTCCACCACTAGAGCACCCCTTCACGAACTAGTACACTTCAACCAAATGACTTTCCATAGATTTAGACACAATATCAACCCATATAGTTGCACTATTTGGAACTTACGCCTACGCCGCCATTCTGCTTGGTCCATACCGCAAAATCCATAATGGTTTCCCTATATCCCCGGTACTGCTCCTTAAAGCTCCAGGTCGTGTCGGGATCACGCATGTTCGCAACCAGAACCAGCAGCTTCTTCTCGATCCCCTGAATCACGTTTCCCAAGTATTCCATATCGTCCAGGTCAAAGAATTATATTTATTTCCTCGTAAAAAACATTGTATTTTTGTTATGTTTAATGTTAGTTTGTTATATAACAAATATAATTTGTTATTTTCAGAAAGGAGATCAGGTATGAACGCTACGCAATGGGCTGCAAGCATCGAGGATGAGCTCAAGAACAATATTCTTTCCTTTTGGCTCAACCACACCACGGATGAAGTAAACGGCGGCTTCTACGGCTATATCAATCGCAGCCAGCAAGTCGACAAGACGGCCGACAAGGCACTGGTCCTTAACGCTCGAATCATGTGGACATTCTCAGCCGCTTATCGCCTTTATCGTGATTCCCGTTATTTAGAAACCGCGCGCCGGGCCTATCAATTTCTGAAGGATTACTTTACAGATGCCGAGCATGGCGGTCTGTATTGGTCTGTCAGTGCAGCCGGGGAGCCCGTGTCCACCAAGAAGCAGGTCTATGGCCAAGCCTTTGTCATCTATGCTTATTCGGAATTTTATCGGGCAACAGGTGATGTATCCATCCTCAAGGAAGTCATCGAGCTGTATCATGTGCTGGAGCGGCATGCCTATGACCCGGTTCATCAAGGTTATATTGAGGCATTAACCCGGGAATGGAAGGAAACCAACCACAATAGTCTCAGTGCGAAGGACTTGAACAGTAAAAAATCCATGAACACTCATCTTCACGTCCTGGAAGCCTACACTAACCTATACCGGATCTGGCCGGCTCCAGAGCTTCGGCACCAGCTTCACGAGCTTATTACAGTAACGCTGGATCGTATTGTGTGTCAGGACTCGTGGCATTTCAAGCTGTTTTTCGATATGGAATGGCAACGTGAGTCGGATCATATTTCCTACGGCCATGATATTGAGGGAAGCTGGCTGTTGTATGAAGCGGCAGAGGTGCTCGGGGAACCTGATTTGCTTGCCAAGGTTCGTTCTGCTGCGCTTCAGATGGCTGAAGCTACCCTGAAGGAGGGGGTCGATCAGGACGGAGGACTGTTCAATGAGGCAGGACCTTCCGGACTCCTCGATACAGACAAGGATTGGTGGCCTCAGGCGGAAGCGGTCGTCGGGTTCTATAATGCGTTCCAATTGACCGGTAATGAGACGTATCGGGACGCCGCACTGAAGGCCTGGACCTTTATAGAGAGACACCTGGTCGATAAGAAGCACGGCGAATGGCACTGGAGCGTCCGCCGGGATGGCACCTTAAGCCATAACGAAGAAAAAGCAGGTCCCTGGAAATGTCCCTACCATAACAGCCGTGCTTGTATGGAGATGATTCAGCGTTTGTCCACACATGCTGAATTTCACAACAACAAAACCTTGGAGGTTGAATAAAATGAGTCTATTTCAAGAGAGAAAAAAAGCATTGACAGAGCAGTATGAAGCGTTAGTGACAAGAAGCAACCGCCCGGAAGCTCTGAGCAATGGCGTTCTGGAACGCTATGAGCATCCCGTGCTTACCGCAGCTCATGCGCCGCTGCATTGGAAGTACGACTACAATGAGGAGAGCAATCCTTATTTCATGGAGCGGATCGGGGTACACTGCGTGTTTAACCCAGGCGCGATTTATCTCAATCATAAATACTACTTAGCCGCTCGTGTAGAAGGGACTGACCGCAAATCGTTTTTTGCCATCGCGGAAAGCGACAGCCCTGTAGAAGGCTTTCGGTTCTGGGACCGCCCTCTGGTCATGCCGGAGACCGATAATCCAGATGTAAATGTCTACGATATGCGCCTGGTTCAGCATGAAGATGGCTGGATTTACGGACTGTTCTGTACAGAGCGTAAAGATCCGGATGCGCCGCATGGCGACCTGTCGAGCGCCATTGCTCAGTGCGGGATTGCCCGGACGAAGGACCTTGTAACCTGGGAGCGGCTTGCCGATCTGAAGACCAACTCCAATCAGCAGCGGAATGTGGTGCTGCACCCGGAATTTGTGAATGGCAAATACGCCTTTTATACCCGGCCGCAAGACGGCTTCATCGACACCGGATCCGGCGGCGGCATTGGCTGGGGACTGTCGGATTCTATAGAACAGGCCGTCATTCAGCAGGAGCAGATTATGGATGAGCGGCATTATCATACGATCAAGGAGGTCAAGAACGGCCAGGGCCCTGCACCGATCAAGACCGAACAGGGCTGGCTGCATATCGCCCACGGCGTGCGGAATACAGCGGCCGGACTTCGCTATGTCCTGTACGCCTTCTTGTCCGATCTCGACCAGCCGGAGAAGGTCACTCACCGCCCGGCAGGCCATCTGCTTGCACCGGAAGGGGAAGAGCGGATCGGCGATGTATCCAATGTGTTGTTCTGTAATGGCGTCGTGGCGCACCCGAATGGTGAGGTATACATTTATTATGCTTCCTCTGATACCCGCTGCCATGTCGCATCCACCACTATAGAACGTTTGCTGGACTACGTCATGCACACTCCGGAGGATCCGCTCCGCTCTTATGCCTGTGTTCAGCAGCGACTAGAGCTCATTGACCGCAACCTAGCGCTGCTTGCCCAAGCCTGAGCTTTCCCGGTATAGCAGCTCACAGGCGAGCAGGACCTTTTCTGCCGGCGCTTCCCGTTCATGGACTCGCCGCTGCAGCAGCTCCACCGCCCGTCTGCCCAATGCATGCTTCGGCACCCGCACCGTGGTGATGCGCGGGCTGGTCCGATCTGTATCCTCGATATGATCGAAGCCGGTTACAGAGACATCATCAGGCACCGCGCAGTTCAAGCGTTGCAGCACCGTCAGTGCTGCCAGCGCGATCTGGTCGTTGGCGCAGACGAGTGCCGCGGGCATTTTTCCGTTATCCATTTTCTCTGCCGCCCACCGGGTGATGGAATCTATGAAATGCTCCTTCTCAAACCCCTGTACGGGCAAGTAGTGCGCTGCACTGCTGCCCGCTGCAGGCTCCACAATTCCCGCTTCCTCCATCGCTCTGTTAAATCCGAGATACCGATCATAGAAGCTTCTGGAATATCGCGCATCACCTACAAAGACAAGCTCCCGGTGTCCGGTTCCAATGAGGTGCCGTGTCAATCGGTGCATGCTCTCAAAATTGTCAGCAAACAAGGTATCTGCGGGAATGAGCTCATCCTCGTGGTCAATCAGCACAATCGGCAGCCCCAAGCGGTGAGCCTCCAGCAGTAACGGCGCAGCCACCTCCCCCACTCCGATGATTCCCATGAGCGCTTTGGGATTCAGCAGCTGCATGAAATGCTCTACACTTTGTTCTGCCACAATGACCATCCCGACGCCCTCGTGATCCAGCTTCTCCGAGATTCCTTCCAGGATCCGCCCCCAATAAGCGGAGGTCTTGGTCTGAAAACGAATGTTGGGCATCAGCACCAGCACAGAATTCCGCTGCGGATCAGAGACCTCTGACTTGGTGGGCAGAGGTGCTTTTAGATAGCCGTTTTTCTGATTAAAATAGCCCAGCTGGGCTGCTGTCTCCATTACCCGCGCTTTGGTAGCGTCGCTGACACCTTCTTTTCCCGACAGCGCCTTTGATACGACAAACTTGGAGACGCCTAAGGAGTCCGCAATGTGCTGCATGGTTACTTTTTTGGACAAGACTGTTGGCCCCCCTACTGCTAACTGTGCTTCTTATTATCATATAAAGCGAAAAAAATTGCACGAGCCAAACCTGCTCCAATTAAAACAAGACCGTGCATATGACATGCACGGTCTATAGGGGTATAGCGATGGAGCTTCATCCACATCTCTAATCTAAATGAGTCCCGATTCTTGCAAGAGCCTTTGCACGATCGCTGCAGCTTCTGCCCGGGTGATCGCATCCTTCGGTGCAAGCTTTTGACCGCCCTTGCCGTGAATGATACCTGCTTGCAGGGCATTGGCCGCTTGGCTCTTAGCCCAATCCGCAATCTGTGCTCCATCCGCAAAGTGAGCCAGAATCTCCTTCACATGCTGCTGCTCTACATTCTCGTACAAGCCTGTAAGCGTCATGGCTCGCGACAGCATAACCATCGCTTGCTCCCGAGTGACCTTATCCGTTGGATGGAACAAGCCGTCCTGGAAGCCGCTAATGAGCCCGTATTGAAATGCAGCTTCAACTGCGCCTGCATACCAAGCAGAGGCTTCTACATCCGCAAAGGCTGTAGATCCCTCTTCAGCCTTCAATCCCAAAGCCTGAACCATGATAGCAGCAAGCTCTGCACGTGTGATCTCCTGGTTCGGGCTAAACACACCTTTTCCCGTCCCGTTCACAATCATTCTGGAGCCCATATCATGGACAGCGTCTTTGGACCAATGCTCCGCAGTATCACTAAATTCCACGGGGTGCCAAATCACCGCGTAAGTGCTGTTCGTCAAGCTGTTCATAACGACCGAATACCCTCCGTTAGCTTCCACTACTTTCGTAGGCACATGCCGGATGCTTCCATCGACATCTATAACAATGCCGGTTGTAATTTGGGAAGGATCTACCCCCGCCGGCAGCTTCAAGGAACGCTCAACATAAGTGTCGAAGCTCTGAATATCCACGATTTTTTCTTGATAAGAGGCCTGAATGGAAAAATCCACGGGCGGAACAGCAATGCTGAATCCCCCATCCGCCGCAGCCTGTTGAACAGCCTGCTTCATATCTTCATGGGCATCCGCCATTGAAATCTGAATTTTGATATCTGAGAGCTTAACCTCCTGGCCAATCTGGTTAGAAATGGCATCCATATTGATTTGCCCTGCAGGTATCGTGTAAGCCGCTTTGTCCGTTTGAATCTGGATTATCGCCTGCTTCTGTTCCATATTTTTCACCATCTGCCCATTCAACTCACCAATGACAAGGCTCGCTTTGCCTGGAACCGGAATGGTCACAATGGCATGATCTCCTTCAGCGGCCAGCTTTTCATTCAGCTTCTCCGGATCTACCACAACCGTCGCGACAGATCGGTTACCTGCGGTTGACTGAATGAGGGTTCCCGCTTTTTCAACCTTTCCGTTTACCAGAACCTCCACCGCTTGAGACCCAGGCTGACTCGGGACTGAAGTCGAAGGCGGTGTTTCTACTGGAGGCAGTGTAGCTGGTGGATTAGGCGCTGGAGGCGCCGGCTGTGGATGTACAACTTGTTTGACGTTCAATGTCACGCTCGACAGGTGATCCGCCGTCAACGTAATCGTTGCCATGTAGGTTCCTGCTGCCAAGCCGTCCTTTGCCTTAACTGTGAAGCTTCCCTCTTCCCCAGGTTGCAGCACTTGCTCGACCGGAGTCAGCTCAAAATCATCCACATCCCCTGCGGTCAATGCCACCTTCAGGTTCTCCAGAGCTTCGGTTCCCGTGTTCCGTACAACTGCCGACTTCGTCTCCTGAGTTCCTGATGCATAGCCTGCCGTTACAGACTTTGCGGTCAGGTCCGCAAGTTCTCCAATGCGGTAGACCGGTTCAGCAAGGACACCTGCCGACATGTTGCCAGAGAATAGTTCATGGCCCGCGGTATCCCTATACGTGATCGTAATGGCTGCAGCACGGGTTTCAGTTAAACCTTTAATGTCAAAAGCACTGCCTGTATTGTTACTTACAGTCACTGCAGAAAGGTCCTGGTCCTCAGCGACAGCGGTTAAGATTCCGCCAGGATATACATTAGAGTAATCTATCGTTACGGAATCTCCTTTGTTGATCAACACATCACCTAATGGTGCAACAGCAGGGATGTGACTTCCAAAAAACACCCGTATAATGTTATCTTTTTCAACGTCTGTATTCATCGGGATAATATCCTCGTAGACATACGGCTGGTTGTCAATAAGGCGCTGGGCTACAACCTTATACTGGATATCATTGAGCGGATGTTCCTCCGTAACTAACTCGAGCATGCTGAGTGAAAGCTCCAATGATGCTGCTACGATTCCATGATCATCACTTTCGATCGGGAGGAATAATATCATCATTAAAGGCAGCGTTTCTTCAAAATCACTTCGGATCTCATCCACACTTTCATAATTGGTGTATTCCTTGAATGACACCAAATTGTCTGCTATGAGATTTTTACTGGTATCCGACAGGTTGTTGTACGTCCATCCCTTCATGAGAAAACCATACACTTCTCTTATCGACTCATCTAGGAATTGTGCGATGTCAGTATCTAATGCATTTCCTGTCGCAGGATGCTCCAGCACTGCCCGCATTGCTGAATAGCTTGCTGCGTTGTTGGCTTCGGCTACAGGGTCATAGACCGGTACCTTGTGCGGTTCATAAGCTGCGACTTTGCCTTGCTCATCAATGGTTTTCACGATTTTCGAATTATATTGGTTGTCCCATCGTGTCACATATAGAATATTATTGCTGTCTATGGCCACACTTTGTTCGATCGATGGAATATTTCTCTCTGGGAAAGCGGTCTCCAAGAATCCATTATTTCTCACTTTCCATAGAGCTGGTGGACCGTCCTTATTGGTAATATAAACTTGTCCTTGCTTATCGACCGTCATGGCTGGATACATAAAATCAACAAACTGCTCGCTAGATGTTAACGTTTTATGGGTTATGCTCATGTCTGTTATCGTGTATAAGTTATAATCATTCTGATCACCTGTAGCAATAACATATACATTCCCGTCTCCCCCTGTACTCATGGCTCTAACCCCGTCTGCAGGGATCTCGGGCACCGGTTGAGGCTGGGGATCACTCTCCCTCGTGTCTATGCTATGAACAGTATTGTTGTTTATGTAGTAAAAAACCCCATTACCTGTAACCCCTGTGAACTTCGGAGGAATATCCGTAGCGATATGAGTTTCATGCTGATTCGTATCGATTTTCAGCAAATCCCCATTGGTTTCTTTAACAATATATATATTCCCTGCACCATCTACTGTAAAAGCGGCTACATCTGCATAAACATCCGTCACAACACTCGTAGTCCGATCCACTTTTTTCAGAAATCCTGTCTGCCCATTATGAGTGCGGACATAGACATGATCATCTCGATCCACCTCCACTTCTACGGCATTCAGAAACGGATTGTCCATAGAATCTGCTTCACTAACCGAAGACGGAAACATACTGAACACCATCAAGCTGATCAGCATCCAAACCAACCATTTTTGTTGTTTCATCCTTTGTTCTCCTCCCTAGAGTTAAAAATATGACGGCTTCACCCATCACAATATGGATCTCATTCTAGCAAAGAGTTCTTACTTTTTTCTTACATGGGATGCCATGCTTCGACATAAATACGACCGTGAAAAGACATCAAGGCGAGGGCTGATGAGTGTTTGACCTTGTATAGTAAAAAAGCAGGGGCTCACCGCCCCTGCTTTCAATTTCCGCCTTTGGTTTTGAGAAATTTACGAGCGCGAGTTGAAACGCAACCAATGTTCACCACCACCCATTGGATCGTTTAGAGGTGCCATCTATCCGTAAATATACTTATTCGCTCCGTTATCTACAATAAGCTGGATATTTTTTTCTTTATAATGTACCTCTATTCGACCTGCTAGCGTCTCGATTTCTAGCTGAAAAGCTTCAAGCGCTTGAGGAATACTTGGGTTGAATCCGATCTTCGTCCAGCCCGGTTCTGCCGATGACAGACCAATAAAATCTTCTATTAGAATTAATATTGGAGCACTAGCCCATGGATGACACAAACTTGTATTCCACTTATGCTCTTTGGACCAGCTCTCAAAGCAGGTAGTGGCACCTTCCTTGATCATTGTCGCCCAGGAATTTTCATCCGTGGATGTAATCAAATCGTATGCAAGCTCATGTTCACCTGCAGATGTAAGAGCTTTCAGGACAAAATATGCCATATATACACCGCAAGACAGACGCTTTTTCCGAATAAATTCGATTACAGGTTGTTTCTTCCCAGAAGGTACTAATCCGAATAACAGTGCTAATGCATTAGAATGTAAAGAGGAATGAGTGGAGCCTTCTGCATCGACGAACAAGCCGGTTTCCTCATTATAGAAGGTCTTAATATAGGCATGATACAAGCTTGTCAGCTTTTGCTCATCTGAACATTCACCGAGGATGCTGCTAATCTCCGCCACCGTTTCATGGGCTCCATAATAAAAGGCATTTAAAACATTGTGACAGCCAGCGCCAACCGGCTTTCTTAGATCAAAATCGTATCCGTCTCTAAGCCCCTCCGGCCAGTCTACCAGGTTCCATTTATCCGTCACCCGCTCCAGGAGTCCGTCACATCTTTCATAGGCAGCGAAATGCTCTAATATCCCTAAAGCATGCGGATACATCTCACGTAGAAATTGAATATCGCCGCTCATTTTGTAATATTTCAACAGCTGCACTGGCCATTGCAGAGAAAAATCGGCAATTTCTTGCATGTAATGTCCGGGTGCAACAGCCATAAGTCCTGGGCAAACCTTGGAGGAGAGGATGACATAATCCAGTAACGCTTTACGGAATAATCTAAGATCGCCGCTTAAGTAGGCTTGGGATGGAGCTATTATTGTATTGTCTCCCAAGTACTGTCCCTTCTCGCGCGACGGACAATCCACATACCCCTCTTGAGAGCCATATTTCACCCCATTCCGACAGATTGACCAAATATTGTTTAACAAAGAGTCAGAGGATTCGAAGATACATGCGTCCTCCTTCATCGGGTAATGCCTCACGATTGCTGCTATACTCGTCAAATCAACGTGAATCCCCGGTTCATAAGACAATAGCTCTACATAACGGAACGCTTTGTAATCAAAAAACTCAAACTCGTCAACGCCACCCGACAAGGTGCATACCTCTTGATAAGTACAATTACATCTCATCTCATAACGAACAGCGCCATCGTCCTGAAGCTCTTCACCATATCGAACCTCAATTTTGTTTCCAGCCTGTCCGCTAGCAGTGAACTTCACTTGTCCCGTCACTTCTTCGCCAAAATCTATGCGGTAATGCCCCGGCGCCGCTTGTATTATTTGAACAGGAGACTTCTCATATACCGATACAGGAGGGGTAGGCTGCAGATACAGCACATGATCGGTGGATTGGACAACAGCCTCTTCCCATGAAGAGTCGTCAAATCCATTGGCTTTCCATTCCGGCTGCTTGAGCCGCAGGTCAAGGGGCTCTCCAAATTGTGTATCATACCCTATGATTTCACCGTGACCGTATTCTTCCGTATTCCAGCATCTCCAGGTTGAATCCGTATGCACGAATACCTCATCATCGATTCGAAGCTCAGCAATCATACCTTGCCGATTGTCACCACTGTTATACGCTCTGCAGATTAATCCGTGATAATAGACGTGAACAGCAATTACATTGGGCCCAGGACGAAGAAGCTCCGTCACATCGTAACGATTATAATAGTAATGATCAAATGTAGACTGGGCTGGTCCTTGACCTGCCAGATGCCCATTGATATATAGCTTGTAGTAATCATCAGCTGTAATATCCAGTACAGCGCGCTTCATGCTTTTATCCAGCTCGAACGATTTCCTAATTAACCAGTGACGATTGGCTAGATCCACTCTGTGCTCTATAGCAACAGGCTTGCTCTGTTCTTTATGAAAGAGATTGTCAGGAGGGGACACCCCTTCAAACGCCTTATCCATTAACCAGCTTGCTGACCATACTTTATCCATGTTATCGCTCCTTTGGCATGATCCTTATATGCTCGAATCAAAAATGAATGTCCTTGCGTATGCCCTGAATTTCCTTCCGCTTCCACTGTCCAGGACTAATTCCTTCTACCTGCTTAAACACGCGATTAAAATGATGTATGTTTTTAAAGCCTACCTCCGGTGCAATTTCTTTAAGCGTCAGTTCCGAATAGGTCAGTAATTCCTTGGCCTTCCCGATTCGGAGCTCTTTGATATACATGGAGATCGATTGCCCGCATACTCGCTTGAACATTTGTCCCATGTAATTTTTATGAAACCCGATGCGTTTCGCCATATCCGCCACTCGCAGCTCGCCCGAATAGTGATGCTGAATATATTCCTTTGTCCGCTCAACGATTGCCTGTCCATCTTCCGTCCCAGACAATACCTCCATACCTAATAAGCGGCTATGACTGAAGGTCTGTGCCTCTGTTGATTTTCTATGGAGCATGTACACGATTTTCAACAAATTCAAGCTGGCCATCTCGCGAAAAAAAGGCTGTTGATGCGTTCCCTCATATTTGATCTGCTCCAGCAAAACCACCATTTCCTTGGGCACCGTCGCATGCAGTCCAATAATTTGCTTCATCAGTTGGTTTAACCTGGTGCTGTGAATGCGGAATTTGACATCAAGTGTTTTGACAACTGATTGGTTATCATGAATAAAGCCATGTTCTACTCCAGGAGAAATAACGGCGCAATACCCACGATTTAACGGATATGGCTCCCCTCCATATGAGAAATTAATGTCTCCATTAATCAAATAAATGATTTGATAATAGTCATGAGCGTGCACAGCCAGTTGTATACCTTTTTCGTAGTCATATCGCGATACCCAGATCAACTCTATCTCCAATTTGTGCATAGGCACCCCCCCCGTTCCACCAGCACAAAACCTTCCTTCAGATAAATAATGCCTTCATCCAAGCAAAGACTTCTCCCTATGCAGCCTTTACAATAGTAGCAGGACAACTTAACTTGATCCGCCTATAACACTGACAGGAGTGAGCTCTAGTGAACATAAGCAAGGATTTCCCCACCTATACTGACTTTAATCCACTTGTTCCGGTAAGATGTATAACCCCTCACACAGATGGCTGCTTTCATCGTTTTTTCGACACCTCGCCGATCAGCCCTTCCGGACGTTATGCCGCGTTGCTTCAGCTGCCGCAAGAGCAGCGACTGCCAGAGCCTGGTGAAGCGGCTCATATTGTGCTCGTTGATTTGCATACAGCGGAGGAGCGAATCGTCTCTCCAACCTACGGCTGGGAGACACAGCTGGGCGCTAACATCAACTGGGGACCTGACGACGAATTTATTTATTACAACGATGTTGATCCAGAGACGTGGCAAGAGCTGTGTGTACGTCTGAACCCGCATACCGGGGACAAAAAAATAATGAAGGGAAGTATCTACAAAATTTCACCGGACGGCAAAACGATTATATCCGCATGCACCAAGAGAATGCGACGCACGCAGTATGGTTACGGCATCGTTGTTCCTGACGAGCATGTGCCGCGTAACTATGGCTTCCGGGATGATGACGGTTTATATACTTTGGATACAGAAACCGGCGAGAGAAAGCTGTTAGTCTCCATTCAGGATGTATTCGACCGCGCCGAGCCTACTATCGATAAGGAAATGTACAAGCATGGCGAATGTTATGGCTTCCATTGCAAATTCAACCCGCAAGGCGATCGTATTTTATTCACCATGAGATGGTTTCATACAGATGAACAGCAGCCATGGAACAAAATCGCAGAGGGTCTCCGGTTTTGGGTTGTCACCATGAATACAGACGGCAGAGACATTCGTGTCGCGGTTGGGCCGGAGCAATGGAAGAAGGGCGGTCATCATATTAACTGGTTCCCTGACGGACAGAGACTCTCTATGAATCTATGTCTGGATGACGACAAGCAATTGTCATTGGTCCAAGTTGATGCGAATGGCTCCAATATGAAGAAGATCATCGACAACATTCCCGGCTCAGGTCACCCCACCGTCCATCCGAATGGATTGCATATGGTGACGGACTCCTATGAGCAAGAGAAAGTAGCCTTCGGCGATGGAACGGTGCCTCTGCGCTTTATTAATCTGCAGTCGGGTAGGGGAGCAACAATCGTTCGAATCCCTGTCGCCAATCCGGGAACGAAGGTGACGAATGCGCTTCGCGTAGATCCTCACCCTGCTTGGACTCCAGATTTTAAGCATCTTGTATTCAATGGCTTTGTAGGAGGCACCCGCCGGGTGTTCATTGCTGACATGTCCGGCTTGGTGGGAACAGACTTCTAATATGCCGGATCATCTGTATCTATATCATCAAGTGCAAGAAAGCAGCAGATTTGCAGTCTGCTGCCTTCTTGTCATTGATAATGATTAAAATCCTACCTTAAATTTCATCTTCGCGGTTGGTTTGGGGTTATTCCGCTCATACCCAGGTATGTTCGGGATGCTGGATTGCGTATCTTGAAAGAGCAGCATCTCATCGGGATCCTCAGGGATGCTTTGCTTCGGATAGCGAATCCAGTCATCCCCGTCAATCGGTGCTGTATAACCCTCATCTTTGAAGAAGGCGATGAGATCCTTCTTCATTTGTTCAGTCTGCTCTAGATACATTGGATTCCCCGCTCGATTCCTTGTCTCATCAGGGTCAACCTTAAGATCGAAGAGCCATTCCTTATCGTCAGGCGCGGAGTAAATATATTTGAAGCGATCACTGACCGCCATGTACATACCATAGTCATTACGATGATATTGAGCGGCAATCCATTCTCTTTTCACGGTGCCATTAGCGATATCAAGAAGGCTTTCACCGCTAAGCGGAGTCTCAGATTTTGTTCCTGCGGCTTGTAAGAAGGTTGGCATAATATCAACGAGAGAGACTGGCTTCTCACAACGCTGGCCCCTTGGTCCGTTGGGATCGACAACAATCAAAGGCACACGAGCACCGGAATCTAAGAAATTCCGTTTCCCCACACAGTTATAATCGCCTAGCATCTCTCCGTGGTCGGAAGAGAACACGATTAATGTATTCTCCAATAGTCCGTTTTCCTCCATATAGCTGAGCAGTCTTCCTATTTGATAATCAATGAAGGAGATGGTGCAATAGTAAGCTGCTTTCATCACACGCATCAAGTTGTCGTCAATCCCTTGATCGCGACCCTTATATCGATTCTGGAATCGATTCCAATACGAAATCAGTTTTTCACTTTCTTGCGGCCTTTTGGGGAGCGGCATTTCCGGTCCTCGGTACAGCTTGTTCCAAGGGGTCGGGGTCTCAAATGGTGGATGAGGCTTAATATAGCTCGTCATGAGCATAAATGGTCGTTCTTGATCACGCTGCTTCAGGAAATCAATGCTTCGGTCCGTTACCCAGGTCGTATTATGCAGCCGTTCGGGAAGCTGAGAAGGCTGCGGAATATAGTAATATTCACTGCGCACGCCCTGCGGGTCGTGAACATGCTCGTAACCATTTTCCTCTAGGAAGATTTTAAAATCATCCCGCGGTCCGCCTTCCTCGCTGACATCTCTCGATTCAAATCCCCATAATGTAGATGTCGGTTTATCTCTGAAATTAAAGTGCATCTTTCCTACGCCGTGCGTTTGATACCCCTGGTCAGCGAGCAGCTCCATAAAGCTGCGATGCCCCTCGGGCATACGTTCATTGATAACGCAGTCGGTTCGGTGAGGAAGCTGGCCGGTATGAAGCGAGAATCGTGCCGGAACACAGACTGGACATGGGCTGTATGCCCTTGTGAACGAAATTCCGCTTTCAACGAGTCGATCCAACACGGGGGTCTTAATCATTGGGTTGCCGAGCGCAGCAATCGTATCGTGCCGTTGTTGGTCTGTAAATAGAAACAATATGTTCTTCTGAGTCATAGATCATACTCCTTCCGCAGTTGCTTGTTACCTATTATACGGCGTAGGTTGGAAAAGAGCTTTGGACAAACTGCATTGCTTTTTGTCCTTTCTGAGTCTTTAATCGGCTGCGAGGTTTCGCATTATCGCTTTATTTAACGGAGAGGGCTTGACGTCTAGTCATTGTAGGCGAAATTCCCATTTTTTTCTTATAGATTCTTGAGAAGTAATGAATATTTTTATATCCGACAGCATCTGCGATCTCCTGAATACTCATAGAAGTGGATAGCAGCAATTCAACCGCTTGACTGATTCGAAAATTCATCAAGTACTGATGAAGGGAAACGCCTGTAGACGTTATCACTAATTTATTGACATGGGCCGGATGAAAGTGAAATTGTTTAGCAATGGCCTCGTTAGTTAAAGGCTCGCGATAATTCTCCTCAATGAACTTGAGAATCATCTCGGTCATCTGCCACGACACGTCTCCCTCCCCGTCTGACATAATAGATTGGCGCGCAAGCAGCAGAAGTAGAGTTTTGCATAACGCACCGGCAGACTCTTCCCAGTATATTCGCTGCCCCATATATTCTTTAACAATATCCCTTAACAGGGCTTCGATACGAGCTTGGGCATGGACTATTGTCACCGGAGGGAAACCAGAAAAATCCGTAAATCGAACAGGTTGTAAGGTATGGCTCATATGAAATTGTATCCCTAAAATAATCAGAGGTTGATTGGGGTCCGAAGAGATTTGATGCTTCGTGCCTGGTCCCCAAAAACAAAGCATGCCCTTCCTCATTTTATATTCTTTATCATCAATGGAGATGGTACCGAACCCGTCTTGAATATATTGAATCTGGTAATGGGGAATGACCCTCTCACCCGTTGTGAATCCAGGGGTCAATACATTACGGGCACTGCGAAGGATGACCGGAGCTATGTCCGCTACCGAGACCAATACATCATTGCAGCTCATGAATCTCACCACTTTCTGGCTTTTGATTAACTATAAAAAACAAACACCCCGTAATCAGGGCGTTTGTACAATCTAATTAAATTCTTACTCCATCTAGCCTTTTACCGCACCTGCAGCGACACCTTTTGTAACATGTTCTTGCATTATAATGTAGAGAATTATTGTAGGCAAAGTAGCTATGACTAATGCAGCCGTGAGACTTGCGTAATCAATGCTGTATTCCTCATTAAAGGATAATAATCCAATGGGAAGTGTTTTCATCGCTTCGTCAGAAATGAACACCAACGCATATACAAATTCATTCCACACGTGTAATGCAGTAAATATCGCAACCGTTGCTAATATGGGTTTGGATAAGGGAGTATAGATTTTGAAAAACACAGAATATATGTTACAGCCGTCCATATAAGCGGCTTCATCTAATTCTTTGGGCAGTTGCAAATAAAATCCATATAATAAGAACACTGCGACCGGAAGCGAGAATGACACATAAGGAAAAAATAATGCCCCGTAAGTATTCAACAAATGCATTTTGTTTAGCATCACAAACAGGGAAATCAAAGTACTGTGAATGGGAATCATCATACCAAGTAAAAATAAAGAGAGAACAATCTTACTGCCCTTAAATGGTCTGCGCGCAAGAATAAATGCGATTAATGAAGCAGCTAGAAGCGTGGCAATAACAGTAATAATCGTAATCCACACACTGTTCAACAAATAATTCTGAATGCCATTTTCCCATGCATTCACATAATTGGATAGCTGAAGATTTTCAGGAAATCCCCATGGGTTTGCATGAAATTCAGAATTAGTTTTCATAGAAGATATTATCATCCATACTAAAGGATAGCCAGTAATCAATGTATACACGAATAAAAAAAACAGCTTAATTACTTTCGACATATTATCCCCCTAGTACTCTACTGCTTCGCGTCTAAATAATTTGTTAAGCACTATTGCAAGCAGTACGCCTAATAAAAACAAAAATATTGAAATCGTGCTGGCATAGCCGAAATCATAAAACCTAAACGCTTGTTTGAACATATATGAGGCAATGACCTCGCTGGATCCATTGGGACCGCCATTTGTCATGATATAAATCAAATCAAAATATTTTAATGAATTAACAATACAATAAATAATGGTGAAGTTAATAACATGCCAGATTAACGGAATCTTGATTTGGAACAGCAACCTGTATTCAGAAGCTCCATCCATTTTGGCCGCCTCCAGCACGTCATCTGGAACATTCTGAAGTGCAGCATAATATACGACCATATAAAACCCTATATATTGCCAACTAACAACCGCAATGATTGAATTTAACGCAGACTCAGTCTCGCCAAGCCATACACGTGTCCAATCATCTAAACCTACAGCGCTAAGCACTTGATTAAGCAGGCCGACATTAGGATCATAAATCAATCCCCATAGCACACCTACAACTGAAGTCGAGAGAACGACAGGCAAGAAAAAGACTGTTTTAAAAAAACGAATGCCTCTTTTAATCTGTCTGCTTAACAATACTGCTAATAGCAGCCCTACAGGCAGTTGAATAACTAGAGCCCAGAAAGTCAGTAAGCCTGAATTCATGAGCGTCTTATATATAACTGCATCTTTCGTTAAATTAAAATAATTATCAAAACCTATAAATTCCTTATCGGAAACGCCGTCCCATTGGAAGATACTATAATAGAAGCTGTAAATAATAGGTATGATCATGAAGATAAGATAAATCAGCATAGCCGGAGACATAAATACAATACGATTGATCCATCCTTTTACTCCTTTTTCCATGAAACCTTCTCCTTATGAGTAAATAGGGAGTCACCCTGCGGTGACCCCTACTTTCAATTAATGAATTATTTTACTTTCGACAATTCTGCTTTCACATCTAAGCTTGGATCCCCAGCAATAGCTGAAACAGCATTTAATAATAATTCTGCTTTCTTAGGTCCAAGTGCTTGATCATAAAACGGAAAATATCCCGTAGGCGTGGAACCTGCAAACTTCAAATACGAATAGGATACAGGATCAAGCTTATCCTCTGATGGATTGGTCTTAACGGGTGAAGGTTCACCCATGGTTTCTATGAATTTGGTTCTTTCTTCCGTTCCTAATAAGAAGGCCAAAAATTTGTATGCTGCATCTAAGTCTGCTGTATTAGAAACAGCGTAGCCGGTGCCAAAACCGCCATGCACATGATTGGGCTCCCCAGCTCCACCGTCTATAACAGGGAATATCGTATAACCGACTTCAAAATTCGAATTTTTCTTCAGGTTGCCTAAAGACCAGTCACCCATCAAGTACATGCCGGATTTTCCAGACGTAAATTCTGCTTCGGCTGCTTCGTTATCCACGCCTAAAAATCCATTTGTAAAGCTTCCATTCTGAACTAACTCTTGAAGCTTTGCTCCTGCCTGAATAAAGCTTTCTTGGGTAAAGTCCCCTTCACCAGCGATGGCCTTCTGGAAAGGCTCGTTGCCTCCAATACGATTGGACAGATAGGAGAACCAATGAAGTACAGGCCAACGTCTTTTACCTGCTAATGAAATTGGGGTCACATCATTTTCTTTCAACACCTTAACTACTGCTTCCAATTCTTCCATGGTAGTTGGCGGTTGCAGATTATACTGAGCAAAAATATCTTTGTTGTACCAGAGTATGACATTGTTGATGGCGTTAGGAAGACCATACACCTTACCATCGTAACTTGATCTATCCAGTGCCCCTGGCATCAAGCTGTTCTTAAATGACTCATCTTTGTTTATATGATCCGTTAAGTCAGCGACTACATTAGCGTCAACAAACAGCTTAAATGAATCCCCTGACCAATAATGAAAAATGTCAGGCATTTGGTTAGAAGCCATAGACACTTTCATTTTAGTTTTTAATGATTCACCATCCATATGCTCTGCTTTTACAACAATTTCATTCTGACTGGCATTAAACGTATCAACGCTGCTCTGAATTGCTTCTTTTTTGGCCCCTGCCTCTGGTGTCCAGAACAACAATTCAATCTTTTCTTTTTCCTCTCCTTGATTTTCAGTCTTGTTGTTTGAATTGCTGGATGACTCACTGTTGCTTGGGGTATTATTCCCACATGCAGCAACCAAAAACACTGAAAGCACAAGAATGACATGAAAAATTCTCTTCATTGTAGCACCTCCCTTTTATTTCTTACACATTTAGTTTAAGCAATTGAAACCGCTCTCACAATGACACAACACTCAGTAAAAATGCCACAATTCTCATATCTAATCAATTGTTACGAAATAACTTTCTAAATTCGTTTGGCGTTTTTTGCTCATGCTCTTGAAAAATTCTGTTAAAGTATCTGCTAGTCTGATAACCGACTGCTTCAGCCACCTCATAGATTTTCATATCTGTCTGAGCCAAAAGCTCCTTCGCTTTATAGAGTCTGATCTTCAGTATAAATTCACTAAAAAGCTCACCTGTTTCAGCCTTGAACAGACCGCTCAAATAGTTCGGGTTCATATGCACGAGCTCGGAAATTTCCTTTAGAGTTAGCTGCTTGTCCAAATTCTCCATGACATACTCCGTAATGTATTGAATGATTCTGTTTTTACTTGTGTGAATAGGGTGTAAAGTGCCTGCGTGCTGCTCGACGAGCTTTAGGTTCGTTTTCATTTTTTTTAATTCAGAGAATTTTGTGATCGCTTTCTGAACAGACTCATACAGAACCTTGGGGTTCACTGGTTTTAATATATAATCAAACACACCATAAGCAATAGATTTCTGGGCATATTCAAACTCCGCATGACCTGTCAACACAATCGTCATACACTCCTTGTTAGATTGATTCAATATTTCTAACAGAGATATCCCATCCATCTCGGGCATTTTAATATCGGTAATTAATAAATTGATTTCTTTCTCTTCAAATTTATCCAGAGCTTCTATTCCGTTTTCCGCTGTATCAACGATTATTTCGCTTCCAAAATAATTGAGCAGAGCCTTTACCACTCCATTCCTCGTTAAATCCTCATCTTCCACGACCAAAATTTTTATTTGCTCCCGCATGTAACCCTCACCTTATTCATTTAAATTTATTTAACGGTATTACAATGGAGACACAAGTTCCCTCATCCGCTTTACTATTGATTTCCAAGCCATATCGATGCCCATAAAGCGACTGCAATCGATGATGAACATTTGTTAAGCCAATTCCCGATTCACCATTAAACAAATTGATGTTGGTATCATATAAGCTTGATCGGATCTGTGCTAATTTATCCTCATTTATTCCCTTGCCGTTATCATGAATTTTTATAACAAGAAGTTCCTCTGGCTCTGCATCTTCCTTGAGTTCAGCATTTTGTTTTTCAATGATTATGGTCAGAATACATTGTTTACGCATGGGTTCAATACCATATTTTATTGCGTTTTCTATAATGGGCTGCAATATTAGCTTTGGAATGATGCATTCTGATACCTCTGGATCTTGAATAAGATTGAATTCCAGCCTTTTAATGCGTAACTGCATAATTCTCAAATAGCTTCGAACGTGATCTACCTCATCTTTTAAAGCAACCCATTCTGGCGCTTTTATTGAATATCTAAACAGCTGTGACAAATCTACAATAACGTCAGCCGAATCGTCTTGTCCTTTTTCTCTTAACATCCAATTTACAACTTCAAGTGTGTTGTACAAAAAATGTGGATGAATTTGAGCATGTAACGCTTTTAGCTCTGATTGACTTCTGTAAATTTCCTTTTCATATACGGTATGAATTAACTGATCAATATCTGCAGCCATCTTGTTGTATGACTGATTTAATTCATTGACTTCTTTGTTGAAATAGATCTTGTCGTTAATCATTGGCTTTCCGTTCCTTGCTTTGTGCATAATTTTCCTTATACTATAAAGCGATTGAATCATCTTAGATGAGAGAATCAGTGAAAGGATAATCAGCAGCACCCCTGTCACTAAACCTGACCATAACAATGATTTCTTAAGCGCATGTATCGCAGCAGTAATTTGATCCATAGGTGTAAGAATGACCAAGCTCCAGCCTGTCATATTCGATGATTTAATTACAGGCTTGTAGCTTCGATTTCGAATAAGTACAGTTTCCTTCCCCTTAAGCTCCTCCATTTCGATGGATGAGATGGGTTCCATCGACGTATACACTAATCTATCTTGCTGATCGAAGAGGAGCAATAGCTCTTCAGATGATTGCTCCGTACGAACCTGCGTTAGCACGGTATTGAATGTGCGAACAACCAGGTATCCAGCAAACTGGCCATTATGCTGTAATCTAATCCTTCTGACAGACAACAAATAATTGGAGTCTAGGGGATCTGCTCCAAGCCAGATGGCCTCTCCTGCGCTTTGCTTTAATTGATTGTAAGCGGTACTACCTATTCGAGCCTGGAGTGCAAGCGATTCAACGGGATATAACGATCCTTTCTCCGAGTAGATATCGATAGAATGAATATTTTGGGAAAATGCTGTGTATTTAATAATAATGGGTCTTACATTTAATTTGTCTGAGATGCCGATTTCGGCGTTTTGGCTAGCTTGTTCAAGAATGTCCTGCACTCTAGAATCCATAGTAAATTGCAATGATATCGTATTCGTTTCTCCAAATAATGCTTCCACATGCTTCTGAGTTTGCGCAGCGCTGTTCTCCACTATTCTAACGGTATTCCTCTCAATGATGGGCAGGGTAGTATGGTACGTCAACCATCCAGCTATCCAAAGAATTAATATCATAATAAAAACAAAGCACATAAATAATTGAACTCTTGTTCTCGTCAAACCAAGCTTGGTTAGAATATTATAAATTTTTAGTTGCTTTGTATTCATAGCGCCTGCCTCCATTTCACCATATAGATGAATGTCAAAAAATCCACTATAGAAGTGGATTTTTTGACATGTCTTGCTAAGACTCACTATGTACTTAAGTCAATAAAGTGGACACAAAAATTAGGCTCATCCAGCGAGTGCGAATCCCAGCCAGATTAGAATTAATGCCCGCCCAATACGTAAGCTTCTTATCCATTTGAATGGGATAGGTCGTTGCCTAATTCGTATTGTCTTGTGGGGCTGCGCTTTGTGTCGGGCTGTTTGAGCTCTGGCTTGCCTCCTCTGAATTACTGGAGCATGCTGCTGTTACACTGACTAGAATCATGAATTAGCTTGCTTTTGTCTTTTTCACCGCAACCATCAACCTCCCATTTTTTGTCGAGAGTTTCACAACTCCTTATCCCAATTATAAGAGCCCCTTTTCCACAACGTATATCGAACATTTACGAAATTCCATCTACAAAATCGTAAAAAAGCCCTTTTATGTTAAGTATGCTTTCTTTTATAGCTGCTTGGACTCAATCCATACCACTTTCGGAACTGATTAATGAAATGATTGTAATTGTGGAATCCCACCTCATAACATATTTCACTTGCGCTTCGATTTGTATGCGTAAGCAGTAAAGCAGCCTGACGAATTCGCATTTGGTTCAAGGTATCAATAATGGAAAGTCCAGTCTGCTCCTTGAACAAATGCGACAATCTTGAGGAAGAAAGCCCGATTGTTCGTGCGAGCTCCTCGATTTGCACACTATCCCGCATATGGATAGAAAGATAATGGATTGTTTCTACGATGCGCGGATCACGCTGTAGCTTTTGCTCCTGAGCTAACAGCATTAGCATTTCGCGAAGCGAGTTCAAACAAAGCTCCTGCCAATATTCGTCTCGTTCAGTCGAATCAAAAAGGAGTCTGCGAAACGCCTGATTTATTCTCCTTTGAACCGTATTTGCTTTAAAATTATGGATAAAAAGTGGTTCAGAAGGCAGTAAGTTGTCTTCAATAAGATAGTCATTAAAATGCGCCCAATAAAAATCCCATTCCTCGCCCTTCACAGTACCATATCTGTGAGGCGTGCCAGGTCTTAAAAATGTTATATCACCTTTGATACAATGCTGCATTCCGCTGGGGACATCCATATATCCTTTTCCACGTAATGTATAGGTTATTAGCCACTCTGTCATACCTTTCGGCCGATGAGTAGCATAAGCATCTGACATTAGATAGTATCCCGAAATGCTAATGCCAGTGTTCAGAAGAGAGGGGTCGTTGATAGGCTTCAATGCAATACCTCCAATCCGGATATTTAACCAACTATAGATAACTGCAGAAAGCAGAATGGTATGATTGAAAAGCAGAATTGCTAATTCCTTGGAACCTGCTTTGACTTTAGACTGTTATTAAGCAAAATATGAAGGGAGAGAGCATCATGCAAAGCCAAACCGTGTTAACTAAAGAACAAAAGAACCAATTCGAAATGGAAGGGTACGTTATTGTAAAAGGACTATTCAGTAAGCAGGAGCTGGATGAAATCGAGCAAACGTTTCACGAGATTAGCGAGAGAGCAATTCCAGGATACTTTGAGCCTGATTTATCCTCTGAGTCCCCAGATCCATTAAGGCGATATCCTCGGGTTATGCACCCGCATCGATTTAATGAAACGGCAAAAAAATATATGCTGCACCAGCCGGTGATGTCCGTGCTCGAGAGCCTATATAATGAAGCGGCGTTAGCAGCACAAAGCATGTTCTATTATAAGCCTCCTGGAGCGAGAGGACAGGCTCTTCATCAGGATAACTTCTATTTAAAGGTTGAACCGGGAAACTGCATTGCAGCCTGGACGGCTATCGACCCCGCAGATGAAGAAAACGGCGGTCTACTGGTTGTACCCAAGACGCAGCAATATGATATCGTCTGTCCGGAGCTGTCAGATTCGAAGGAATCGTTTACAACCCACTATGTAAAGCCCCCGAAGGAGCAAAAACCTATGCCAGTCATTATGGAGCCTGGCGATGTGCTGTTCTTCAACGGAAATCTTATTCATGGCTCCTATCGAAATAAGACAAAAGACAGATTTCGGAGAGCTTTCATCTGCCACTACGCGAACGAGTCGGCCACTCACATTGGCAAGCACTATCAGCCATTATTTCGAGCCGACGGCTCCATCGTTGAGTTAATCGATAACCCGGATGGTGGACCTTGCGGATTCGAATTCAAATCTCTTTACCCCCATTAATCGTCACCTCATGGAATAAATAAGAGGAAATGCCTAGCCCTTTCATAGACCATACTCGTTCTTATTAAAGAGCATAATCCCCTCACCTGTAGAGCTGGTGAGGGGATCGCAACTTTATTTACATCATTTTTTACTTCTTATTATATTCAGCCTCGAACTCTTCTAACATTTTAACTCCGCCCGAGCTTTTCCATTTTTCAATAACCTCGTCAAATTGTTGATCATTGACCTCACCCATAATGTACTTTACAGTTGCGTCTTGAATCATTTTATCCAGCTCTCCACCTAGTTCAATAGCCGTTTTCGATATAATGGAAGCCGCCGGATTGTTCACCAAGTTATTAGAGGTTTCATTTTCACTTAACACATCACACATGTCCTCAATATGCTTTGGAGTCCCAGGTGGAGCTATAGGCTCAAAGGCGTCAGGGGCAAACATTCGCAAAGAAACCAGCTCAGATTCCACATTTTTTACAATCGATATATTCCCGTTATCCTTTTTGTAATGCTCACCCTCGATGCCTAGCATAAAAAATTCCTTTTGCTCTGGCGCAGCCATCAAATCCAAAGCGGCAAGAAGTCGGTCGAGCTCTTCCTCTGTTTTTACTGTGCTTTTCGGGAAGGCAATAGTCACCCAATAGCCTTTACTTGTAAATAAGTGATTGCCGGTAGGTCCCTCTAGATAGGATAATGAGACGATGGAAGCATTAGGATTGCTGTCTAGTAACGGATTCCACAATAGTTTTTCATCGACGTTACTTATCTGTACTCCGGCTTTTCCATTTTGAATCAATTCTTCACCCTGGGTTCTTTGAAGATAGCTAAAATCTTGGTTCATAATACCTTCATCATATAATTTCTTAAAGAAACGCATCGTCTCTCTATAGGCCTCTGTCGTGAAAGCCGGAATAAATTTGTTGTCTTTCACCTCATAACCATTAGGGGCGCCAAACTTAGCAAGCAGAATCGGAAATCCGACAGGCACGCCAGCATGCAGTCTTTGCGCTAGACCTATCGTATCATTTTTTCCATTCCGATCAGGATCATCCTGGGTAAAAGCCCTTAATACATTATATAACTCATCAATTGTTGTAGGCTTCTGGAGACCTAGATTGTCCAGCCAGTCCTGGCGCATGTTCATACCTTGTCTTGAGATAGCCTCAGGAATATAAATTTGATAAGTTTTTCCGTCCACCTTGATATTCTCGTCTCTTATCTTATCTTTACCTGCCATTAGATTTGGATACTTTTCAAGTTTTCCATCCAATTCCCAGAATGCACCTGCCCGAATCGCAGTAACGATAGAAGGCTGCTTCCCATCGAAGATATATAGCATGTGAGGAAGGTTTCCCGATGCTAAGGCGACATTCACCTTATCCATAAAGTTCGGTCCGAATACAAACTCCGTTTCAAATTCTACATTCATAGATTGTTCAATGTACTTGAACAATGAGCCATCCATATCAGGCAGTGCTCCCCAATATGGTTGAAGCGCGGTTACCTTAATGGGCTCCAATGATTTTGTTGCTTCGGGAGCGTCGTCTTGTTTCCCATCTGTTGCCGACGCTCCATTCGAACCGACAGCATTGGAATCGGCGCCGTTGCCATTCTCATTCCCCGCACAGCCTGATAGGACAACAACACACAATAGCACGAACGATACGAGAATGACTGAAGCTTTTTTTGTTTTTTTAAGCATTCTAACCCTCCATTTAGTTTTATTTATTAAAAGATGATGCGAACCCATTCCACAAAATGGATTCTCATTGTCATCCCTTAACCGAGCCAATCATAACACCCTTCACAAAATGCTTCTGAATAAATGGATACACAAGCAATATAGGCAGAGTAGCTACAACAATCGTAGCCATTCGAAGGGATTGAGATGGTATTTCGATGCTAGCTCCAAAATCACCAAAATCTGCAGTTGCCATAATGATAATTTGACGCAGCCAAATCTGCACAGGCCACATGTCAGGTGAATTCAAGTAGAGAAATGGCATCATGAAATTATTCCAGTGATTCACAGCATAAAACAACATAAATGTAGCCATTGAAGCCATAGATAACGGAATAACGATCTGGATAAATGTTTTAAGATCATTACAGCCGTCAATCTTAGCTGATTCGAATAATTCCTCCGGCAAGCTCATGAAGAAGTTGCGCATTAAGATCAAATTAAATGCACTAATCGCATTCGGAATCATTACTGCCCAATACGTATTTATGAGACCTAATTCCTTCACGACGAGATATGCCGGTATCATCCCTCCATCAAACAGCAGGGTGAACACGATTAGAAACATAATAAAGCGCCGGCCTCTCAAGCCACGTCTAGCTAATGCAAAAGCAGTAATAGAAGTGAGAACAAGATTAATGATTGTCCCACAAACGGTAATAAATACAGAGATCATCATACTTTTGGGTATGGTTATATCCGAAAAAATAAATCGATATGCATCAAGCGAATACACCTCAGGAATCAACACAAACTTTTTTTCCATCAACTCTTGCTGAGTTGCAAAAGAGCCCGCTACGATCTGCAAAAAAGGCAAAATGCAAATCAATGAAATTACAATCAGCAGTAGCACGTTTATAGTGTCAAAGCTACGGTCCGCTAAACCACTTTTCCTCATTTGTAGATTTCCTCCTATCCCTAGAATATGCCTTCCTCACCAGACCTTCGTGCCAAATAATTAGAGCCAAGCACTAAGATTAGACCTATGACTGACTTAAACAGCCCAATAGCTGTACTATAGCTGAATTGTCCTTCCTTTATACCGATCGTATAGACATACGTATCAAACACATTGCCATAATCTTTATTGCCTGCATTGATCATGTTGTAGATTTGCTCAAAACCTAGATCCATAAAGTTTCCGATCTGCAATATAAGTAAGATGACAATCGTACTGCGTATGCAAGGCAAGGTCACATTCCACATCTGACGAAATCTGCCTGCTCCATCTATCTTGGCCGCCTCATAAAGCTGTGGATCTACTGCACTCATCGCCGCAAGATACAATATGGTCCCCCAACCCGCTTCTCGCCAAATGGTCTGTAAGGTAAGCAAGGTGCGAATCCAAGCATTTTGGCCCAAAAAATTAATCTTCTCCCCGCCGGCCCACGTGATAAACTCATTAACAATGCCGCCCTCAGTGGTCAGTAACACATACGTAATTCCTGCAACGACTACCCATGAGAAAAAATGCGGGATGTAAATAACCGTTTGTACAAAACGTTTGAACACCTTCAGACGCACTTCATTGAGCATAAGCGCAAGAATGATGGGCACGGGAAAGTAAAACAACAACTTATATAAGGAGATTAGAATGGTGTTGCGGAATAACATCACAAAATCGTTGTTTTGAAATAGTCTTTCGAAATGCTTCCACCCCACCCACTGGCTTTCTACAATTCCTAGAAATGGGGTGTAATCTTTAAACGCAATGACCACACCTCCCATAGGGATATATTTAAAAATCAAGAAATAAAACACCCCTGGGATCACAAAAATATAGAGCCATCTGTTACGCCAAATATCCTTAAGTAGGTTTTGTGCCGCAGCTCCTTTGATACGCTGTCTGTTCGAGAAAAAATTAGTCAAATGTATTCTCAGCTCCTTGTTGTTTATATTCGTATTGATAACGCATCCCATCTTCACGCTTGATGTGGGTTACAATTCGAAATTACAGCTATATTGTATGACTGTCTATAATCATCACACACTTCGATGTATGATGATTACGAATTGGGGAGAATGATTATTGCGTGTGAAATCCCTAATAAGCTATGGTTAAATGAGAAAAAGGGGTGATTTATTGTCTACATATTTCATGAGACTACTTATCTATGGCTTGTTTCTTTCCATTTTCCCCATGGTATTGCTTGGGTATTTTGCGTATCACAATTCAGCGGCCAGTATATTAAATAAAGTGACGAACAGCAACCAGCAACTGCTTGCTCAAACCGAGATATCCATCGAGCAGAACTTGAAAATCATTGAGCGTTCAGTCGTTCAATTCTCGAACCTCCCAATAATGGATAAGCTATCGAATACAGCACTTCATGAGAGGAATTTTCAAGTCATACGTGATGCTTCTCTCAACTTGGAGTACATGTTCACTAAAGAACTCGGCATCGAGTCAATTTACTATATAAACATGAAGCATAACTGGGCTATTTATCCGGAGAAAATCTTTCAATTAAACCAACATCAAACAGATGCTTACCAATTGCTATTACAGCAATTAAAGTTCAAATCTTCTACATTATTAGATAATCACTTGGGACAAGAACCTCTCATACACAATACTCAGTTGCCAAGAGGCATCTGGCATATACAGTCCGTACCTGCAAATGTATGGAGGTCACCTATGGGTTTGCTAGCTGTAAAAATCAGCGAGAGTAAGTGGAGTGAATGGATTGCCAAGTCCCAAAGCTTTAACACCTTGTTCATTATTAATAAAGAAAAACAGGTATTGGCTTCTAATGACAATAAAAACATCCCTGATCGATTAGATATTCCTTTCCTAGAGCAATATCCGGATACGCCTTCAGGTTTCACAAGGGGAGAGTTTCAAGGAGAGGATGTATATTTTTTTTACAAAAAATCGGAGTTTACTAACTGGACTTATTATATTTCCATTGTGCCGAAATCAGTCATTCATAAAGATAGTCGTTGGATCGGCTGGCTCACGCTAATGATATGTTGCGGATTAATAATTATCATGGTGGCATTGTCATTCACAGGAGCTATGAAAATTCATAACCCCATTAGAAAAATTTCAAGTCTAATTGAGAAGAAAAAACCAGGAAGTTGGACATATGATGAATTAGAATATATTGGATCTGCTCTGAAAAATATGAAACAGCAAATCATATCGCAAGGCATTCATCTCAATAAATATTATGTATTCCAGCTTTTGTCCAGTGGGATGCTGCGAAACGAAATTCAGGAAAAAATACTGGATCATCACCAACAGCTGCAATTTCAAGAGCAATACACTCTCATCGCTATTCAAATAGACACCCTGACAAACAGTCGGTTCAAGGAGAGCGATCGGGAGTTGCTTATTTTTATCCTGATGAATATCTTGGAAGAAGTCATCCCCTCTTCCATGCGATTATCTTCTGTTGTGATGAATCAATCCCTCATCTGCATCCTTGGATTAAAGAATCAAGATGCAAACTTGAATAAAGGTACGATCCTTATTCAGGCTCAGAATACTTTAGAAAAAATTCGCGATTACACTAAGCTATCGGTGAGTGCTGGAGTTAGTACTACATTTACAGATCTCATCGATGCTCCTTTAGCTCTTAAAGAAGCCATGAATGCCCTTAAGTATAGAGTTCGGTTCGGGAATCAGTCTCTACTATTTATTGAAGATGTAGAACCATCAAGCAACAGAAACCCAATTGACTATCCTGAATACTTATCTATTCAGCTAACTGATGCCATAAAATTGAATGAACCAGTAAAAGCCGACGATGCGCTTCATCGGTTTATTCAATTGCTGTTCCAAAACAATCCTCTATCTCTTACAGACTACCAGATGATTCTCATAAGACTGCTGAATGACATTGTTCGTCTATACCAGCCTGACAATGAGAATGCGAATTTAATACTAGACGGACAATCCTTACCTAGAGAACTTATGGAGCTGCAGACAGCTGATGAAATTGAAAGCTGGTTCAAGCATCGTGTAATCATACCATCTTTACGTTTAATAGAAGAAAAAAACGAACGGCAGCATCAACGAATATCCGAGCAAATGCTGTCGCTTATCCAAAATGAAACAGAGCCAACCCTTGAGTCGATCAGCACGAAATTGAACTATTCGCCGGGATATCTGGGGCTGATATTCCGAAAGGAACAAGGTGTTCCGTTCTCTGAATATGTGAAATACGACCGAATCAATAAAGCGAAGGAAATGCTGATTCAGTCCGATTTGGCGATTAATGAAATTTCTATACAACTGAACTACAAAAATACTCAAAATTTCATACGTTCGTTTAAGAAGGAAACCGGGCTAACACCCGGGCAATATAGAACTATGCGAAAATTGAAAGATCATGAAGATCCCAGTTAAAGGATATTTAAAAAAGTATCGCCGCTATCTTTCAATGACGAAAGAAGCGGCGATATTCCATTCTATTGACGTGAACAGTTCCAGCGTTTGGACATCAAAATGATTGTGTATACTCAGGATTCGGCACTGGAATTTTCGCTTCAACCTGCTCTCGCCACTGGCTTAGCTTCTTTTGGAGCTTCTCCGCCAAGTCCGGCCGCTCTTTGGCAATATCATGTTCCTCACCTAAATCCGCAAGCAAATTGTACAGCTCAACACGCCCGTCTTCAAAGAACTCAATGAGCTTATCATTTCCCATACGTATGGATGAACCAGGGGTGCCTCCTTGATTGCCATAATGGGGATAATGCCAATATATCGCTTCCCGTTCCAGGCTATCTTCTCCCTTCAGCAAAGGGACGAAGCTGATTCCGTCCGAATGCTGCTCTGGTAATAAGGGAAGTCCCGCTATTTCGAGCAGGGTCGGATAAAAATCGGGGCTGGTTACCGGAACCTCGCATACACTGCCGGGCTTTATTGTTCCCGGCCATTTGACGATCAACGGCTCGCGCACACCGCCTTCGTACATCCAGCCTTTTCCCTCCTGCAACGGCGCATTGCATGTAGGCGAGCTCTCGGCTGTAGCCAATCCACCGTTGTCCGAGGTGAAGATAATGACCGTATTCTCAGCTTGTCCCGTCTCCTCCAGAGCCTGCAGCAGCCTTCCGATATTCCAGTCCAGATTATCAATCATTGCCGCATAGACGGGATCCGATTGAATCACCCTTCGTTGGACGCGCAAATGTTTCTTGTGCTCGCAGGGGAAGAGTTCCCCCTCTTCGATAGCACTTAACTGATCCAATCCCAGCTTCTTGGCTTTTTCGGTATATTTGGCGATATCTTCCGCTTTGGCCTGGATCGGTGTATGCACCGTATAATGCGATAAGTAAAGGAAAAACGGCGCCTGATCCTTTTGTTGAATCAGTCTGATCGCTTCATCGGTCAATCTATCCGTCAAATATTCTCCCTCCGGACCATCCGGAAGCGTTTCAATTCCATAAGGGCTGAAGTATCCTTTGTGCGGCGATCCCCAGTCGCAGCCGCCGACGTTGACGTCAAAGCCGTGTTTTTCGGGATAAAAATCTTTTCCGCCCATATGCCACTTGCCTACGTTCCAGGTGCGATATCCATGCTCTTTAAGAGCACGGGCCATACTTTTCTCTTCCAAGGGCAAATAGCGAAGATAAGGTGCATCAAGCAGTTTCCCCTTTGCATCGCCGCCAATCCAGTTCGTGATTCCGAGAGAAGCTGGATACTTCCCTGTCAGAATGCTAGCGCGTGTAGGAGAGCACACTGGGCTAGCTGCATATGCATCCGTAAATCTCATTCCCTCGCTTGCAAGGCGGTCTAGATGTGGCGTCTCGTAGAAGGAGCTTCCATAACAACCCAGATCCTTCCATCCCATATCATCCAACAAAATAAATATGAAGTTCGGTCGGTTGACCAAGGTATGGTTGGCTTCCAACGTAAATCCCCCATTCCGTTAATGATTTGGCTTAGTTCTTATAAACTAAGCTGGACATCAATCTTGCAAAAATAGTATCCTTAAGCTTCTGAACTACTTCGCCATAAGCCGGTTCTCCCACCAAATTACGCTGCTCATTGGGATCCTCTGTCAAATGAAACAGCAGATAAGGAGTACCTTGTGCGTTAAGCACTAACTTCCACTCCCGGTTTTGCAGCATCACTTCGCCGTGAATCTCGGATATCGCCTCTTCCCTGTGCACTGTCCTGGGGTCTTCGAGAACAGGACTCAACGATTTCGCAAAATGACGATGCGCAAGCTGCGTTCCGGCTAATTCGCACATGCTCGGACCAATATCGAACAGCTCCACCATTCCGTCGTATACTGCTCCAGCATGCTCACTGCTCTTTAGCTCCGGGGTCCAAATGATAAGCGGCACCTTTACCGCTGCGTTTAAGAAGTTCTCTTTGTAAAGCAAGCCGTAATCCCCGTTCATTTCCCCATGGTCCGCGGTAAACACTATCACCGTCTTATCCAATTCGTTTTTCTCTTTCAAGACTTGAAGTATCTGACCGATCTGCTCATCAATCAGGGTCACATTACCGGCATAATTGGCCCTCATGGCGGCAATGTCCTGCTCCTCTAGAACAGGTGAATGCCGATTCTCGTTCATCAGCTCATCCAAATGCCCTATGGGACGAGTTGAGTCAACTGAAGGTCTAGGGATAGGCTTTGGCATTTGCTCCGGTTCGTACATGCTGGCGTAAGGCTCAGGAGCGTCCCACGGCTCATGCGGACCGCCGAAGCTGACCATACAAAACCAAGGCTTGTCGTCCTTATAGCTGCTGATGAATGCTTGGGCCTTGGTTCCGACATATACATCCGCATACAGAGACAAAGGAAGAACCGACGGTCTCGCTACATACGGTTTGGTGGTGAACCGGTCATTATATTCCTGAATATATGCATCCAGCACGCCAGCTTTGCTCCACTCGTCCGTCATATGGCTGCCAACCCACATGCTGGCTCTTGGTCCGCCAATTTCGTCCACATGATCAAATCCATAGGTATGCATAAGATGTTCACGTTCCCTCAGATCGCCTATGTGACGGTGCAAATGAGTTTTGCCAATCAGACCGGTACGGTAACCCGCATCCCGAATCGTTTGCATCCATGTGCTGCTGTCCGCCGGCAAATCATACTCTATATTTTTCCAAACCCCTGTATTATGAGGGTACAAGCCTGTAGCTAAAGAAACCCGGGCCGGAATGCAAACCGGAGAATTGGTGATACAATTGGTAAACAGCATTCCCTCTGCGGCAAGAGCATCGATATGAGGCGTTTTTACCCAGCCTCCTGTTTTGCCGAGCGCATCCAATCGAAGCTGATCTGTCATGATAAATAAGATATTATATCCGTTCATATTGTCCCCTGAGTCAATCTAGTCAATGTGATCCTGCAATGGTCATGTTCAAGAGACAGACTTTCCGCTGGCTGAGTGACAAGCGTGAGCTTATGATTCTTCTGCCGATCCAGAGGCGCAAGCTCTCCCGTTCCCCTATCGCACCACCATGTTCCATACAGCAGAGGAGTATCTAAGCCGATGGATTGCAGCACCGTTCCGTCAGGCTGGAAATGATACCGCAGGGTGCCATCCGTCCAATCACCGCATACTTGAAAAGCGAACGGCCCGTTGAACCTAGCAGGCTCTTCCTGATGATTGCCATGCGTCAGATCAATGACCTTCTCATGCACTCCCTTTTTGAATTCGGCAAGCAGCTCAAGGATCGTATCTCCATTCTCCACCACGACAGCTCGAATGGTACAGCTGTTATTGATTTCGAAGGCTCCCCTGTAAAGCGTGTTCGCCTCTGAACCGTCTATGGAATAATAGATGGCAAGCTCCCTGGAGCTTAACCCCCCTCTTAGGGCAATGCGCTCTAAAGCAATAGTCACTGTGGTTGAATCAGTAAATATAGTCGATCCTGCGATTACGGCAGCCGTAACTTCAATCGGCTTGTCCTCGAAGGTTGACTGCACAAGCCCCATGCCGAGACCGTAGAACGCCTTGCGAAGCGGAGACCGCGGCGGAGTCAGGTCCAATGGGTCCCCATTCTCCGTGCCAAGAAGCTCTGCAGGTCCGGCAACCTGAAGAGCGACAACACTATCCCCGCTCGGCACGAATCGCCCTTGTGCATCAATGATTGAGAAGCTGACTTGCGCGACATCGCGTCCATCCGGGCGCAGGCTGTCCGTATCCGTCTCCAGCCGTATGCCCGCAGGCTCACCGGCAGTACGCACTTTCTTTACAGCCTGCGGCTGTCCTGCTACATACCCGATAGCTTCCAGTGTGCCAGGCTCATAGCTCACGTCCCACGACAAGTACATCGCATCTCCCATTCTCTTTCTGCCCAGCGAGCGACCGTTCAGCAGCAGCTCTGCTTCATCACAATTCGTGTATATCCATACCGGTATACGGCTATCTTCCAAGCCTGGATGTGTCCAATGAGGAAGCAGATGAATCATGGGACTACTCGTAAATCGGCTCTGGTAGAAATAATAATGGTCCTTCGGGAAGTTGGCCAAATCGATGATTCCGAAATTCGCGCTTCGTGCAGGCCAGCCGAACGATTCTCCAAGATAATCGAAGCCAGTCCAGCGGAATTCTCCGATCAGGTATGAATATTTCTGAACAAAGCCCCACGAATGTCTGGCAGAGGTCCGGACCCCGCTATTGTCATACGAGGAATTGTACTGGAGCGCACCGTCAAAAAAGAGCTCCTTCTCCGTCAAATTGGGGATTTCGATGCGGTGACGGTTCTTGTCACGCCACCAGGTCTGCGTCCGGTAGAAGCCTCTGGTCTGGAAGGTGTGCGGCGCTTCCGTAGCAACCATTATTCGATTCGGATGTTTCTCGTGATCTAGCTCATAACCAAAGCAAGAACCACGGCCATCATTGTAACCGGCCACATCAAGAAGCGAGCGGTTCTCATCCGGACCCGGCCCAATTGAATCAATGCCGCAGGTAACCGGCCGGGTTGGATCAAGCTGATGCACAAATTCAACAAGCTTGCGAGTTGTTTCGGGCTTCATGTCTAGAACCTCGTTGCCGATACTCCAGAACAATACACAAGGATGGTTTCGGTCGCGTCGCAACATATCTCCGAGATCCTGCTGCCACCATTCTTCGAAGTACAACCCATAATCGCAATCTGCTTTCGTCTTCTCCCAGCCGTCGAACGCTTCGTCCACCACGATAAAACCAAGCCGATCGCAAAATGTATAAAACTCGGGTGACATGGGATGATGGGCTGTGCGGATTGCGTTGCACCCCATCTCCTTAAGCATTCGGAGCCGCTTCATCAGCAGCTTCTCGGGCACTGCTGCCCCAACAGGCCCGGCATCATGATGAAGGCATACCCCCTTCAGCTTCATCGGCTGACCATTCAAGGCGAAGCCACGCGTAGTATCAATAGAGAAGCTCCGTATGCCAAAGCTCGTCACATGATCGTCGATACAGCAGCCGTTCGCGAATATCTCTGTTTTCATTGTATACACTTCCGGAGTATCCACAGACCAGAGCTTCGGAGAGCTGATATTCATCTCCACTTCCTCAGTCGCGCCTTTATTAGCCTCCAGCTTCAAGAGCTTCGACGCTTTCCCGACAAGCGTGCCTGAAGGAGAAAAGATTTGAGCAACAAGCGTCACCTCGCGCTCACCAGCGGAATGGTTGGTCAGCTCGATCTGACCGTGAACAAGAGCATACTCATTGTGTATGGCCGGAGTCGTAATATACGTCCCCCAATGCGCGACACGCACTACTTCTGTCTCCACAAGCCAAACATGGCGATAGATGCCGCATCCAGTATACCAGCGGCCGCTAGGGCTTCCGGTATTGTCCACTCGTATGGCAATAGTATTGCTTCCTTCCCGAAGCAGGTCTGCGAAAGCAACCTCGAAGCCCATGTAGCCGTAAGGCCGTTCGTTTACTTTGCAGCCGTTAATCCAGATCGTGCTGTTCATATAAATGCCGTCAAATTCGAGAAACAGCCCCTTTTCCCCTATGGTCCCGCTCCACTCCAGCTGCTTGCGGTACCAGCCTATGCCGCTGGGCAGAAAGCCGCCACACTTACCAGTCGGGTTCTGCTCGGCATACTCACCCTCTATACTCCAATCATGGGGAAGCTGTACAGTCCGCCAGTGGCTGTCGTCATAATCGTCCCGGTAAGCGTCTATCTCATCCGATAAAATAAACTTCCAATTCCAATCGAAGCATTCTCGTTTGCGACAGTCTAATTGACTCATTTATACCCTCATCTCCTTTTCCCCGTATTATAAAGGAGCGTCCGAATTGAGTCTGTTATGTTTCAATATGCATTTTGGTATATTCCTGCGCTATCGATGAATCAACTACCTAACGGAATCTCGCATTTTTGCGAAATTGATTTGGAGTGATGCCTTCCATCCGCTTAAACATCTTGCCTAGATGGCTTTGATCGCAATATCCGGTCCTGCCTGCTATTTCAGCAAGCGACAAGTCGGTCTGGATCATCAGCTCCTTGACCCGCGAAATTCGGTATTTCGTTATATACTCTAGCACAGAGAAGCCTGTTATCCTCTTGAATAAGCGGGAGAAGTGAAATGGACTAAACTTGACATACTGAGAAACCATCTCAACCGTTAACGATTCCTGTATATGCTCTTCTATAAATCGAATCGCCCTCTGCACCTCGCTCCTGTATTCGTTACTGATGGTCAATTTAAGCTTGGATGTGTTGGCTATAGTAAGCTCGGTCATGATCCGAATCAAATGTGCGCCTGCTAGCAGATCGAACTCGCTTGATAGCCGGTCATACCGCTCAAGCAATTGAAGCATTAGCTCTCCAGCGATATCATGGTGCGGGAAGGTTATAACGGGCTGCGACTGGCCGAACAAATGGTAATAGAGAGTGGCTTGACTGCCTCCAAAATGTATCCACACCGCTTCCCATGGCTCTACCGGATCGGCGCAATATTTATGACCAATACTCAGGTTGATGAAGAAAAAATCGCCCTGCTGGAGTGAATAAACGGTATCGTTCCATAATAAATATCCCTTGCCCTTCAGAACGTACTGAATTTGAAAGTCGTAAAACTCCCCTGTTTTCCTCTCGTTAGCCATGTCAGCTCCATACACCCTCCACCCCATAGCGTTCACATAACACGGAAGCTGCTTAGCCAGCTCGCTTGGAGAATGATGTATCAGCTTCTTGATCACAGGAGTATTATCGCTCTGCATACAAGCACTTCCTTTATGGAGCTTTATTTGCGCAATTCAACTTGATGCTTTCTTCTATATTCTCTCGGATTAAATTTCTGATAGGTAGTAAATAGCTTACTGAAATGTTTTTTATCTGTGTATCCAACCCGTTCAGCAATTTCATAGACCTTATAATGAGAAGAAACTAACAATTCACATGCCTAATCCATTCTTTTTTGAATCACATACTTGAGCATTTTGCATAATTCTATTCTGACGTAAAGTCAGCAGGATTCACTCGGATCAAAGCGGATCCGGTGGCTTTATTCTAAAAATGTAAAGACCTGCATAATTTTTCCGTTTACATTTTTTAAGTTGCTGTTTTGTTCTTCTTACCTGCTACAGAAAGCGCAGAGACGAGCAGCACAATCGCGTTGAGATACTGGTAAGTCGTCACTTTTTGAATCCCCCAGACATGCAAACTGTCTGCGGTAAGGTGGGTTTTCATTCTGGAGTTGTATCGTTCCACGCGGGTACGTTTGTTGTAAAGTTCCTTTCAACGCTTGGTATCTCGGTGTGGACTGCTGTACCGTTTCAGGTCGTCTTTTACATCGATCTTCACGACCATACCGTAATTGGAAGAGGAATAAGCGGTCATCCCGAGCGGACAATCGACTTTACCGGTGGCGTGAGGGCAGCGAAGTTTTTTCGCCTTCTTTTGGTCGTAGCCCGCATCAAGCATAAAGAATTGCACGTCGTTTTCGGCCGTTACGGTCTTGATTAAATCTGGAGCCATTTCCCCGTCATGGACATGGACCGGCGCTTGTTTCGTCACTTGAAAACTTCTCCATTTTGGGTTGAAGTCCCTTTTTTGTCTGGAAATCCTAAGTGGAGAAAAGGCGTGCGGGACATACCATGCGCTTCGTCCAGACAGATATGTCAAGATCTCTCCACCAACCCTCTCCTAAGTAGTCAGCATGTGGACGGGATTCAATGATGAATCCCGCGCTTCCCCCTTCGTCCATGGTGGCAATCTCCTGACGAATTACAGAGTCTGTCTCCCGAGGGTCACCATGCAACCACAACAACGGATATATACTTCGTGGTGGAGACAAACGACGTGAACTGCTCCTTTAATTCTTTATAAAATTCCACCCTATCCCAATTCCTTTCGGCATGTCTCAAATCGCTCTAATCCTATCAAACCTCTCCTACCATAAAACACGGGTGCCTTCGCCCAAGCTATTGCCAGATGCATCAACAGCTCTGTTTTCAGCTGCTCTCGAATTCCAGTATATCCATCATTATAGTATAAATTATTCCACTCGTTTGGATCTTCTCCCAGATCATAAAGTTCTCCGAGTATGTCCTGATGATGCGCCCCATCATTGCCCACTGCTCCTTCCAGGTACAAAATCAGCTTCCATTCCTTTGTTCTCCACATATAGGCCGGAGCGGCATGGACCGGTACGCCTTTCCCGTGAAATTCGCAAAAAGCGCCTTTTCGTACCACATCACCTAACAGATCAAGTCCCGGCAGCATCGGATTCCGTTGCAAGCCCGCAATGTTGGACAACGTAGGCACGAGATCGATCAACTCAACCGGACGGTCATTAGTGGTCCCTCGTTTGTACTGGGGAATTGTAGAACCGGATAAAATGAGTGGCACGCGCACACTGCTGTCATATAGGCAATATTTCGAAAAACGATATCGCCGTTCACTGAACATCTCACCGTGATCCGAACAGAAGACGATCAGCGCATTATCCAGCACGCCCCGCTCCCGCAATCGGTCTAGCACTTGACCAAAATAATGATCCAGCCATGAGCAATTCGCCCAATACCGCAACGTAGAGCGACGGCGTTCCAATGGGCTCATCGCTTCCCAGACTATTCGCTTCTGGCGATAATCCTCAAGGCTTTCCCGATTAAGAGCATCCGTTGCCGCTAGATGCGTATCCTCTTCCATCTCCCAAGGAGGCTGTTGAATGTCGGGTATGTCTTCTATCCGATACAAATTTTCAAATTCTTTAGGAACATTATATCCAGCATGAGGCTTCAAGAATGATAAATATAGGAACAACGGCCGTTCCGATTCAATCCGGTCCTCATCAATAAACTGCAAACATTGCTCCGCTACCCAACCGTCCCGATGATGGTTCATTGGAATTTTGCTAGTAGAGCCGATATAACCATTCTCATTCTCTTCGCCTGCGCCAAAATTCTTGGTTTCATCCATGTAGGTCTCCAGCCGCTCAGGATGTGTATCCCCCATCATGATCGCACCTTGCTCGTAGTGGCCGTCCGCACGAGATAACCCAATAGCCCGATGTTCGAAACCTCTGGCCGAAGGCTCGGAGACTCCCTCAGCATTATGATTCCAATGGGTTTTGCCAAACCCTGCAGTTTGATAGCCGGCTTTCCTCATGAGCTCCGGTAGCGGGTCAGCAGGCAGCAGTTCTTCATTCGTAATGCCATCACAATTTGCGCGAACCCCAAGCTGAGAGGGATACATACCATACATCATGGAATAACGGCTTGGGACGCACATCGGCGCCTGGCATACGGCTTGACTATAAACAATCCCCGCGTCTGCCAACCGGTCAATATTTGGCGTCTGAATATGCTTATTATATCTTCCAATACAGTCCCATCTCTGTTGGTCAGTCATCAAAAAAATAATGTTCGGCCTCAAGTCAATCATCTCCCTTATATCTAAAGCTATAGTTTCCTGATCCTAAGTGTAATGCAACATGGTCCTCACAACAGTCCCAGCTCAACAAGCCCCCCATAATTGGCAGTATCGAGCCTCCTTCTTCTAATTGCTCAACTCTATTTATTCCCTTAAAGATTACCTGTGCAGTTGTATTGGGCGGTATAGCAATATTAATCTCCATACCGTTCTCCTGCTTGCTCCACTCCGAGCGAATGGTACCATACAGGCTTTCATAGCTAGCTTTCACCCAATTCAGCTCTGATCCAAAGGTTGGATTTATGATGATATGTTTGTAGCCCGGCTGACTTGTTGCTGTGTCGATTCCAGCCACTGTCCGATATAGCCAGTCTCCAACGGCTCCATAAGCATAGTGATTAAACGAATTCATATCATCACTCCAGAAGGAACCATCCTCTTTGATTCCGTCCCAATGCTCCCAAATCGTAGTAGCTCCTTTAGTAATGGCATACAGCCACGAAGGAAATTCCTTTTGGAACACTAATTGGTAAGCTAGATGATCATAGCCGAACCTTGACAATACATGACATAAATAAGGCGTCCCGACAAAGCCTGTAGTTAGATGAACATTATTTTCAATAATTAACTGAGCCAATGCGTCAGCAACTCTTTGACGATCCTTCACTTTAACAACATCAAACATGAGAGCCAACACATGTGCAGTTTGGGTGTTTGAAATTAACCTGCCATTGGGCGAAATGAACACGTTGTTAAATTCATCCATAATATGTTGGTGCAACTGTTCATACTTTGCCGCATCCTCAGAACGATTCAAGACCATAGCTGTTTCTTTCAGCAAATGCGTTGAATACGCGTAAAAAATTGTCGCTATGAGATCTTTGGGAGTCGCTCCCTCATAACTGTTTTCTTTTGCGTCTAAGCCAAGCCAATCCCCAAAGTGGAACCCTGTATTCCAAAGGTATTCATTTTCCCCTTGATAGCGTATATACTCCACCCATGCCTTCATACTATCGTATTGTTGCTCTAATATTCTTCTATCTCCATAGCATAGATAAAGTGTCCATGGACATATAACCGCCGCATCCCCCCAGGCTGAAGAGGAGTGATCCTCAGCACGCAGCACATGAGGAATTACATGAGGCACGCCACCGTTTGGCAACTGATCTGCCTTCAGATCTCGCAGCCACTTTGTGAAGAATAACGCTGTATTCATGTTGTAGGAAGCGGTTCTCATAAATACATGAGCGTCTCCTGTCCAGCCCAGCCTTTCATCTCTTTGCGGGCAATCGGTTGGAACGTCAAGAAAGTTACCCTTCTGACCCCAAACTATGTTTTGTTGCAATTTATTAATCATTTGATCCGAGCACTCGAACATCCCTGTAATCTCATTATCTGTGTGTATCACTTTGGCGGTGAATGTACTGAGATCGAGATCCCCAGGCCATCCCTCAACCTTCACATATCGAAAGCCTTGGAAAGAAAACCGGGGTTCAAACTCCTCTTCTTCACCCCCCTTTAACACATAATTAATCGTTTGTTTTGCGCTTCTTAAATTACCCATATAAAAATTTCCATTTTGATCAAGGACTTCCGCGTGCTGTAATGTAATTCTCCTGCCACGCTCGCCGCTCACTCTGAAATGCATCCAGCCTACCATGTTTTGACCTATGTCCAATACCGTCTCGCCTAAAGGCGTTTGTATTAATGAGACGGGCTTAATCTCTTGTATTATCCGTGTAGGCATGTTCTCTTGAGCAATCAGTGTCTCATAAGAATGATCGACCACCCTTATTCCCGACCAGTCTGCATCGTTAAAATCAGCTAGATTCCAGCCGTTTTTCTCTAATCGCGCATCGTAGGTTTCACCATGATATATTTCAGACATGATTATCGGTCCAGTTGCCGACCTCCAGTGTTCATCCGATAAAATCATCTCTTCAGTGTCATCTGCATAGGTAATATGCAACTGGCACATTAGCGCAGATTCGTTGCCATATATATTTCGCTGATCTCGATAGGCCAGATTCCCTTTGTACCAGCCCCCTCCTATAAGGGCACCTATGGCATTCATATCTGCATGCAGAAGTTCAGTTACATCATACGTCTGATATTGTAGTCGCTTGTTATATGAGGTCCACCCTGGTGTAAAGTGCCAATCCCCTACTCTCCTCCCGTTAAGGTAAAGCTCATACAAGCCTAGAGCAGTGGCATACAACCGCGCTCTTTTCACATTCCCCTTTAGCGAGAATTTACTTCGTAGCATAAGACATGCATCTTGATTGGCATCATTACGTGCAACATCACCCGTAATCCAACGGGCAGACCAGTTCTCTTCACTCAGCAATCCCGTTTCCCAACAATTCACTTCGCTCCATTCAGAAACCAACGAACGATCAATCCACACTCTTACACGATAATAATATCTAGTTCGAGAATGCAATTCAGGACCTGCATATTCAACATGAACGGATTGATCAGTTTCCATCTTCCCCGTATCCCACACGATGTCCGAGAAGTGTAAACTGTTGTCCGAAACTTGAACTTGGTAGGCCGCCTGCATGATATTCCGATCGTCGGACCAAACCTTCCAACTGAATCGAGGTTTTTTCACATCTAATCCCACAGGGTTTCTTTGGTACTCGCACCTGACATCTTCTACTCTATATCTCAAATCGGCTTCTCTCCAAACTCGTTATATACATGTACCAGACCATGTATACTCATTAATTTTTTATTCCTGCCATTGAAGGACTTTCCACAAAGAAGCGTTGAGCAAATGAATCGCAATTCAAACAGACTCGCCTGGTGGCCAATGGCCATAGCACAATGATGCGTCGGCTTCCAGTCGAAGGAGGACATAATTTAATTTTTTCAGAATTATTGTGTTTTGACAATGGGGGGCATTAGACTTTTATTCATCTGTATCGCTTGAAAATACAATTCACTTTCTTCCCATCTTTCTTTCAAGCCCACTCTACCGACTATTTCTTTCCACGGTAGCATATAATCATGAATGGTAACTTCCTGTTTAAGCTTAGCCTCCAATTCATCTCGAATCTCTATCAGTGCCGGTTCGTTCACAACGTTGTTTAACTGGTAAGGGTCCGCGATGTTATCGAACAGCAACCAGCCTGCAGGATCATAAACATGTTTTGCAAAGGTGTATCGATCAGTTCGTATCCCTCTCCATTCAAGCGTTCCGCGGTTTGTCGCTTGGTGACATGCCGTAAGCTCAAATATATAACAATAATCCCGTCCTTTTGCATTAGGGTCTATAAACAATCCATGTAAGTCTTGACCTACAACAGTACTGTCCTTAAATTCTAAACCCATCATTCCCAGTATACTAACAGGAAGATCAACTAATCCTATCAATTCTTCACGTTTCATTGGAATAGTTTTCCCTTGCCAGTAAACAAGCAGCGGTACTTTGATCGATTCTTCATATGGTAGTTGTTTATTTGTCATCCCTTGGCTGCCCAACATATCGCCGTGATCACTCGTATACACAATAATGGTATTGCTAAGTTGGCCAGTATGCTCCAGTTTACGAATCAGACGACCAAACTGCTCGTCAAGTGCGGAAATATGAGCATAATACCCCTTAATATTTTCCTTTATTTGTTTTTTACTCAAGTACAATTTATCTTTAATTTGGACGGATTGATCGGTTACATTCGGTCGCATTCTAATTTCAGTTTGTTCATATTTATCCAAAAATGATTTTGGAACTGCGTGATATGGATCATGTGGGGGTCCCCAAGACAGAACCAACCCCCACGACTTGTCATGATGTCGCTCAATAAAATCAAGAGCGAGGTTTGTCTGTTCGATCGCATCGTATCCTTGAATCGGATGGCGCTTATTTTCCTCGTCATCGTAATAAGCATTCAAATAATTATGCGTACAGTTTGCAACCTTCCATTCTTGAAATCCAAACCGTCGTGTGCCTGCTGGAATGAACTGATCTCGTGGAATGCCTGCTAAATGCCACTTCCCAATATATCCTGTCGTATATCCATGGTTCAACAAGACATTCCCCATCGTTTCCACATTGTCATACATCGGCAAGTCATTTCCAGCAGCACCGTGCTGAAGTGGATACATTCCTGTCAGCATTATACCTCTTGAAGGTACACAAACAGGACAATTAGCAATACAGTTTTCCACTTGTGTTGCCTTTTTTGAGAACGCATCTAAATTAGGTGTTATCACTTGATCGTTTCCGTAACAGCCTATATCACACCATCGGTGTTGATCAGAAAATACAAACAACAAATTGGGACGACTGTCATGTTTTGTCAATGTTCATTCCTCCATCGTTCATTTATTAAGGTAGGGTTGGTGTGGTCGGATGACCACTTGCTATGATAAACTGTCATGGACATTCTAGAACTTCCTCATCTGTTGAACATTAAAGAATGGGGTGCCCTTTAGTCACATTGGACTTCGAGACACCCCCCTGTATTAATATATCTCCACTATGATTCTCGCTATATATTCCATGGCTTTAATCCTAATGAATTACTTATTTCTTCTCAATAGATACCGAATGAGGAACTCTCACCTCTACCGAAGCAGTGGCTTGGTTACCAGCCTCATCGGTGGCAAGATAAGTAACCGTGTAGGTTCTGCCTGTTCCTGTGCCCGACCGTTCCGCACGGAGCATGAACTCAAGATCATACGTATTCCATTCTGCTTCTTGAATATCGTTCTGCCTATCCCCGTCGCCCAAACCATCGTCTGGCTCATTACTGGTAATGGATTGGAGGACGACGTTCACGTCTGAAAGCGAGTCCTGTGCACTAATGGTAGCTTTTACTGGAAGCATACGATGGTTCGGCGGCCACAGCACCTTTTTGGATAAAACAATCTCTAACGTCGGGGCTGTTTTATCGATTCGAATAAGCGTAGTTTTCACATCTTCCTGATTACCTGCGTGATCGACGCTCCAATATTGCAAGATATGAACTCCTTCGCTTTCAAATGATATCGTCGAGCCTGTTGACGGTTCGCTTCCATTAATAGAATAATACGTTGTTGCAATACCGGTCTCCTCATCTGTTGCGATCAGCTTTACCGTCACATCAGTGTTAGACCAGCCCGCTGGTACATTATCCGTCGTAACCGGCGCGGTAGTATCCGCACCATAAATTGCAATAACATAATCTGGTGTACTTATATTATCAAATACGACGCTGCCATCTTGGCTAATCTCGACACCAGAATGCACTTCAACTACTCCCTGGGCTCCAAAAGCATATAATTTAGCCACATCATTCGCATATTTCGCACCAACATTTACATGGAGTTTCGCTTGAAAACCGAATGGTGAAGTATGAACTCTACCAAGCTTCATATATGTTTTTGCACCTTTTGGGAGCTTTGTCATGTTTTCATTAGGAACAAGAGAAAACTTATTGGTTACATCAAAAAGTATGTCTGCTGTAATAGATTTTTCTATTGAAGTGCCATTTATAACCCATGAAACACCAGCTCCTGCAATCTCACTATCTGTCTTGATCAAAAATTCAATATCCTTTCCTTTAATGGTATTAAAAATGAAGTAAGGTATTTTTTCGCATTTATAAAGATTTATTGTAATTTTCTCACCAGCAAGTGCATTAACCAATTTTCCTTTCAAATCAATCCATTTACTTGAGAACTTGATTTCATTTGACTCAAGCTCATCAATAATAACATCGTGTTCATCTAATGCCTGAATCTTATAATAATATGTTTTTCCATATTCAAGATCCTTTTTGTCTACATATTGTTTTAAATTTGAAGAATTAATTTTTATCAATTCTGAATACATTTCATCTTCAGAATCTTTTCGGTAGAGTACATATTTTGTAACTCCTGTTTTCTGAACCATCCAGTTTATTCTTATGGTCGACTCCTCTGCTGTAGGTTGAAGAATAAACGTAGCGGAGAGGATCCCTTTATCATTTCCCTGAATGTTGTATTTTAAAATATCCTCAGCTGATACCATAATAGACTGATCTAGTATGCCATCAATAGGATAATGAAATATGTTACTTGTTTTAAGGAAAAGAGGTCTTATCATTGTGGCCATTTTAATTTCTGCTGAATCCTGAATTTGCTCCCATTTCCACTCTTTTTCACTCTTTGCATATGGAGCAAGATTTTCGAAAGCTTTGCCTAAAGACACTCCTTTGTCTGATGTATAATTCCAAAGATCTACCTCTGTAAAACGTTCTGCGATCTCAGCAACTTGTATCAATGGCCACAAGCAAGTGTTTTGGTAATTAACTGACTTGGTTCTCCTAAGTTCATATGGCAGGCTTCCGTCTGGCTCAATATAATCCTCAATTCTTTCGACCTTAGCCTCTTCGAATAGTTGAACCGCATCCTTATAGTTGTTTAAATACAATAAAATTCCCGCTAACTGATAATCATAAACAGAGCCATGATTATTATGCTGTTGCTTTTCTTGAATTCCCATATCGCTTCTTGTGAGCCAGGATGCATACGCTGTAAACCAGTCTATCACTGCATCAACATCATCCTTAGATATCATGTCCTGCTTTTCAAGCATCTGCATTGCAGTAACAATATCAACAATAGAGGTCCATTCAATTACACCCAGAGGTCTTCCATCTACACCTCCGGGGACACTCTGACCATACTTTATGTGTGGATTCATTTTTGTTTCTTCATTTATAAACCATACCTTAATGACCTCATAAGCTTTATCAAGGTACTTAGGATCCTCTGTAAAATAATAGCTAAGAGTTAAATTTCCAATGCCATGAAACATTTCGCTTGTACGAGTAAAGTCTGTATCATCTCCTCTTGAAGCAGGATTCACCTGACCATCTTTGGGTATCCATGGGAGTCCATCAGGCTTCGCTGGATCTGGCCAGAAGTATGGCGCGGTACTGATATAATCATGCTTATCCTTGCTTGGCGGTAATAGAGTTTTCTTAGTTACTGGGTTAAGGGGTGCATTCATAAATTTTTCAGCATCGGTTTGAATTTTGTCAAATGCGGCAACGTAAGACTTTACACCTCTGAGTAAATTTTCTCTTGATTTATCCATCAAAGCTTCGTTATAGTAAATGAGCTTACCTGTCCTGCTTATATTTTTTTCTTTTTGCTCAGAAATATTAATTATTGGATCTTTTACATTTACCTCAAGATTCAAAATGTCAGAGAAAAATGTAAGAGGTACATATACAACACCATCAACTGTTAGGGCTGGCTTCTGGAGAGAGATTTCCAGACTGTTTAAATATCCAAATGGCTCTCCGAGCTTCATCTCTATACTTTTCCGACCAGCAGTGATACTAACTTTTTTGGATTTTTCATCTAGACTTGAGGTATATCCAAAACCTTCGAGCACCTTATCAAGCGGTGCATATAATACTGTATTTTGCTCTAAGAGTTCACTTACAGTAAATTGTACTGTGCGGTTCGGCTTTTCTCCTGTATATACTGCAGCTTCCACTAAGCCCGAACACGCTACCAGTGACAAACTAGCGATAATCATAAATCCTACCATTAAATTTAACCCCTTTCTTCTTAGGCTCCTCATCGTATACATTAGATTCCCTCCTACAATAAAGTTATGTTTTCACCTGTTTTCTCGTTTACACTCAGGATTTCAACTTTGACAGCATTAGTACCCATGGAACAAAGAAACTTTAATAACATAGCTAAGCTTACACGCTTAAAAGACTCGTGTGCTTAGTGATGCTTATTTTTACCAGAACAGCTCAGTGTTCCCCTTAAGCTTTGATAATGCCTCCACAAAGAAGTAGTCTCCGTAAATAATCGGCGTATTGATACCAATTCCAGCAGGGTAATGGGATGTGCCCTTAACTAGCAACGCCTCCTCTTCCATATCCCAGGCTCCATAATTCTCATAGAGCGACTTCACAATTCGCTTCGCCCATTCGAGATAGAAAGTCTTCTCCTGCTCGGGCACAGATCTGCTAATTTCAATCAATCCGCTGGCCGCACAAGCTGCAGCTGTAGTATCTCTCGGCATATTCTCTTCAAGCGGCGCGCGTAAATCCCAGTAAGGAATATGGTCCTCAGGCAAACAGGCAATAAAATAATGCGCAGCTTTCTTCGCAGCCTGCAGATATCTTTGCTCACCTGTGTACCGGTAAGACAAAGCGAATCCGTGAATCGCCCATGACGCTCCTCTCGACCACGCTGAATCAGTTGAATAGCCCTGTCCCCCCATCGCTCCTACTCTCTCCCCGGTGACTGGATCAAAGCATACGATGTGGTGAACGGAGCCGTCCTCACGAATATGCTCCCTCAGCACGGTGTCTGCATGAGCGATCGCAATATGCTTGAACCTCGGATCACCTGTTTCTTCCGATGCCCAATAGAGGATTGGAAGATTCATCATACAATCAATAATGACCCATCCCCGGTTGTCAATACCACCACCTTGCTGGTCATTCCATGCTCGAATGAAGCCACCTTTCAGATTAAAACGCCCCGCGAGATGACTTGCAGCGGTAAGTGCTCTTCGCTTGGAGGGTTCATGATTCAACAGTTTATACTGCGCCACTGAAGTTAAACTCCATACAAAACCTACATCATGGTGCAGGACGTAGAATCCGTTTAATACTTCGTCAAGCTGATCTTCTATTGCAATTGCAATTGCTTTCAGTCGCTCATCCTTCGTCTCTTTATAAATCTGCCATAACATACCGGGCCAGAAGCCTTTGGTCCAGAAGCTCTTATTGTTATCATAAGTTCCGTCAATAGAGAGATGCGGATAGGATACCCCTATTCGCTTACTTGTCCTGTTCACCTTTTCCACTGTCTGGGCCCAAGCTTGATCGAACCAAACTGTTTGATTCATTTGAACATCCTCCTCTTGGCAGCGAGACTACCCTTTTATAGATCCAACCATAACTCCCTTAACAAAATAACGTTGCAAATATGGATAAACCATTAATATAGGCAGCGTGGAAACCATAATTGTTGCATACTTGATCGTTTCCCCAATTTGGTATAAATCATTGCCTGAGCCGCCAGATGACATCCCTTCAGTCGAGTTTGAAATCAAAATCTCTCTAATCACGAGTTGTAACGGGAATAGATCTCTATCACTGATAAAGATAGACGAATAAAACCATCCATTCCATTTGTCTACAGCGTAATAGAGCGTCATCACCGCCATAATCGGCATGGACAGGGGAAGAATAATACGGAACAAAATGACAAAGTGATTAGCTCCATCTATCTTAGCAGCTTCCTCCAAGCTTTCAGGTATAGATTGAAATGAGGTTCTTAAGATAATCAGATTAAATGTATTAATTGCGAATGGAACAATCGGAGCCCATAGCGTATCAAGCAGCCCTACCCCTTTTACAATTAAATAGAAAGGGATAAGTCCACCATTAAAAAACATAGTAATGATGATGAATATCATAATTGGTTTATTCAACATCACGTTTTTACGTGACAACACATATGCTCCCAGCGATGTCATGAACAAATTTAAGATCACGCCAAACACAATAATGAATAATGTGTTTTTGTATCCGCTCCAGATCGCCTTATTACCAAAGACGCTTTTGTAAGCTTCAAAATTTATACCGACTGGTCTCCATAAAACGCCTTTATGAGCAACAACATATGCTGCATCACTGATCGATGCAAATGCCACGAAGATAAGAGGGTACAAAGTGATTAAAACCAAAATCGACAAGACCGCATATAAGCAAATATCGAACGTCCGTTCCAGTCCAGATTTTTTTGTTTTCATGCTGCCCCTCCATTACCATAGGCTATTTTCACTAAACTTTTTACTAAGACGATTGGCTAGAACCAACAAGATCAGATTGACAACGGAATTAAACAATCCGACAGCTGCGCTGTAGCTCCAACCAAATTCCAGCAATCCTTTACGATATACAAATGTGGAGATTACATCGGCTGTATCATAAATGGCAGGATTATATAACAGAATAATTTTCTCAAATCCTACACTCAGCAAATTGCCAATACGAAGAATTAGCATAATGATAATCGTGGGCAATATCCCTGGAATAGATATGTTCCATATTTGCCTTAACCTGCCTGCTCCATCAATTCGCGCCGCTTCAAATTGCTCTTGGTCTACATTCATGAGCGCTGCTAAATAGATTATGGACGTCCATCCCATGCCTTGCCAAATGTCAGATATGATATAGATGCTTCGAAAGAGCTCTGGCTTTTGAAGCATTGCCTGCCCGTCTCCGCCCAGATAAGTAATGAAGGTATTGATCAACCCCCCACTATTTGTGAAATCTTTAATTATCCCACATATAACGATTAGGGAAATAAAATGGGGCATATAGGTAACGGATTGTACGATGGATTTGAATCTTTTATTTCTGACTTCATTGATCAATAAAGCGAGTATGATTGGAGCCGGAAATTCAAAACAGAGGGAATACAAGCTCAGTATTAGAGTGTTTTTCAGGATTCGCCAGAAATAGTAGCTTTCAAAAAAAGATTGAAAATGTGCCAGTCCGACCCATTCACTGTCCATAACCCCTTTCATGGGAGAGTAGTCCTTGAAAGCTATAATCGCTCCGTACATAGGACCATATTGAAAAATTACATAATACGCTATTACAGGGATCATCATGATATATAAGTATTTGTTAAGTGCTAAATCTTTCACGAGACGATTTAAGACGTATTTGTTGCTCTTAACAGGTTTCTGAGAACTCCGCGGGGTTGCTATTGGCCTCATACGATCGCCCCTCATCTGCAAAATAGTAGTGGCATAGACTACCAAGGAACTCTATGCCACTGTGTTATACATTAACGTTTATTAAAACGTTCCAAGGCCGCCTCTTGGATTTCAATAGCTCTGTCAAAGTTTAGCGTGCTCAGTCTCTCCATGTATGATTCATAGCTGGATAATGGCTCACTTCCCAATATAATTTTGAGTGTCATTTCGTTCACAAGAGTATCAACATCTGTCATGATTTTTGCTAGTTCTGTACTTTCCTCCGGCGTTGCCGTAATTGGAGGCAACTTTGTTGACTTTGCTTCCGTCTTCCACACCTGAATGGCATCTTTTTGTGACGGCAGCACATTGTATTGTTCACTATAACGTTTGTCTTGGACGAAAGGACCGAAATAATTACCGCGAATATACAGCGATAATGCTTGGGCAGGAGCTAGCTTATCCGGGTTTTTCATCATTAAATCTGTATAGGTAGGATACCCGTTTTCCATGGTATAGCTGACGCCTTCAATTCCAAAGTTAAAGAGCATATGCCCTTCTTCACTGTAAGCGTAATCAAGCATCTTTACAGCTAGCTCCGGATCTTTGGATGTTGAGGTAATTGCAGCAGTGCCATTAACAGCAAACGGATTATCATATTGACCAAATCTAGGTACATCTCCTTTGTTCAGCACAGGGTAAGGCGCCGGGGCCAGTACCGCTTTTGGGTTCTGCTCACTAAGGAGCGGTGTCCATTTCCCTAGATTTGATCCAGCATTACCGATGGATACACCCGTTGCGCCGGTGATGATATTGGCATCTAATGTCTTGGAATCTGTTGTTGCAATATTCTTGTCTAACAATCCTTCAGCATACCATTTGCTCATTGTAGCTAGAAACTCTTTGTATTGCGGCTCAGCGGGACCGTACTTAATTTGTCCATTATCCAAGTAAAAGCCTAGATTAATGCCGTATGCTCCAATGAAAGCACCATTTGATAAAGCTGCCAGCCGCCCATCACTTAAAAACGATAGTGGTGCAGAAGCCCCTTTCTTCTCTTTGAAGGCCTTCAAAACGGTATACCATTCATCAATGGTCGTTGGCATTTCAAGGCCAAGCTCATCCAGCCAGTCTTGACGAACGATGGGTCCTTGAAATACGAGCAGAGATTCATCTCCGCGAATAAACGGAAATCCAAAATAACTCCCCGTATCCGTCTTCACCATGCGATCGACTTCTGGATGATCCTGTAAGTATTTTTTATAATTCGGTGCATGTTGATCTATCAAGTCGTTCAGCTTCAGAATGTAACCGTCTTTGATTGCTTTCTCCGGTCCCCCGGGGAAATTAATCCAGGAGTGTTCGATAACATCAGGCAATTCGCCAGAAGCCAGCATCACATTGAGCGCCTCATTTTGTTGACCTGCCGTTGGTGAAATGAAGGTTAGTGGAACTCCCGTTCTTTTTTGCCATTCCTGAAAGAAGGGAACCTCATCTAATGATGATTTAATTCCCGCAAGATTTGAGTTAAGGCCTGCCCAATACGTAAGTTTCTTGTCCGTTTGGATCGGATATGTTGTCGCTTCATTTGATTTTTGAGAAGCCTCGCCTTGCTTTGCTGAGTTCTGCTCTGCCTCCTCGGTATTGCTGGAGCACGCTGTTGTTAAACTGACCAGAATCATGAATACTGTAAGCAATACAGCCAACAAGCTTTTTTTTGTCTTTCTCACCGTAACCATCAACCTCCCGTTTTTTATGTAGAAGTGTTTTACAACTCCTCGGCTTAATTATAAGTGTGCGATTTCGCAGTCGTATATCGACTATTTGAGCAAAATCATTTACAAAATCTAAAATGTAAGAGGACTTTTTCGCTATTTCATCAGCAAAATCCAGAATGATTGAGGAGACCATTATCTTTCTAACGAATCTCTGTACTTACCAGGTGTAACCCCCTCATACTTCTTAAAAATCCTTATAAAGGTAGTCGCGTCTGAATAACCCACCTTTTCCGCCACTTCTTTAATTCCTATCTGATGATCTTCGATCAACTCTTTGGCTTGCTTCACACGATAGTTGTTCAAATATTCGAGTATCCCTTCTCCCGTATGCTGCTTAAACAGCCTTGACACGTAGGAAGGACTCATTTGTACCTTCTCGCCAATCATAGATACATTTAAGTTGACATTGCTCACGTTGGCTTCAATATACATAATTACTTCATGAACGAGCTCCTGCACTGCCCGCTGTCGACCTTCAGTAATTTGGCTTTCACGTCTCTCGAAGGTATACTCGCACACCTTTCTGACCAATAGAATAAGCTGTTCCTTCATATCATGAACGGTCTCGCTTCTTATCAACGTGTCAATAATGCTTGTCATATCCAGCTGCGGCTCCTCCACATAATCATTCTCATTGATTGTCTTCACTAATGTGCAAACTAGATCGACCATTAGACATTTTACTAGAGGGAGAGATTGATTTCGATTGGAGAAGTTCTGTTCTATAACCTCATTAAGTGTACGTACTGCTATCTCTGAATTACCTGTCTTCACCGCATTCATGAGCTTCTGTTCAACAACAAGAGGATAATGATAGGTTCTATGCTGGTCCATCTGTGGTTCATAACAAATCTTGTCGTATCTGATGATCTCTCTCCTCCCCATCACCAGCTTATACTCCATTGCATCTAGCGCGTTGAGATATGCTTGATGAATTCCGCTTAGAGAGCTGTGAATCAAACTAATGGATATTGTCATGTTGATCTGGTACGAGCGGTGTAGGAAGCCTTGTGCTTCTTCTGCTAGCTGCATAAGTTCATCCATTGGCTCGATTGCAGATGAGGAGAGATTTATTAAGCATGCGAATAAATCGTCGACTTCCACTACGAATCCCATGTGCCTCTGTTTGGTCAATTCCTCCACAACATTCGATATAATAAATTGAAGCATCTGCTGTTTCTCATGTGGCTTCAACCATTCGACTCTCCGATAGAAGTCTTCTGCTTCTTCCACACGTAATAGCATCACTGCAAAGTCATCACTTTTAAAAGCAATATCATATGCCGTTATAGCCTCCTCAATTTGCAGCTTGGAATCCAACTTACCTTTAAGCAGCTTTGATATAAAGTAAGAGCGAAGCACGTAATGATGATGCTTTCTATCATTCAGCATCTCTTCCATTTTTAGATAAGTTTGATTTAACGTCTGTTCTATATAGGTGAACTCATTTCCTTTGCGTTGAAATATTGACGGTCCCTCTTGTTCCGTAACTTTTTGGAGTAAACGACGAATCGGTCCGTAATTTTTTTTCAAGAGCAGCAGAGATAGCATAACTCCAACTAAAATGCTTACCACTAAGCTCACATAAGTTATGTTTCGAACCTTTTCTGCCTTCTCCCATAAAACTTGGCTTGGCACTATGGAAATATATTTGGTTTGAGTAGCTGAAGATTGAAGGTAGATCATCTCAAACTTTTTTCCGTTGCTTTCGAAACTGGTATAGCCTGAATGAGAGGATAGCTGCTCTAATCTCATTGCATTAAGCAAATCCTCAGAAGAACCATCATCACTGGCCACCAAAATTTCATCATTATTATTAACAATGAATACTTTTCCTTGGTTAAATAACTGAACCTTGTGAATGACAGACAGAATTCTGGACTGGTCGATCATGACAACACTAATCCCAGTTGGCCCATTGTTATGGACACCCTTAAAACTTTGCAAGTAAGCAATCGCAGGTTTGCCTCCTGATCCCGGCAAGGTGATCAAGCCCGGTTTCGTATTATTTATCATTCTGTCCATCCAAGCTTGATAAGAATATTTCTCGTTCATATGAACAAATTGATAAGCCATATACGGTTCATTTACAACTCCTGGAAAAACAACTGCTTGAGCGGGGCTTGTGAGATAAATATAGAACTGATCAATATCTGAATAAGAGGACTTGTACTGCGTCAAGTTCTGGGCAAGCGTAAATAATTCATAGCTGAGGCCCTTTTGGGGCATATTGCTAGTCAAATCGCTTGATATGCTTTGAATGGCATTATCCCAGGTGAGCTGATGGCTCAAACGCTTCATACTTTTCAAATCATTGTCGACTGCTTCTTGCAGCTGCATAAGCAAGGACGAATATGCTACTCTCGTTTCATTTTTTAATGATATCGAATATTCTCGATACACGAAAAGACTAACGACCATTGGAAGCAGGAGCACAACGACATAGGAAAGAAACCAGGGTATAGTTACGCTCTGCATTCGTTGTCTGTTCACAAGGCATTCTCCTTAATATGATTTGAAGGAAAATTCATGAATACCCCATGCCGGATGATACCTTCAAAAAGATGTAAAATATTTTCTGTTCACAGAAATACTACGACCAGCATTAATGATAACGCTGATCTAAACGTTCTTAAATTAGCAAGTTGAAGAATTATCCGATGAACTCCAGCACTGTCTCAACACTCTCCAGATAACCAATGCGTATCGCTCTTGCACGAAGCTTTGCAGCGCCTTCGGTTATACGAATTTCTCCTGTATATAAGCTCCAGGGTGCATCAGTATTATCATCGAGCTTAAATGCAATAGAAGCTCCTTGCGTACTGCAATGCAGTTGAACAAATGCTGGTCTTGCTACCTTCCCTGCCTCAAGGAGCTCTGAAGAGCAAATCCCTCTATTAATGATCACAAATCTTGGTTTTGCCGTTTGCGGCTGTTTGCCTGACGGCCACATCTGCGCGATCATTTCCGTCTCAGGCACTTCGCCTAGGCGATCATATTTCATTCTCCATTGCTCCAGTGCCTCTCTCATTGTATCAAGTACCTTTGTATAGTCCGGGTTACAGGCCAGATTATACTGTTCATAAGGATCTGCTTCACACTCATACAGTTCTTCAACCGGTCTTCCACTCCCGAAGAATTGTGCGGCCAAACCTTGTAACTTCCCCTCTTCATACAATTGCCACAGTTCCCTCTGAATAGGATGTTGATTCAAATATGGAATCCAAAGCTGGTAGGATTGATTAGGGAAATAATTTCGAATATATTTGTATTGCTTATCCCGAACTGCTCTCACCATATCGTAGGATTCATCGTAACGATCTCGTGTAGCATAAATGAATTTTCTTTCCTCCTCACGAAGGAAGCTTCTGCCTTGGAGATGTGCAGGTATTTGAAGTTCAGCAAGTTCTAACACAGTTGGAGCCAGATCCACCAAGCTAACTAGTCGTTCATTTACAGTCCCCGGTTGAATTTGACCTGGCCAGCGAACAATCAGCGGTACTCGAATGCCCGCATCATATGTCCACCGCTTCGCTCTGGGGAGCCCTTCGCCATGATCGCTCCATAGCATGACAACTGTATTTTCAAATAAGCCGTCCTCTTCAAGCTGCTGCAAGAGAGCGCCAACATAGTCGTCTGCTAATGATAGATTGTCGTAATGACGGCACATAGCTTTACGTATAAGTGGAGTATCCGGCAAGTACGGAGGAAGCACTACTTCATCCGGATTTGTCTTCAGTTCTTCCCCTTCCCTAGGCCACATCTTGCTCTCATGCGTAACGGTGGTATTAAACACCGCAAAAAAAGGTTGATTAGCTCCGCGATTTCGCCAATGTCCATCGGGTCCACATTCATCCCATGCCGTTAAAGGCGGCTTAAACTGATAATCGGTTTTAAGATTATTAGTACAGTAATAGCCCTGTGCCCGTAAGTATTCCGAGAATACTTTGACATAAGATGGCGGAACAATTTCATAAGGCGTAGGCAATTCAGGAGTATTCTGATTCGTATGAGTGGTTCGCATATGCTGCCCGCCTATATAGTTGGAATACATCCCGGTAATAACCGAACAACGGCTAGGCGCACAAACGCCGGCAGTAGCAAACGTATTTGGGTAGCGGCAGCCTTCCCTTGAAAGCTGATCGATATGAGGCGTACGGGCAACCGCATCTCCGTAACAGCCGAACCTTGGACTCGTATCCTCTAACGAAATCCACAGGATGTTTAATGGTTTAGGATTCATCTCACTTCACTCCATCTTTAAGAAATATCTGTTAAAAGTCGACTCTTTTGCGATCCTCCAGGGAGTGATGCTCTAAAAATGAAAGCGCTCTTGGTCAAATAAAAAAAGAGACCCACTTTCATTGTGCCTAGATGTGGTCGCAACGGAAGTGGGTGCTGAATTTAATAGAAGATATGATGCAAATCCTATATGTTATTTTGTTGTTTTCCACCGATCATATGCCTTTTGATAGATTTCCACATACTCATCCGCACTCATTTTCTTCAGCAGGGAAACATAATTATCCCAATCATCAAAACTCGCCTTACCTAGCACAAACTTTGCTTCCATCTGCGCAATGTAGTTCATCAAATCGTTCTTTATAATATTCACTCTATTTTCTTCCTCTTCCGACAAAAAAAGTAACGGCATTGCTTCTTGCACGTATTCAGACAATTTATTTGCTTGATCATTTAGAATGTTATTAACAGGATCGTTTTGTTTGTAATTAATTTCCATGCTTTTCAGAAGCGGGATTGTCGAACCAATATCGGGTGTATTCTGGGCGCGGAACTCCTCCTTGTTCATTCCCTCTGGCGTAATCCTTTCCCATTCCTTTTTGCTATCATCCTTCCACTTCCAGGCCTCACCTTCAATTCCTTGGTTTCCAAGCATAAATCCTTCTGGTGTATACAAGTAGTCTACCCATCTCATTGTCGCTTCTGGATGTGGATTATTTTTTGTAATGGCAAAGGTACCGATTGTAATATTGGGACGCGGTGTAAACAGCTTCTCGCTATTTATAGCACTCGTCAATGGCATCACCAATGGATATTTCTCATTATCCTCCGGTTTTTCAACCTTGAATACGGAGAACGGTGCAGCATGCATCGTCATGCCAATCCGATTTTCTTGCCCCTTGGCCTTCAGTTGTTGATCAGTATGAGTAAAGATTTCCGGGTCGAGAAGCTTCTCATCATACAGGGTCTTCATATACTTTAGGAATTCCTTGTATCCTTCAGACAAGAACACAGCGTTCACTGTGTCGTCGGTTACCTGCAAACGGGATAAATTAGCTCTATCCTCCAGCACACCGAACGCTGGCATTATATAAGTTCTCGCGATGGCCAGTGAATCATTCTTTGCGTTAGTAAACGACAATGGGAGTTCGTCACTCTTTCCGTTCTTGTTCGGATCCTCATCACGGAAGCGCTTTAACAGCTCCAACAGTTCGTCAGTCGTCTGGGGAACTTGTGGGTTACCCAGCGCTTCCATCCACTCTGCATTCAAATAGGTTCGGAAAAACATCATGTCACGAATAATATCTGAGACTTGTGGTAAAGCATAGATATGACCATCTGGTGCAGTAATGGCTCGGCGAATTGCAGGATCTTTTTCCATCAACGCCTTAAAATTAGGAGCATACTCGTCAATAAGTCCTTCAAGAGGAATCAAAAGGCCTTGTTTGCCATAATTGATCTGATCGAAGAATGTTAGGGATCCCGCAAAAAATACATCAGGTAAGTTATCGCTCGCAAAGGTTAAGTTTTTCTTTTCTGGAAAAACCTTACCATCCGGCGTGTCAAATTCAAAATGAATATTAGTCAATCTCTCCATTTCCTTAAAAAACATCATTTGATCCCAAGGACCCTGACTTGCTCCTTTTGATCCCATTAACTTAAGGGTAACCTTCTCATTCACAATCGGGTATCCGGTCGCATTAAAGTTTTGAGGGAATGCAGAATTCTCGGAAATGTTCTCATCGGATTGCTTGGTTGAACAGGCAACACTCATGCTGATCATCATTGAAAAAGCTACCATTAGTATCATCATCTTTTTCTTCACGTTGTAACTCCCCTTTCGTTTTTTACATAAATTTCAGCTGATAACGCTTTCACTATAACCTTTTTTGAGGCCGCTTCGAAATATCTTGTTTTCGGCCCATACTCCAATCATGCACATCGCTTTTACAAACAGAATAGCGGTTCGAATACCGCATGAGTGAAACACAATACTCCTTTCATGCAGCGTATTCGTATTCATTCATAGCTTGGCTAATTTCTCTATAATCTTTCCATCATGTAGATGAACAACTGCTCTCCATTCCTCCTCTTCCGAACTCATTTCCACTGCGCCCATCTCCCAGTTTTTCTTATGATTTACAGCATGGACATTATCATAGCTTGTAAAATACAGCACCCCATTTCGATAAAAATCCACATAATTGATTTTCTCAGGATACAAGCTTGCTAACCTGATCCAACGCTTTCCTTCATAGGACATATCCGCTTCAAAGCCCTGTAGATGCAACTGCTCATCTTCTGGAATTGTAGGCCAGTCAATACCCAATCCTTCTGCCATTCGCTGAGCAAAAAATTGATCCTCACCGGGCGTAATCGCCCAGTCTACGGGCACTTCCTGCTTCGTGATATTATTGTAGTATCCCCAAGATGTTCGGGTTCGAAAAGCCACATCTATCTTGCTGATGTCTGGCGAATCCTCGTTGCAAACAACTGGCTTGCCGGGTGCCCATGCCTTCACTTTCTGAATGTGATTATAATAGTGCTGCCGAGATAGCCAGTTGCCATGAATAAGAATAACGTCACTTTCCTTGCAAATCTCTTCATTAATATATCTTCCTAAACCGCTGCAGCCTACAGGTATCCCGCCAGATTCCGTACGGGCGATCTCCATTAAGGCAACCATTCCCTCACTCGACGCGATTAATGGATGCTCACGCGCAATATTATGTTCATTGCAAACCTCAATGATGACATTTGTGTAAGCTCCTTCTTTTAGGAAGCGAGATGCTGCCCTGACCGCATTCAATATTACTTTGCCGTCCTTCATACGTCCCGTCTGCCCAGTGTAGAAATAACTCACGATAACGACCATGCCCAATTCATCCGCAGCTCTGATCAAGCGGTCCATTCGACCCGCGTAAGCCGGATCAATGCTTGTGCCGTCCTCCGAGAAAGGATTGTTATCGATCGTTGGATTTTGTATGGTAAAACATGGACCACCGCCCTGAAAACAAACTGTAAATGCTCGAAGTCCTGCCCGATACCATTCAGGCAATGCTGCAATAAGATCATTCGTATTCTGATCCGGATCGAACCTGCGTCCAAAACGATGGAAGCGATTGGGGTCTTGCTTGTCATCAAATATACCCTGAACAAATCTCGCATTCATTAATAAACCATGAACATCGGACGGACTTCCATCAATCTCCGAATACGTTTTTTTTCCATTAATAACAAATTGTTCGCCTTCGATTGTTAATACCGTTTTGCCCATTATTCTCTCCTCACTTCACGCTGCGCAGGTAATAACAGCGGTTAAAATTTGGTCCGAAATAAATCGTGTTGATTAACCTCGAATTTTCTTTCATATCCTGGAATACAAGAGTAGATATATTTGCATCGTTCCGTAACGGCCATATATACACCGAATTCATTCCGGTTATACTGACCCATCGTTAATTCTCTCAGATGCTTGCCCTCAGCAATATCCAGCAAGCTCCGGCCGCTATAATCCTCTTGCGGCTCAATACCTGCCGCTTGCAGAAAGGTTGGCAATATATCGACCAAGCCTACGGGAGCATGACATGGCTCATTGCCTTTCGTGCGATCGGGATCCACTTACGATCAGCGGTATGCGAGCTGCGGAATCCAAGAAGCTGCGCTTGCCTACACTATTGTAATCGCCAAGCAGCTCAGCGTGGTCAGAAGAGAATACAATCATGGTGTTCTTCAGCAGATCTTGTTCTTCCATGTAAGCGAGCAAGCGTCCGATTTGGTAATCAATGAAGGATATTGTGCAATACTACGCTGCCTTCATTGTCCTCATCAAATGGTCGTCCACACCTTGATCTCGATATTTGTATCGGTTCTGGAATCGATTCCAATACGTTAGAAGCTCTTCTCCGTTCATGGGCCGTTTAGGCAGAGACATTTCAAGCGCTCGGTATAGCTTGTTCCATGGAGTAGGTGTCTCAAAGGGCGGATGTGGTTTGATATGGCTGAGGAATGTAATACATCTCGCTCCGGACCTCTTGGGGATCATGAACATGCCCGTAACCATTCTCATTCAGATAACGTTTGAAATCGTCATCACCTCCGCCCTCCTCACTAATACCCCGTGACTCGAAGCCCCAGAGCGCCTCCGCTCCCTGCTCGGCAAAGGTGAAGTGCATTTTGCCAACGCCATGCGTCTGATAACCGTTCTGAGACAAAATCTCCATAAAGCTTTGGCGTCCTTCTGGCATTATCTCATTTGCCGTACAATCGGTACGGTGCGGCAGCTGCCCCGTCATCATGGCATACCGCGCAGGCACACAAACCGGACAGGATGAATACGCACGCGTGAAGGTAACGCCCGTCTCAACCAATCGATTTAAAGTCTCCTCCTTTTATTTGAAGACATATAGAAACTCATATTCTCCTGATCCTACCTCAAGCTGTACACCGGCTTCTGTCTGCCGTACCGAGTGTACGCCTGCGGCATAGGCGACAGGAACCGCTGATTCCACTACTTGACCCATTGCTGCGCCAGGCAGCATCACAGACGCCTCCGTATTCGGCGGAATGACCACCTTCACCTTCATTCTGCGGTCCTCCAGCCGCTCCCAGCCTGATGCTACCATCCCATACATAGAGCTATAGGATGCTCGGGCATAGCTGATCGCTTCCGAAATCTGAGGCGCTATGCGCACCTTCTTGTAGCCTGGATTCTGCACATCTGTATCGAGTCCCGCCGCAATTCTGTATAACCACTCTCCGACTGAGCCATAGGCATAATGATTATAAGAGTTCATAGGATCCTCGCATAACGAGCCGTCAGGCTTAATGCCGTCCCAATGCTCCCAAATCGTTGTTGCTCCTTTGGAAATCGGGTACAGCCATGACGGATACTCGCGCTGGAGAACCAGCTTATAGGCCAGATCCGTATATCCATGCTTGGACAAGGCCAGGCAGAGATAAGGGGTGCCTACAAAGCCTGTTGTCAAACGAACGTTCTGCTCCTCCACATAACTAGCCAGAACAGCGGCTGCCTGCGGCCTATGCTTCTCTTCCAACAAATCAAACATGAGAGCCAGTACATAGGCCGTTTGAGTTGGGGAGGCCAACCGGCCATTCGGGGTTACAAACTCCCTCCGGAATTGCTCGGTTACTCGTTCGCTTAGCTCTGTATAACGCACTTCGTCCTCGAGCTTGTTAAGCACTGCCGCCGTCTTCGCCAGCAGTGCGGAACAATACGCATAGAAGGCTGTCGCAATCAAATCCTTAGGTGTTGACCCTACACGGCTTCCATTGGGGGCATCCATTGCAAGCCAATCGCCGAAATGAAAGCCCGTATTCCATAAATGCTCTTGCTCGCCTTGCGACCGAATATACTCAACCCATTTCACCATGCTCTCATATTGCTGTTCCAGCACTCGCCGATCCCCGTATCGTTCATACAGCACCCAAGGACATATAACGGCTGCATCTCCCCAGGCTGCCGATGAATGCCTTCCGCGAAGCACATCGGGGATTACAAATGGTACGCCGCCATCTGGAAGCTGATCGGCTGCAAGGTCCTTTAGCCATTTGGTGAAGAAAGGCGCTACATTCATATTGAATGCAGCTGTCCGCATGAACACCTGCGCATCACCCGTCCAGCCCATCCTTTCATCACGCTGCGGACAGTCGGTTGGAATGTCAAGAAAATTCCCTTTTTGCCCCCATACAATATTTCGCTGCAGCTGATTCACCAGCTCGTCAGAGCATTCGAACGTCCCTGTTTGATCCATATCGCTATGAATGACTTTAGCAACAACACGGGTTGCAATAAGCTCCGGCCGAATACCTTCAACCTGAATATAGCGGAAGCCTTGGAATGAAAAATAAGGCTCATAACGCTCTACTTGATCACCTCTGCAGATGTATGTGATGGTTTGTTTCGCTGTTCGCAGGTTGCTCGTATAGAAATTACCGTCATTATCCAACACTTCTGCGTGACGGATCACAACGGTATGACCCTCTTCCGCCTCTACCGCAAACTGCACCCACCCAACCATGTTCTGGCCAAAATCAACGACTGTTTCCCCATTAGGAGTACGAAGCACTTGGACTGGCTGCAGTTCCTCCACGATTCGAACCGGCTCGCCTTCTTGCGCGATCAAAGTATCATATCCATAATCTAGCAGCGATACTTGGGTCCATTCACTGTCGTCGAACCCTTTGTTATGCCAACCCTTGCTTTCGAGCCGTGCATCGTAATATTCGCCGTGATACAGCTCGGACATAAGCAAAGCGCTCTTGCTGGCTCTCCAGGAATCATCCGAGACAATCACTTCTTCTCTGCCATCCTTATATTGGACGTGAAGCTGCAGTAATGCAGCGCGTTCATTGCCATACAGCTGACTTAATCCATTCCAGCCCAAATTGCCCATATACCAGCCATTGCCCAGCATGACGCCAATTGTATTCTCTCCACTTGCAAGCAGCTTAGCTACATCATAGGTTTGGTACTGCAGCCTCTTGTTGTAGCTAGTCCATCCGGGTGCAAATAAGGTGTCATCAGCGGACTCCCCATTAACATACACCCTGTATACGCCAAGACTTGTTGCATACAGTCGGGCCGAAACGATGTTATCGCCTAATGTGAATAGCTTGCGCAGCAGTTGACAGGGCTCTGATTGCTCGAATCTGGCAGTTATCCATGATGCTCGCCATTCATCTTGATCCAACAGCCCTGTCTCACCGTATGCCGCCTCACTCCAATCCGATTCTTGGCCATGCTGATTCCAAACCTTGACACGGATTTCATAGCGCGTTCTTGAGCCAAGAGCAGGTCCCGCATACGTGATATGCAGGGACTGATCAGAAATAATCTTACCTGTGTCCCATATTTCCTGCCCTCCAGTCGATACTTGCAGCCTGTAGGCGGATTGCCGCACATCCCGTCCTTCTGCATGAAGCTTCCAGCTGAACCTTGGGCTGCGCTCGCCCAGCCCAAGGTAATTTACTTTATATTCGCAGCGCAAGTCGTATGGATGGAAGCTGCCCTTATTATGCATCGTTCGTTTTCTCCTCTTCTATCACATTCAGAACGATAGATTCGTAATGCTTCGAGCTTGAACCCACCATAATTTTGAATGCGCCAGGCTCCACAGTGATTTCATAGTCCTCTCCTGTAAAGCTCAGCATAGAGGGATCAATGCGGAAAGCAACTGTTTGTGCTTCACCTGGCTGGAGTGTAATGCGCATGAAGCCTTTTAATTCTTGAACAGGTCTTGTGACAGAGCTCACCAGGTCTGCAATATACAATTGCACAATTTCATCCCCTGCGTACTCACCCGTATTGCTGACTTCGACAGATACGGTGACGCTACCGTTCATCGCCATCGTAATAGAGCTTAATTGCAAATGACGATATTGAAATGTTGTATAACTTAATCCCGTACCGAAAGAGAACAGCGGCTCATCATGCTCGGCAAATAAATATTTTTTGAATAAACCCGTTGGTTTTTGTGAGTAATACACAGGCAATTGTCCTACTGAACGAGGGAAAGTAATAGGCAGCTTGCCGCTTGGATTCACATCGCCGAACAATACATCTGCTACCGCATGACCTGTCTCTTCCCCAAGATACCAGCCCTCCAAGATTGCCGGCACATGCTGCGCGATGTAGTTGATCGTCAACGGACCTCCATTGATGAGCAGGACAACAGTAGGCGTCCCGGTCTCGACTATCCTTTTCACCAGTTCATTTTGAACTCCAGGAAGGTCAAGATCATATCTGTCGCCTCTATCATCGTTGAAGAATATAGCCTCTCTGCTGGTTAAAGTGTTACCGCCGACACAGAGGATGGCTACGTCACTTTCCTTGGCTACAGAGACAGCCTCTACAATCCAGGCTTCATTTTTATCCCCTGTACTTAATTGGGGATTATTCATACGTCGATCCAATTCCGTTTCCCCGCTATCATCCTTCCCTTTTATAATTTCACAACCTACTGCATAAGCCACTTCCAGTTCTCCATTTGTTTTTGCTATAATCCCATCCAGAATACTAATACCTTTGTTCGGTTTTGTACTGTACGAGCCGGTGCAGATCGGATGTGCATTCGGTCCAATTACAGCAAGCTTGCGAATTTCATTCCTGTTCAGAGGCAGCAGCCCGCCCTCATTTTTCAACAGGGTGATCGATTTGTCTGCCGCTTCCTTGGCAAGCTTCTTATGCTGCTCACAATTAATCACTTGCTTGGCATGCTCTGCATCCACATATGGATTCTCAAATAGCCCTAGCAAAAACTTGACTCGTAAAATGCGTGCCACGGTAACATTCAGCACATCTTCTAACTCTGGATCTTCGGCTATGGCATCCAATAGTTGGGTATAGCAACCTCCGCCAGGCAAATCCATGTCCAAACCTGCCTTTAAGGCTTTTACTGCAGCTTCCTTCGAATTATTGACAACATGGAACAAAATATCTAATCTGGAAGCGTCGAAGTAATCGGATACAACAATGCCGTTAAACCCCCATTCATCTCGCAGGATCTCGGTAAGCAATTGTCTGTTGCCATGACAAGGAATCCCATCGATCTCATTATGAGAAGGCATCATGCCGAGCGCTCCAGCTTCTTGTACCACCGCCTTGAACGGAGGAAGGATCTGGTCCCTCAGCACTCGAGTGGGAATGTTGCTTGGAGCAAAATTGCGCCCCCCATCAGATTGTGCATAACCAGCCAGATGTTTTGGTGCAGAGACGACATGCTCATGATTTACGATCTCGTCCGTTCCTTGTAAACCTCTTACTGCAGCAACACCCATTCGGGTAACAAGGTACGTATCTTCACCATAAGTCTCCTCTGTCCTTCCCCAACGGGGATCTCTTGCAAGATCAAGCACAGGCGTATGCGCTTCATGCCCGCCTCTGACCCTTGCTTCCTTCCCAATTGCGGAGTATACACGTTCAATTAGCTCCGTATCCCATGTACTCGCCATAGCAATAGGGATGGGAAAGCTTGTGGCATCCTTTGCGAGATGTCCGTGCAGACATTCTTCTTGAGCCATTACAGGTATTCCTAGCCTTGTTTTGTTTACATAATAGTCCTGAAGCGCGTTAAGTTTCTTGATTCTTGTTTCAATCGAGTCGGTCTTGAAGGGAAGCTGAATGGCGCCGGCGCCATGCTTATAGATTTCTTCAATACAGCTTTCCTCAAGACTCCCGTCTTCATTAAGCTCGACATCAAAGCTTTGACCGACTTTGCCTATAGATAAAGTCTGTACGACTTTTTCCACCAATGTCATTCTTTGCAGCAGATCTATAACTCGAGCATCTATCGGTGTTGAAGCGTTTCTATAAGACTCCATATATCATTCCTCCATTTGTCTATCATGTTTCTTGAATCTTTGCCGGTTTATCCTTTTATAGATCCAATTAAAATCCCTTTGATAAAGAAACGTTGAAGAAATGGATACAGAATAAGCAACGGCAACGCGGATATAATAATGACGGCGTATTTAATAATATCCGCTATCTTGGCCTGTTCGGCCATAGCAGCCATAGATTCCCCATCCATCATCATATTGGCGTTCATTTCATTGACAATCAAAATTTCTCTTAAAAATAATTGTAGCGGAAATAGCGATCGATCCTGCAGGTACATGAGTGCATTAAAATATTGATTCCAGTGACCAACACCATAGAACAACGCCATAACAGCAATAATAGGCCCTGAAATAGGAATAATGATGCGTAAGAATAGAGAAAAATGTGAACAGCCGTCAACCTCAGCAGCCTCCTCGAGTTCTCGAGGAATTGTATTTTGAAAGAAAGTACGTGCAACGATAAGGTTCCAGACGCTAGCGCCCCCCACTACGATTAGCACCCATGGAGTATCAAGAAGATTGAGATTTTTAATTATGAGATAAGTTGGAATCAGACCACCATTAAAAAACATCGTTAACAGAAAAATTCCGGAAATAACGTTGCGCCCATACAAATCTTTGCGAGCTAAAGCATATGCGCAAGGAATGGTTAACAAAAGATTGAGGCTCGTTCCAAGCAGGGTATAAATTATAGTATTTCGATATCCGATCCAGATGTCAGGATTATCCAGAACCCTGCGATAACCATCTAGTGTGATGTCAATCGGCCACAGCCACATCTGACCAGTATTAACATATTGGGGATCACTGATGGATGCGCTAACTACATAGACTAGTGGATACAAAACAACTAGCGTTACCAGAAACAAAATAAAGCGATTGCTCCATTCAAATACCTGGTCCCCAAAAGAGGATTTCATGTACCTTCACTCCTTATAGTCGTTAATTGATGTATTGAAAGTTACCATAAGCTTGTTTGACTTACTTTACGAGCAATCGAATTTATTGTAACTAACAATATTAAATTAATGACCGAATTGAATAGTCCCACCGCTGCTGAAAAACTATACTGAGCTTGTAGTAACCCGCTTCGATAAACATAAGTTTGAATGACTTCAGATGATTCCATATTCAGCTGATTTTGTAACAAATAGACTTTTTCGAAACCTATAGACATAAAGTTGCCAATACTTAAAATAAGCAGGATGATGACCGTCGGCATAATTCCAGGCAGGTTGATACTCCAAATTCGTTGCACCCGAGTTGCGCCATCTATAGTAGCTGCCTCGTGTAACTCTGGATTAATTGCACTTAATGCCGCTATATAAATAATAGAATTCCATCCTAATTGCTGCCATGTCCCAGACCACACGTAAATGGATTTGAACCAGGCCGGTTCTGTCATAAAGCTGATTGGTTCTCCACCAAGAAGGACAATACCTTTATTCACGATCCCTGTCGCTGGATGAACTAAAGAAACAATAATCCCCGCTACTACAACTACCGATATAAAATGCGGCGCATAAGTTATGATCTGTACACTCTTCTTGAATGTTCCGTTACGCAGCTCATTGATCGCTAATGCGAACAGGATCGGTAAGGGAAACAATATAAGCTCATACAAGCTGATCGATAAAGTGTTTTTTATAATCGTCCAGAAAGAAGGGGAGTTGAAAAAACGCTCAAAATGATCAAAACCTACCCATTCACTACCCAATATACCTTGAGAAGGATAAAAATTCTTAAATGCAATCTGCAGTCCATACATTGGCAAATAGTTGAACACAATGAAATAAATTAATGTTGGTAAGACAAACAAATAGAGGTGCCAATTTCGCTTCAGTTGTTTTTTCCATATCTTTATATAACTGTTCATTTATTCGAACCACCTTTCCTTATTGTCATTGTATGGCTTGCTCCAAATGTAGCATCTAAGGGATCAAGCAGTAAATATCTGCCTTCTTCTCCATACTCGGATAAAAATGTTGCCTTCAAATACGCTCTAAGTCCCTGAAATTCTAAATATCTGCTTTATTTAAAATATTCGATTTCAAAATCAGGTCATTTTCCCCTTTATTGTCACGTAGTATACATATACAATAATAGTTAATCTTGAAAGCCCGGAAAGGGAGTGTAATCATGAGGTGGAATCTATACACTAAATACCTGCTCGCTTTCATTGTAATGTTTAGCATACCTGTGGCTATTTTAGGGATTTTTATATATACAGGTGCGGTAAGCGCACTTCGAACAGAAATTGAAGAAACTAATTTGAACCGGCTTCATTTAGCCTTGGATTCTATGGATCAGCAATTTTTAGACTTAACGGAAACCACCGTATTAATGTCTTTGAATCCTGACCTGTCTAGTTTTCACTTACTTGATGATACCTACGCCTCTACGGAAATTATTAAAGAAATCCAAAAATACAAAGCAAGTTCTTCTTATTTCGAAGAAATTTTTTATCATAGATATGATAGCGGTTACTTTTATTCGTCTAATGCTATGTTCAGTTTGTCTTCACTTATCAAAGATTATTATATGAACAAAACAGATACAGCTGAGCATTGGATCAATAGCCTAAAAGGGAATAAACGGCCCTTTGTTCGTCCAACCGAGCCTGTTTTAACAAACCAAACTTCCAAAGAGATCATTACGATTGGGATCCCATTTCCTGTACGGTCGCTTAACCCATATGGCATCGTATTATATTTGTTCGACAGCCAGCGACTATATAAATTGATGGCTCCGGTTTTAGGAGATTTTAGAGGCGCGGTGTACGTATTTGACCAGGATCAGAACTTATTAACATCTAAAGCCAATGATTTGGCACTTACTGATGAGTTTATAAAAAAACTGCTGGTCCAAGCCTCTAATAGTGAACAATCTTCCATGATTATGGAATCTAATTCGATGTCTGTGACCTGGGTGAAGTCGGAGGCAACCGGGTGGACCTATATGACTCTGCTGCCGACCTCTCAGTTCTACCAACAAGTTCTTAAGCTCACTAATCTGATCGTGTATATTTTAATATCATTAATTTTTATCGGAATCACCGTTGCTATTGTGCTATCCAAGCGATTTTATAAACCTATACAGCAGTTAATTTCAAAAATTCAGTTGGAACTTGAAGCGGCGCACCCTCTCGTCGATACAGAAATTAATTATATAGCTCATTCTTTTGAAAACATGACTCAAAATCAGCAATCCTTATTGTACCAAATGGAGAATCAAAAGAAGTTGATTCAGGATCAGTTCCTCATTAAGCTTATCCATGGATATTTTTCAACAGAACTAGATGTATGCGCATTCATGAAAGAACATCAAGTTGTCCTTTGTGGTAATTCATACTTCGTATTCAGTTTCAGTACCGAGGAAGCGGATACTTCTTTGACGCAAGATATATCCAATAGTCTCTCTGAATTCTCCAGCAATAATATTTCTGTTTATCCTATTGAATTTTATCGTCGTGGGACATTTGCATGCATCGTAGGGTTATCCAACAATGCTCTGCAGCACTCAGGAACGGTCGAAAGTATTGTCAAAGAGATCCAAGAAATAATAACTAGTAAAATCGGAACAGCTCCAACCATTAGCATTGGCAGAGTCTACGGCATGTTTCTTGGAATTCACAGATCGTATATTGAGTCTCTGACTGCTAAGGAATACCAGCTTAAATTTTCAACCGGAAGTATTATTAACTATATTGATGTTGTTAATTGGAATGAAGAAGAGTCGACTAGCTGGTACTCAACTGATATCAGGCTCACTTTACTTCAGTCGATTAAACAAGGTGATGAGCAGCTGGCTCTTGAATCACTCAAACAAATTCTCCAGGAAATTAACACAAAAAAATCGCTTCTGATGACCAAGTGTATGACATCTGACCTTGTCAATTCGATTTTCAAGCTAGTTCATACACAAGATTTTCCTCACCACCTAGAAACTTTTAAACAACTCATCAATCAGCAGTCAATGAGCCAGTTTGAGAAGGATATCACTCAATGTGTTATCGACCTTTGCTCCCACATTAAAAAACGAAAAAATGATGAGCTATCTGAATTAAGTCATCGAATTTTGAGTTACATTCACGATAGATATTTGTTGTATGAATTTAATTTAGGTCAGATGGCGGAAGAATTATCCCTATCGCCATCATTTATCAGTCGCTCAATTAAAGACCTGACGGGTTCAACGTTTACCGATTACGTATTTGATTTACGCATCGAACATGTAAAAAACGAGCTTATGCATACGGATAAGTCTATAAAAGATATTATAACGGGAGCCGGCTATATAAATGTTTCATATTTCATTGACCGTTTTAAGAAAAAAGAGGGCGTAACTCCTGGGGAATTTCGTAAAATGGGAAAACAGATGAGCAATGATAATGGAAGATCTTCGTTCAAATTCTAAGTGTATTTTTATTTGAAGCATGGACCAGACGTTTAACAGCGTAAACGCCTGTGCATGAGGCATTCCGAGAATGGAGAAAGGACGATGGATGTGTTCCTTTTCACGATGGAACCATCCAAACTATGATGAGCGTGCGGGGCCTCAAACACGGCAGCTATAATCCACTCTATTGGCGGCCACACTTCTAAACGGAGTGATATTGGTTGCAGGGTTCTTCTGACTCTGGGTCGTTGTCCCTGACGGACTTACTCAGCTTGCTTAAGCGGGCATTTATGGAGTAGCTTTTATCTTAATTCTGGCAATAAATATAGGGATGATCGTCGCATAAAATCATTCTAAAAAGTTAAAACCGCTTTGTGTAATGATGTTTACTTTCGTCTCATGAATAATGAAACCTCATTTTATCGATATAAGTCTTCCAAATCATAGAAGTAAGCCTTCTATGACAATTGAAACCTTGCAGGCTTCTTCTGGCTCTGGGCCATTGCTCCTGACGGACTTGCTCAGCTTGCTCAAGCGGGTATTTAGGGAGTAGCTCTAAATACAGGGATGATGGTCATCGGCAAAAAATCACTCTAAAACGCTAAAACCGCGTATCCTGGCATTAGGTCCAGATACGCGGTTTAGTTATATAACGTGGAGGATGCTGTCGCATGGATGAGAGCGTCCGGAATGCAGCGTGACGAGGGTCCTTTAAAAAGTAATTGTACAGTTTGATACCCTCAAACTCGACTTTAAAGCCATCAATTATTTTATCTTGATCTGTTTTGTTTATTCCAAAAGAAAAATCAGATGAAGGTCCTATACCAATTTGTGTTGTTTGAATTATTTTGTTGTCAAGAGTTAGTACTCTAAGTTCTTCTCTTGGAGTGGAGAACACTCCGCTATCTTGTATAGTGCCTGGATAAATAAAACTGCCCTTCTTTTTAGGCAATTTTAGTTTCGTATGAAAACTAAAATAGATGTCGTTTTCTCTATATTTTACACTCACCATAAATATTTGATGCTGGTTAATTTCAAATACTTTATGTTTATCGTTTGTATGTTTGAATATCCATTCAGGTTCAAGCGAAAAACTTATCGGATTATGATCTTTAACTTGAGTTATGTTATAATCCTTGTTTGATACAATTGAATCCAGAGTGACATTATCGGTGCTTGTTTTTACATATATATACACTAAAAAAACTGTGATTCCTATCATAAGAGTTAGCAATATTCCATATCTTATTAATTTCATAAATCCACCAACCTTCCTTTTTACAATATTGCTTAAATGTAACAAAGGCTATTCCACCGATCTGCGATGACTTGCTTATCGCTTAACTCCAGATTCCGCAGCATCTCATACCGGATCACATTCTCGTGGGTGTTCCCAGGAGAAAGAACGATGCCCAGAGGGCCACCTAACACATCAACGACCGTATGGATTTTTGTTGCTATGCCTCCTCGGAATCGCCCGATTGCTTGCTTGCCTGGCCCCCTTTTGCACCAGCTGTCATCGTCAATTAACGTTTGTCTGATTTCTACACCGCCCCTCACCAATTACGCCACCGATTCCACATAGGATGAGTGCTGACGATAGATCAATCAATTTTACATTAATACTTATGAAACACTATATGATCAATAAGCCTTCCATCATCCTTTAATACAACAGGGGAATTTCCGGCTTGGTCACGGCTGGCCGCCAATTATTTATCGTGAGAGAATGCTGCCACAAGCAGCTTAGTAACGGATTTCCATATGAGTGTGTTTACAAACTGCACTTTTTTGACAACTCCAAATCATGATGTGGCAGTATTCGCTTAATCTTGCTAAATATTATTTCATTCTCTGTCGAGATACTCATAACACGAATCGCAAAAGTTATTTTGACCCTCTACATTAGAATTATAAAGTTGCTCACAACGTAGACATTCTTCAAGGCTATGTTCATATCCACAATTTACACACTTACCAACGTCACATAAGGATTCATCTATACTTACTAAAGGTTCATCACATTCTTCACAATGGAAATCAGCTACTGGTTCAGCGCCACCATTCTTCACCACTTCATATTTCCTTGATTCAACTTCCAATACTAAGTTTGGAAACGTCTCTTCAAATTTCTCTAAGATCTCTTTTTCAAAATCCCCCAAATAGTCAATGTGTAATTTATTGTTCACTAGAGGAAGATAGTATCCAAGATCATCATTCCACTTAGCGTCTCCATTATCGTAACTCAGTTCGCATGTTGATATTTCATTACCATCTACTATTAATGATAAGCTTACGATACTTGTTTGACCCGCAGAATCATCTATATCTATATTAGTAACTACTTTTAATGAACTATCGTTTATTTTGCTCTCTATTAAAATAATTCCCTGTGTTACCTCACTCCTATTTAGGTCCTCGGTCTTTACATTAATATCATTTCGAAAATAAATACTGTCTGCAATACTAGTAACGAAATTAGAGATATGTTCATTAAATTCTTCAAAAATTGCATCTTCATCCTTTATTTTAACTCCTGCTTCTTCCTCCATAAACTCTATTTCTCTTTGCCTTGCTAACTCACTTTCTTCTTCCTCATATTCAGCAAATTCAGCATGAATTTCTTCCAACTCTTCTTCAGACAAATGTTCTAATTCAAACTTATTTTTGGCAGAATAAATGGTACTCGCTACTATTGCGATACTTTTCTTGATTTTTTCGTGGGCACTCAAGTCCAGTAATTTGTTATGTGCAACGTGATTACGATTTTTACTAAATTCAATCCACGTTTCAACAAAGCCATCACCAAAGTATTTCTCGAAAATTTTATCCCATAAATTAATTTCTGCTACTAACTGTTTTCTAAGCTTGTCGATTATTTGATTCAGTTCTTTTTGGCCTAAATTTGTTTTTTCTAACGCTTTTTCAATTTCCTTATCATGTTGTGGTTCCCACTTTTTAAGAACGTGTGTCATTAAATCTATTAGATCATCAGTGTCAATTGATATTAAATGGTCACTAACATTTTTAAATGATTCTGCAATTCTCTTATATGCTACGTGACGGCTGTCGTACTTATCTTTTAATTTTTGTGGTATATAATTATCCCACCATGATGTTCCGAAAGTTCTCACCATGACCATATTAATAAATTGACGCAAAGAATTTTCAGTTCTATAAATCTCTCCATAAAGTTCCTCAGCAAATGCAGTAGATTGCTCATCCTCAAGCCAAACACAATCTTCCCATTCGCTTCTAACAACATCCTTAAGGTGAATTTTTAAATCATAGAGATTTTTATCAAACTCATTACTTACTTTTTGAGGCTCCAGTTTAACTGTAAATTGTTTAACCCCGGAGTATGTATACATAGAAAACTCTGTAAACAGTTTCGAATCATCTAATGTAGTTATAACTGCCTTCCAATGACGTTCATTATTTTCAAATATAGAACAGTCTTTTACGACATTAGGTTCAACTTTTAATCTTTCAAGTAACTCGTGAACATACTTATCAGTTATTTCACCCTTCAATATGCCTCCGCCAAAGTAAATCATATTCTTCTACCGTTGCAACCCGAAAAATCAAAACATCTCGCTTTTCTGTCATGAAGACAAATCCATTGTCTTCTTGCACCACTACTTCCCCTGAAAACCCACGCCCTCTATTTGTATCAAAAAACCTTACTTGCTCTCTTCCTTCTTCTTCACGAAACTCCACATCTAACGCAAGCAGAACATTATTTCTGGTGTTTATGTCAACAAAGTACAGCTTTCTATTTCCGCCGCTGGATGTTGGTTCAAACAATCGGTATAATCCTTGCCCGATTCGTTCGTAATCGCTATAAGTTACAGCATGATTTGGAGCCGCATTAACACAACATCTCGATGAGATATGGGTCCGAATAGTCGAAGCATTTAATTCAGGGTTTCGGATGAGCATGTAGTCTACAACTTCACCGATTTCAAACTGATTTCGACCCTTTGTTTTCACAATTTCTTGCACCGCGGCTAATATATGATCTCGATAAGTTACCTTTTGGCGATCCGACACCCTTCATCCTCCTCAATAATTCATGTTCTTCTATTAAAATCTTGCGATCTCCCGCTTCTCTATTTTCTTTTGTGATTGCTGATAGACAAGATAAGTCATTTCAGTCAGATTTACCAGACCCAAACCTCGCTCCTCCTCAATTACATATGTATTCGATCCCAAATCAGCATTAAGACGGATACCATCAAAAGAGATCCGTTCCACGGGAGTATGTCCATGAATGATTGGCTTGTGCATGGTAACGGTTTGGAGCGGTTCCTTCGGTATGTTGTAAAAGTCGAACTCCGACATCCAGAGTATTTCTCTGCTTTGCTTTTCCAGCGGCTCAAAAGGATTCAAGCCTGCATGCGTGTAAACGAACTCGTCATCTTCGTAAACCAGAGGCAGATTACACGCCCAATCAATATGCTCTTTTCTTACCTCCTCATTTGTAAAGGTCTTCTCAAAATCAATATTCGTCTCTCGCCCGCCATGGTTTTGCCACAGCTTATCCCCACTCCGATAATAATCTCTCATCATCTCCTCATGATTGCCGATTAGGGCTACGACATTATTGGGATATGCCTGAGTCAGCTCCTTGACTCTTCTGATCACTTTCCCGCTCTGCTTTCCTCGATTGATATAATCGCCGCCAAACACAAGTTGATCCTTAGGAAAATCAATCTCAGCATGCTTCAGCAGTAACTCCAGTCCGTTGTACTCACCGTGTATATCTGTGATGAAGTATTTCATAATCTCAACCTCTCAACTCAGTCTCTTTCATGTCTCTAGCATAGGAGGTAACCGAACCAAAAAAGTAAGATGAAAATCCCCAAGCAGTTTGAATGTCCGATAATGAGACAGACAGTTCCTCAGCTTTAGTTGGTCAAAGTAATGATCCAAGAATTTTTACATTGCCTTCGTCATGCCGTGGAAATTTAACCTAACTCCCACCTGGCTTCATCCTTGATCAATCGTTTGCTAAGCTCTCCCTCTTCCCCTCGACTTCAAACATACTTTAGTACCTCCTTGATAACGATCCTACCAGCCTTCTTCTCCCCATAAATCGCTTCATTATTTGTGCACCGAATTACAAATTCATCTTCGTCCAGATCATTTACTACATCTCTGACAGCCCTCTTCTGCTCATCTGATAATTCAACCAAATATACAATAATCATCCGACTCCCCACCTCGAACAGCCAGCTTCCAATCGCTTGAACCTTCTCCAGCCTTAAAACATCAGCGTTTTTAAGTGATAGCCGATCACAATACCCGAAGAGAGCATAAGTAAATCAGCAACCACCTCAGCCACAAGGTTCTGTACAAACCGCCGTGCCTTCAATTTGCCCACTACCATTTTCATCGATTCCACCTCCATCATAGTGTTGCTTACATAACTCCATTAACAGGCTTGTTGATTAACCAATATATGTAATTAACTCAGCCTGGAAAAACACGACATTAAACGTTGTATTCGAATCAGCCACTCTGCGGACAAGTCGTTCAAGAGCAGCAAGCGAGCGAACCGAACGAAACTAAGGTTAGCATGACGAGGAACTCCATGACGGGTCCCATCAAACAACCATTTGAGTAGCACAAAGACGATCAACGCGCAGAACAATTGGCCATAAACGGCATTTTCTGTCGTGCCAAATAACGTCGGAATATTAAGGTGTTGCTTGATCCAGCGAAAGAACACCTCAATCTGCCAGCGGGCTTTATAGATCAAAGCAATCTGTTCCGCACTTATACTCATCAAGTCAGTAACGACGCGAATCTCTCTTCCTTCAAAATCCCTAAAGATGACTACACGATGACGTTGTGTAGAGCGACACTGAGGCGTTCCGAGTTGACAGGTGAAATCACCAATCACTGAAGAATCGGCCTGGGACTGACGCCGCAAGGTGTAGGGTTTCTCGATATGAACATTGTCACGAAGACGGATGACGAAGGATTGCCCCTCTTGTTTATAACGATCCAACCGCTCCAACTTGCCGTAGGCTCGGTCCATAACCAAAATAAAATCAATGTTTTCCAGCGTTTCGCACACAGGACTATCGTGCTTTGAACCAACGGTTTCTGTGACGCTAAGCGGTTGCCCGTTGAGGGCACGTAATGCTACATGTAATTTAACCGCCGCTCGTTCTCCATGATAGGGAGCCCATGGCAAGCGAGTTTTCCCTACCGTGATGGTTGTCGAATCAATGAGTAGCAGTTCTTTTGGGAGGGCGAGCTTTCGCCGTGTTTCACGGTTACATTTACGGACAAGTAGATGAAACAGCTCTTTGAATATTTCAAATGGAACCTCTGCTGCTTTGCCCGAGAAACAGGAATAATGAACAGGGCTTAAGCCGCTACGGACGGCGCGATCTGCGCCAGAGCGATATCCTGACCACTCTTCACTCGCTGCGGCGCACCAATATTGAAGCAAATGATGAACCGTGAACTTTCGAGCTTTATCCACATAACCGGTCGCCTGGACGATATGATCGACTTCTTCAGTCGTAAGGAGTGTTTGTAGAATGGGAAGAATCGTGTTAGTATTTTTCATGGAGTCGTCACCTTCCCAATTGTTTGTAGGGGTACAAACATTTTATCGGGTTGACGGCTCTTTTTCTACCATTTAGTGGTTAATCAACAGGCCTGCGATATCTTTAAAGTTCTCATCGTTTATAGGGAGTATAGTGAATCGGCTACACTTAGTTGGACAGGAAAATTAGGGGCTAGTAGAATGAAATCATCACAATGAGGAGCGGATCTACTATGCCAAGAGAAAGACGTACATTTACAGCAGAATTTAAGAGACAAATGGTTCAGTTATATGAAAATGGGAAAACCAGAGCAGCCATTGCAAATGAGTATGAGCTCAGCCCATCTGCGCTAGATCGCTGGATCAAACAATCCCAAACCTCAGGCTCGTTTTCTGAAAAAGACAATAGAAGCGCAGAAGAGAATGAACTTATTGCGCTTCGAAAAGAACTTAAACAACTTCGAATGGAGAATGACATTTTAAAGCAAGCCGCGCTGATCATGGGACGAAAGTAAACATCATTAAACAAAATAGTGATAAATACTCGGTATCAGCAATGTGTAACGTCCTACAAATCCCTAAAAGCACCTTTTACTATGAAGTAAGCGAGAAAGAAAGCGAAGACGAGAGCATTCTTACGAAGGCGATCGTAGCGATCTTTCAAAGCAACCGCAAAGTCTATGGGACACGGAAGATTAAAACGAAACTCCAGGAGCAAGGATACACGGTTTCCAGACGCCGTATTGGGCGGATTATGAAAGAGCAAGGTCTTGTGTCCACGTACACGATTGCTCAGTATAAGCCGCATAGAACGGCTTGTAATGATGCAAACACAGCCAATGTATTGAAACGTGAGTTCAACCAAACAGAAGCAAAACGCTTTGTCGTCAGCGATCTGACGTATGTAAAAGTCGGGCACAAGTGGCATTACATTTGTGTACTGGTCGACTTATTCAACAGAGAAATTATTGGGCACAGTGCAGGTCCGCGTAAGGACGCTGCTCTAGTTTCCCGCGCCTTTGCCACAGTAGAAGGCGATTTGAGCGACATTCAGTGGTTCCACACGGATCGTGGAAGTGAGTTTAAAAACCAGGCCATGGATACGTTGTTAAAGACCTTTGACATCGGTCGTTCGCTCAGCATGAAGGGCTGTCCTTACGACAACGCCGTTGCTGAAGCGACTTACAAAGTAATGAAAACCGAATTCATTAACCAGATGTCGTTCCAGAGTCTCCACCATCTAAAGCTAGAATTATATGATTATGTGAACTGGTTTAACAAACACCGGGTTCATGGTTCACTAGGTTACATGACACCCGTTCAGTATAAAGCTGCGGCCCTTAAAAAAGTTGTCTGATTTACTGTTGACAGTCCATAGAATAATCCAATGACATAATGAGATCACTTTCAGTAAACACCACTCTGTTTTCTCTGTACTCCTCAATTATTTCTTTTTTCTCTCCGCTGATTCGCAGTAGTTCACCGAGAATTTTATCCAGTTCAATTTTAACCTTTATTAATGCTGGTAGTTGTTTAATAGTTAGCAAGTCTGCTTCGAGTTTTTCGTCTTTTTTGGATTGCTCAGAAATAGTTATTTTTGCAACTAAAAATGCAACACATCCACTTACAATCGTACCCACTAAATTACCCCAGAATGATAACCACCCCTCAATACTCCCGTGTGTGTTAAAGACGCTTAACAATGGTAGTTCTGTATCTAATCTCCAACTAAAAACGAGTAAATTAAGAAGGATCGGAATCAAAAAGACGCCTACTCCAATTAAAAAAGCTATTTTCCGTCTATTTCCAATCTTCTTTTTCAAACTGATCTTCCCTTCTGGTTGTTAACCCCAAATAGAAGACTAAATGCCATCACCAAAATTATTAAAATATTATTTATGGCATCACTAAGTCCACTTCCATTAAATTCATTGAACTAAGTATGGTTTTCGTCTCAGTGTCTAAGGGCGGACATGCAATACATAACAAATCCTTTGCCCTACTCAATGCAACATATAAAATTCGTGTATCATCTTTTTCTGAACTAATATCAGGACTAATAAGTCTTTTTACTTCCTCATTATCCGAAAAATATAACAATACTGATTCAAATTCCATCCCTTTTGCCTTATGTATTGTTCGTATCTCTGATGATTTTTCTTCTGGCAAAATGAGATTATCTAATAGCAACTTTATTGATGTAGAATCTGAAAACTCTTTAATTCTCCCCCTTGTGATCTTCTTAATACCATAATTTTTAACCTTCAACAATCCAGAGAGAGCTTCATAAAATTCATATAAAGATTTATCTTGAAATTTCACCATACCACACGCCATAAATTCAAGTAAATCCACAGCCAAGCTTCGTTTCATAACAGGGCTAACATACTGATATTCCTGAAAAGGCTCTTTTAAAATCCCATCCTTGTCAGTTTTAAAAATTTTTATAAGCTCCTTAACTCCAGCCTCTTGTCGGTTATCATTCACTAATTTAAATGCAGTAAACATCTTCTTAATAAACCTTTCTCTATTAGAATCAATTTCATTAAAACTTGTCCAGATATCCTCTGCCTCAGCATTTCGCAGTTGCTTAACTAAGTCATTATTCCGAGCTAATATACAGTAGTCGCCATTAAGCCTAAACCTACTTCTCAATTCATGAAACCTTGTTATGTTGTCGTCTCCAGCTTCATTACATTCATAAAAATATACATCAATTTCACTATCATCTCTCAATGGCTTTTGTTCCAGTTCATCGCCAATCCTAATGTAATTTAGAAAGTCTACAATCTTACTGCCACATCTTCTATTATTCTCAATTGAATACATAGTTTGATTTGGAAGAGAAAATGAAATAAAGTCCTGCCGTGAAGCTCCTTGAAATTCATAAATTGATTGAGCAGGATCTCCAATTACCCCAATAACAGAGCCAGCATTGCCCAATTTCTTAATTATTTCAGTCTGAATCGGATTCGTATCTTGAAATTCATCCAGAAAAACAAACGGATATTTGGACCTTATATGATCAATGAGTAGTGGGTATTCCTCCAGAATTATGTATGCGAAGTAAATTACATCTTCGTGGTGAATTACACCTTCTTTCCAGAACAGTCTCTTGTAAATAAGCAATTCTTCCGATTTAATGCTGTACCTACCTATTTTGCTTAAATAGGGTTTTCTTGGTTTCAAATTGATTCCATTCTCTTCAAGCTTCCAGTCCAAGTTTTCTAAGCATTTTTTAATTTTTTGCTTATCAGTCAAATATCCATTTCTCGCTTCTTGCTGCCAAACGTATATTTTACCTTTTGTGGCTATGTTCTCGTCATGGCCGTCTAATTCTTCAACATTGACTAACATATCCCCATTATCGTCTTTTAATAGATATATATAGGGCTTAACAATATTTGCATAGAGAAAACTGTGGATAGTAGATACTTCTACTTTATTCTGATTGATTCCTAATCGTTTTTGAATTTCTTCTCCTGCCACGGTTGTATATGTAATGCATGCAATCTTTGATGCGGCTGTAAGTTCCTTCACATTTTGAAGGACATTTTGGATATGAGTAACAAGCCAGTGTGTTTTTCCCGCACCTGGACCAGCAATGACTTTGAAATGACCCGATAACTCTGAAATACTCTCATCAGAAGAGATAACCTTAACTTTATCCATTGGGTTCCTCCAACTAATTTCTATAGCATGCCCACTCAAATGCTTCTTGTATATGCTTGGGTAAATTAACGACAGTCGACTTATTTTCTTGTATTCTACTTGCCAGTTCAAATGCCAACTCACCTTTTTGCTTATGAGCATGAAGAAGGAAGCTCGAAGCAAACTTAGCACATTTTTTCTCCTCTTCAGTCCAGTCACTGGCTTTTAATTCATCTACTTCCGTGATCGCAACTTCTGGCGAAAATAACAGTTCATTAATAAGATTATCCCATGCTAAGTCATATTCAAATGTTTTCCCTTTCTCTTGTTTATAAAATATTTCTACATTTGAACAGGTATCTACTTGCCTTATAAGATTCCGCAATGCACCTGAAAGCGGCATATAGTTAAAAGTATCGGGATTACAATACAACTCAAATGGCCAGCATCCCTTCCAGCTTCTACGCTTTCCTTTTTCTTTCTTCTTAATTATTTTTGCAGGATCGGAGTCAACAATACAACTAACTCTCTTTTCCATCGCATATTGTTTTCTATCAGTTTTGATACTTGCACCATACAGCTTAATAAAGTGTTTAAAAGTTAGTGCATCAACCCGTACAAGAGCGACATGATGTTTGTCCATATCACAGTGTACCTTTTGAGCTAAGATTGGGAGTAATATTAATTCAGCCATCCCTTCAACTAATACGACTGATTTCGCAAACAACATGGCTGATTTAGTTGCATCAAGAAACCTTTCCACATATTTTCTGGAATCCTGATCCTCCTTACTTTCTGAAAAAACTTTGTTGGGATACTTTGCATGAACACCTTTCCCATCTTCTTTCTCCAGACAAATAACTGGTTTCAATCCAACGGCAGATGTAATCTGCGTGGAATGTGTTGTTATAAAAATTTGTCTACTGAAACTTTGATTATCCAGCTCATCTTTCAAAAACTTCAAAAAGTTGTATTGAAGAGCTGGATGAAGATGTGCTTCTGGTTCCTCAATTAGTAAAATGGGGAATGACTTTGCATTTTCGCCGTATTCAGCAGAAGTTATCATTTTGAATTTCGATAATATCAATGATATATAAATAAGATTGTTATAACCCATTCCATTATTAATGATCGGAATTTCGATTCCAGTTTGATCTTTTATGATAAGTCGTAAAGCAGATAATACATCACCTTCCTGTAGATTCCCCTCTAAAGCAGGTATACCACCAACAGATGCACCCGTTTTTTCTGCAAACTCCAGAAATTCTCTGTGGTTTACTCGCCTAACTATATTATCAACCAACGATCGAGCAAGATCACTGAAATTATCACTATGAGTGGTTACGATGTGATCATCAGTTATTTTCGCATGATTTTCAACAAGTGGTGCTTTATCCTTGAAGTGGATAAGCAACTGTTTAAGTAAAGTATTTTTACCTGTAAACATTTTGTTCTCCACGTCCCGAAGTGCATCTAAAGTCTCGCAATGGATTTTATCCAAATATTCAGGTTCAGCACGATTTTTATTTATAAAATTCCCCCCATAAATTCTTGCGACATATCGTTTTAGACTCCTTTCTAATAAAGACCAGCGTTCTCTTGTGGTGGATAAGTTGGCACTTTCCTCAATATATTTTTTTTGATCTTGTTCTGGGAGGAAATATTTATAAGTCAATTCTGCTTCCCATGGTGTTTCTAATTTCGTAAGCCAACTTGCGACAATAGCCTTATCATCCATGGTATCCGTTTTGGAAGACGTTAGTTTTGCAGTAATCGTTATCTCAGGTGGGATAGATACATCAAGGCTTTTATAAAAGTCATCTACGGAGGGCGTTCTCGTGCTTCCTCTTTTAAATAGAAATTCCAACGCTTTGATTACTGTGGTTTTTCCTGCATTATTACCGCCAATTAATACGTTTAATCCTTCATTAAATTCAATAGTGAAATCCTGAAAACACCTAAAATTCTGGATTGTTAATTTAGAAATGTACAAGCAACGCTCACTCCTTGATTTTCGAGTTCATAGGGAAACATCTTAGCCCGACAATTCGAAACTTATATCGTCTTTAACTTTTATCATTTCGACAAAATGGTAAAAATACCCTGCCTGTAGGTATAATGTACTTGAAATTTTCCGAAAAGGCATGTTTCCTCCATAAATACAAACATCAAGTGACAAAAAAGCCGAGGAAAAACAGGAGTGAATACCTGTTTTTCGCTCGGCTCGTAACATGCTTTTTTAGGCTTTAACACGACCATTTAGGCTTAGTGTGAACTTTGATTGCTTTCTACAGCAGATTATTTAGATTTTGGGCTGATTTTGATTAATTTCTACGTTCTATGCTTTCAAGATACTAAAACATCTTTTAAATCATGTGCGTCCTTTTCGATAGTGGAACAAAGTTGAGATAGTCTTTGCTTATTATCTAAATCCAGCCCTATAACTCTGTGATCATTATTTTTTGAGAAGAAGTCAATCAACTCACTAAGATATTGCTGAGTTCCCTCTTTTAGTTCAGAGGTTCTATACATTAGATAAAACTTGGGCTGTTCTTTCACCGATTCAATCATAAACTTAGTTTTTGCAAACCACTCCGTCCCTTTGGACGGACCGTTTATAGTAGGAATGGTCTGCAGGTAATTCCAAACGCCGTTCTTAAATCCAAAGTCGATATTGATCTTAACTGACTGTATATCATGTAAGGGAGTTAACTCAATATCAGATGCGACTTTACTGTTAATTAAATTTCTTTCTTCAAATACCTGACGAACATACTTTTTGATATTCAAATCCTTCTGATCATCAATTTGGTATCGTCTACCTACATAAGAGTTGAAAATGCTCTTAAACAAACCATCAAGATTCTCTGTCATAGCGAATGTTGGCTCAGATAAAAATAAGTTCTGTTGATTATCAGAATAAAACTTATATAGGTCATTAAGAAAATCATCCGATAAAGCGGACGATATTTGCACTGTCCCAACAGTCCCTGACAAACTTTTGGTGCTCTCTTGTAGATAATACTCTAAAATATCTTTTGCTGTCTTATACGTCGCTTCCTCAACTCTTGAATTTGTGACTGCTTTAATTTTAGGAGAAGTTTCATCTAACACATGAAAACGGGTCAGAATCACATCTTGAGTGCTATGTAATACTACACCTACATTTACAACCTCACCTGCAATCACGTCTGTTTTGTAGCGAACTACACTGTACCAGCACGCAACCCTTTCCATTGTAACATCCCTCCCCTAAAATTAATGAATGCTTCACGCTCAGCCATCTGCTGAATTATTGCACGTAAGTTGTTTTTTTGGTGAAGTAGAAAATGTTTCATAAGACCGATTTGGTTTGCTTTATCCACATACCATTCGTCAGGTATTTCAGAAAACCATCCATCCAATGTAGCTTCACTTAGACATTCAATTTCATATATTACCGATAGAAACGAATGGTCCGAAGGGTTGGTAAGATCAATGTTTTCTTGTATTGCCCGAAAAACTCTTCCCATGCCATTCAACCAGCCCCCCTGTGTTGGTTGCTGAAGTCCACTAATAAAGTGTGGGACAAACTGGGGAGTGTTGACAGATCTTAAAATTGCCATCTTATTTGTGTCCCATACTGGTCCAAAGAAAGCATGGCCATGGTCGATAGAAAAGACCATCCTTCCTTCGTTTGTTTGAGCCACAATTAAATTGCCTGAATTATTATATCGGTCAAAGTTACCGATTAGTAAATCCATGGCTATTATTTTCGGAATGTCATCCACATTGATGATATTGGAGAAAAAAGAATTCCACGTCCGATTCACATAAGGCTTACCCATTGCTCTGAGTTGCTCATAATTTTCTAACAGATTTTCTTCCCTGTCAGGAATTTCAAGAGATGCAAAGTGAATTCCTTCTGTAAACCGATGAGCAAATCGTAAGGTGGGTCCATTCTCAAGAATTCTCTTATCTAATTCTGCTATTGCGGCAGGAGGAGTAGGAACATGTAAATATTCAGCAATCATTGTTGTAAGAAGTTCGTTGAGAAACATACAGTCCCATACCTTTAATTGACCCTGAAGCGAAACTCTTTGATTTTTTAGTATGTATCTCATTTGGTCGCTTCCCAATACAACTAATGGAGCACTCATGCCTTGTCCAAGTTGTTTGAGAAACGCATCTACATAAATACGCTGAACCAACATTACCCCCCCCTAAGTGAATATATAGTGTTAATTTTATGTGATAGGAGTCCTCTTTGCAAGGAGACCGCCCCAATATTCTTAGTCAGTAAAGGTATAACACCTTAAATCGTTCATCGAACTAACTTAATCCTATCTTTTCCATATATGGAACAGAATAATCCATGTGAGTCTGGTGAACTCATATCAAGGCCGAAGCTATGATGGTTTATTCAGTGATTATCTCTTACTCATAAAGATATAATCTTTACTCCGCATGGTCATATCTTCTTCCCTATCCCACTAATCTATTTTCTTTTTTTATCCTAACTATGTTCAGAATAAATAAACCCTTGATAAAAAACAGCCCTCAAACCCGCATTCCACCGTTGGGCATATAAATAAACTCTTGCTACAAAACCGTGCTTCCCTCAATTTTCATCTCAACTTTTTCTGTCACAACTTTATTAAAATCTGAATAATGTCTTGATAGAAAAACAGGGGGTAGGCTTGATGGATCTGGGTTTTTCCCCTTCTCCATTTATCCTCTCCCCGATTTTATCACGTCTTTATTCGATTTTTATCACAGGTTTATTATGAATACCAGGGGTTTATTAGTTTTCTACACATCCCTCACCAACAAAGCCACCGACTCCACATGCACCGTATGCGGAAACATATCCACCGGCTGCACCTCCACCGTGCGATAGCCGCCGTCCTCCAAGATCCGCAAATCCCGCGCCAGGGTGCTTGGGTTGCAGCTCACATACACCACCCGCTCCGGCCGCATTTCCAGGATCGTATCCAGCAGGCGCGGGTCACAGCCCTTGCGCGGGGGATCGACGACGATGACGTCTGCTTCGGTGCCCTGCTCTTTCCAGGCCGGAATGACGTCCTCAGAAGCGCCCACCTCAAATTGTACGTGGTGCATATGATTTAACGCCGCGTTAGCGCGTGCGTCCTCGATGGCTTCCTTCACGATCTCTACGCCGTATACCTGCTTGGCATGCTGCGCGAGAAACAGGGAGATCGTACCGATGCCGCAATAGGCATCAATGACGGTCTCGTTGCCGGTCAAGCCGGCGTACTCTACCGTTTTTCCATATAAAATCTCCGTCTGCACCGGATTCACCTGGTAAAAAGATCGCGCCGATATGGCAAATTTCACATTTCCAATGTAGTCGTAAATGACCTCTCGGCCCCACAACACAGAAGTCACTTCTCCAAAAATCACATTTGTTCGCCGCGTGTTCACATTGTGACAGATGCTGACCACTGCCGGCAGCTCTTCGCGAATCGCTGCAATCCATTTCTCCCGCTGTGGAATGGAATTCCCGTTCGTCACAAGAACAATCATCATCTCTCCGGTTGAAAAACCAATCTTCACCACCACATGACGCAGCAGCCCCTGTCCGGTTTCCTCATCGTAGGCGGTGATGCCCAGCTTGCGGCCGATGTCCTTGACGCGCTGCACCACCTTGTCATTCTCCTCGTGCTGAATTAGGCAGGCTTCCATATCAACAATCCGGTGTGAGCCGCGGGCATAAAAGCCTCCAACCAGCCCGCCATCCGTCACTCCAATCGGAACCTGAGATTTATTGCGATACCGCCAAGGCTCACTCATGCCAAGTGCTGGCTTCACAATAATGCCTTTACGCTGCTCGTCACGAGCTTCACGCGCTGCGGCCATGTCTGCGCCGTATGCCACTTGCTTATGCGCTCCATCTCCGGCAAGGGTTTCACTCTGCTCCCTCAACGCGCCATCCAGCCGGCCGCCTTCCACCGTCAGCTTCCCGATCCGCTCCAGGTTGTCCACCACCAGCTGCCGCTTCCACTGCAGCTGCGCTGCATAGTCCAGATGCTGCAGCTGACAGCCGCCGCATTGATCATAGATGGGGCACGGTGCCGAGGTTCGGTCCGGACTGGCCTCGACCAGCTCCAGCAGCTTGGCGTAGCCGTATTGCTTCTTCGTCTTGAGCACCTTCACGCGAACCTTCTCCCCCGGCAGCGCACCCTGCACAAAAAGAGTATAGCCTTCGGCTCGTCCAACCCCCTCCCCATCGTGATTCATGCCGATGATGTCGATGACAGTCTCATCATTTTTGGCTACCGGCAGATTCAGAAGCTCGGGAGAGGGCTTGCTGCCCTTAGAGCTGCGGCGATGACCGCTGCGATTCTTGTTCATAGCTTGCTGTTCACTTCTTTCCGTTCAACTTGGTTCACTTCTATATAAAATAGGTATCCACGATACCTCTAACATCTATACAATGCACCTGTAAAAATATATCCCACTCACGCCTCCACCCAGCGCCCTTACACATCATTCCATCCAAGCGCACGCTAGCAGATCTGCCAAAAGCACTCCCCTCAGCACAGCTTACAGAAGCCTAATGGCCTTTCCTTAGCACCAAAGCCCCAAGCTGCAGCTGCTAACTCACAAGCACCCTTCCCCCACCAGTGGTCTCCAAGATCCAGCCTTTAACAACCTATGCCAGCCCGCACCCCTTCACTGCCCAGCCTTCACTGCCCAGCCTTCACCGCCCAGCCTTCACCGCCCAGCCTTCACCGCCCAGCCTTCACCGCCCAGCCCAGTGTGCCCCGGGGATCTCCCCGGCACACCGGCCAAGTCCCTACCCCCCACTACCGCTTGCAGGGAGCTTTCCCGCCAGCATAGCTTACAAGGGGTCTCCTCCGTCAGCATAGTTTGCAAGAGGTCTTCTCCGCCAGCTTAACTTTCAAGAGGCCTCCTCCGCCAGCATAACCTTACAAGAGGGGCTTTTCCCAGCAGCGCCAGCGGAGGGGCTGGAGTGGGAATGGAGAAGCGAAGCGCTCGCCTTTGCCGTTGAAAATGTACCGCTGCAAGGCCTAATTCTACATTTTCAACGGCAACAGCGATCGGAAGGCCCATCCAGCACCGTAGCGCCTTTCGCTGCCATCTCCCAAGGCCCTCTCAGCACCGTAGCGTCCTTCGCTGCCATCTCTCAAGGCCCATCCAGCACTTGTAGCGTCTTTCGCTGCCATCTCCCAAGGCCCATCCAGCACCGTAGCGTCTTTCGCTGCCTTTCCCAAGGCCCATCCAGCACCCTAGCGTCCTTCGCTGCCATCTCCCAAGGCCCATCCAGCACCGTAGCGTCTTTCGCTGCCACCTCCCAAGGCCCATCCAGCACCCTAGCGTCCTTCGCTGCCACCTCCAAGCCCTCCCAGCACAAAGGCCCCCAATCGGGAGCCCCTCAAGCAAAAATCCGCAGGTGCTGCGGCAGGATACGGAACGTGCCCGGCAGTACACCGCCGAACTCGCCGTCCAGATTCAGCTGTACCGGGCCGGGGGAGTAAACCTCCATATAATCGGTCCGGAAATGAATGACCTTCTTGTCGTGCACATGCTCCCCGCGCAGGGCGAGGGAAACCACGCGGACGAACTCCGCGAGGTTGCATTTGCGCAGCGCAATGACGTCGAGCAGGCCATCGTCGATGCTCGCGCCGGGCGCGAGCTTCTCGAAGCCGCCGACCGAGTTGCTGTTGGCCATAAGGAACACCATGAATTCATCATGGATTTCCGGCTGGCCGTCCGCGCGGATAATGAGCTCCTGCGGCGCCAGGCTGACCATTTTCTCCAGCCCCTTCAAATAATACGCCAGCTGACCGATCATGGTCTTGAGTTTGCTGGGCACCTCGTAGGTCAGCTCCGTCAGCGTACCGCCCCCGGCAATATTAATGAAGCAGCGGTCATTGGCCACGCCAACATCGATCGGACGGGTCACATCCCGGATCACGAGATCGCAATAGTCCTCCCAATTCTTCGAGATGCCAAGCGCACGGGCAAAATCATTCGTCGTTCCCAGAGGAAACACGCCCAGCGGAGGAAGGTGGTCCTTCCCCGCCATTCCGTTAACGACCTCATTGAGGGTGCCGTCACCGCCGGCTGCAATGATCAGGTCATAGCCCCGCTCCACAGCCTCTGCTGCCGACCGGGTCGCATCTCCCTCGCCTGTGGTTGCATGGCAGGAGGTTTCGATCCCGGCACTGTCCAGACGCTGCAGCACATCTGCCAGGCGGCGCTTCATTTCCTCCCGTCCGGAGGTCGGATTATAGATCAAACGTGCTCTTCTCATCACCAAACGCCACCTGTATCTATAATTTCAAAGATTTCAATAGGCGCTCCACCTGCTTCAGCATCCACTCGGCAAGACGCGGGTGCGGCAGCAGCGGTTCACCGGAATAACGGCAGGGAAGTCCCTCCAGCCGCTGCGGAATGACATGGTCGGTAAAATACCCCTTACTTAAAAAAAGCGGAGACACGATCACCTCGTACCCTCGCTTTTGCCACGCTTCAGCCTTCTCCCGCACATCGCCGGGATTGAGCAGCGCCCAATCTGTCTCAAGACCGCTAACCTCGGTCACCCGCTTCGCCAGAGAAGCCGCAATCTTCTCCCAGCGCCGCCAGAACAGCTCATGCGGACTGCCATGGCCCACCATCAGAATGACTTCTTCCGCGGGATTCACGGAAAGGGAACGCACCTTATCCCACACCATAGCCGCGGTATCCGCACCATCATCGAACGGGTCCCCGAAATGAACCCGGGCCTGCACCCGGAAAGGGTCCAGATCGGTTTCCATATCTGGCTCCGGCTTCGCGCCAATCGCATAGGCGATCTCGTCCACATGCGTGCTGCCGGAGGAAATGAACAACGGAATAACCAGCATGTCCGTGACACCCTGGCCCTCCAGCAAATCAATCCCGTCCTGTATGAGCTTCCCGTCTACGAGCTCCAGATAAGAGGCACTCACCGGCAGATGGCAGCGCTCCGCCATCGCGGTCACCGCCTCCTCCACCAGCGCTACCCAGGACGGCTCCCGGGAACCGTGGCTGATCACTAAAACTCCCGGCTTCATCATTAGCGCCCCAAGCGCTCCAAAGTCATTTTATACCCGTCATTGCCATAGTTTAAACACCGCTTCACCCGGGATATCGTCGCCGTGCTGGCGCCCGTCTCAGCTTCAATCTGGTTGTATGTCGAACCCTTGCCCAGCATCCGGGCCACTTCCAGGCGCTGCGATAAGGATTGGATCTCGTTCACGGTGCACAGGTCGTCAAAGAATACGTAGCATTCCTCTACATTTTTCAAGGTAAGAATAGCTTCGAATAATTGATCGATGCTTTTATCGTCTAATTTTTTTAATTGCACTGGATCATCCCCTACAGTTACTTGTACGCCATTTTATTGTACCTGAGCAGGCCCCGTCTTTTCAAGCGTTAACGGTTTCACGCGCTGAAGAGCTGCCCTTGAACCCTTCTCCAGAGCAGGAAAAATGAACCATTCATTTTTTCGCCAACAGGCCTTTGCAGTCTCTTCCACAGGCCCGCAGCTCCTACGCCCGTTCCTGGGCAGGCGCCTGTTTAGCGCCATTCAAGCAGCAATCAGGGCATCCGCCCAGTACATTAGCCCGCCTAGCTCATACAGTGTACTAAACCAACCACAAAGGAAAGTGATAAAGCATGTCAGGACATCAGCATTATTATCATCATCCCAGAAACGCTTCCTCCCGCTCCTTGAATGAGTCCCTGCCAGCGTCATCCTATCCCGGTGTTGAAGCCCAGGCCTATCCTGATTACTCCGCTGACGCGGGAACGTCTGCCTACTATCCGTATTCGGTTCCGACCCAGCCTTCTATAGCGCCGATGGAGCCCATGTCCAGCCTTCCGGCCGTGACCACGCCTCAGCCTGCTGCCGAGACCGGCAGCAGCAGCGGATTAGCCGGACTGCTTGGAGGACTGAATCTCAGCAACCTGGATCTCAAAGGCATGATCGAGCGGATGGGAGGCGTCGAGGGGCTTGTTGCCAACATTGGCAAGGTCCAGAAGGTAATGCAGAGCGTACAGCAGCTCGCGCCCATGATGGCTGTATTTTCGAACCTCCTCAGCAAAAAAGGGTCCGACAGCGACGCCGTCAGCCCCGGGGGCTACGACACCGAGTATGTACCGCGCAGACGCCGCACCCGCCGCCGCAAGAAAACAGGCAGCCGCCGCAAAGGCACCGGCAAACGCAAGCGCTCCTAGACTAGATTTCATGCTAATTCACCTTGGCCCCGTGAACCGGCTGCCTGAGTGCTCAGCACAGCTTCAAGCAGCCGGTTCCTGCCGAGGCCGAAATGACAAGGAAAGGCAGGCCTCTGAATCGCGATCACCCCTGCGTAAGCATACGGTCTCCTTTTAATGCTATAATGCTGCCTCATCCGCATGATCCCAATATGCACTCTTTACCGGCTCCAGCCCGCTCCATTCGGAGCTCCCTCATCATGTCCCTTCTGCTGCAGCTCCTTCAGCCGGAACCAATAGGAAACGCGCAGCCCGGATCTCAGCAGCATCATAATGCTGCCGACCAGATAGAGCACGACGGGAATATCCGTGTCGGTGTAGAACATACTGATGCTGCCGGCAATGAAGAAGAACCCTGTCACGATTTCACTGAGCACCATGCCGGTTTCGTAGCGATTGGTTACAGTAATCCTTCTTTTGCGCCGGGCCGCCTCGGCCAATCTTCGTTTCATTCGCGCCCGCATGGGCGGTATATGATGAGCGTCAGCTGAATGAGAGCCTGCACCCCTCGGGTTCAGCTTGTTGTCTTGCTGCATGATGATCCCTCCTACTCCTGCTTACCCCTGACAGAAGCACTGAACCGGATTTTCTGCAATTGCTCGATGTGGCGAAGCCTTTTACTTGAACCAGCCCCGGCGCAGAAACCAGAGTACCATACTGCCGCCGAGCAGCAGCATAAGCAGCAGCACCGCGGCGTATCCGAATGGCCAGTCCAGCTCCGGCATTTTTTCAAAGTTCATCCCGTAGATGCCTGCAATCAGCGTCAGCGGCATAAAGATCGTCGTGATCACCGTGAGGGTCTTCATAATATTGTTCATCCGGTTGGAGTTAAGCGATATATAGCTGTCCCGCAGATCTGACGTCATTTCGCGGTCGGCCTCAATCATGTCGGTGAGCTTCAGCAGATGATCGTACACGTCCAGAAAATACGCCTGATGGCCATGGCGCTGGACATGCTGGGAGTTCACCACCCGGTACAGCAGGTCCCGCATCGGAACGATGGTGCGCCTGAGCTTTAGCAGCTTGGAACGAAGCTGGAACACCTGCTGCATCAGGCTCTCCAGAGATTCCTCCGCACTCTGGCTCTCAATGTCCGCCAGCTCATCCTCAATCGCAAACAGGCTGGGAAAATACTGATCCACCAGCTTGTCCATCACCGTATAGGCGGCAAAGGTCGTGCCGTTCTCGGTAATTTTTCCTTTTTGCGCCTGGTCACAAACGCGCTTCCAGGCTTCCTCCACCTCCGGCAGCGGAGACATATGAAACGACACGAGCAGGGTAGACGACAGGAAGAAATCGACCTCCATCGCCTCCAGCGTCACCGGATCCAGTCCATGCAGTACGAGAAACTGCACCTTTCCATAGTAGTCCAGCTTGGGCCGCTGGATCATGTGCAGACAGTCCTCCACCGCGAGCGGATGGAACTGGAAATAACTCTCCAGCAGCGCCGACTCCTCCGGCACCGGTGCAACGAAATCCACCCACACCCAGGCGTAATCCTCGATATTCAGCGCCTCCAGAGGCAGTCCGATCACCGCCTGGTGATCCCGCGTTACTGCTAATGTACGAATCATCTCTACTTCCCCTTCCCCGGCATGAAAAAAGCCAATCCTCTGATTGGCTTCATCCTGTTCCTGTTCTCTCTTGATGCTCTAAAATAACAGCGTGACGAGCAATCCGGACAGCAGCGCTGTAATCGGAATCGTAATAAACCACGTGATCACGATCCGTCCTGCGAGGGACCACTTGACGGCAGAGAACCGTTTCGCCGAGCCTACCCCCAAAATCGCCGAGGTAATCGCATGGGTGGTGCTGATCGGCAAATGCAGCAGCGTCGCGCCAAAGATCACCGAGGCCCCGGTGAAATCCGCGGCGAAGCCGTTGATCGGCTCGATTTTGAATATTTTGGTACCCATCGTCTTGATAATCTTCCAGCCGCCAACCGAGGTGCCGAGCGCCATCGCCGTTGCCGCCGACAGCTTCACCCAGAACGGAACCTCCATCTCCTGCAGCCTATCCGAGGCCACCAGCGCAAATGTAATAATGCCCATCGCCTTCTGCGCATCGTTCGTCCCGTGCGTAAACGACTGCAGGGCGGCGGTGAAGATCTGCATACTCCGAAAGCCCTTGTTCACTGTATGCGGACTGCGCTTGGCGAAGATCACCTTCAGCAGCTGCATGATCAGGTAGCCGCCGATAAAGGCGATCAGGGGAGAAAGAATCAGGGCGAGAATAATGTCCCGGAAGCCGCCGTAATTCAGTGCATCACTGCCCGCCCCTGCGAAGACACCGCCGGCCAGGGCGCCGATCAGCGCATGAGAGGACGAGGACGGAATCCCGAACCACCAAGTGACCAGGTTCCAGATGATGGCGGCGATCAGGGTGGCGATCACAATCTGAATTCCGTTGTCGAGCGTGGCGGGATCTGCCACCTTGCCGCCAATCGTCTTGGCCACCCCCGTGAACATCATCGCCCCGACGAAGTTCATGGAGGCCGCAAGCAGAATAGCCGTCCGCGGCTTCAGCGCGCGGGTCGATACCGAGGTAGCAATCGCATTCGCGGTATCGTGAAATCCGTTAATAAAGTCAAAGGCCAGCGCCAGAAATACAACCAGGCCCAGCACGAGCATACTAGTTTCCATGATCAGAAAGTACTCCTTACGAATTGCGCATAATGATAGATTCCAGCTTGTTCGCCACGTCCTCGCAATGATCCGTGGTCGTCTCCAGCCGTTCATAGATCTCCTTGCGCTTGATCAGCTCAATGGGATCGGTAACGGTAGCAAACAGCTCCTTGGTGCAGATGCGCAGCAGCTCATCACCCTGGTTCTCCAGGTCGTTCAGCCGAATCGTAAACTCCCGGATCGCCAGCAGCTTTTTCTGGGAAAGGAGGTGTACTGCCTTTTGAATCTCATAAGCACACTGCCGCAAAATTTCCGCGAATTGAATAATATACTCGTCGGGCTGTCCCAAATTGTACATATAAAATCGCGAAGCTGTAGACTCCAGACCGTCCATGACATCATCCAGCGTCGTAGCCAGCTCCATAATATCGTCGCGGTCAATCGGCGTAATGAAGGTTTGATTCAGTCCGGTAATAATCGTATGCGTGTAGGAATCACATTCAGACTCATATTGCTTCATCTGGTTTGCGAATGCCAGCACATCCTGCAGATTCGTAACGTGATACGAGAAATAATCTGCAGCCTGCACCACGGTGTCGGCCATATTCTCCAGATTCTGGAGGAATATATCCTTTTTCTTTGTTCTCATTCTTGCAGCTCCTTTATGGAAAATAACCCTGAATATCTTATCACATCTCCATAGTCCTGTGTATGCAAAATCATGGTATTGAAGCGTAACTATTTACATATGATTTGACATTCTGTTTACCTCATTTTTATATGCAGTTTACATGCCTTTTCATGCCCTTCATCAAGGATTGGAAATGGTCACATGGCTTGCAAACGAAGGGGAGCTCGGGACAATATTGAAATAGGTCGTACCCGGGTAAAAAGGAACCTCCTTGCCGTCCTTGAGGAAGCGGATCACGTCCCCTTGTTTGCGGCTCCACTCTCCCTTAATCACCTTGCCCTTGCGGAACAGCATCGCCTCTCCGCCCTGCTCCAGGTTTACAGCCAGGCGGCCCACCTCGTCCAGCACTTTATGCTCGGCACTCAGTACGACAACATTGGCAGCCTCCAGCACGGCATTGTTGTTCTTGTCAATATGCGGCTGATTGTTGATGGAGCGCTTATACGTTCCGGTCTCCTCATCATACGTATAGCCTACATTATAGCTGCCCAGCAAAAAGGTCAGATCCACGCGGATGGCCGGCTCTCCTTCAGCGTCATCCGCCGGGGCGGCTGCATCCAGAAAATCATACTCCGGTACCTCGCTCTCCTGTGGATAGCTGTGCTTCAAGACGGCTTCTCTTAACTTTTCTTCGCTCGTGTACAGATTATGCGGAGCCTTCCGGTCGGTGGTACGCCAAAAATAGGCGCCCGCGCTTCCGATTTCATCGAGATCCTGCTTCTTCTGTCTTTGAATGATGGTGTAGGCCTCCGGACTTCCGCCGGCATGCACCAGCACCCCGTCATAGCTCTCGCCGATATCGATCAGGTAAGGCCGGATGCTGCGTACCGGCCCAATCTTCTCAATGCCTGTCTGGCTCTGATAGATTGCAATCAGCCGCGTTATCCCTCCCTCCGCCAGCACCTCATACACAAGATCTGCCTGGCTGAGGCCGGACTGGGGCCGGGCCGCCGGGGCATTGTTCATCATGACTGCAAGCGGACGGCGATCCGACGGCTGCTCCAGGCCTTGTCCCGTCAGCGGCGCAGTGAAGGCGCTGTTTGCTTCCGGCTGCTCCTCCGCAGCGGGCGGAGTCTCTACCGGCTGTTCCACCGCGGGCGGCTGGATCGGCTCCTTCACCGGCGAGCTCTCTGTCGCCTGATCGCCGCTGCAGGCGCTCAGCATAAAGGCTGCGGTAATCCCTAGCAGCATAGTAGTCACTTTACCTTTACTTGAATGCTTCATGTACGTTTCCCCCTATATCCAAGGCCACTCCCGATGGCCTGACAGTAACCGTTCTCATACCCATTTAATCACAAAATACCGGAATTGTCTGTTCCTTCCCGGCAGGTCAAAGAAAGTCAATCCGCGGCTGTAACGGGACACTCCGAGTTCAATCATTCAAGCCGTTATTTATTCAGTGCTTGTGATCTATGTCACAGCTCTAGTGATTTTTTTCACTTATAATAAAGACATGAAAGAGAGCAGCACCTGATCCGCGAATAATCCAATACAAGGAGTGGTTCATATGTTTAATCAATGGCTGAGAGAAAACAAGATTGCAATGTGGATGCTGACGATTATCCGGGTTTACATCGGATATCAGTGGCTGACGGCAGGCTGGCACAAGCTGGTGGGCGGATTTAATGCACAAGGCTTCCTGCAAGGGGCCATCGGCAAGGCTGCCGGCGACCACCCGGCGGTTCAGAGCTGGTGGGCGGCCTTTCTAGAGCACGGGGCAATGCCTGCAGTCAAATTCTTTAACATCCTGATCCCGCTCGGTGAATTTCTAGTCGGTCTCGGACTGATCCTTGGCACTTTCACCACCTTCGCGGCACTAATGGGACTGGTGATGAATGCCGCGTTCCTGTTATCGGGCACGGTGAGCACCAATGTGCAGATGCTGCTGATGGAAGTGCTGATCATTGTCGCAGCAGCGAACGCCGGCAAGATCGGGCTTGACCGCTTCCTGATCCCTTACCTGCGCGGCTTGTTCCGCAGAGGCGGGAAGCAGCAGCCCGGAGACGGCATCCACTTTTTCAAGAAGCAGCCGGGACGTACCGGCTAGAGAGAGAACAAAATACAGCAATCCGGACCCCAAGCGGAGTCCGGATTGCTTCTTTTATCGTATACGGCTCCGCTGAAGATGAGCTGGCATTCGCTTTAGATGCTCCAGTGCTGCCAATCCTGCTGGATCTGCTCCAGCTCGTTCAGCCACTCCCGCGTTCGCTTCAGAAGCTGGGCACGGGGTTCTCCGGCAGAATACGTATGATCTGCCTGGAATATGATCTCTTTGTCGCACCGCCCCACAGGACGGGTCCAGAAGACCTTTTGGAACAGGAAGGCGTAGTCTACTGGAATCACCTCATCCGACGTGCCATGAATAACGAGCACATCGCCCCCGAACTTCACAGCCTCCTGAAACGGCTGGCCCGCCGCCAGCGATTCGAAGAAGCCCGGGGTCAGATCATAACCCAAATAGTCGGCTGCGCCCTTTTGCACGGAGGTATCGTATACCTTGCGCCCGGTGATATTTACAATGTCATGAAACGGATAGCCGACCGCTGACCACAGTACCAGATTTTTTACGCGGCTGTCACGCACCGCTGTCTGCAAGGCCACCGCACCTCCAAGGCTGTGTCCAATCAGCGTAATGCGGGCAGGATCTACATCAGTAATGCTTGCGCCGTAATCGAGCACCGCCCGGGTCTGCGAAATCATCGACTCCAGCCCTTGAGCGCCGTAGCTGCCTGTGCTCTCTCCGCAGCCAATATAGTCAAAGCGGATAACCATATAGCCATCCTCCGCCAGCTCCCGGGCTGCCTTTACGAACAGGCGGTCCACCCCAATCCGGCTGCCCACAAAGCCATGGCAGATGATCGCCAGCGGCACCCGCCGGCAATCCTTGCGTACGTCCTCCTGCTGTACCGGGTAATGTATGCTTGCTGTCAGCTCTTCCTCACCATGTCGAATTGCAAATTGCCGCTCCATAACCATGCCTCCCCCTATTGACCACCTATATATGGATAATTCCGATAAGTTTAATATGAATTAATTAAAATTATCTTAGCATCCCTTTTAAACAGGTGTCAATGTCTAACAAGGAATCTTTAGGCTGCGGCAGGTCACCGGTGAAGCTTACTCGTAGCTGCGCTTGAACATGGAGTGGGTCTCGGCTCTCCCGTTCCACTGGTGGATCCACTCGCTCTCCTGTGCCGAGCCTGTCCACAAATCTGCCGCCATGCTGCTCTCCGGTGTCCCGACCTGGTTCGGCTCAGCGTCATGGGCTCCCTCTGCTGTTCCTGACGCCATACCTTTTCCAGAGGTCTGCTGTGTCGCTCTCGCCTGTTCCGCCCCGCGAGGCTCTAATGCTTCATCCTCCCGCAAAGGCTTCTGTACGTTAAATTCATCATCGAACATGCTGATCTTCCTTTCGTGGATCGTAATGTGGAAATATCTTCAGGTTAGTGTTAAAAAGAACCGGGGAAATTATTCACTGTCCCCCACCGCACGAAAAAAACCTCAGGCGCCATACAAGCTTGAGATCGACTTGTATGGCGCCTGAGGAGCTGGCTGCGCCGTGCTTAAATCAGCAGGTTGAACAGATTCATATTCTTGTTCAGCTCGGTATACTCCAGACCCTTGCGATTCATCCGCTCAATGAGCGGCGTATAATCCTCCGGGTGCAGCAGCTCAATGCCAACAAGAGCCGGACCGTCTTCCTTGTTATGCTTTTTCGTATATTCGAACCGTGCAATATCATCATCCGGGCCCAGCACATCCTCCAGAAACTCACGCAGAGCTCCGGCGCGCTGCGGGAAGTTAATCATGAAGTAATGCTTGAGGCCTTCATAGATGAGCGAGCGCTCCTTGATTTCCTGCATCCGGTCAATGTCATTGTTGCCGCCGCTGATAATACAGACGACATTTTTGCCGCGAATGTGTTCCCCGTACAGATCCAGCGCCGCTACGGGCAGTGCGCCGGCCGGCTCGGCTACGATCGCCTGCTCATTATAGAGGCTCAGAATGGTCGTGCATGCCTTCCCTTCCGGCACCATCACAATATCGTCCAGCTGACGGCTGCAAATATCATACGTCAGATGTCCGACCCGCTTGACGGCTGCGCCATCCACAAACTTGTCGATTTCCTGGAGCGTGACGACCTGGCCCTGCAGCTTGGCCTCACTCATGGAAGCGGCCCCGAGCGGCTCTACGCCGATCAGCTTCGTGTGAGGACTGACCGTTTTGACATAGGTAGAGACTCCAGCTGCCAATCCGCCGCCGCCAATCGTAACAAACATATAATCTGCCGGCACGTCCAGCTCCTCCATAATCTCCATCCCGATCGTTCCATTACCGGCTACGATCCGCGGCTCGTCAAAGGGGTGGATAAACGACATGCCCTGCTCCTGGCACATCTTGATTGCTTCCTCGTACGCATCATCGAACGTATCGCCGATTAACAGCACCTCGACACTGCTGCCTCCGAACCGCTTCACCTGCTTCACCTTCTGCTTCGGGGTGGTGCTCGGCATATATATCTTACCCTTGATATGAAGGACGTTACAGGAAAAAGCGACACCCTGTGCATGGTTTCCTGCACTCGCGCACACGATACCGGCTGCACGTTCCTCCTCACTCAGGCTGCGAATCATATTGTAGGCGCCGCGGATTTTAAAGGAACGCACGACCTGCAAATCCTCCCGCTTCAGATACACATTGCAGTCATACCGCGCTGACAGCACCGCATCCCGCTGCAGCGGGGTGCGCACGATCACCTCGCGCAGCACGTGGTGTGCCCTTACGATATCCTCCATACCGACCGTTCTGGCCGTCGTATTGGCTTCATCCATGATCACATTCCACTCCACTCTATACACCCGGGTCCCCAAGGCCTGTGCGCCTTCGGGGTGCCCTGTCTGTTTAGTTTACTGTCCTTTATTGTACCACTTTTGGCCGTCCTCCCGGGTGCTTTTCATCAAAATTACACACCTCCACAGCACACCGCAGGAAGATGCCAGCAGGACCCGCACATGATTGAGGCTTGCCGAGGCTATACTAGGGCTCGGGAACAGATCAACCACATCATAACGATGAAGGAGCTAATGAAAACTATGGGCATTCTGGACGGTAATCCGAAGGACGAGCCGATGCATTACGGTGAGGTATATGGCGTGTGGATGGCCTCCATGGGCGCAAAGGGGATGATCTCCTGCTATCAGGCCTACATGAATCATGCCGGCGATAAAGAGCTCAAGCATTTGCTGAGCGAGATGCTGGAGATGGCCTGCCTGGAATCCAAAGAGCTGGATGAGCTGCTGACAGAGCAGGGCATCGTCCCGCCACCGGCGCTGCCGGAGAGACCGGAGGTGCACTGGGAGGACATCCCTGCAGGCGCGCGCTTCAGTGATCCGGAGACGGCCGCCAAGCTGGCAGTGGACTGCGCTGCCGGTCTTGCAGCCTGCAGCATGGCTATGGGACAATCCATCCGCGAGGATATTGCAGCTCTGTTCGCTAAATACCATACAAAAAAAGCCGCGCTCGGCCTTAAAGTGCTGCGCATGAATAAAGAGAAGGGCTGGCTGATTCCGCCGCCGCTTCACATTCAACGTTCAGAATAGAAGCAAGCAGGGCCTCCCTCAATGTAGTTCCGAGGGAGGCCCTGCTTCTATTTACAGCTTATTATGCAGCCATGCCGCCGCTGCGTCCACCTCGGTCCGGCTCAGCTGGTGGCCGCCCGGCTCCCAGTGGAGGTGCACGTCCGCGCCGGCTCCAGACAGCAGACCCTGCAGCTCCTCACTTTCCTCCGGCGTGCACAAGGGATCCCGCTTGCCAGCCGCGATGAACACCGGCACGCCGGACAAGTCCGGGAGTGCGATGCCCCGCCGCGGAACCATCGGATGGTGAAGCATGGCGCCTGCCAGCGCATCCCCATAGTGGAACATTAAGCTTGCAGCGATGTTCGCCCCGTTGGAGTAGCCTGCCGCAACAACCTTGCTGCGCTGAAATCCATACTGCTCTGCTGCTGCATCAAGGAAGGCGTTCAGCTCACTCGTACGGCGGATGAGGTCCTCCTCATCGAATACTCCTTCCGACAATCGCCGGAAGAAGCGGGGCATTCCGTTCTCCAGCACATTGCCCCTTACGCTCAGCACGCCAGCACCGCTGTGAAGGAGGTCTGCGAGTGGCAGCAAATCCTGCTCATTACCGCCGGTGCCATGCAGCAGCAGCAAGATCGGTGCTTCTGGCGATGTGCCTTCCTTATAAATGTGATGATGCTCCATCTCACGCACCTCCTTTCAGTACACGCACCTCTACTGGAGTAAGGCCGCGCTCAATCTCTTGACGGTGAGGCTCATACCATTCCGGCAGCATGAGGCGCTCACCCAGGGTCTCTTCCGGCTCATCCTTCGCAAATCCCGGAGGATCGGTCGCAATCTCGAACAGGATGCCGCCCGGCTCGCGGAAGTAGACCGCATTGAAATACTGACGATCCACGACCGGTGTCGGGTGAAGCCGCTGTTCTTCCGCTTCACGGCGGAACTGCTCCTGCTGTGCATCATCGGCTGCGCGCCAGGCAATATGGTGCACCGTTCCTGCTCCGCCCCGGCCCCACTCCATCTCGTTCCTGTTCATATCGATGATCTGGCCTCGGTCGCCGGCTGCCTGATACCGCACCCAGCCCCCGGACTCCTCTACCTGCTGGAGACCCAGCGGTCCCTGCAGCACCTCTGACGTGCGCTGGGGCTTCATGCTGAACAGTACCGCTCCCGCAAAGCCCTTGATAGCCTCCTTCACCCCGATCCCGTCGAAGGTCCAGCGGCTATCCTCGCCTGACTTGCGCTCCGTAAGCTCCAGCAGCAGGCCCGACGGATCATGGAAGCGAACGTACACTTCTCCGAAGCGGGTCGTTTCCTCATAGGCAATCCCAAATTGCTCCAGCCGGGATTTCCAGAATTCCAGTGCTCCTGAGGGCACTGCAAAGACCGTAATTCCGACCTGTCCTCCGCCAATACTTCCCCGGCGCGCGCCCTCTTGCGGGAAGAAGGTCATAATCGTTCCGGGGCTTCCCGTTTCATTCCCGAAATAAAAATGATAGACCTGAGGTGCATCAAAGTTAATGGTCTTCTTCACCAGACGAAGCCCCAAGACACCCGCATAAAAATCCACATTGCCCTGCGGATCCTGCACAAAAGATGTAATATGGTGAATTCCCGATGTTCTAGGCATGCTGCTTCTCCTCCTCAGAGCTAAATATATTTTCAGTATAGTTATGCTTAATTTATATATCTTAATATTAAGATATTAACGAGATATTTGTCAATGCCATGAGGGATTCTTCGCCCATGGACCAGAAGAATATATAAGAGGCCTGTCTTAGGACAGGCCTCCTTCTAGTTCTATATCTCTATACACGTACGTGTTCCCCCGTAACAAGACCCATTATAACAGAGCGCTGAGATGCTGTCAGCTGATATTTTGGAACTATTCACAAAAAAGTTTTCAGTAAATTAGACAGACCTACAGTTTCTTGACTATAAAGTGATTGACAATGTATGCGCTTACTTATAAAATAAACCTACACACATTCATAACTAGGTTAATTTGAGGGCCCTGCTTTCAGATCCATTTCAGGTGATGAAACAACCCCGGTATCTCTTCCCGAGACGCCGGGGTTTTTTGTGGTCCATTTTTAAGGAGGTGAGGCAGCGACGCTTGTTTGAGCAACCGATTGCACCAGGAGAACTCCTGGAATTTTGAAGATTAAAGAGGAGGCTTTTTAAGAAAATGAAGAGATGGACTCGGTTTACCGCTGCCTTTACACTGTCGCTCTCTCTGGCCTTGAGTGTCATTACCCCGGCTCAGGCTGCACCAGACACCTCGGTGACGAACAAGCAGAATTTCAGCACCGACGTGATTTATCAGATTTTTACCGATCGCTTCTCGGACGGCAATGCGGCTAACAATCCATCCGGCTCGGCATATAGCGCAAACTGCTCCAACCTCCGGCTCTATTGCGGGGGCGACTGGCAAGGGATCATTAACAAGATTAATGATGGCTACCTGACCGGCATGGGCATTACCGCGATCTGGATTTCGCAGCCGGTGGAGAACATTTACAGTGTCATCAATTACTCCGGAGTGAACAATACCGCATACCATGGCTACTGGGCCCGTGATTTCAAGAAGGCGAACCCTTACTACGGCACCATGACCGAATTCAGCAACCTGATCTCGGCCGCGCATGCCAAGAATATTAAGGTCATTATCGACTTTGCACCGAACCATACTTCACCTGCCTCATCTGATCAGCCTTCCTTTGCCGAGAATGGCAAGCTCTACAACAACGGCACTCTGCTGGGAGGCTACACCAACGATACGCAAAATCTGTTCCATCATAACGGCGGCACCAACTTCTCCTCCACGGAGGACGGGATTTACCGCAATCTGTATGATCTCGCGGATTTGAACCATAACAACAGCACGGTGGACAAGTATCTGAAGGATGCGATCAAGATGTGGCTGGATCTTGGCATCGACGGAATCCGTGTCGACGCGGTCAAGCATATGCCGTTTGGCTGGCAGAAGAGCTTTATGGCTACTATTAACAACTATAAGCCGGTCTTCACCTTCGGCGAGTGGTTCCTCGGCACCAATGAAGTCAGCGCGGAGAATCACCAATTTGCCAATGAGATCGGCATGAGCCTGCTGGATTTCCGCTTCGCGCAGAAGACGCGGCAGGTGTTCCGTGACGGTACGGATAACATGTACGGCCTGAAGGCCATGCTGGAAGGCACGGCAGTGGACTACGCCCAGGTGGATGATCAGGTCACGTTCATTGACAACCATGATATGGAACGCTTCCAAACCGGCAGCAACCGGAAGCTGGAGCAGGCGCTGGCCTTTACCCTGACCTCACGCGGCGTACCCGCCATCTATTATGGAACGGAGCAATATATGGCCGGCGGGAATGACCCGAACAACCGGGCCCGCATCCCTTCCTTCTCCACGACCACAACGGCATACAATGTCATCAAAAAGCTGGCACCGCTGCGTAAATCAAACCCAGCCATTGCCTACGGCTCCACCCAGGAACGCTGGATTAACAATGACGTCATCGTCTATGAGCGCAAATTCGGCTCCAGCACGGCTGTCATTGCGATCAACCGTAACCTGAACACCTCCGCCTCCATCAGCGGAATGATCACCTCGCTTCCGGCGGGTACGTATAGTGACGCGCTGGGCGGCTTGCTGGGCGGCGGCTCGATGACTGCCGGCGGCAGCGGCACGGTCAATGCCTTCACTCTGGCTGCAGGCGCAGTGGCAGTATGGGAGAAGACCTCTGCTCAATCCACTCCGGTGGTTGGACATGTCGGACCGATGATGGCCAAAGCCGGCACCACCATCACCATTGATGGCCGCGGCTTCGGCGCAGCCAAAGGAACTGTGTACTTCGGCACGACAGCTGTCACCGGAAGTGCCATTACATCCTGGGAGGATACCCAGATCAAAGTGAAGATTCCAGCTGTCACGCCGGGTAAATATAATGTCCGCATCGGGAATGCAGGAGCCGTTCAGAGCAATGTGTACGATAATTTTGAAGTACTGACCGGAGATCAGGTCACCGTCCGCTTCATTGTTAACAACGCGACCACAACGCTCGGCCAAAATGTATACCTTGCCGGCAGCGTCAGTGAGCTGGGCAACTGGGATCCGGCGAAAGCGATCGGACCACTGTACAACAAGGTCATCACCCAATATCCGACCTGGTACTATGATGTCAGCGTACCGGCCGGTGCAACGATCAGCTACAAATTCCTGAAGAAAAGCGGCTCCACGGCTACGTGGGAAGGGGGCAGCAACCGTACATTTACTGCTCCAGCCTCCGGCACGGCAACCGTCAACGTCAACTGGCAGCCATGATGAGATGAGCATCATCTAGGCTCTAGCTCCGGCAATGAATAATCTCTAATACAACCAGCCCCCTGGGGTGCAAACCGGTGAAGCCATCCACCGATTCGCCCCGAGGGGGCTGGTCTTTTGTTGTGTATATTTTTATGAGGCTGGTGCAACATTCGTGGGAAGAATTAAGATTTTCCATTCACCTTGTTCGTCCTTTACGACCGGTAAGGTAATCTTAAATGCTCCATTCGTTTGATTCTTAACAGCCAATTGAACATCGTATTGTTCCTGAAACTTCTTGCTGTACAAGCTTGATTGCCCGGAATCTCCTTCTGATATACCTTCTACGTTTATGCTGTAGATGATATCCTCTTTAGCCGCAGCTTCGTAACCCTTCCTCTGACTTTCAGCATTTTCGTAGCGTGTGTCAATCACTAGCTCCATAGCCGATTCAATATCTCCAGATTGAATTGCTTCAAAATATGTTTCGAAGATATTTTGAACCTCCTTTTCTTCCGGCAGCGAAGCTTTGCTTGTGGTATTGAAGTAGAAAAAAGACGCAGCAGCAACAAACAAAGTTACAACGGATATGACATAACCTTTCTTTTTCATGCTTTTCCCCCTTCTTATTTTGTAATTTATTGTATTTTAACACAAATAAATTAAAATAAGAGGTATATTGATACTTTTACTTATGCGCTTATGTTCTAAACTTCACCAGCGATTCCTTCAGCTGCTCCGACAGCTGCTCCAGCTGACCGGACAGGCCCACGAGCCGTTCGCTTACTTTATGCTGCTGGGACGCCATGGAAGCCACCTCCTCGGTCGCCGCACTGCTCTCTTGAACGATGGAAGCCGCCGAAGCGATCGAGCCGGTCAGTTCCTGCTGAGCATCTAGCAGCTCCTGAATGGAATGCGTTGAGCCCTGAATTTCAACCAGGAAGTGATCCATCTGCTTCTGCACATTATGAAATCTCTCCTGTGCTTCACCTACCGACTGCAGCTGCTCATCAAACAGCGGAGCGGAGCGATTCAGTGTTTCCACGGTATGCTGGACCCCCTCTTGAATTTCCCGGGTCATGCCGGCAACGGTATGAATCGAGCGCTTGGAGGAATCCGCCAGCTCCCGAATTTCATCCGCCACGACCATGAAGCCCTTGCCCGCTGCTCCTGCCCGGGCAGCTTCAATCGTCGCATTCATGGATAAAATATTCGTCTGCTTCGCAATCTCATTCATCAGCTCCAGGATTTTGTGGATCGAGGAGGCTTTGTCCTTCAGCTGCTCCGCACGCTGAACCATCTGCTGATTCACCTGATGAATCTCCTCCGTTTTTTCTACCAGATGATGCATATGACGACTTCCTTGGCCCGCAACCTGCAGCACCCGGTCTGCCGCTTCCTGCATCACCTCATGAGACTGCGTAACCCGACCCATCTGAACCCCGATATGCTCGGCCAGAGCATTTTCATTCTCCGCCTGCTGGCTGAGGCTGCCGGCACCCTGAGCGACCTGCTCCATCGCCGCCGCAATTTCACCAGCCGTCTGGGAGGTCGAGCGGGATACATCGGCCAGCTCCTCCGCAGTAGCCAGCACCTGTACGGCTGAAGCCCGGGTCTGATCAGCCAGGCCCGAAATCTGCTCCATCATCCGGTTAAAGCTCAACCCCAGCCTTCCAATCTCATCCTGCCGGTGAGGAAACGAGGTCCGTACCTTCAAGTTGCCCTGTTCTCCCTGCTCCATCAATAAGCACATATCATTCAGCGGCTTGCCAACATGCCGCATCATGAACCACCCGAGGAGCAGGGCAATCCCGATGGCTGCCGCAATGACTGCTAACGTCACCCATAACAGCTTGTCCGCCGCCTGCAAAAAATCATCCGTCGGTGCATATCCCGCCAGCACCCATGGCGCTGTGCTCATGGCTTCTACCACGACCATTTCATCCTGGTCCGTATAAAAAGCTCCCTGCTCCGCTTCATCCTGCTGCGGGAGCTCAAGATCAGATTGGCTCATCAGCAGCTGGGCATCCGGATCATGGACGATCCGTCCTTCCGCTGTCACCATACGGATGCTGCCGCTCTCGCCGATCTGAATATTGGACAGCATGTCTCCGATCGCCCGTTCCTTGACGTCAATCACGAGCACATAGGTGGCCCGTGGGAAGTTGAGGTTCTTCAGCAGCCTTCCCATGCTTATCGATGCTTTCGTTTCATTGCCCATAAAGCCTTTGATTTCTGTCGGGAACCATACTACCTGCCCGTTCGCCTTCACAATGTGCTCCATCTTGGCCTGTATCGCTTCAGAGGAGGTCGTCCCGGAGGAGCCTACCGAGCTGTAGGAGGTCGAGGTGCTAAGATCCAGTGACACCAGGCGCACCCCCTGCAGCTTGCTGTCCATCTGCACAGCGCCGTTCAGGCGCTCCCGGATCCGAGCCTCGGCGGCTGTCTTGTTCACAATGCTCACTGCAGGATCGCTGACAATGACCAGATCCTCCCTCAGCAGAGTATCCACAGCCAGCTGCTTGGAGATTCCTTCATATTGTGAGAACAGAAAATCCACCTTGTCCGCTGCCTGAGCCAGCTGTCCCGCGGTCGCCTCCGACACCTGCTCCAGCACAATGCTGCGGGAGACAGAGAGCGCGACCCAGCCCAGCACCGAAGTGAGCAGCAGCACTGCTGTAAAAAAGATCATAAACAGCTTCATCCCGACCGACTTGAATTGTAAGCGCTTTAACATACTCGTATGTACCCCCGATTATTTAGAATTATGCATAAAGAGACACAGCATCTTGTACGCTGTGTCTCTCCATGATGTCGCTTATGCCAGTATAGTAAGCTCTATTCAACGTTATAGGCGTTGTCGTAAGTTCACGATGTCTTTCCTTATCCCTTGCTCGCGCCGGCAGTCATACCATCCACCAGCAAGCGCTGCAGGAAGACGAACAGTATCGTAATCGGCAGGGCAATCAATACAGATGCAGCCGCAAACAGCGTAAAGTTACTGTTCTGCTGAGAGTTTACGAGATCCCACAGTCCGACGGCCAGGGTCCAGTTTTCTTTCGTCCGCAGCACCAGGCGGGCAAAGATGAAGTCCACCCATGGACCAACGAATAAGGTCAGACCCATGTACGTAATCATCGGCTTGGAAAGCGGCAGAATGATTTTTCGGAAAATCTGGAAGTTGGTAGCTCCGTCAATCTTGGCGGCTTCATCCAGGCTCCGCGGAATGGTATCCAGGAAGCCCTTCATAATTAACGTTCCGCCTAGCGGCGCACCCGCCGCATACACGATGATCAGCGCCATATGCGTGTTCAGGAGATTCAGAGAATTCAGCAAAATGTAAATCGCAATCATACTCATGAAGCCCGGGAACATACCCAGTACGAGAATCGTAGACAGTGCGTTCTTCCGTCCCTTAAAGCGGAAGCGGGAAACCGAGTAGCTGGTCAGAAGCACGAGCAGCGTACCGATGACCATGGATAGCACGGCAATTTTTAACGTATTAGCATACCAGGTTGTAAACATAAAGGTGTTTGAGGTGAACAGCTCCTGGTAATGGCTCAGGGTAAAGGCTTCCGGAATAAATGTCTTGCTATACAGCGACTTTCCGGGACGGAAGGAAGACAGCACGACCCAGGCAGCCGGATAAATACAACCGATGGCGATAATCACGAGCAGCAGGTAGCTGAACGTCAGGCGAATGGTGTTTTTCAGCTTGATTCCCATTATTGGATCATATCCTCCTCTCGGAACGATCTGGAACGACGGTAGTTGTAAATCGAGAAGCTGGCAATAATCAGGAAGATAATGATGCCGACCGCAGACGCCATATTATAGCGCTGCTGATCCAGTGTCAGCTTGTAGAGCCAGGTGACAAGCAAATCGGTAGCTCCGGCATACTGATAGTCGCCGACGACCGGGTTACCGTTGGTCAGCAGGAAGATCGCATTAAAGTTATTGATGTTACCGGCGAACTGTGTGATCAGCACGGGTGCTGTCGAGAACAGGATCATCGGCAGAGTAATAATTCTGAATTTCTGGTAACCGCTTGCTCCATCGACTTCGGCAGCTTCATACAAATCCTTCGGAATTGTGGTCAATACACTCATGATCAGCAGCATGGATACAGGGATGCCGACCCACATATTAACGACGATAACCGTAACCTTTGCCCAGAAGGGATCTGTCAGCCATGGCAGGCCATTTAAACCGAAGTATTTAAAATACTGATTAATCGGGCCGAATTGACCGTTGAACAGATTCCGCATCACGAGCAGGGAAATCAGCTGTGGAATCGCATAAGGAATAATCAGGATGACACGCCACATGCCTTTGAAGCGAATGCCTTTTTGCTGAATCAGCAGGGCAACGAGCATGCCTCCGAAATAGGTCGTAACCGTGGCTAGCACCGCCCAGATCAGCGTCCAGGTTAATACGCCATAGAAGGTATGGCTCCATGATTTAAGCGCTACCAGGCTGGTAAAGGTTTCAAAGCCGACCCAGTCCACCAGCTTCGCCGGAGGCAGGTTATTCGGCGCTGAATAGTTGGTAAATGCCAGCATGACCATGAATATAATCGGCATCACCGTAAAGAACAAAATGCCGAATGCAGGCAGCGTCAGAAAGGATTGTGCAAATTTGACTTCAAAAATATAGTTAAGGGTGTCTTTCATCGTGTTGGGCTTCTCGCCCAGATCCCTTTGTTTTCCTGCGTTATAAGCGTTCTTGATGTTTGCGTAATAAGCGATAAGATACAGAGCAAGCAGAATCAGAACAATCAGCCCTTCAATCAGGAGATTGATGGAATGATCTCCCGGCACCAGCTTGGTCAGGCCATCCACCTTCTCAAAGCGGTTGCCTTGCTCTCCCAGGGTTGTAATTCCCCACAGGGCATCTCCCAGATTGTTAAAGAAAAAATAAAGGCTTCCCGCCCCGATCACAGTTAAAATAATGCCTTTCATCCATTGACGATTATACAGTTGGCCCAAGCCCATACAAACTGCTGATAATATGGCTGCGATCATTCGATGTTGACGCATTCTCCATCCATTCTCCTCTCCGTATAATCGAGGAATCACCCGCCGGCCCGCGGCGGGTGAACATCTTTGTACGTTATTCTATAGGGTGCTGCTTACTTCGCTGCGCCGCTGTTCAGCTCTTTCAGCTGATTGACTGCGTTGTCCAGGGAAGCTTTAATGTCTTTGTTGTTATCCCAGATTTCTGTCAGTGCCGCTCCCACCGGAGACCATACATTGTTCATCTCAGGTACGGAAGGCATTGGTACAGAGCTGTTGAACTGCTCTGTGAACGCGGACAGGTACGGGTCGTTTTTAATTTGATCGGATTCCTGAGCTGCTTTGTTGGTTGGTACGGAGCCTACGAGCTCGCTCAGCTTCAGCTGGTTCTCTTCATTCGTTGCGAAGTTTGCGAAGAGACGGGCAGCATTCGGATATTGGGAGTTTGCATTGACGTACCAAGCTTTAATACCGGACAGGGATACAGCCGGCTGACCTGCGATCGTTGGAATCGGTGCTACGCCCAGCTTGTCGCCCAGTGCTGCTTTGTAGCCTGCCAATTCCCAAGGACCGTTAATGTCGATGGCCAGGTCGCCTTCATTAAAGAGTGCACGCTTGATGTCCGGAGTGATGTCACCAGCTTTGACGGGCAGAATTTCATTCAGGCTTTGGTAAACCTCCATGCTCTTTACAGCGCCTTCATTGTTGATCCCGATATCATTCACATCTGTACCGTTGCTTCCGAAGATGTAGCCGCCGTTGGAAGCCAGGAACGGATAAGTGAAGTACAGGTTACCCGTTTCCCACATGATCGCATACTTGTTTTTCGTGTTGTCAGTGAAGCTTTTGCCAAATTCAATAACGTCTTCGAAGCTTGCAGGCGCTTCCTGAACCAAATCCTTGTTGTAGTACATCAGGTAGGTTTCAGCTGCACGAGGGTAGCCATACAGTACGCCATCGAAGGATGCGCCCTGAATTGCTGCTTCAGAGTTTGCTTCTCTCGTCTCTACATCGAAGTAGTCATTTGGCAGTACCAGATTGGAGGATACCGCTCTACCCAGCTGGTCATGCGGGAAGATCACAACGTCAGCGGCGAGGCCGGATGGTCCATCCTGTGCCAGCTTAGTCAGCTGATCCGTTGGAGCCAGCTCTTCCAGGGTAACTTCTACACCATATTTTTCGGTAAATGCTTTTATAACTTCATCCGTGTAAGCTCTTTCGTCTTTACTTTCCCAAACGACCAGCTTAGCGCCTTCTTCAGGTGCCAGCTCTGGGGAATTGGCTGGTGGAGCTTCCGTCTTTGGTGTATTTTCAGCAGGTGTTGGAGTTTCCGGAGCTGGAGCTGCTGTGTTGCCTCCGCATGCTGTGATCGAGAATGCCATAGTGAACGCAGCGGCGAGTGTCATAACCTTTTTCATCTTCATTCTAAAATAACCCCTCTCAATAATGTTCTTGAATCACCTTGGAACTCTGCGCAAACGATTTCAGAAAACTTTCAAGCCCATTGTAGTTTATGTAGGGCGAAACCGTTTCCCAAGACTTTTTTAATGAGAAAGCGCTTCATTCACTAGAAACATCATACACCATGCGCAAGTCTTTGTAAAAACGTTTGCACAGACTGAAAATCCAGATTAATTGTTCATTATCTCCGTTTTTCTCCCTATATCGCTTTCTTATGCAGTATATCTAATTTTTCGCGAAATTATACTGAGAATTGGACAAGATCTGCTCCTGTAACGGATTGATACGCCTCTCCATTTGAGCAATCGTTTGCATTAGCGAAAATTTCATGCGCTACGACTTATAGTAGCCTATAATCAACGTGCTGGAGCTCCAAATTAAAAAGGCTGTCCTCCTGTGTAGCACTTGGAGAACAGCCTTTTCTAGACGCAATGCCCATATTTCAGCCTTCAGGACCGGGAAGCTATTTCAACGCTTTGGCAGCAATATCGGTACGGAAATGCTTGCCTTCAAATGTAATGCCTTCGGCACGCTGATAAGCATTGTCACGGGCTGAAGCAATATCCTCACCCAGACCCACAACGCCCAGCACCCGGCCTCCGCTTGTGACCACCTGACCTTCAGCATTTAAGGCCGTCCCTGCATGAAAGACCATGGACGTATCATCCGTCGATTCCAGGCCGGTAATCGGCAGTCCCTTCGGATACGAGGCCGGATAACCGCCGGACGCCAGAATAACGCAGACTGCTGCTTCTTCACGCCATTCCAGCTCCAGCTCTGCAAGTGTACCATTGACCGCTGCAAGGAACACTTCAAGCAGATCCGTCTTCAGTCTCGGCAGGACGACCTGCGTCTCCGGATCGCCAAACCGGGCGTTGAATTCGATTGTCTTCACGCGCCCTTCCGGCGTAATCATCAGCCCTGCGAACAGCACGCCGCGGAACGGCCGGCCTTCAGCGACCATCGCTTTGGCTGTCGGCTTAATGATCTGCTCGACCGCTTCTTCAATGACAGAAGACGGAATATGAGGCAGCGGGGAATAGGTTCCCATACCGCCCGTGTTCGGTCCCTTGTCTCCGTCATATGCCGGCTTATGGTCCTGGGCTGCCGACATGGGCTTGACCGTCTCTCCGTCGACAAACGCCAGGATCGACATCTCCTGTCCCTCTAGAAACTCCTCAATGACGACACGGCTGCCAGCCTCACCAAACACCTTGGACTGCATAATATCCTGCAGCGCCTGCTCCGCCTCTTCCATCGTATGAGCGACGGTTACCCCTTTACCGGCGGCCAGCCCGTCAGCCTTAATGACGATCGGCGCCTTCTGGCTGCGCAGGTAGGTCAGTGCTTGCTCGTAGCTGTCGAATTTCTCATATGCGGCGGTCGGAATGCTGTACTTGTGGAGCAGATCCTTCATGAAGGTTTTACTGCCTTCAATTTCGGCTGCATTTTTACGGGGTCCAAATACGGCCAGGCCCGCGTCCTCCAGCACGTCAACGATGCCATCCGCGAGCGGGTCGTCCGGTCCGACGACAACCAGCCCGACCTCTTTCTCCAGTGCGAATGCCTTCAGCTTTTCAAACTCACCGACTGCGATGGGCACACACTCCGCCAGCTGCGCGATGCCGGCATTGCCCGGCGCACAATAAATACTCCCCGCCTTCGGGCTTTGGGCCAAAGCCCAGACGATTGCATGCTCGCGGCCGCCGCCGCCGATTACCAGAATATCCATGGGTTCCCTCCATATGCGGAAATGCCGTCTCCCGAGGGATAAACGGCATTTCCGTGTGAATTTGGTCATACCTAGCCTGCTAGCTGCCAAAGTGAATCGTTATAGCGCGGCAGGGCTTAGTGCTTGAAGTGCCTTACGCCGGTAAACACCATGGCGATGCCGTTCTCGTTAGCAACCTTGATCGACTCTTCGTCCTTGATCGAGCCGCCGGGCTGAATAACAGCAGTAATGCCTGCTTTCGCCGCCAGCTCCAGAGTATCTCCCATCGGGAAGAACGCATCGGAAGCCATTACAGCTCCCTGAGCCTTCTCTCCTGCCTGCTCAATCGCAATCCGCGCTGAACCGACACGGTTCATCTGACCGGCGCCGACACCGACGGTCATATCATCTGCTGCCAGAACGATGGCATTGGATTTCACGTGCTTAACAACCTTCCACCCGAACAGCAGCTGCTTCAGCTCTTCCTCTGTCGGTTGACGCTCTGTGACCACCTTCAGCTCCGCAGCATCCAGAGAATGCACGTCACTTTCCTGCACGATCATCCCGCCCTCAATGGACGTTACGTTCAGGGATGATGTGCGCTCCTTCGCCGAACCGAACTCACCCATTTTGAGCAGGCGCACATTCTTCTTGCGGGTTAACAGCTCCAGCGCTTCCGGCGTGAAATCCGGAGCGAGGATAATTTCGAGGAAAATATCCTTCAGCAGCTCGGCAGTCTCTGCATCCACGGTCCGGTTCGCGGCCACAATACCGCCAAAAATCGAGGTTGGATCGGCATGATACGCCTTCTGGTAAGCCTCCAGCACCGTTGCACCAACGCCAACACCGCATGGATTCATATGCTTGACGGCTACGACAGCCGGCTCGTCAAATTCCTTAACGATCTGCAGTGCTGCGTTCGCGTCATTAATATTGTTGTAGGACAGCTCTTTCCCGTGAAGCTGCTCTGCCGTTGTCAGCGTACCGGCTGGAGCAAGCGGCTTGCGATAGAAGGCAGCCTTCTGATGCGGATTCTCGCCATAGCGCAAATCCTGGATTTTCTCAAAAGTAACACTGAGACGCTCCGGCAGCGGATCGCCGGTTACATTCGACAAATATTCGGAGATTAAGGTGTCGTATGCGCCGGTGTGGCGGAACACCTTGGCTGCAAGGCGTTTGCGCGTTTCCAGCGTCGTATCGCCGCTTGCTGAAACCTCTTCCAATACGGAAGCATAGTCCGCTGCATCAACAACAACACTGACAAACGCGTGATTTTTTGCTGCAGAGCGCAGCATGGTTGGACCGCCGATGTCGATATTTTCAATTGCGTCCTCATACTCAACATCCGGCTTCGCAATTGTTTCCTGGAACGGATACAAATTGACGACCACCAGATCGATATAGTCCAGTCCAAGCTCCTGCATCTGACGCTGATGCTCACTGCTGTCACGAATGGCAAGCAGGCCGCTGTGCACCGCAGGATGCAGTGTTTTGACACGTCCGTCCAAAATTTCCGGAAAGCCGGTTACGTCCGAAATACCGATGACCGGCACGCCTTCCTTCGCCAGCAAGGATTTCGTTCCGCCTGTAGAAATAATTTCGACGCCTAATGCAGACAATTCGCGGCAAAACTCCACGATACCTGTTTTGTCAGAGACGCTGACCAGCGCTCGTTTGATACTCACTATGGATTCCTCCTAATTTATGCAAAGTTCCCTAAACACTGCCTTACCAGCGATAAATGCTGTCGAGAAGGAAGATATGGGGCAGTATTTCCCGAGAAATATGTAACCTGCCCGGCAGTATTCGGGGCTTTATTCAGAATGCCTGAAGCTCAATCGGACTTTATATAATTGCAGCCCAGATTGAGCTAAAGGGCTATTGCATGGACTGCTGCAGAAGGTCGGGCTGAGCGCCTGATCTCCTTAACGCAGCGGCAGCACCGTCACCTGACGTCCCTCCAAGATAATCCGCCCCTGAGCAAACCAGGAAACGACCGCTGGATAAAGCTGCTGTTCCGCAGCATGAATACGCTCTGTCAGGGCGGCTTCTTCTTCTCCGGGCTGGATGTCCAGCGCCGTCTGGGCAATGACCGGTCCGGTATCCATGCCCCCATCGACAAAATGCACGGTCACTCCCGTCACCTTTACACCGTATTCCAGTGCTTGTCCGATTGCGTTCTTGCCTGCAAAAGCCGGCAGCAGTGACGGATGAATGTTGATCATCCGTCCGCTGTACGGCGCTACCAGTACGGAGGTCAGCAGTCTCATATAGCCTGCCAATACAATGAGATCTACGCCCCGTGCTTCCAGCTGACTCAGAATCTCGCGTTCATAATCCTCCCGCTGGTTATAGTCCTTGGGCTGAAACAGAAACACCTCGATTCCGGCATTTCGGGCACGCTCCACAACCGGGGCGTTCGGCTTGTCCGACACAAGCAGGACGATTTCCGCCTGCAAGCTCCCCTTACGCTGCGCATCCAGCAGCGCCTGAAAATTGCTCCCGGTGCCGGAAGCAAACACGGCGATCCGGTAAGAGCCCATTAAACGTCCGCCCCTGAAAAGGTCACAATCCGCTCGCCTGCTGTAACCTGTCCCAGCACGTACGGTTCTTCTCCTGCAGCCTTCAGCAGCTCAACAGCTTGTTCTGCCTGGGCGCTGGAGACAACGATCACCATGCCAATGCCCATATTAAAGGTTGTGAACATATCTTTATTCGAGATTCCGCCTTGCTCCTGCATCAGCTGGAAGATCGGCAGAATCGGCCAGGAGCCGTATTCGATATTGACATTGACGTCTTCTGGCAGCATCCGCGGAATGTTCTCGATAAAGCCTCCGCCTGTAATATGCGCCATGCCCTTAACCTCTACCTCTTTCATCAAGGCCAGCAGCGGCTTCACATAAATCTTGGTCGGTGTGAGCAGCACGTCCCCGAGACGGCCTCCCAGTGCTTCAATGTCCTGATCCAGCTTGTAGCCAGACTGCTCCAGGAGCAGCTTGCGTACGAGCGAAAAGCCGTTACTGTGCACGCCGCTGGACGCCAGTCCAATGACCGTGTCGCCGGCAGCGATGCTTTGGCCAGTGATCATTTTGCGCTTGTCCACGATGCCTACCGTAAAGCCGGCGATATCATATTCGCCTTCGCTGTACATTCCTGGCATTTCCGCGGTCTCGCCGCCGATCAAGGAGCAGCCCGCCTGGTTACAACCGTCTGCGATGCCTTTCACGATGGATTCAATTTTTGCAGGAATGACCTTGTCACAGGCCAGGTAGTCCAGAAAAAAGAGCGGCTCTGCACCCTGCACCACGACATCATTGACACACATCGCTACAGCATCGATCCCGATCGTATCATGGCGGTCCATCGAGAATGCGAGCTTCAGCTTGGTGCCTACGCCGTCGGTACCGGAGACGAGAACCGGCTCTTCATATTGATCCTTATTCAACTGAAACAAAGCGCCAAATCCGCCCAGATCCGTCATGACCTCCGGCCTGAACGTTGTTTTGACGTGTTTTTTCATCCGTTCTACCGCTTCATTGCCTGCCGCAATATCGACTCCGGCGTTTTTATAAGTATCAGACACGCGCGAAACACTCCTTTAAAGAAATTAATGGATACGTATTTGATGACACAGACAGAACCATCCGGCCAGTCCAGCAGGAATCCACAGGACTTCCTTTTCAACTGCCGGATGATGTCCGTGCCGGTATCAAGCGTGTTGCTTTATGGCTTGAATCATTTATGGAATTAACTTCATTGCATGCAGGATACCAGATCATAGGTGCACTGGTTGTTGAAAGCTAAGCCGCATTCCTTAACAGCTGCACCCCATCTTCTCTTCCCCGCCGAAATCAATCTGTGTCGGATACTCATTATCGAAGCAGGCCAGGCACAAGCCGCCCTTCGGGCTGTTCTCGTCGTAGCCCCCAATGGCCGATATGAGGCCATCCGGCGTCAGAAAGGAGAGGCTGTCCGCGTTAATTTCCCGGCAGATCTCGTCCACGCTCTTGGAAGAAGCAATCAGCTCCCTCCGGTCCGGCGTGTCGATGCCGTAGAAGCACGGATTCTGGAACGGCGGCGACGTAATCCGCACATGCACCTCAGTCGCTCCGGCCTCACGCAGCAGATTCACGATTCTCCGCGACGTCGTTCCACGCACGATCGAATCATCAATCATGACTACCCGTTTGCCTTCCACGACCCGCCGTACGGCGCTGAGCTTCATCTTGACGCCCTGCTCCCGCAGCTCCTGGCTGGGCTGAATAAACGTTCTGCCCGTGTACTTGTTCTTGATCAGTCCCAGCTCGTACGGAATACCGGTCTGCTCGGCATAGCCGATGGCAGCGGAGATACTGGAGTCCGGAACTCCGGTAACGACGTCGGCATCCACGAAGGATTCCAGCGCCATCCGGCTGCCCATCCGCTTGCGGGCGGAATGCAGGTTCGAGCCGTTCATGTCACTGTCCGGACGGGAGAAATAGATATACTCCATCGCACACAGCGCTTTTCTGCCGGCTTCGGTATAGCGGTCCTCGTGCAGTCCGTCAGCATCCAGCACCAGCAGCTCGCCTGGTGCAATGTCGCGGACCGGCTCGGCACCGATGACCTCCATCGCGCAGGTCTCCGATGCGAAGACGTAGGCGTCTCCAAGACGCCCCATCGTCAGCGGACGCAGACCGTTCGGATCCGAAGCCACAATCATCTTATCGCCCGTCATCAGCAGAAAGGCGAATCCGCCTACCAGACGCTGCAAAGCATCCTTGGCTGCTTCAACAAAATTTTTAGGGGACCGGGCAATAAGATGCGCGATGACCTCGGTGTCGCTGGTCGTCTGAAAGATGGAGCCGGAATCCTCCAGCTCCCGGCGCAGTGCCGGTTCATTGACGATGTTGCCATTCGTAGCAATCGCAAGATTACCCTGGCGATATTTAAAGACGAGCGGCTGGGCATTCGTAATCTGGCTGTCGCCGCTCGTAGAGTAGCGGACATGTCCGATAGAGCGGTCTCCCTGCAGAGACTCCAGCAGCTCCCGCCCGAACACCTCTTTGACGAGCCCCATGCCGCGATGATAACGGAACTGTACACCGTCCGCTACACAAATACCGGCACTTTCCTCACCGCGGTGCTGCAGAGCATGCAGTCCGTAGTAGGAGAGTGAAGCCGCGTCGTGATGTCCGAACACGCCGAACACCCCGCACTCCTCCTTCAATTTATCAAAGACGCCGTCCTTGCCGCTGCCTTCGTTGTAATAATCGCCAGTCCATAAGCCTTCAGGCATTATTTCATTCGGCATGGGATGGCATCCTCCCAGACGGCTTTCAAAGCCTCCACGGGTTCTTGTACCGCGGAAGCACCGTTGATCGAAATATGCAGCTCGCTGCCGCCAACCCGTCCGATCGCAGCAAACGGAACGCCGGCTTCCTTCAGCAGCTGCTCCAGATTGGACTCATTCCCCGGGGTAACCGAAACGATAATCCGGGACTGGCTTTCACTGAAGAGCGTCATGTCATTTCTGAGCTCACTCTGCAGCTCAATGCTTGCGCCAACCTGTCCGCTGATGCAGCTCTCGGCCAGAGCAGCGGCAAGTCCGCCCTCGGATACGTCATGCGCGGAGCAGATGAAGCCGGACTGGATACCTGTCAGCACGCCGCTGAGCAGTCTTTTTTCCTTAGCCAGATCAAGCGCCGGCGGACGTCCCTCGGAAACGCCGTGGATTACCGATTGGAATTCACTTCCGCCCAGCTCCGCAAATGTTTCGCCCAGCAGATACACCAGATCGCCTTCCGCCTTGAAGTCCTGTGTCGTGATATGGTCTACATCATGAATCAGACCGACCATGCCAACGACCGGCGTCGGGTAAATCGCTCCCTTGGCATTTTCGTTATACAGGCTGACGTTACCGCCGATGACCGGAGCATTCAGCTCGCGGCATGCTTCTGCCATACCGTCAACAGCCCGCTCCATCTGCCAGAAGATTTCTGGCTTCTCCGGAGATCCGAAATTCAGGTTATCCGTAATGGCCAGCGGCTCTGCGCCGGAGCAGACGATGTTCCGCGCTGCTTCACTGACAGCAATCTTGCCGCCGGTTTCCGGATCCAGATATACATAACGGCCGTTGCAGTCCGTTGTCATAGCCAGCGCCTTGCGTGTGCCGTCCACGGTTACAACCGCAGCGTCCGAGCCCGGACGTACTGCCGTGCTGGTGCGTACCATATAATCGTACTGGTTGTATACCCAGGCCTTGCTCGCAAGGCTAGGGGAGCCCAGCACCTTTTTCAACGCGCCGCCAAGGTCTGTGACTTCCGCATAACGTGTCGTATCCACCTTGGCCTGTTCGGCGAAGTAAGCCGGCTCCGAGGAAGGCTTGTTATACACCGGGCACTCATCCACGAGCGCCGTAACCGGCATATCGCCGACCACCTCACCGTGATGGAACAGCTTCAGGCGGCCGTCGTCTGTAACCTTGCCGACCTTCGCACAAATCACGCCCCAGCGTTCAAAAATTTCCCGCGCCTGCGCTTCATCCTTCGGCTCAACAACGAAAAGCATACGCTCCTGGGATTCCGACAGCATCATCTCATAAGGCGTCATGCCTTCTTCGCGCTGCGGAACCTGATCCAGATACAGCTCCAGGCCGTTGCCGGCTTTACTTGCCATTTCAGCACTGGAGCACGTGAGGCCGGCTGCTCCCATATCCTGAATGCCCAGCACGATCCCGGAGTCGATCAGCTCCAGGCACGATTCCATGACAAGCTTCTCCATAAACGGATCGCCAACCTGAACCGCAGTACGGTTCGCTTCCGATTCCTCAGTCAGCTCTACCGAAGCAAAGGTTGCTCCGTGAATGCCGTCACGGCCGGTAGGAGGTCCTACATAGAAGACCGGGTTACCTACACCCTTGGCGACACCGCGCTGAATTTTGTCATGGTCGATGACGCCGACACACATCGCGTTTACAAGCGGGTTGCCTTCATAGCTCTCATCGAACACTACCTCACCGCCGACGGTCGGAATCCCGATGCAGTTGCCGTAGCCGGCGATGCCGGAAACGACGTGCTCAAACAAATATTTCACCCGATCGCTCTCTAGCTTGCCAAAACGAAGCGAGTTCAGAATCGCTACCGGTCTTGCACCCATGGAGAAAATATCACGGATAATGCCGCCGACTCCGGTCGCTGCGCCCTGAAACGGCTCTACAGCGGAGGGGTGGTTATGGCTTTCGATTTTGAATACAACGGCCTGATTGTCGCCGATGTCAACGATCCCTGCGCCTTCGCCGGGTCCCATCAGCACGCGCGGACCGCTCGTTGGAAAACGGCGGAGCAGCGGCTTGGAATTTTTGTAGGCACAGTGCTCGGACCACATGACGCTGAATACGCCAATCTCCGTATAATTCGGCTTGCGTCCCATGAACGAACAGATCAGATCATACTCGCTGTCCGACACGCCCATCTGCTCATATAGTCGGTGTTCCGCAATCTGTTCTGCGGTAGGTTCTTTAGCGGACACTTGCTGCGCCATGTGTATCCCTCCAGGTCTGAATGATGGATGTAAACATTGCCTTTCCGTCTTCCGAGCCAAGCAGGCTGGACACCGCCCGCTCCGGATGCGGCATCATGCCCAGCACGTTGCCACGCTCGTTGCAAATGCCAGCGATGTCCGCAACGGAACCGTTCGGATTGTCGCTGTACGTAAATACGATCTGGTTACGGTCACGCAGCTGCTGCAGTGTCTCTTCATCACAGTAGTAGTTGCCTTCTCCATGTGCGATCGGGATGACGATCTCCTGTCCCTCACTATAGTGGCGGGTAAATGGAGTTTCGTTGTTCACGACCTTCAGAACGCTGTCATGACAGCGGAATTTCATCGATTCATTGCGGCGCAGAGCGCCTGGCAGCAGGCCCGCCTCCGTCAAGATCTGGAAGCCATTGCAAATGCCCAGAATAAACTTGCCCTGCTCTGCTGCCTTCGCGACCTCGCTCATTACCGGAGCGAAGCGGGAAATGGCGCCGCAGCGCAGATAGTCGCCGTAGGAAAAGCCGCCGGGTACCAGAATGGCATCATATGCCGACAGGTCGGTTGCGGTATGCCAAACGTAATCAACAGGCTCACCAACCGTTTGCTCTACCGCCTTGTAGCAGTCAATATCACAGTTGGAGCCGGGAAACACGAGTACTGCAAATCTCATGATACTTAGCCCTCCAGTTCGAAGCGGTAATTTTCAACCACGGTGTTGGCAAGCAGCTTCTCGCACATGACTTTCAAACGCGCTTCCGCCTCTTCACGGTCATCCGTATTCAGCTCTACTTCCATATACTTGCCGATCCGAAGGCTTTCCACTTCCTGAAAACCCATGGAATGAAGAGCGCCCTGAACGGCAACTCCCTGTGGATCCAAAACGCTCTGCTTAATGGTGACATAGACCTTTGCTTTTAACATGTCTTTGATGTTCCTCCTCGGTATCGTATAGGAATTAAGAGTTTGATTGAACGGGTGCCGTAATGCGGCGGTAAATATCGGTATACCGGCGAGTCGTCTCTTCAACGACACCGGCCGGAAGCTCCTCCGGCTTGCTGTTCTTGTCCCAGTCGGTTCCCGCCAGGTAGCTGCGGACCGGCTCCTTGTCCATGCTGTCAATTTCAATATCCAGCTCGTACTTGCTCTGATCCCAGAATCTTGAGGAATCGGGAGTGAAGATTTCATCAATGAGAATCACCTTGCCGTCCAGCAGGCCGAATTCGAACTTGCAGTCTGCCAGGATGATGCCCCGCTCGGCGCAGTAATTATGGGCATAGTGGTAGAGCATCAGGCTTTTCTCCTGCAGCTCCAGTGCGAGCTCTGCCCCCACCATGTCCTTCATCGCATCCATGGAGATATCCTCATCATGGCCGACGTCGTTCTTGGCTGCAGGCGTAAAGATGGGCTCTTTAAAGGCCTCATTCTTCCGCATGCCTTCCGGAAGATGAATGCCGTTGATCTCTCCGGTGGACTGGTATTGCCGCCAGCCTCCTCCGGTAATGTAGCCGCGGACCACACACTCAATATCAATGCGCTCGGCCCGCTTGGACACCATCACTCTTCCCTCCAGCGCCTCCGGGTCCTTGACGATTGCGCCTAATGCATGAACATCGGTATGCACCACGTGGTTATCCATGAGATGCTTCGTAAGGTCAAACCAAAAAGCGCTGAGCTGGTTCAGCACCGTTCCCTTGGCGGGAACCGGCGGGTCCAGCACGTAATCAAACGCCGAGATGCGGTCCGTGACCACAATCAGCAGATGTTCCCCAAGATCATAAAGCTCTCTGACCTTGCCTTTGTACAGCAGCGGCGCATCAATCAGATCCACAGCTGTGGACAGTGCGCGAGATCCCATATTCTCCACTCCCTTTGAAGGGGCAGCTCCAGCCGGAGCCGCCTTACTTCTATTTCAAGCCCAGCTTGTCAAAAATCGTATCCACATGCTTCAGATGCCATGAAGGATTGAACGCATCCTCAATCTCCTCTGCACTCAGCACTTCAGTAATTTCCGGCGTGCTCTCCACAATCTCGCGGAACTGGCGCTGCTCTTCCCACGCCTGCATCGCTCTCGGCTGCACTGTATCGTAGGCCTGCTCCCGGCTGAAGCCCTTGTCGATCAGCTTCGTCATGACGCGGCCGGAGAACGGAACACCGAATGTACGGGCCATGTTGCGCTTCATGTTGTCCGGGAACACCGTCAAATTCTTCACAATGTTGCCGAAACGGTTCAGCATGTAGTTCAGCAGCATGGTTGCATCCGGCAAAATGATCCGCTCCACGGAGGAGTGTGAAATATCGCGCTCATGCCACAGCGGCACGTTCTCATACGCTGACACCATATGGCCGCGGATGACGCGGGCCAGGCCGGAGATGTTCTCCGAGCCGATCGGGTTGCGCTTGTGCGGCATTGCCGAGGAGCCCTTCTGCCCCTTGGCAAAAGCTTCCTCCACCTCCCGGACCTCACTCTTTTGCAGCGCGCGGACCTCGGTAGCGAACTTGTCCAGAGACGTCGCGATCAGCGCCAGCGTCGCCATATATTCCGCATGGCGGTCACGCTGCAGCGTCTGGGTGGAGATCGGAGCCGCTTTTGTACCCAGCTTGCGGCACACAAACTCCTCTACGAACGGATCAATGTTCGCGTATGTGCCAACTGCGCCGGAGATCTTGCCGTACTGCACCGCATCTGCGGCGTGGCGGAAGCGCTCCAGATTGCGGACCATTTCCTCATGCCACAGCGCCATCTTCAAACCGAAGGTCGTCGGCTCGGCATGAACGCCGTGTGTGCGTCCCATCATCGGGGTATGCTTGTAGGAGAGCGCCTTCTCGCGCAAAATGTCGATGAAGCGCAGCAGATCCTGCTCCAGAATTTCATTAGCCTGCTTCAGCAGATAGCCGTTGGCCGTGTCCACAACATCTGTGGAGGTCAAACCGTAGTGAACCCATTTGCGCTCATTGCCCAAGCTTTCCGAGACTGCGCGGGTAAAGGCAATAACGTCATGGCGCGTCTCCTGCTCGATTTCGTAGATCCGGTCAATATTAAAGGAAGCATTCTGGCGCAGGGTGACGGTATCCTCTTTCGGAATTACGCCCAGCTCTGCCCAAGCCTCACAGGCGCAAAGCTCAACCTCCAGCCAGGCTCTGAATTTGTTCTCCTCGGTCCAAACGGCCCGCATTTCCGGTCTGCTGTAACGTTCAATCATTGATTCAGCCTCCAAATATTAGTCTGCTCGATCCATTTCAACGCATCTTCCACATCACCGCACAGCAGGTTGATATGTCCCATCTTGCGGCCGTGCTTGCTTTCGCTCTTTCCATATAAATGAAGCTTCGGCACGATGCCAAGCGACTCTGCAAGTTCATCCTTGCCTGTGAGGCGCTCCACAGCCGGCTCGACATGCTGGCCCAGCAGGTTCACCATCACAACAGGACTCAGCAGCGCGGTGTCCCCGAGAGGAAGGCTGCAGATCGCACGCACATGCTGCTCAAACTGTGAGGTAGCACAGGCTTCCATCGTATAGTGACCCGAGTTATGCGGCCTAGGAGCCACCTCGTTCACATAAATATCGCCCTGGTCTGTCAAGAACATTTCAACGGCCAGCAGACCAACAGCTTCTAAGCCCTCTGCTACCTTCTCCGCCACCTGGCAGGCCCGGCGCTGAACCTCTGTAGAAATTCGGGCGGGCACAATGGATACGTGCAAAATATTGTCTACATGCACATTCTCCGCCGGCGGGAAGCTCTTGACCTCACCAGCCGGTGTTCGCGCTGCAATGACAGAAATTTCACTGCTAAAGGTGATGAATTTCTCCAGCACGAGCTGTGTTCCAGCTGCTGCCAGAGTGTCGTAGGCTTCAGCCAGCTGGCCTTCTTCCCGCAGCACCGCCTGTCCCTTGCCGTCATAGCCGCCTGTTGCGGTCTTCAGCACACAGGGCAGGCCCAGAGCTGCGGCAGCAGCCTGAAGCTCCTCAAGACTCCGTATCTCCCGGTAAGGAGCAACCGGAACGCCAGCAGCTTCAATCGCCGCCTTTTCCCGCAGACGATTCTGCGTCGTATAGAGCAGCCGGCTGCCTTGAGGAACATAGGACTGCTCTTCCAGCAATGAAGCTACGGCTGCGTCAACATTCTCGAATTCATAAGTGATGACATCTGACCTGGAGGCCAGCTCCGCAGCCGCCTCACGGTCAGAGTAGGACGCCGTAATCTGCGGAGCCAGCTGGCCCAGCGGACAATCCGGGACGGGGTCCAGCGTCATGAACCGATACCCCATCTTCATTCCGTCCAGAGCCATCATGCGGCCGAGTTGACCGCCGCCGAGCACCCCGATGACGGAGCCTGGCGGAAGCACTGGAGCAGCTTGTCCTTCATTGATACGTTTGCTCATAACAGGTCACTGCCCTTCAGCACCTCATCGCGGGTGCGGTCACGCCGCTCCTGCACCTTGGCCCGGATCGCCTCATCGGCGGTTCCGAGAATCTGGGCGGCCAGCAAGCCTGCATTCACTGCCCCCGCGCGGCCGATCGCCACCGTTGCTACCGGCACGCCGCCGGGCATCTGCACGATGGACAGAAGAGAATCCAGACCGTTCAGCGCTTTCGACTGCACCGGCACGCCAATCACCGGCAGCACGGTCTTCGCCGCCACCATACCCGGCAGATGGGCTGCCCCGCCCGCTCCGGCAATAATAACGCGAATGCCCCGTCCTTCTGCCTCTTCAGCATATTTAAACATCAAGTCCGGCGTCCGGTGGGCGGATACCACTTTCTTCTCATAGGGGATGCCTAGCTCCTCCAGCACCTCGCATGCGTGGGACATCGTATCCCAATCCGATTGACTGCCCATAATGACTGCTGCTTTTACCGACATCATGCACCTGCTTTCTCAGGATTCAACTATACTTAGCTATTAAAAAAATCCGGCTCTTTCTGCAGCTGTGCAGAAGGACCGGACTTCCAAGGGAACACCGGACCTGCTCTATGATGAAATCATAATGGCGATTAAAGTCCGGGCACAAAAAATACCTGTCAGGGCGGTCTGCCGCAGCCATCGACACATGGCCCTGCTGACTTGCCCTGTTCCCTCGTAGTCCGAAAATTTACGGTTTTCGGGTAGAAACCTCCGGGCCCTATCCCCGGCTTTATACGAGACCTATACAATTAGGCCGTTATTTCATGGGATAGATCATTCATGAGATAAATAAGCCCTGATAATTTCAGTTTAACAATCTCTAACACCGGGTGTCAACCTAAACACGAACGTTTAGTTGTTCGTAAAATCTAATGTTCGCTTTTTGTAAAATCAAGGCTCCTGTTCTAGAGTAAAGGGCAGATAAATTCTGCCCCTCCTCATCAAACCGTACGTGAGGTTTTCCCTCATACGGCTTTCCGATGTTCGTCATTCATGTGCGTGCAGATCACAAGAGCGTTTTAAGTCCATATTGTTTGGACAATGCTTTCACTTCGCTTAATGAACTCATCCATCGCGTGCGTTGACGCTTCTTGGCAACCCACTTTGCTAAGCGCTGCAAGATGTACCAATCTAGTTTTGCCATCTTCTTTTGGCTGTAGGCTGTGTAGTAGTAGTTGCGCCACCCCTGTATTTTTGGGTTTAAATATTCCAGGTGGTCCTGGAAAGTCTTGTGACGCATATTCGGCGGAGCAAGTCGCTCCTTCACGACCTCTCGGATTCGCTCTTCCGCCTTGCGACACAGCCACTGCTGGGTCGTATAGTATACTTTGCCTTTGGATGTCTCGGCTTTCGTCTTTCGATGGTGCATGCCTAGAAAATCAAAGCCTTCTTCTCCTGTCCATAGTCCAACGATGCGTGTCTTGGTTGGATGTAACGTTAGCTCTAGGCGGTCCATAATAACTCTAATGAGTTCGTACGCCCGATCTGCATCCTTCTTTGTTTTGCAGATGACCACCAGATCGTCCGCGTAACGTGTGAGTTCCCCCATTTTTCTGCCATGCCGTTCCCACAGGAGATCAAAGTAATTCAGGTAGATATTCGCCAGCAGTGGTGAAATGACCCCACCTTGTGGTGTACCCAAATCTGAGCGTCTGACATTGCCTTCCTCCATGACACCCGCACTTAGCCACTTCCTCAACAGCTTCAGAATTCGTCTATCGCTGATTCGCATTTCTACCAGCTTAATGAGTTTCTCCTGATTGATGTTGTCGAAGTAGCCTTGGATGTCGACGTCGACCACCCAATTTCCTTTGCGGTTACATGCTTTCCGAATGCGATCTAACGCTTGCTTTGCACTTCGTTTTGGCCTGAACCCGAATGATGTTTCCTGAAAATCCGCCTCGAAGATCGGTTCCATGACGAGTTTCGCTGCCATCTGGATGACGCGGTCTCTCACCGTGGGAATGCCCAGCGGTCGCTTTTTGCCATCTTTCTTTGGAATGTAGTGGCGCCTTACAGGTTGTGGATGATAATTGCCTTCCTTAAGAAGACGTTGACATTCGTGTACAAAGAGCACCTCTCCTTGTTTCTCGATGTCTGCCAGTGTCTCTCCGTCTATTCCTGCTGAACCCTTATTAGCTCGTACTCTTCGCCATGCCTCCC